>JABFRU010000008.1 GCA_013140985.1 Chitinophagaceae bacterium | reverse complement strand
CTGTTCTTCAAAAAATTTCAAGTCCTGCAGAAATGCGGGACTTTTTTATGTTACCAGCTTCAATTCCCTGATCAGCTTTGTTGCGTCGCACTCTTGTGCTGCATTAATTCTATTCATCAATATGCCGGAGATGATATAGCAGTGAACACAGGCCATTAAAAAAAAGTGATTTGCGCTATAATGTATTAGAAATTAATCAAATGTAACAAACAAGCAGAAGCTTAAAAAGTCAAACTACTTGTCCACATTTGAAAAGCACCTAAAGTAAAATTTGAAATGGTAGCCATTACTTGGAGAATTGATAAACACCAACTGTGACAACAACCCCAAGTATCAAACCCAAAATAGTACCGGTAAAAAAAGCGTTGCTGTTGTTACCGGGAATGTAGGCTTGAAGTTCTTTGTTTTCGGTTTTGTAATCAATAAAAATTGGTTCTTGAACCCTTTTTCTCTCAAGCCAATATTGACCTAAAGATTGATTTTCCATATGATTCTATGTGGGCGGGGATTTTCAGTTGTCAGGCTGGCCCCCGCTTCATAGGATCACCTAAATTACTCTCTTTTTTTTATTTCTTAAAAAACAGAAAATAAAATATCGTCACCTTCCAATGGATATTTTAAATAAAACTCTTTCATTATCTGAAATTCGGCTGATCTGCAAAGCCATGCATATCCTTCGCATACTTGCTGATGCAAGGATCAAACCCCAGATGTTTCCTGAAAATGACGGTAGAGTTATTTACAGCGATCAATTCAAAAGCAAGGCACTTTCTAAAGAAGAAATTTTGTCCTGGCAAAACGCCAACGATGGCAGTCTGGAAGAAATCCGGATGACAGGAGAAGAATTTGATGCTATGATTGGGTTATCTGGACTTGTAGCTACAATTAACCAATATTATGATGGATCTGAAATAATCAAGACAAGTTATTATTGCATGATGTAGTGTGGATTAATCATTTGAAATTTTTTCAAGAGGCATGTGTGATAATTCAATCTCAATCTTCCCAAAAACTGTATGCCAATATAACACCTCAGTATCGTCAACCATTAGAGTTGCTCCTATATTATCAAATCCCACCTTATAGACTGCAATTGCAAATTTCTCTTTATTATGCTCCATAATATTTGGTATTTGATCTTTCAAGGTTGCAAATGAAACCGGTTCGGTTATTGAAAAAGATTTTGTAAGGAATGGACAGTACCCGCTATATTTTATTTCCTTTGTTGGTATCGCATAGTTTGCAAATTGGGATAGTGAATGCGTTGCCTTAGGCTGTATGTTTGCTTCAATTGAAAAATATTTGATCCCATCTATTTCTTTATTTAATCTGACCCACTGTAGTAAGAACTGAGGGATGATATACTCTGGTTTAAATGACCCACCCCTTTCTTTAACCTTAATAGAGCAAGCAGCAATTAAAGGCCATCTCATAATATAAACTAAGGCTATTCGGGCAAAATTGTCTAGCGGCTGTCCTGGAATAGTTATTCCTTTTCCAACAAGATCAGATGTTACTCCTTTTAACATCTGCTCAACGTTATGAGGAGAGAATGATAAATCCAAAAACTTAAACCCATAATTTTCTCGTTTAAGACGGGAAACCTGCATTTTATTAATGTCTGGTTGTTGGAGCTCTTCCCAACATACATAAACTGAATTTGATAGATATAGACATGGTAGTCCGGGAATGCTAAACCTTTTCGTTGTTACAAATTCTCTTTTTTCAAACGGTACATGAAACATTTGTTTTCTGTCAAATTGGATAGATTCCCATTGCCTTGCTCTATAATAGGGTTCATCAGGATTAATAGCAACTGATCCAGCTTTTTCTGGGAACAAGAAATCGGCAATAAAGGTTAAGGCCTCTTCAAATTCAAAGTAGGCCTTTGAAGGGAAACCAGAATAGTAGGTATTTACACTTTGTAAAAGCCTATCACAAAAGGAGTGTAGTGTAGTTTTGTTCTCTTTAATTTTATCGACAATAGAACCTTCATCTATTTTATCAAGCACAGTAAAAAACTCCTGATAAATACTTTCTAATGTCAAAGGGAATATTTCTTTGTTATTGTATTTGGGTAGAGAAAAGGCAGGATCAGAAAAAGCATCTATTATATTCATATTAGAACTGACATTTTCTGTAGGGGCGTTAATTTAAATTAGTCGGTAACTTAAACTACCGACATCAAAATCTTCATCAGGGAATGTTGGGCTTGCAATAACAGCAACGGTAAGTGAATCCCCTTTTTCCACCAAAACAGGGTTTTGATTTTTAACCAGTTCAAATAAGGCTGTATCGGTTTGGAATTGACCGGGTCTTATTGTGAGATAATGGTCAACATAACTTTCTTGTCCGTCCTTTGATTTTAGATAAACCCGAAGGCAAAACCGATCTATCCTTTTGTCGGCGATTGTTATTTGTGTAAACTGAACCTGTTTGCCGGAAGCATGGGGGATGGAGTGTTTCTTGTCTTTCTTTTCAATCATTATAGCAGGATCCACCGGTGTTGTTGCGGCTTTTCTTATCATATCCTCAAATGACATTCCCTGATTATCATTGTTTCCGTTGCTCATGCTCTTTTTTTGGAGATCAGTTCCCGATATTTTAACCGACCATTGCTATTTTGTAAAGTAAGTACAAATCTTTCATTATCCTTTATGCCCCTGTAGTTATAGCGATAAGCAAACTCTTCGCAATACCTATGCAGATGTTTTGGGCTTACATGATGATAGATTCCGTAAACACCACGTTTCAGCATTGAAAAGAAACCTTCTACTGTGTTGGTGTGATAAATACCGTTTGTATATTCATCGTTGGAGTGATTGATAAGAATGTGTCCTTTAAACGATTCTTCAATACCTATATGTGCGGGATGAGAATCAGTAACTACAACTGCGGTTGGTTTAACATGAGAAAGTATTAAGTCTTGAAAGCTATCCAATGATTTCATGACCTTTAAACTGGCTTTGCCACCTCTTTCAAGTATTCCCATTACAGGCACTTTATTGTCGCCAATTTGTCTTGCTTCAGCCCTTTTCTTTTTAGTCATATTTCTCCATTTTCCACCGATAAACGTTTCATCCATTTCTACAATGTTGTCAAGTTGAGCATGACTTTCATTAGCAAAGGTTTCCCTGATTCTGTGGTTAAGAAACCAAGCGGTCTTTTGGGTTACCCCCAAATCTCTGGCTAACTGGTGAGAGCTAATGCCCTTCTTATGCGCTGTTACCAAATAAATGGCCGCAAACCAGGTTGAAAGAGGAATTTTAGTATTCTCAAATACAAGCCCTACTGTTACGGTAAAATTCTTTTTGCAATTGATGTTCCTGCACCTGTATTTTTTGCCATCATTGAGCTTGTAAGGCTTGTGTTCCTTACAATGAGGGCAAACAGGATTACCGTTCCAACGCACTTGTTCAAGATAAGCCCGGCAAACATTATCATCCGAGTATCTTGACATCAGTTCTTTCAGGTTTTTAAAATTGGTGAGCATAAAAGGCGGTTTAGGCTTTGGTTGTTTTGTTTACAAGTTTTACAAGTTGCATGCGGACATAATCGCTGAGTTTACGCATATCAGCATCGGCCAGTTTTTGAAGATCAGCTTTTAGATCAGGGCTAACCCTGACAATGATTGCTTCTGTTTTTGTGTTTTTTGTCATGGTGATTAATTTCTCTGCTAAGATACAACGTATTCAAATGTATTACAAAATACTACAGTTAAGATATCCCTAAAGACCATGCAGGGTAGGGTAGTTATGATCAAAAAATCACTCCATGTTTCTTTAGCAAATCAACCCCTGAAATATGCGGTATACTGCGGCTGTGGATTTCTTTTTATACTAATGCTGATAAGTTCCTTAGAATTTTTTAGCAATGGCTGTGTTCACTGCTATATCATCTCCAATATGCCGCTCCTACGGAGCTCAATACGATCTTGATTTATCATTCTACCAATATTTCGCCCCTCAGGGGCTTAAAGAATCTTCATCGTTTAAAACATCATTGACAATTCACCATTCACTATTCACTTCCTAACTTGCGTCATGACCAAAAAAGAACGCTACAACTTCGTCATTGACTGGTTTGAAAAGAATA
>JABFRU010000081.1 GCA_013140985.1 Chitinophagaceae bacterium | reverse complement strand
CCTCATGTACATCATTTAAGAAATAATACATATGTTTTTATTGATCGAGGAATTAATATCGAGCATTTCTTTAAAATCTGTCATATAGTTTATTTAATAGCTGAAGGGAATATTTTACCAATAAGCTTAGAGGATATGATTATTGAAGCTAAACGTATAGAAAAAAACCTAAGAAATGAGTTAATTGAATTGGCTTGTGAGCAATTGGATGAAATAGAAGAACTTAAATTCGACGGAAAATCCTTTTTTCAAATTAGATTTCAATATCTCAGCAGTGCAAAAGATTTGGTTTATCGTTTATTAAATGAAAGAGGTGAATTTGTAAAGCTAGCTGAAATGATTAAGGATATAAATCATAAGTTGATTGGAACTAGTAGAAAAGCTATTACAAGAACTGTTGCAGGCCAATTAGCCGTGGATAAAAGATTTAAATCACAAGGCAAAACTGGTTTTTGGGGACTATCTGAATGGGAAGATAATAGCGAAACCCTTTTTGAGTTAATCTCTAAGATTCTGTCTCATTATAACGAACCATTGTCAATAGAAAAGATAATAAAAGAAATATTGGAAATTAGACCCAAGGTCCCAGAAAAATCAATTCGATCAATTATTTACGATAAAACAAGGTATCTTAAACTAAATGATAACAAGTATATATTAGTTGAGTGGAAGAGCTTGTATAAAAATAGGGTGGTAATAACAAGAAGACGGAATAATTATATTAAAGCTAACCCTATAAAAGCACAAGT
The DNA here is from genome assembly GCA_013140985.1 of Chitinophagaceae bacterium. Lineage (GTDB taxonomy): Bacteria > Bacteroidota > Bacteroidia > Chitinophagales > Chitinophagaceae > JJ008. The sequence continues at coordinate 12,473 of JABFRU010000081.1, read as the reverse complement.
CAAAAATCAAGTTTTAGATTTGATAAGAAAGAATTCATATAAGGAGGTCTATTTAAAAACCATTATTAATAGTTTGAACGAAAGATTCGGATATCAAAAACCTCAAATATATAAAGTCATCTCTGAGAATGATGAGTTCGAAACGTTAATAGATAGTAATGGGAAAAAGATTATTTCTTTGAAGAAAGCATTTCGAACTTCTGTAGAGGTATCTAATACAAGTACTAGTGTATTTGTGTCTTATGCTTGGGAGGGTAAAGAACATGAAGAAAAAGTAATTTCATTTGTTAACTTTTTAAGACAGAATGGGTTTAATGCAGATTTGGACAAACGTATTATGCAAGATGAAACCGCTGTCGATTTTAACAAGCTAATGCACATGGGAATGAATAATTATGATAAAGTTATTTTGATATTATCTCAGACATATAAAACAAAGGCGGAAGCATATCAAGGTGGGGTTGGTCGAGAGTATCGATATGTGGTTAAAAACATTAGTAGATATCCTAAACGCTTTGTATTAGCATCTTTTATAAAACTTTCTGAAGAAGTAATTGAGACAATCGTACCAATAGACTTGACAGGAAGAGAGATTGTTGACCTGAAAATTGACGAGCAGAATAACTTTCAAAACTTATTTTCTAAACTAACAGATGCCAAGAGGTATAATTTTAGTGAAGTGGCTAATACCACTCCAGTAATTGAAGAAATGTTTATAAAGCCATTCACATTGAAGTAAAGATCAATTGCTAGAAGGTGATTTTCTCCTACCTTTGCACCACTATGACAATCGAAAAATTATCTGATATGCGGTCCCGCATTGCCGGGGTAAGGAGGTTTCTTTGACGTCGCTAACCGACAACAAAAAATAGCCGAAGAAAAACAGCTTTCCCTCAGTCCCGGTTTCTGGGACGATAACAAAAGAGCTACCGAAATTCTCAAGAACATCAAGGCAAATGAGTATTGGGTAAAACTCTATGATGCGGCTGATGCATCTGTAGAGGATTTTGCTGTGCTCTTCGAATTCTGGAAAGGCGGCGATGCAACAGAAGAAGAAACGAAGGAAGCTTACGAAAAAGCACTGACCATGCTGGATGATGCAGAATTCAAAGCAACACTCAATGAACCAGAGGATGAATTGCCTGCGGTATTACAAATTAATTCAGGTGCCGGTGGTACAGAAAGCCAGGATTGGGCGGAGATGCTTGCCCGTATGTATCGCATGTATGGAGAGAAACAAGGATGGAAAGTAACGGAAATGGATTGGCAATGGGGTGATGGCGCCGGTATCAAAACTGCGACACTACAATTTGACGGGCCCTTTGCTTATGGTTTTCTAAAAGCAGAGAGCGGTGTGCATCGTTTGGTTCGCATTTCACCGTTTGACAGTAATGCAAGAAGGCATACTTCTTTTGTATCGGTGTTTGTATATCCGCTGGTGGATGATACGATCAATATTGAAATTAACCCTGCCGATGTAAAAATGGAAACATCGAGAAGCGGTGGTGCCGGCGGACAGAATGTAAATAAAGTAGAAACAAAAGTTCAGCTGACGCATATTCCAACCGGTATCGTTGTTGTTTGTCAGCAGGACAGGAGCCAATTAGGCAACAGAGAATTGGCGATGCAAATGCTGAAGAGCCGTTTGTATGAAGAAGAGCTTCGCAAAAGACAAGCTGTAAAAGATGCGACCAATTCCAAAAAGAAAAAAATAGAATGGGGCAGCCAGATACGCAGCTATGTTTTTCATCCATATAAAATGATCAAAGATCACCGCACCGACTTTGAAGTAGGTAATGTTCAGCCGGTGATGGATGGAGAGCTGGATGGATTTATCAAGGCGTATTTGATGAGTGAGAAGGAAGGAGAAAGTTGATTTGGAGATGAATCGATTTGGAGATTTGGAGATGGGATGAAAAAACGGTTTTATATGGGATTTTTCACAGTAGATTGTGTTGAAAATCTCTTTTTCTTTCTGGATTGGAGTGTCACCTTTCGGTTATAAATCTCCAATTTATGCGAGGTGACAAAGGGAGGAACCTGATCGTGGATCTGAGTTTTGGGTTTTCCTTAAAAATAATCCGCTTTACATCTTTGCTTGAAAAGGAAAAGAAGTTTGTCCTGGCCAGGCAGTTACTCAGGTCAGGAACAAGTATAGGCGCAAATATCAGGGAAGCTCAAAATGCCGAGAGCAGGGCCGACTTTATTCATAAGATGAAAATCGCAGCTAAAGAGGCAGATGAAACAGAATATTGGCTATTGCTTCTTGATAATCTTGAAAATTATTCGCTTTGTAAAGAACTGCTGACCGAATGCGGTTCGATCATAAGGGTATTATCAAAAATCATAGGTTCTTCCCGGAAATAAAGATATTGCCGCTAATTTTGCATCTTAATCTCCAAATTTCCAAATCTTCAAATCATTATATGAGTATCGGAACATTTTCATATCCCATGCCAGTTAATGAACCTGTATTGAGCTATGCTCCCGGTTCACCTGAAAGGAAAAGATTAAAGGAAGTAATGGCAGAACTGAAAAAAGAAAAGATCGATGTGCCGATGTATATCGGTAACAAAGAAGTCCGTACCAATAAAAAAGTGGAGATGCACCCGCCGCATGAGATCAAACATGTGCTCGGTCATTTCAATGCCGGTGAAGAGAAACATGTTCAACAGGCGATAGAAGCAGCACTGGCTGCAAAGGAGAATTGGGCCAATACAAGCTGGGAGAACAGGGCCAATATATTTTTAAGGGCAGCCGATCTTATGGCAACAAAGTATCGCCCTTACATGAATGGTACAACGATGCTGGGTCAAAGTAAAAATGCTTTCCAGGCAGAGATCGATGCAGCCTGTGAGCTCATTGATTTCTTACGCTTCAATGTTCATTTTCTTTCCGAGATATATAAACAACAGCCGATCAGCGGACCGGGTATGCATAACCGGATGGAGTATCGTCCGCTGGAAGGATTTGTATTAGCAGTGACTCCGTTCAATTTTACAGCTATCGGTGGCAATCTTCCGACATCAGCTGCGATGTGTGGCAATGTAGTAGTTTGGAAGCCGGCGAATACACAAGTATATGCTGCACAAATGACGATGCGAATTTTAAAAGAAGCAGGATTGCCGGATGGTGTTATCAATCTTATTTATGTGGATGGACCAACGATAGGAAGAGTTTGTTTCAATCACAGGGATTTTGCCGGTGTACACTTTACAGGATCGACAGGTGTGTTCAATAATATGTGGGAAACGATCGGTAAGAACATGCCGAACTATAAATCATATCCGAGAATAGTGGGAGAGACAGGAGGAAAAGATTTTGTGATCGCACATAAAAGTGCCGACCCGGATGTGGTGGCTACTGCATTATTGCGTGGTGCATTTGAATTCCAGGGACAAAAATGTTCGGCTGCATCAAGAGCCTATATCCCTTCCAATATTGCTGAAGAAGTAAAGAAAAAATTGATCGCCGGTGTAAAGAGTTTTAAGATGGGAACCGTGGAAGATTTTTCCAATTTTATCAATGCAGTGATCGATGAAAAAAGCTTTGACAATATCAAACGCTATATTGATAATGCAAGGAAAGATCCGAAAGCAGAAATATGGGTAGGAGGCAAGTGCGATAAAAAAGAAGGATATTTTATTCAGCCAACTATTATTGAAGCAAAAAATCCGAAATATGTAACAATGTGCGAGGAGATATTCGGGCCTGTGCTGACGGTATATGTTTACCCTGCCAATAGTTTTGAAAAAACATTAGACCTTGTTGACACAACTTCACCGTATGCATTGACCGGTTCTGTTATTTCACAGGACAGGGCTTCTGTTGAACTGGCAACAAATAAATTGCGGAATGCAGCGGGTAACTTTTATATCAACGATAAGCCAACAGGTGCGGTTGTAGGTCAGCAACCATTTGGTGGTGCAAGATCAAGCGGCACCAATGATAAAGCCGGCAGTATCTTGAATTTGTACCGCTGGTTGAGTGCAAGAACGATTAAAGAGACTTTTAATCCGCCTGCCGATTACCGCTATCCTTTTATGCTTCAGAGCTGATCAGCCGGAAAACAGTTTTTAAACAGGCCTACAAACAGATAACCGGGTGCAAATCCCCGGTTCAAATCAACTTTTGCCGGGCAAATAGATTTGGCAGTTGCGTAGTAGCGACTATTTTTGCGCCCGAATCAAATTTACCTAATAAAAAAACGTATTATGAAAAAAGGCTTTGTGTTGGCTGTTGTATTTATGGTTTCTATGGTGACAAAAACATTTGCACAGGATGAGACTGCTTATTACCAGGGGAGCTCTTCTGTTACTGTAGGTTATGGCATTGGTAATATCTGGAAAACTTTATTCAAACTCTCCGGTTCTTTTTTTGGGGGCGATTATAAGGTATCTGCTACTGGCCCGGTTGCGTTGACGTATGAGTATGGCGCTTCAGAAAATATCAGTGTAGGTGTTCAGCTTGGATATTCCAAGATCACCGGAAAATACACTGATCCTAATCCTGTTGATAGTTATACAGAATCGTTGACAAATTTTTCTGCTTTGGCAAGAGCTAACTATCATTTCGGACAGTCAGACAAATTTGATCCTTATGTAGGTCTTGGACTTGGGTACTACAATTTCAAGTATGACTACAAGGACGGTAGTGGTAACACTAACAACAGTTCTTTTTCTGTTCCCAGTGCTTTCGGTTTCTCTGGCCAGTTGGGTGCTAAATATTACATCGCATCTAATTTCGGTCTCTACCTCGAAGTTGGATATGTAGGCGGATCTATTGTCCAGGGAGGTCTTGCTCTCAGATTCTAATAAAAGATCTTTTTCAGAACAGGCAGTCTTGCAAAAGGCTGCCTGTTTTTTTATGCAGATGCAATAATAATTTACCCGAAGATTTTCGGAAACTAAACTGATAAGTTTAATCTTTGCACCTGTACCTTCACGTAAACAATCCCATGCAGGTCTTACTTTCCGCAAAAGAGTTAAATGAAGCCATCAGCAACCTGGCTGCTGCATTATATAAAGCACATCGAAACGATGATGAAGTGGTATATGTAGGCATACAACAGGGCGGGGCAGTGCTGGGGGCAAATATTGTTGCTGCATTGCAAAAGCTGGAAGGATCAAAACAAATACAATACGGCCAACTCGATATTACTTTTTACCGGGATGATATCCGGAATGAGATATTGACACCGGATACCATGAATTTGCCTTTCTCCATCGAAAATAAAATAGTAGTGTTGATAGACGATGTTTTATTTACCGGCAGAACCATTAAAGCGGCATTGGATGTATTGCTTGATTATGGCCGTCCGGCCAAAGTGGAGTTATGTGTTTTGATTGACAGGAAAGAGCACCGGCAGTTCCCCATCCAGGCTGATCATGTTGGTAAAACAATCGAAACCACAAAGACAGACAAAGTAAAGCTGGTGAACGGAGAAGTCGTTCTCCTTTAAGAAAATTAATCTGTGTCCATCTGTGTTAATCTGTGGCTAAAACTATAACTTCGCCCTTTAATGCAACTATCCACAAGACATCTGCTGGGCATTAAAGACCTCACCCCGGATGATATTTCATTAATTCTTTCCACGGCAGAACAATTCAAAGAAGTTTTACAAAGACCGGTCAAAAAAGTTCCTTCGTTACGGGAAGTAACCATCGTTAATCTTTTTTATGAGAACTCAACCAGAACAAGATTCTCATTTGAGCTGGCCGAAAAAAGATTGAGCGCCGATACGATCAATTTTGCTTCTTCCACATCATCTGCTTCCAAAGGCGAAACATTGCTTGACACGGTGAATAATATCCTTTCGATGAAAGTGGATATGGTGGTGATACGACACAGTGCCAGCGGTGCGCCCCATTTTTTAGCGCAGCATATTCCAGCCGCTATCATCAATGCAGGTGATGGTATCAACGAACATCCGACACAGGGATTGCTGGATGCTTTTTCCATAAAAGAAAAAACGGGAAAGCTGAAAGGAAATAAAGTGGCCATCATCGGCGACATAATGCATAGCCGGGTGGCACTGAGTAATATTTATTTGTTGAAAAAGATGGGAGCAGAAGTCACAGTTTGTGGTCCGCCTACTTTACTTCCCAAATATATCAGTAGTGCATTAGGCGTGAATGTGAGTTATAATTTAAGAGAAACGTTGGAGTGGTGCGATGTGGCGAATGTTTTACGGATACAATTAGAAAGACAGAACCAGGTATTGTTTTCTTCATTACGGGAATACAATCTTGCTTACGGCATCAGCAGAAAATTACTGGATGGATTGAACAAAGAAGTGGTGATCATGCACCCCGGCCCGATCAACAGGGGAGTGGAACTGGACAGCGATGTAGCTGATAGCAAACAATCCATTATCTTACAGCAGGTAGAAAATGGAGTAGCAGTGCGGATGGCAGTGTTATATCTTCTTTCCGGCCGGAAATCACAGGAGCATTAATTTTATTCATCAATATTTCTCCAATGTCAAGAATCTGCTTATTTCCCGGCACTTTCGATCCGCTCACACTCGGGCATGTGGATATCATCAACAGGGCCTTGCCTCTTTTTGATAAGATAGTAGTTGGTATTGGTTTGAATGCAGCTAAGGCGCCGATGTTCAGTCCTGAACAAAGAGTGAAATGGATAAAAGAAATATATAAGGACGAAGAAAGGGTGGAAGGTGCATTCTATGAAGGGTTGACAATTGATTTTTGCAAAAAGATAGGTGCACATTTTATTTTGAGAGGCATCCGCTATGTCAGCGATTTTGAATATGAAAAAACGATCGCTGATGCAAACAGGACATTGGACAGGTCTATTGAAACGATATTTCTTACCGGCGAACCCAAGTACACTTCTGTTGCCTCCACTATTGTGAGAGATATAATCCGGAACGGTGGTAATGCCAGTCCTTTCCTTCCTGATATCGTTTTTCAATCATTACCTAAATAAAACGAATGTCCATCTGGTTTGATAAAGATCTCACAATTGAAAAGCTGGAACCGCTTGGTAAAGGCACTATGTCCGAGCATATAGGGATCGAGTGGGTAGAGATCGGTGATAATTTTCTCAAAGCAAAAATGCCGGTAGATCATCGCACTAACCAGCCCTATGGCTTATTGCACGGTGGCGCATCCTGCGTACTGGCCGAAACAATTGGCAGTGTTGCCTCTGCTATGGTGATCGATCATGCCAGGTTTCAATGCGTGGGCCTGGAAATAAATGCCAACCATGTACATAGCGCTACCAGTGGATATGTAACCGGTATGGCTTTCCCATTACATCTCGGCAGGTCAACTCATGTATGGGATATAAAGATCTTCAACGATAATGATAAATTGGTTTGTGTGAGCAGGCTTACGATGGCGATCATCGAAAAAAGGGATTTCAAAACGCCAAGATCATTATAAATTGGGATGTCATGCTGAGGTTCCCGAAGCATGATTCAGAAAACGTCTGTCACCTTCGGGAGGCTCAGGGCGATAACATCTTCAATACATCAACTACAGAAGGAAAAGAATGATTCAGGTATTGTTCAAGATCAGCCGGTTTCACCCATTTGATCTCATCAATCCCTTCGTCTGTTTGAGGGACTAATTTTTGCTCCCCATTCACTTTCATCATATACCAATGCGACTCTTTCAAAATGTACCGGGCGCCTTCATGATAGGTGTGATAAGTAATGGTAAGCGGGGTAACCAGTTGCACATTTTGCAAACCGGTTTCTTCTTCCACTTCCCGTATGGCACAGTCTTCCAGTTTTTCTTGGCTATCTAATTTCCCTTTGGGCAGGTCCCATTTTCCTCTTCTGAAAATGAGCAATAGTTCTTTCTTTTCATTTTGCACTGCTCCGCCTCCTGCCTGTACTAGTGTGAATTTTTTAAATAAAGCTTTCTTCAATTCAGCAAGATCATTATGATAAAAAACACCGGCATGAATGGCAGCCTGTTCCATTTCATGGATCATGGCTTTTACCGTATGGGTATTCAGTTCATCAATGAAAATGGCATCATCATGATGAACATAAGGCTGAATAGTTTCATCTATAGAATCACATAAGAATAATGGCTTATCATTAAAATATATTTTTACAAACATAGTGGCCTGTTCATTTTATCTTCGCTGCATGACTGACGCAAAGGCGGTAGCCGAAAAACTCCTTCAAGTTAATGCCATTAAATTAAATCCTGAAAAGCCCTTTACCTGGGCCAGCGGATGGAAAAGTCCTATCTATTGTGATAACCGTAAGGTGCTTTCTTTTCCTTTTATCCGGGATTTTATCAAATCAGAAATGTGCAATGTGGTCTTTGAAAGATTTCCAGGAGCAGAAATGCTGGCAGGAGTGGCCACAGCCGGTATTGCATGGGGCGCAATGGCTGCGGATCAATTAAAACTACCTTATGTATATGTGCGGCCCAAGCCAAAAGAACATGGACTCGGCAACCAGATAGAAGGTTTTTATGAAAAAGGGCAAAAGGCAGTAGTGATCGAAGACCTTGTTTCTACCGGTAAAAGCAGCCTGCAGGTGGTGGATGTATTGAAAGAGGCAGGAATAGAAGTAGTCGGCATGGTCTCTATTTTCACTTATGGTTTTGCCGTTGCAACCGAAGCCTTTGCCAGAGCATCATTGACATATTATTCTTTGACGGATTATCCTGCACTGATTGACCTTGCCATTGAAAAAGGAATTGTATCGGCCAACCAGCAGGAAGTTTTGTTAAGGTGGCGGGATGACCCGGCTAACTGGAAGGGGGGGTCGTAATTTTAATTTCAAATAAATAGTTCATGAAAAAAGTATTGGCAGTGATCGTTGCAGCAACGACATTATCATTGGCGGCAAAGGCCCAGACAAAACCAGTTGTTACAGCCATTATCAAAACTCCCAATGCACTTTGCCAGGCATGTAAGGAAAGAATAGAGGGACAGTTGAAACGGTATGATGGCATATCAGAAGCAACGGTGAATTTTAAAAAAGGGGAAACCAAAGTAAAATATATAACCGACCGGATCAATATAGAAGAGATAAAAGCCATTATTGCCAATTGTGGTTATGATGCCGATGATGTTCCCGCTGCAGAAGACATGTATAACCGTCTTCCAAAGACCTGTAAAAAATTTGAAGATGGGGGTGGACATCCGAAGCCGAAAGTAGTTCCGCCACCGCAGCAGAAATAGGTTTTAATGTTTCAGGTTTCAGGTTTCGAGTTTCAGGTTGGGTCTCCGAAAATTGGAAGTCATTTCGCATTGCACGATAACATGAAACCAGAAACCAGAAACCAGAAACTACTTCAACAGTTCTCCCAATTTCTCCTTCCCTTCATATTTTATCGGGTAATTGCCGGTGAGGATGCCTTTACTTACCCGGGCAGTGCCCTCTACTTTTATGGCCACTTGTTTTCCTGAAACAAACTTTGCCATATTCGATACAAAATGCCTCATATCCATCTTCAACTTCAATGGCAGGCGAAAATCTGAATTGGCCCGGATATGTAGTAGTGTATCCAATACAAAATCACCGAGAGGATTGTCATCCAGCCAGGCGGTTCCTTCAGCTCTTTTTAATTTGACCCGGAAGCTATTGGGGTTATGGTAATGGAGTTCGACATTAAGGGCGGATTCTTTTACGCCAAGCCTTTCTATAGTGACATTTTCAATGCCTATCAGTTCCGGCTCTTTTACGGAGGTGCAGGAGCTATAAGAGAGCCAAAGGGCAAGGCAAAGGAAAAGGTAGAGGAACCTGTTTTTCATCGCTGCTATTATAACGCAGCAAGATAGGAGATGGTGATATTCAAAATCACAAAAAGAGTAGGAACGATAAATAAAAAGGATAAACCCACTCCAAATTGACTAAAAATTTTGGCTTTTGACAAAATTTGGTACTCTTTGAATTCAGCCAAATTAAGGAGCTTAATTTATTTGCATAAATTATCACTTAATCAAATAATTATGATTGCTATATAAATAAGAACTTCCAAATATTCTGGGTGTAATTAGAATTTAAATGTTGAATTTTAAAAACACCCTGATTGAATTTTATTTTGCTCTTTATTTGCTGAAAATCATCTAATATTAGTAGGTTGTTTCGGTATTTCTATTAAGTAAAAGAATGAATTGTGTTTTTTGTGCATGGAAAATCAGTTTAAGATGGTATGTTGAAAAGCTTTGTATAAACTATTTACCCGATCACAAGTCAATGCACAGTGTTTTCTGATGGTTTAGATAAATTCGTCACTTATTTCGAACCAGGCCACTGACTCATGAGAAAATTCTACCTGCCGGGCATTTTACTGCTTGCCATATTATTTGGCCATATCTCCTATGCACAGGATTTTTCCAACAAAGGCAAAGACTTTTGGGTAGGATATGGATATCATGTAAGGATGGGACAGGCTAACCCTCCGGGTGGCTCGCAGGACATGTTTCTTTATTTTGTTACTGACTCAGCAAGTGATGTAACAGTAAGTTGTCCCGGTACAGCCTGGTCAGTTACCTATAATATTCCTGCCAATACAGTTTTTACAACAGGCGCCATTCCAAAAACTACACCGGACCATCGTTTAACAGCAGAGGGACTTTCCGATAAAGGAATTCATATAGTTGCTACAAAACCCATAGTAGCCTATGCTCATATTTTTAACAGCGCTATATCGGGTGCTACCATTTTGTACCCGACAAATACGTTGGGTAAAGAATATTATTCGGTCAATTATAAACAAAGTTCAAACGATCCGAACTCCTATGGCTGGTTTTATGTGATTGCTGCCGATACCGGAACTACAAGAGTGGAAATAATCCCTTCTGCTAATACTTCAGGTGGCTGGCTGGCCGGAAATACATACACGGTGAATCTTTCGCAAGGGCAGGTTTATATGGTAATGGGTCAGTTGTTAGTAAATACAGGGCCAGGTCCCTACACCGGCGTTGATCTGACCGGGTCAAAGATCAGGAGTGTTGCTGTTGGCAATTCCGGCTGCAAAAGAATAGCTGTATTCTCGGGAGCCGGAAAAATTCATATCAACTGTTCGGGTACGCCTAATACTTCGGCTGATAATTATATAATACAGGCGATGCCAAAAGCTTCATGGGGAAAAACATATTTAACTGTTCCGGCCGCCACTTATGGCAATACAGGATCATCCAATCCATCCAATAATATTTACAGGATATGTGTTGACGATCCTACCACAGTGATCAATCTGAACGGGGCGCCGATACCTTATGCCCTGCAAAATAATTTTTATTACGAAGTGCCCGCCACCAATATTCCTCAGTATATCACGGCAGACAAGCCCATCATGGTAGCCCAGTATTTGCCATCCCAGGGAAACAGTAACTGTACTACTGGTAACGGGGATGGCGATCCGGAGGTGATCTATCTCAGTTCGGTGGAACAGAATATCAGTAAAGTAAGATGGAATGCCTCTCAGCGCTTTTGTATAAATGCAGCCAAGCACTATATAAATATTGTGATACCTAATACGGGTACAGCTATCAGTTCTTTCCGGCTGGATGGGGTAATTGTTCCGGCTTCCAGCTTTACTGTACATCCTTTCAATAGTGCATATTCTTATGCCATTTTAAATGTTTCGGGGATTTCCGGTGTAACCGGTGCAGCCTGCAATACTTATACAGGTCCTTACGGGATCTCCCATTTGGTAGAATCCGATTCAGGCTTTAATGCAATTGCTTATGGATATGGCGCACCCGAAACATACGGCTACAATGCCGGAACGAATATCAGGGATATATATCAATATGTGACCATCCAGAATCAAAATGCTACGATCAATTTTCCGGCTACCTGCAGGAATACTCCATTTTATTTTACCATGACCTTTCCTTACCAGCCCACAAGTATAAATTGGAATTTTGGCAGCCTCTTTCCACCTTTTAGTATGCCAAACCCTGCATTGTATTTTATCGGTTCCCTTGTAGTAAACGGAAGAACATTATATCAATACCAGATACCAACGCCTTATTCCACATCTGCCGTGGCCGGTATATATCCCATTACAGTAACTGCTGTCAATCCAACCCCGGATGGATGCGGGGGTAACCAGGAAATAAATTATGATCTGCAGGTATTTGATCCGCCGGTGGCCGATTTTACATATACGGATGTTTGCGCAGGTCAGACCATGTCATTCTTTGACAATTCAAATACAGGAGGCCGGCCTGTTATACACCGGCATTGGGATTTTGGAGATGCTTCTACTTCCAATGTTAATAATCCAACACATTTATATGCTGCTTCCGGTGCTTATCCTGTACGATATTCTTTGATCACCGATGTGGGTTGTCTTTCTGATACAGCACTGCATATTGTGAATGTAAATCCATTGCCCACGGCCGGCATCAGTGGTTCGACAGCTGTTTGTCAAAATGCAGCACCAGTGCCTGTTGCTTTTGTTGGCGGAGCAGGAACAGCGCCTTACACATTTACCTATAATATCAATGGCGGCCCCAATCAAACT
>JABFRU010000010.1 GCA_013140985.1 Chitinophagaceae bacterium | reverse complement strand
TTTTCTTTTTTTATATCACAGGTCAGGAACATATCACTGCAATATTAAAAAGAGAGCAATTATATGGAAAGGGTTAAAAAACGGTTTTACTATCTTTCTTGTTATACGCTATGGGAAAAAGGTAAAATAATCCTCACTTCAGTGCCTGCCCCAGGCCCGCTGTTCATAGAAAAACTGGCACCAATAAGTTTGGCCCTGTTATCCATGTTTCGAAGTCCCAGTCCAGAGCCTGGTTGCTTTTCCCTTTTCGGGTCATCTATTTTAAATCCTTTTCCATTGTCTGTGATGAGTAACTCAAAAGAGTCGCTTCCGTAGATCATTTTTGCGATTATAGATTTCGCTTCGGAATGTTTGATCGCATTATTAAGTACTTCCTGTACGATCCTGAACAGGATCAACTCTTTTTGCTTGTCTATTACAAAAGGTTTGCCCTCTGTAATAGTTTCTGTTTTAATAGATGAAGATTTTGAGATCAGGTTCATTTCATATTCAATTGCTTTTTGCAATCCCATATCAGCAATGTAATCTGTATTAAGGCTCCGGCTAAGGTCCCGCAGGTCGGAGATAGTTTTACTAATGATCTCTTTTGTTGTGAAAATTTTTTCTTTCTGCTGGTCCGTTACTGATGGCATTGTATTCAGATTCAGCTTTGCCAATGTCAGAGCCTGTCCGATATTATCATGAATTTCCTGGGAAATATTTTTGAAGGTTTGTTCTTGTATCTCAAGCTGAGATTGTAATAAGGTCTGATGGTACTGTAGTTGCATTTCCTTTTTTTCGTTCTTATTTCGTTGTTGCTTTTTGGTATATAGCGTTGCCAATAAGATGATAAAAGCGCCTAAAAACAAAAAGGTACCTAAGAATACTAATAAATAAGATTTAAGGTCGGGTGGCATTGCGTTGCTTGTTATTGCGATAGATCAATATCGCGATAATGTACGACAAATACAGTAAGAGCAACAAACTATTGTTGATAAGCTTAAACCATTTATCACCCGGATCCCAGTTATTAGCTTTTAAAATATCGTATAATAAGAAGTAAACAAAATCTTCAAGGTTAAAAAGCAGCAGTCCGGATGTTATCCAAAAAAAATGATCTCTTAACAATGACTCATCCTCAACGTTTCCGAATTTCTCAAAAAAATAAACACAGCAACAAAGGATGACGGTTGCTTGTCCTGTCAGTAAGACCTTTGCATGAAAATCACGCAAAGGTTGATTAATAAAATAAAAGATTGTAGCCGTGGCCAATACGAGCATTGCAAGCACGGCGAACTTTTTTAATATCTTTTTTCCATGCAGTTTGAATAGGAACAGATAGAACAGGTATTCAATAGGAATACTAAAGTTGTATAGCTTGGCATTAGCATAGGGAACTTTTTTAAAATAGGTTCCTGTTAACTCAACACACAAGATAAAGAAGAAGAAAAAGGGCAGCCAGCGAAGCTTGCCCTTTTTAATATCATTCCAGCAAATAATGCTTGTTATCAATGCCAGTCCTTCAACAATATGGTTCTGTGTGATCTTCATTAATTAGTCATCCGAATTGAGACAAGAAGTGGGGCACAACTCTCCATGATTGAAAACATCCTTGTTCTTCTCTTTATTTAGTTCATACAAAAACCGATTGATCTCCCATGCAGGATAGGTTTTATTATCATTTTTACAAGTATAACTAAGCACCAATACAACGCTACTTTGAACTGTAGTCGGATCATATCCTTTCGGTTGTTCTTCAGCCGGCAATGTTTTGTAATACGCTGAAGAGTAAATATACAAGCCGTTTAAAGGTGTATCGCTACGGGAATACATATCAATGAGTGCTTTGAGCATATTAATAACACATTCATCTATCCAAACCTTTCTCGTCAAACCACGAATAACACCTGTCGTATTTTCACGCCTGTGAATATCCCTAAATCTTTGTGCCCCCTCAGAATTAGTAGTTAAAAATTCAGATCCATTACAGCTGCCAGGAAGACGGATTTTACTAACAGCCTCCCATTGCGAAACGTGTTTTCCATTATCATATATGGATGGAACTAATGACAAAGTTGATTGATGGGGCTCTAATTCCCTTGCCCCAAATGTCAACCAAAGCCCGTCGTATGAAGCATTTGCATTATCGTTAAAAAAAATGTACAACGCATCAATTACACATCCGCTAATCCAGTAAGAAGATTCGAGAGCCGGATACCTAGTCCTAAAATCCGCAATATACTGTTGTGCAACATCGGGATCAATAATCACCCCACCAGCATTGGAACACCTGACCTCGTATGGCAGCGGAGTCAATTTGCAAAAATCCTGTTTTCCGATGGTAGTAGCCTTAGTTGCAGTATCCTTTTTTTCTTCAGTCGCTTTTCCCTTTTTATTGTTACATGCGACTGTGAACATCGCCGTAATAAGCAATAGTCTGACTATATACTTTTTCATAATTAGTTTTTAGGTGAAAGAATAATTTAAAGTACCACTCAAACATCAAACTTCCAAACATCAGTTTCAAGAGTTAATTAACTAATAACTCCCCGTGTTTTCACCCCTTCATTACCGTTATTCTCTTCTTTCTTTACACAATTACCCTCCTCATTTTTACAGCATAAATTTTTATCCCCTGGAAGTAGTTAGCCGTATCCTGTGAGCCATCATAATAATATTCATCTTTTAAAAATCACAGGTTATGAAACTCAAACAACTACTCTTATTCATCGTCATTCTTTTGGCAAGCTGCTTTTTAAGCTTTTCCATCTTTGCCCAGCCGACCACTGCAGGCATGCTGGCACATTTTAGATTCAATGGTAATACCACCAACAGCGGTACAGCAACTGTTAGCGCCACCACTGTCAGTACCAGTTATACCACCGATCCGCAGGGAAATGCCAATTCCGCCGTGCAGTTCGCAGGTAACCTCAATTCATATGTGGACTTTGTTGATAATGGCAATCTTGATTTTACAGGAACCAACAATTTCACTGTTGCTTTCTCCTTCTTTTTTAATGGTAGCAGCACAAGCGGCCTTGTCGATAATTGCCTGAATTATGGAGGATGGGGCGTCTGGCTTTGGTCAACCGTTGCCGGAACATGGAACCTTCAATTCAACTACAAGAATAACTCGGTAGGCAGTGCTGCTGCTACTAATTTTATCCCAAACAGATGGAATCATGTGACCGCTGTGAGGAATAACGGAACGATCTCGTTATATGTAAACGGAGCATTCAGGTTATCTGCTGCTGAAGGAACAACGACGCCCACATATCCCATCAATATGCAGGCAGGCGCCATGTGCTATGGCAGTTTTACACCCCCCCGTTATAATCCTTTTGGCGGAAAAATAGAAGAACTGAGAGTTTATAACAGGGCTTTATCTGGCGCCGAGATCGCAATATTGGCACCGTGGTCATTACCCTTACAGCTTGGTGACTTTACTGCGCTGAAAAAACCAACAGGCATTCAACTGAACTGGAAAACAATTTCTGAACAAAACACTTCGCATTTTGAAGTAGAAAGAAGCCTGGATGGTTCCAACTATACAACTATTGGCAGTGTGACCGCCGCCGGCAATTCCAGCTCCGATCAATACTATATATACACAGATATGCAAGCGCCGGCCAAAACTGTTTTTTACAGGTTAAAAATGGTTGACCTTGACAGAAAGTTTACCTACAGTCCTGTTATAGCAGTAAAAAATAATAGCTCTCTGCTTACACTTGATCTATTCCCAAATCCTGCAAGCGACGTACTACAGGTTCAGATACCATCTGAACGAAAAGAGGCAACAAAGATCAATATCATAGATGCTACAGGTAAACAAATTCATGTCCAATCAATACAACTAAACGAAGGAACAAATGCTATAAGTATTCCTGTTAACCATTTACTGAAGGGTACCTATTATTTAGTTGTTGAAAGCGAGGACGGACGTCAATCAAGATCATTCATCAAGATGTAATGGCATAGTTTTTCATACTCCTGTGATCCACCGGGCCGGTAAAAAAATTATCGGCCCTTTTTTCCAAATAAAACGTTAACGACCCCCCATTTTCGCCACTCGTCAGGAAATTGTCACCGGTCAGATAAATAAAAAATTTACCCTCTTTCAGGCTATTATTTTTGGATACGAAGAATTTGGTAGTTGTGCCTGTTTAAGTAACACAAAGCTATTTTCTTACGTCATAACCGCTGTTTAAAGTATAGCCATGAAAATCAAAACCATTGTAACCTCGGGTTTGTCATTGCTGATTGGCAGTTTTGCCTTTGCACAAAGCCCCGCTCCTAAACAATTAGCTGCCACCCGAACTACCAAGCCAATCAAGATTGATGGTTTGATCAATGATGAAGCATGGAAAGATGCGCCGGTAATGACCGACCTGGTTGAATTCAGGCCAACAGTTGGTGCTGTAGAAAAACCAGAAACCAAAACAGTAAGCTATTTATTATACGATGATGAAGGCATTTATTTTGGCGGCTATTGCTATGAACGGACCAAAGACAGCATTGCAACAGAACTGGCTGGCCGTGATGGATTCGGCACCAACGATTATATAGGACTGATCTTCGATACTTATTACGATAAACAAAATGGCTTTGAATATTTTATTACACCATTAGGTGAGCAATGGGATGCCAAAATGACGACCAACGGTGAAGATTTTTCCTGGAATGCTGTTTGGAAAAGCGGTGCTGTGATACATGCTGACGGATGGAGTTTTGAAATGTTTATTCCCTATTCAGCTATCCGGTTTGGAAAAAAAGATGTGCAGAACTGGGGTATGAATATTACGAGAAGAAGAAGAAAGACAGAACAGCAATATACCTGGAATCCTATTGACCCGAATGTGAACGGTTTTCTTACCCAGGAAGGTATCTGGGCCGGTATTTCCAATATCAAACCGCCATTGCGCTTACAATTCTCTCCGTATTTCTCCACTTATGTAAATCATTTCCCGGTAAATCAGCCTGGTGAAAAGAACTGGACATCTTCTGTAAATGGCGGAATGGATGTGAAGTATGGAATTAACCAGGCATTTACCCTTGATGGAACGCTGATTCCTGATTTTGGCCAGGTACAAAGTGATAATGTCGTATTGAACCTTACCCCGTTTGAAGTAAGATATACTGAGAACAGGCCTTTCTTCAATGAAGGAACCGAACTGTTCAACAAAGGCAATTTGTTTTATGCAAGAAGGATCGGCATTGATCCCTTATTACTGCATTATCCTGAAGAATATATTAATGGCGGTAATGAGATCGTATTAAAAAACCCTGCTGAATCCAAACTGATAAATGCCACAAAGATCTCCGGGAGAACACAAAAAGGTTTGGGTATCGGCATTTTGAATGCTGTTACCAATACCCGCTTTGCCATCCTGCAAGATCCCACTACTAAAGGAGAAAGAAAAGTGGAGATAGATCCATTAACCAATTATAGTGTGATTGTTCTTGACCAGACATTAAAAAACAATTCCAGTGTTTCATTAGTGAATACGAATGTATGGAGGAGTGGTAATGACTATGATGCAAATGTTACTGCCGGACTTTTTAGCCTTAATGACAAGAAGAATATGTGGAATGTAAATGGCAAGATCGCCAGCAGTAACCTTGTGGGTTATATGGCTGACGGAAAAACATTAAGCGGTTATAGCCATAGCTTTGGTTTTGGAAAAACAAGCGGACGCTTTAATTTCAATATCGGGCAGGACCTTACCAACGATAAATTCAACAGTAATGACCTCGGTTATTTTACCTTCGGTAATACACTTGATCACTATGCATGGGTTGGCTACAGGTGGATTAAGCCAACCAAATGGTATAACAATATCTATCTCAACTTTAATACATTCTATTCAAGACAGCTCAAACCTTCCATATACCGTTCTGCTAATTTCAATGCGAATGTGAACGGCCAGTTGAAAAATCTTTGGTATGTGGGTGCAATGATAGGTTATGAGCCGAGGTATAATGATTTTTTTGAAGCAAGAAAAGAAGGCTATATTTTCCGGGGTTGGTCGAATTATTTCCTTGATGCATGGTTTGAAACAAATAATGCCAAGAAATATGGATTGTATGGCGAAGCTTTTTATGTAAAGAGGTCCTTGTTCAACAGTGAACGTTATAATTTCAACCTGAGTAACCGCTACCGTTTCAGCGATAAGTTTTCAATGAGCCACCGGATCAACCTGCAGCCTCAAAATAATAATACAGGCTTTGCCGGCTTTGACCCTGTTACAGATGAACCGGTAATGGGTAAAAGAGATATCAAGAATGTTGAGAACGTCCTGAACCTGAAATATAGCTTCAATGCCATGATGAATATCAATATCCGGGTCCGTCATTACTGGATCAAAGTGGACTATGACAAATTCTATACATTAAAGATGGATAAGCAGCTTGTCGAGAATACTACTTTTAACCAAAATGTGGATCAGAACTATAATGCATTTAATGTTGACGCAGTTTTCACATGGCAGTATGCTCCGGGAAGCTTCATTAATCTTGTATGGAAAAATGCTGCACAGGATTTTAACAGGGTCGTTAGCGATGGCTATTTCAAAAATTTTGACAATACCATGAAAGCAGATGATAACAATAATCTATCACTTAAAGTGATTTATTTTCTGGATTACCTGCAATTGAAAAAGAAGAAAGACCCAAAATAAAGTAATCGGTACATATAAAAATCCTCCTGTATTGCGGGAGGATTTTTTATTGCAATACAGGACCATATTCTTCTTTCCATTCCCATTTCCAGCGGCGGTGGCTCCATAACCACATTTCAGGATATTGACGGATCACATCTTCCAGGTAACGGACAAATTTCCTTGTCAATTCAATTTCGGTCATTTCAGCAGCGTTTTCAACAACACTGATCGTTGCTTCATAATGTCCTCTGCGGGGTTTATGAATAAAAGTAAAAACCACTTCTGTGTTATTGCCAATAGCAGCTTTTGCCGGTCCTTTTACAAAGGGGGTTGCTTTTCCAAAAAAATCAAACCACCATGCATTCGCGGGGTGTCCGGGGTTTTGATCTGCCACCAGTCCCATAAGATATTGTTTTTTCTGGTATGGTAAAAAATCTTCGGCCATTTTGGTGGCCCTTAATAATTTATTACCACTCCTTTTTCGCAAAGAACAAAACAGTCTTTCAAATATCTTATTGACGATAGGCATATATACAACCAGTATAGGAAGATCCACTTTGACGCCTGCTACAACAGAACCCCATTCCCAGTTAAAATTATGCCCCATGTGCATCTGTACACTTTTGCCCGAAGGTTTTAGCGCATTGATCACTTCCCAGTTTACCGTGACTCTTTTGTTAAGGAACTTCTGTGAAGCGGAGATCATTTTGATGGTTTCAATAAACATATCCACCAGGTTGTGATAGAATTTTTTAGCGATCTTCTTCCTCTCCTTTTCTGTTTTTTCAGGAAATGCAATAGCAAGATTGCTCATTACAACAGCCTTCCTGTATTTAAAGACATAAAACATCAATCCATAAATACAGTCCGATAAAACATATAACACTTTTAAAGGAAGCAGGGAGATAAGCCACAAAAAGCCATAAACTACATAGTACATTTGGATAAAGATAAACTTACAAAACGATGTTTTGGGTAAGATCACTCTTGCCCGGATAATCTGTATTGTAATGCAAGCCCCGGCTTTCCTTTCGGAAACTGGCGCCTTTTACAACCAAATAACCTACAGTGATCATATTTCTTAGTTCAAGCAACTGCGGAGACAAGCTGCTTGACTGATACAATTGTTCTGTTTCTTCCCATAAAAGATCCAGACGCCGCATCGCTCTTTGCAAACGAATATCATTGCGAACGATACCAACATAATCACTCATCACTAATTGTAGCTCCTTTAAACTTTGTGTAATAAGGATCATTTCTTTTGGCTCTGAAGTTCCTTGAGCATTCCAGTCCGGTATATCATTTTGCGATGAAACCGTATTTGCTCTTTCAATAACATCTAAATAACAGCGATGAGCAAATACCATTGCTTCCAACAATGAGTTTGACGCAAGACGATTGGCTCCATGCAAACCAGTAGATGCACATTCACCACAGGAGTACAAATTACGAATAGAGCTTCTTCCCCATTCATCTGTTTTAATACCACCACAACTATAATGTGCCGCCGGCGAAACAGGGATCATGTTTTTGGTTATATCAATACCAATGGATAAACATTTTTCATAAATATTCGGAAAATGCTCAATGAATTTTTCTTTATTGAAATGACGACAGTCTAACCAAACATGCTCGGTACCTGTACGTTTCATCTCGCTGTCTATTGCTCTTGCTACAATATCCCTTGGCGCCAGGTCTTTTCTTGCATCATATCTTTCCATGAAAGCTTCGCCATTCTTATTGCGAAGAATACCACCATCACCACGAACAGCTTCGGTAATTAAAAATGCCTGCCCTCTCACACCAGGTTCATACAGAGCAGTTGGATGAAACTGGATGAATTCCATGTTCTCAATTCTTCCTTTTGCCCTGTACACCATTGCCACACCATCACCCGTAGCAATGGATGGATTAGTTGTTGTTCTGTATATCTGTCCGTTCCCGCCGGTCGCCAGCAATGTGATCTTTGAAAGTATCTTCTCAATTTTATTTGTCTGCAGGTTCAGTACATACACACCATAACATTCAATATCAGGTGTGGCTTTGGTGACAAGATATCCGAGATGATGCTGGGTGATGATATCAACGACAAAATAATGTTTGATGAATTCTATATTTTTTTGTTTCGCCACCGCATCCAGCAAAGCCCTTTCCATTTCCCGTCCTGTTACATCTTTGTGATGCAGGATACGAAACTCTGAATGCCCGCCTTCTTTCCCTCTTTTATAATCACCGTCTTCTTCTTTATCAAACCGGGCGCCCCATTCAATTATTTCTTTCACTCTTTCCGGGCCTTCCTTTACTACGATCTCTACCACTTTCTCACTACATAATCCATCGCCGGCAATTAAAGTATCCTCAATATGTTTTTCAAAACTATCATTCTCCAGGTCATTTACTACAGCAATACCGCCCTGGGCATATTTGGTGTTGGTCTCATCAGCCGCAGCCTTGGTCATTACCAATACTCTTTTATCAGGAAATTGATGTGCGACTTTCAACGCATAGGTCAATCCTGCAATACCAGAGCCGATCACTAAAAAATCTGTTTGCCGCATTTTTGGGGTTAATTATTACTGTTGCGAATATACTTTATCGCACCGTTTACTATAAATAATTGAGCTAATCCGTAGGTCAGTATAATAACGATGCCGGCCTTCCCGAATGGCTGATAAAATTTATTGATAGCAAGAACTGAATCTGATACCACAAACAATAAAGCACCTGCCATCATCCATTTTCCTGCGATCTTATTTTTTATGAATAACATATGCATCGCCAGCATGAACATAAAACTTATTACTATTCCATATACCCTTACCGGCCATTTCATGTCTCCGAGATACGGAGATAATAAGGTTATCAACGACCCGTAATAAATAACAACAATGACCATCAGCCAGGGGTTGCCTTTTACATTTTCTCTTATCCTCACATAATGGAAAAAAAGAATATAGAAAATATGAGCTATTAAAAAAGAAGAGAGACCTAACATAAAGAATACCTTACCCTTTGCTTCAAACATCAGCAGTACATCACCCGCCCATGAAAAAAATAAAGCGCCAATGATCCATGTTTTTAGATCTGTTGAAATACCTTTTACTGATACAATGAACCACGCCATCAGCAATGGCATCAGCAGCGGTTTGCAGATGTATTGAATTGTTTGATCAGGCATTTGTATCCCTGCTATGTAAACAGCAAGTGCTGACAGGAAAAATATTATCCAAAGATTTTTTTTCATTGATGAGTTTATACTTCTACCCAGGCATCATTTTCTTTAATAAGATTGATCAGTTCTTCTACTGCTACTTCACTATTCACATTACGCTTTACTACTTCTTTGCCTTTATATAATGTGATCTTGCCCGGTCCGCTGCCTACATAACCAAAATCGGCATCCGCCATTTCACCGGGACCATTCACAATACATCCCATGATGGCGATCTTCACTCCCTTTAAATGATTGGTTACCGCCCTGATCTTCGCCGTTGTTTCCTGAAGATCAAACAATGTTCTGCCGCAACTGGGGCAACTTATATATTCTGTTTTGGAAATTCTTGTCCGGGTAGCTTGTAAAATACCAAAGGCAATAGAGTTTACCCATTTTGTTTGAGGAGGGATATTCTTATTGCCATAATGATAACCAAAGCAAACTCCGTCGCAAAAACCATCCAGTAACAGACCTCCTGCTTCTGTTGAATAATGGATCAGGGTTTCGTCAGTTCTTTCATGAGCACTATCACAAATAATGATAGCAGGGTTTTGTATGTTTTTATGTCCCAGGTCTGCAAACATGCTGCGTATATTTTGCATGGCATTTTTGTTGGGTGAGCTTAAACATATCACAGCCGTGTTATCTTTCTTCAATCTTTCAAATAATCTTTCCCCCTGCTGCAACGAATATTCTTCCCAATGATAATCGATCATCACAAAATTAAGGCGGGCTGATTTTTCCAGGCCTTCATCCAAATATTGAGGACTGTCAAACAGCGGGAAATATTTTTCTTTATCGGTTGCTGTCAGCCACTGCTGATGAAAAAGGAGCACCTTAAGTGTTCCCGGCAGATCAAATGCAAGAGGCTGATCGCAGAAAATATAATCTGCTGCCGCATCACCTATATTCCACTTATCCGTTTGCACATCATAACTATAGCCTATCGCCTGAAGGTCAGCAGGAGCTATGTTTTCATACTTGCTGAGATCTGCTATAACGACAGGAACGTGTTTTCCGCCAATATTATCTATTGCAAATGTTTCTCTTCTTTGGTAGCTGAATGGATCATAAGAAAGTCGGGAAGTCTGCAAGGCCGGAGGTCCGAAAGACATTACTTCCCGTCTTTCCGTCTTTCCGTCTTCCGGACCATATCTCTTCACCAGATCCTTACACACCGGTATCTCAAACTCCGGGTCTTCCGTCAATGAAACCCGGATCGTATCTCCTAACCCATCTTCCATCAGCGTTCCAATACCCACTGCTGATTTTATCCTTCCATCTTCTCCATCGCCTGCTTCGGTTACACCAAGATGCAATGGATAGATCTCACCAAATTCATCAAACATTGTTTTTACCAGCAACCGGTAAGCCTGCACCATTACCTGCGGATTGCTGCTCTTCATGCTCAAAACAATATTGTGATAAGTTTCATTTCTTGCAATTCTTAGAAATTCCATCGCACTTTCTACCATACCCATCGGTGTATCGCCATAGCGGCTCATAATGCGATCACTTAATGAACCATGATTCGTACCAATGCGCATTGCCGTTCCATACTCCTTACAAATTCTTATCAATGGGGTAAACCGTTCTCTTATCCGATCTATCTCTTCCGAATATTCTGCATCCGTGTATTCGATCTGCTCAAATTTTTTCTTGTCAACATAATTACCGGGATTCACTCTCACTTTTTCAACGATCCTTGCGGCGATCTCTGCTGCATTGGGAGTAAAATGTATATCCGCTACCAGCGGCGTATGATAGCCTCTTTTGTTTAACTCATTTTTTATGTTCAGCAAATTCTCTGCTTCATTTTTAGAAGGAGCCGTGATGCGGATCAGTTCCGAACCGGCTTCGATGCAACGGATACTTTGTTCCACTGTAGCAATTGTATCCATCGTATCAGTAGTGGTCATTGTCTGCACACGGATAGGATGAAAATTACCGAGCAGGAGGTCGCCGATCTTTACTTCTCTTGTTTTAAGACGCTTATATTCTGTGATAGATTCACAATACCATTGCATGACTGCAAAACTAACGGGATAAGTTTAAAAAGTTCAAGAGGTTCAAGAAGTTTAAGAAGTTGGGGTCGTTTATATGCAAAAACTCTTCAATTTGCAGAGTCCAAACCTTTTAAACCTCTTAAACTTCTTGAACCTTTGGAACCTCTACTACCAATCTTTACTGGTACTGGCGGCAGATTTTGATCGTTCGCTTTGCATTTTTTGCTGGGTCTGTTTTTCTTTTTGTTCCAGCAATTTTAATCGTTGCTCTGCCTCTTTCTGATCTAACTTGGATTGGGGCTGTTTTTGTTGCTGCTGTTGCTTTTTCTTTTCCTGTTCTTTTTTCTTTGGAGGAGGCGGGGTTTTCTTTTTTAATTCCAGCAAAGCTTTTTGAAGGTTCTCCCTTGCCTGTTTATCATTGGGATCATTGCGTAAAGCATTTTTATAAGCTTCAATACTGGCTTCCAGGTTTTTTTGCCGGCTTAATATCACTCCTTTATTATAAAACGCTTTTGACAACAATCCTTTCTCTTTTGCCGTATTTGTGATACCAGTAAGTATCTGGGCGGCATCCACCTTGTTATCCTGTTTGTAAAAAGCATTGGCCAGGTTGAATTTGGCTATTTGATCACTTGGATCTATCTGGATAGCTCTATTATATTCTTCCGCAGCTTTTACAAACAGTTTCTCCTTATAATGATCATTTCCTTTTTTGATAGCTTCAACCGCTTTCTGTGATTGAGCAGAAAGTGAAAAAAGCACCAGGCATAATATTATTATTTTTTTCATGCTTTGGCTTTTTTTCGTTCGGGAATAAAATTCTCTGCCAGCAATAAAACAAACATGGCGGCAGCAAACCAAATAAAATAGTTTTTGAAACTCGTCACCGAAACATCATTGAAAGCTTTTTTTTCAATCTGGGACAACTGTGCCTTAACCGCAGCTACAGCTTCATCGCTGTTTTGCAAACGAACATAAATACCATTGGTGGCTTCAGCTATTTCTTTTAATCCTTCTTCATTCAGCCTGGAGATGATCGTATTGCCGGCATCATCTTTTTTTATTTGCCCTGTAGAAGGGTCAATGATCGTTGAACCTTCCGGCGAGCCTATACCGATCGTACTTATCATCACGCCATTCTCTGCCAATCTTTTTGCTGTACTCAAAGCTGCTTCATCATGATCCTCTCCATCGGAAATAACTATAACAGATTTAAATCTTTTATCCGCAGCATTAAAAACAGCAGCACTCATTTTCAATGCCCCGCTGATCACTGTTCCCTGCTGTGGCACAGCAGCCGGTCCTGCAGATGATATATATAATTGTGCAGCCCCATGATCTACCGATAATGGCATTTGCAAATAAGCTTTACCTGCAAACCATACTAAAGCGATCCTGTCGTCAGGCATTTCATTTATCAGTTTATTGATGAATTGCTTGGCTCTCTCCAGCCGGTTCGGTGGCAAGTCGGTAGCTAACATACTTTTGCTTACATCTAATGCAATAGCGATATCAATTCCTTTTCTTTTGCTATCGTCCGCTGCGCCTGCTTGCCGTGGATTCATAGCTGCTATCACACCGATCGCAAACGCCACAGAAACTACAATGAATTTTGAAGTAAAAAATTTTGAAGAGTAAGTGCCGGTTAGAAGATCGATGAGTTTTTTATCCCCCATCCGCTGCTTTACTTTCATTTTCCAGAACAATATCCAGATAAATAAAAGAATGAGCAGGCCAACAGCAGCAAAAAGCAAGATCAGTTCTTTATGTTGAAATTGGAAATTCAATATGCAATTTGATGATTTGAAGATGTGCCAATCAAAATCCCCGATCCCGGATGCAATTTTTGCGCCAGATATTCTTTCTGCATCAACCAATCAGCCATAGGCTATTTGGCTGATTATCCCTACATCTTTCCCTCAAAAAAGCCGAGTTCTTTTAAAATATCCTTTAGTATTTTCATACGCACAGCTACTATATCAATATTTTTATCAGCTGATTCAATGTTGAGCACAAAGAAATAGGGATGCTTATTTTCTTCTATCCAGCCAACGATCCAGCCTATATAATTATCTTTTTCATTGGTACCCCACCCTGTTTTATAAGACAGGCTATAAGTAGCATTATCCTCGAAAAGCATGGCTCTTTTCACCACTTCCTGGTAACTCTTGAAAAATGGCAACTGGTCAAAATATAATTGTTTCACTAACCCCAATTGCTGATCGGGGGTAATTTTTAAAGAATTATCGATCCAGAATGAATCAATGGCAGAACGAATGATCACTTTATCTTTTTGATCTTTTTTTCCATAACCCAAACTATCCAGCCAAATCTGCATGGTGTCTTTTCCGATCCTTCTTGCCACTTCCTGGTAATATGGAAGAGAAGAGACCCTGAAAGCTTCATACATGGTCAGGTCCTTGTTCCAATCCTCTTTCCATCTTTTTACCCCATCCCATTTGATGATCATGCTGTCATTAACGATCTTACCTGTTTGCAAACCAATGAGTGAGTTGACAATTTTAAATGTAGAAGCAGGAAGAAAGCTGCTGTCACGGTAACGTTTAAGATTATACACAGTAAATTTCCCCGTGCCATTATCCATCAGGCCAAAACAACCTTGCACTTTATTTTCATCAAAATATTTTTTGAGGCTGTCATTCTTTTTGACATTATTCGGCGAACAGGAGTAAAAAAAAGTAAACAGCAGGAGGCAATGAACAATAGGTCTCATCCTTTAAAAAATTTCAGCGAAGGTAGTTATCATTTGCTACGCAATAAAACCGCTTTCTGGTAACTTCCTACTTTATAACTATTGACCGAAGGACTTTCTTCTGTTCCTTTTCCTGTTGTATTAACCGGTTTTGCTGAAATACTATAGAATTCAACATGCAGTTTATTGCCTTCCATCCAGTAGCTATTGATGATCGTTGAGTTCATCACGGTAAATGCCCCGGAAAATTTACCTGCCACCAAATACTGATCGAGTACAATGCCATTGTTCTCGTCTATCGCCCAATGAATACCCGCTGTGTCTTTCTGAATTAATTTATACGGCCTGTTATCTTCTGCTTCTGATCCATAAATGATCTGCCATGTCCATGTATCCGCACTATCGGGAGTTGAAACTGCCCGGATGCGCAATTCCATATTTATTTTCTCTGGCTCTGCTGTTCCCGTTTTGAACCACTCCAATTCACCCTTCCAGTTGCCTTTCCATGTTCCGGGAAATCTCAGTGCTTGTTGAGCATTGGCAGAAAAAGAAAAAAGAACAGTAACCAAAAGAATATATTTCATACACATCTTTTACTAAAAATAAAAAATCCTGCGGGTCCGGCCGCAGGATGGTGTCCAAATCAATAAT
Source organism: Chitinophagaceae bacterium (assembly GCA_013140985.1). GTDB lineage: Bacteria > Bacteroidota > Bacteroidia > Chitinophagales > Chitinophagaceae > JJ008. The sequence continues at coordinate 29,970 of JABFRU010000010.1, read as the reverse complement.
TAGATTATTTACAGGTAAATGCCATTCTTAAGACGGTAATGTTTATTACCCTGGCAATCCCTTTTGGTGGCAGCGCAGGAGCTGAACACAAAAGCCGTTACGGCCATAATGGCCATGTAAAGCAAAAACTTTTTCATACTTTTTAATTAAAAGTTAGGGTCAACAAATTAGTTAAGGGAATTCCAGGGAAATTGGTGGGTAGAGTTTTAAACCATCGTGTAGTAGATAACGAAAATAGTGCCGGTATATTATTTTACATAGCTTTTGAGAAAATATTTTTATCTTTTTTTGTGATTGCTGCATACTAAATGCATTTATTCGTAAAAACACTAATTGAACTACATTTATACCCTTAATAAAATCATATGAAACGTATTTTTTCGATTCTTTTATGTTCAATAATAGTCCTGGCTGCCTGTGATAATAATTCAGAAAGCAAAGAAGATAAAGCCAAAGCTGATAGTATCGCTAAAGAGACTGAACGGAAAAATAAAGTACAGGAAGCCAAAGACAAAGTAGCTACAGACCTGGAAAAGCTGGCTCCATTGACAGAAGAACAGATAAAAGCGCTGATGCCGGAAATGTTGGGAGATGTTCCTCTTTCTGATTATTCTTTCAGTGCTGCAATGGGTGCACCGGTAGCAAGCGGCGAATATAAAATGACAGATAGTTCATCCGTCATACTTACCATTTCTGATTGTGCCGGCTCCGGCGGGGCAGGACTTTATAATTTGCAATATGCCGGGCAACTGGAATATAATAATGAAAACGATATTGAATACACCAAAGTAATTGACTTCAATGGAAGCAAAGCGATCGAATATTGCAGGAAGACAATTGTTGAATGTTCTTTCACCTACTTTTCCGGCGGCAGATACCTGGTGCTGCTGGAGGGAAAAAATATCGGTGCTGATGACTTGAAAAAAATTGGAAGAGAGTTGAAAGTTAAGTGATTCTTTACTTTAGCACTCCCAGCTCTTTGCCAACCCTGGTAAATGCAGCAATAGCTTTATCCAGATGTTTTTGCTCATGCGCTGCACTTAACTGCACCCTTATTCTTGCTTGTCCCTTGGCTACAACAGGGAAGAAAAAGCCGATCACATAAATCCCTTCCTCCAATAATTTGGCCGCCATGGTTTGCGCCAGCACTGCATCATATAACATTATCGGAACGATAGGATGATCGCCGGGCTTGATATCAAATCCCGCTTCGGTCATCTTGCTGCGGAAATATTTTGTATTGACCTCTAATTTATCTCTCAATTCAGTTGTTTCTGTTAACATATCCAATACTGCAATCGAACCGCCGACAATAGAAGGCGCCAAAGTATTGCTGAACAAATAGGGTCTTGATTTTTGGCGAAGCATTTCAATGATCTCTTTCCTGCCCGATGTAAAACCACCGGATGCGCCGCCCAATGCCTTACCCAATGTACCGGTGATGATATCGATCCTTCCCATCACTCCACGGTATTCATGAGTGCCCCTTCCTGTCTTTCCTAAAAAGCCGGAGGAATGACATTCGTCTATCATCACTATCGCATCATATTTATCGGCGAGATCGCAGATCTTATCCAGTTGTGCAATGGTTCCATCCATGCTGAAAGAACCATCGGTTACAATGATCCGGCTGCGGAGGCTGGCTGTTTCTTTCAGCTTTGCTTCTAAATCAGCCATATTGTTATGCTCATAACGGAAACGCTGTGCCTTGCACAAACGAACACCATCAATTATAGAGGCATGGTTCAGCGTATCAGAAATGATCGCATCCTGTTCATTGAACAAAGGCTCAAACACACCGCCATTGGCGTCAAAAGCTGCTGCATATAAAATTGTATCCTCTGTTCCGAGAAAAGTTGACAGTTTTTCTTCGAGTTCTTTATGAATATCCTGTGTGCCACAGATAAAACGAACACTGCTCATGCCATAGCCTCTTTTATCAATGGCTTTATGGGCGGCTTCAATTACTTTGGGATGAGAGGAAAGACCGAGATAATTATTGGCGCAGAAATTCAATACGGTTTTGCCATTTACTGTTATTTCAGCTCCCTGCGGACTGGCAATGATCCTTTCTGTTTTATAAAGACCGGAAGTTTTGATCTCTTCTACTTCTTTGTCAATGCGCTGTACAAGATTTTCATTCATATTACCCTGCTTTGGGGCAAATATAAAGAAGTTGGGAGGTTGAGGGGTTGGGCAGCTTAGATGAAATATCTGTCTTCTCAACTGCAAACCTCTCAACATCTCAACTTTTTTACCAAATCTGTAACATTTCCCTTTCTACTTTCGTCCCATCCAAAAACCGGCTGACATGAAGAAAAAAAAATGGATACTCCCCGGCCTTGTTGCCTTCCTTGTAGTGGCAGGCTCTGTTACCGTTGGTTTTTCTTCCAAATCATCTTCTGTGCAAAAGCAAGAGAATAAAAATAACTCCACCTGTTGTCAAAAAATGAAGGAATGTGAGAATAAAGATGGCGGCGGTTCCGGCGAAATGATGCTCGACAATCTTTCCCGCCAGTTCATGACCATTTTTCCTGCCGGATATTGATTTTCAAGCCATCCCGCCCAAAAAAACCCGGCTTTCCTGTAACATTAACGCCTTTTAAGCGTACTACTTAGCTGAACAGGGTTTTATAAACTATTTTTACTCCCGTAAAAACGGGATCTTATCGGCTGTTTATGACTGAACGGGAATACAATGAATGTGTGACGACCTACGCAGATAATGTGTATCGCTTCATCCTGAAAAACCTCCGCCACGAGGAAGATGCCAGGGATGTGGTGCAGACGGCTTTTGAAAAAATGTGGCGCAACCGGGAAGAAGTAGATGCGCAGAAATGCAAGTCTTATCTTTTTACAGTAGCTTATCACCAGATGATCGATCACATAAGAAAAGTAAAAAGGATACAATTGCGGGAAGAATTCAATGAAGAAGCAAGAGTAGAGAACAGGCCGGTCAACAATTTGAAGAAGATCCTGGATGAAGCATTGAACAGGTTGAGTGAAACACAGAAATCATTAGTATTGCTGAAAGATTATGAAGGATACAGTTATGAAGAAATAGGCCAGATCATGAACCTGAACCCGAGCCAGGTAAAAGTCTATCTGCACCGGGCAAGAGTACAATTGAAAGAGTATTTGGTGAAAATGGAAAATGTAATTTAATGAACATCAACCGCCATAATTACGAAGAGTATTTTATCCTGTATATGGATAATGAACTCGGCAGCGATGACCGACGCATGGTGGAGACATTTGTTCAGCAACACCCCGACCTGAAAGAAGAACTCGACCTTTTATTGCATTATAAACTTGAGCCTGATACTTCTGTTGTTTTTAATGACAAAGAAGAATTGATGAAAGTGAATGGAGAAACTCCTATCTCATTATCAAACTATGAAGAGTGGCTGGTGCTGTATGCAGATAATGAATTAACGCCTGCTCAAAAAATAACTGTTGAACAGTTCACTGCCGCTAATCCTTTGGTGAAGGAAGAGTTGGCTTTGATGATGAGGGCAAAGTTGCAGCCGGACAAAATTGTTTTTCCTTATAAAGAGTCATTATACCGCAAAGAAGAAAGAAGAGTTGTTCCTTTCCGCTGGTGGAGAGTGGCGGCCGCAGTAATTATCATAGCACTGGGCGTTACATCTGTACTTGTATTGAATAAAAAACCAGCTCAAATTAATAAAGGCGATGTAGCTAATACCAACCCGGCTATTGAAAAGCAAAACATTCCTGCTGTTAATGATCAGCCAACAAATACAGTGGATCCAATTGCTGCTGAAAAAATTTCTGACAAGCCGGTTAATCAAACAGCTTCTGCCAATTCAGTGAAACAAATCCCTTCCCCTGCAATAAAACAACAGGACAAGAATAATATTGCTGTTAAGAATGACAAACCTGTTATTAATAATACACCTGTCAATAATTCTCAGCCCAATAAAAAGGAAGATATTGCAACCGTTGATAATAATAAACCGACTAACAATTTACCAGAACCGCTCAACAATCCTACTATCCGGAAAGCAGTACCGGTTGATGCATTAGCTGGTAATAGCAGTCAAAAAAATATTTCAAAAGAACTAACAAATAACGGAGTAACAATTGCACCTACGCCACCGTCCAATACTGGCAACCCTGATGTTATAGCTGCCGGCTTAAAAGAAACTAATGATCTTGAAGAAGGCAGCAATAACAAAAAGAGCCGGGGCTTATTCAGGAAAATTGCCCGGACATTTGAAAAAAGAACGAACCTGCCCGCCACTGATGATAACCGTTTGCTGGTAGCCGGTCTGTCCTTTAAACTGAAATAATTATTATTACATTTTAAAAAAAGAGAATGAAGATGAAAAGGATCTTTACCCTGTGCATAGCTGTATGCACAATCATTACCGGGTTTGCCCAAACAGACACTACCGGCAAACAAGCACAAGATGACACCATCCGTATCGGCGGCATGACCATTATCCGCAGGGCCGGTGCTAAAGACGAAGTGAAAAGAGAAAAAGAGTACAAGATGAGAAATCGCAGGAACAGCGACAAACCTTCCAATCTCAGCACCAACTGGTTCATTTTTGATATGGGCTTTGCCAACTATAATGACAAGACAGATTATGCAAGCGCCGCAGCACAAGCTTATGCACCGGGCAGCAACCGCACCTGGTTCGATCTGAAAGACGGCAAATCGAGAAGTATGAATATCTGGATCTTTATGCAAAAACTAAATGTGGCCAAACATGTATTGAACCTGAAATATGGATTGGGACTTGAACTTAACAATTACCATTTCAAACAACCTATCCGCTACCAGGAAAATACAATTGCCATTGTTGATCCGCCACGGGTGATACTCGATGGCACGGTAGGCCGTTCTTACAAAAAGAACAAACTGGCTGCCGATTATCTTACTGTACCTATGATGGTGAACCTGAATTTTACTCCCAAAAAGAATGACGGTTTTGGTTTCAGCGCCGGCATCAGTGTTGGTTACTTATACAGTGCCCGCAATAAAACAAGAACTTCTGATGAAGGAAAACAAAAAACCAAGGATGACTTTGAACTGGAGAAATGGAAATTAGCTTACGTAGGCGAATTATCACTCGGCCCTGTTCGCTTTTTTGGTTCATATGCTTTTAAAACTATGTATGAACGAGGGTTGGATATAACACCTTATACTTTTGGTTTCCGTTTTAGCAATTGGTAAAAATATTTTTTACAGATAGTAGATGAACCGGTAGCTATTGCTGCCGGTTTTTTGTTTTACGATTATAGGTGTTATGCATTTTCCTGTATCGCTTAGGAAGTGGTTTTCCCTTTTGATAATCAACGATCACATGGTACAATCTTTTTTTGGAATGAAAAAGAAGTGGAATAAAAAATCCGATAGCAAAGACGAGGCTGCAGAAACCCAAAAAAGCCGCTGCCGCAATGATCAACCCGGCGTATCCGCTATTTGTACCCTGGCTTCCGGCTGCGACAATTACAGCACTGAGTGTTGTGCCTGCAGCGCCTATAACCGTCAGTGTCGAAAAAGTCCTCCTGTTTGAAAACCATCTTTTTACCAGGAAAGAGACCGTATCATTACCTTCAAACTTTTTAAGAAAGCCTTTTTCGTTCATCCGCCATGGCCTGGTAGTTGTATCGGCAGGAATGAAATTGGCAGATGCTGTACTCATCATCCACATCATGGATAAAGACAATACGATGCTTCTCTTTCTCATAATAAGGTCAGTTTATAGAGCTAATAGACTCGTTTTAAAAAAAAGGTTTAATGATTTTAAAACCGTAAGCTTTTTTCGAAATATCTTTACCAGATAGTATTTGAGCCGGTAGTTATGCTGCCGGTTTTTGTTTTATTACCACGATGATCTCCCAGACATTGATCTGAATTATTTTCTTTTCTAAACATACCGTTAAAACCTTTCCACACCCCAAAATAAAAATTCGTGGCATTTCGTTTGACAAATGAGGTTTTGATTTTTTGCCATGAAATAGATCCTGCCACCTCCGGGTTACGTCTGGCCTTACCGAAAACACTAAACAACATGAAGAACCTGGTTATGCTCTCCTGCCTTTTTCTGGGTGGTGGTCTTATTGCTTCTGATGTTCATACCGTTTCCCGCAACAAAACTTCCAAGCATTTCCGCTGGAATGCGTCGGGGCCTGTTGGCACTATTTCAATTATAATAGACAAATCGGATTATGAATTGAATGTATATGACGACAAGGGCTGGTATGCCACTTACCCGGTAGTATTCGGTAATAATAGTTTGGCTGATAAAAAAATGCAGGGCGATAAAAATACTCCGGAAGGCAGTTTCAGCATTACTGCCAAAAGAGTGCATGAAAAATGGTGCCGGTTCTTATCGATAGATTATCCTAATGAGGAAAGTCGCAGAAAATTTAATGAAAGAAAACAGCGGGGTGAGATACCCGCTAATGCAAGCATCGGCGGCGGTATTGGCATACATGGCACATGGCCCAATGATGATATTATGATCGATCGTTATAAGAACTGGACATTGGGATGCATCTCTATGAAAAATGATGACGTAAAAGATTTGTACGGTTTTACCAACGCCGGTACAAAAGTTACCATACGGTATTAGTCTCCCTTGTTAAAGTAATAACAGAATTAGAAAAACCATTTAAAGCAGTCCATCTCCCGTTTTGCGGGACGGCGGTACTGCTTTACTTGTTATAAGTTCATCTTCTTTTTTATCTCAGCAGGTATGGCGGCTTTGTTAATGATGATGGCCAGTGTCCGCATCTTGAAATAATCTTCCCGCATCCACAGAAAGCCGCCCAGTGCATTTGTAGTACTGCCCCAGGAGTTCTTTATAAAATACCAGGTCTTATTATTCTCTTTAGCGCTGCCCACAATATGCATCATGTGATCCAGCTCGGTGGTTTTATCTTCAAATGCTTTTTGTCTTGCTGCTGTAAGATCCTTTATTGCATCTGGCATATAAGCCACTGCTTCATAGTAGTCAAAATAATTATCCTGTGCATCGCCATCCCAGCCAACCGAGTAACCATTCTTTAATGCATGATCAGTGATCGCTGAAAAATCATCAAGCGGCACATTCCAGTATTCATCACTTGTCCAGTTATATTTATCTTCCAAAACAAATTTTGTATAAAAAGGATGATGTGTGTAAGAAGTGATCTCGACATAATCATCGGGGTTGATGCCGAGATAGTCGCTTAAATAAGTTTTAGGGGTATAACTTTTGCCTTTATACATAAATGAAGCCGGAGCTTTCCCATAATAAGAGTCCAAAACACTATCCACAAAAAGCTGCTGACGGGGACTAAGGGAAGTCACTTCATTGGTAATACACTCTTTAACAAGATAATTGAGCAATGTATCCATTTCAGCATGATTGTGATCGGACTCCCCTCTTCCTTTTCCCGAAAAAACTTCTTCGGGCACCAATCCATAATTTTTCATTACCCACACAGCATCATGAAACTGGCCGCCGGGAGTAAAAAAGTTCTCCCCTTTTAATTTCAAATGACGTTCGATCTTTCTTACCATCGAATAACGGGCAATGAACATTTCACTGAGGTCATTTACACCCTTTCCCTTTTTCATCAATTCACTTTCCAGTAAAGACATACTGGAAAAACTCCAGCAGGTGGAAGACATGTACTGATCCTTTACCGGGGTGCAGTTTTTTGTTATTGGAGAAACTAGTTTCAGATCAGACAGCGTAAGTTTTTGGGCAGAACAATAGAGATAATTAAACAGAATCAAAATCCAAAACAGCAAAACTCTTAGCATATGATGATTAATTACAATTTTCCATTCTTTATCTCTTCTACGACGCCAGGGTCGAGCAGTGTGGTTGTATCGCCCAAATTAGAAACCTCTCCTTCCGCTATCTTTCTCAAAATACGCCGCATGATCTTCCCGCTTCTTGTTTTTGGCAAGCCATTTACAAATTGAATTTTATCAGGCCTGGCGATCGGACCGATTATTCTTGTCACCGTTTGCAGAATATCTTTCCTTCGCAATTCCTCATCACCATGATGGCCATTGTAAATTACATAAGCATAAATGCCCTGTCCTTTTATATCATGCGGGTAGCCTACTACAGCACTCTCAACCACTCCTGCATGCATATTGATGGCATTCTCCACTTCGGCAGTACCAATACGATGACCGCTTACATTTAATACATCATCTACTCTTCCGGTGATGCGGTAATTTCCATTTTCATCTTTCAATGCGCCATCGCCGGTAAAATATAAGTTCTCGTAAGTAGCAAAATAATTTGTCCGGCAACGTTCATGATCGCCATAGGTAGTTCTCAGAATAGAAGGCCATGGCGCTTTGATACAAAGATTTCCTTTCAACAAACCGTTCTCATCTTTTTCTGTGATCTCATTTCCTTTTTCATCAACCAAAATGGGCTGAACTCCCGGCATGGGTAAAGTGGCCCAGGATGGTTTGGCTGCTGTTACTCCTGCCAAATTAGTGATCAATGCGCCACCTGTTTCTGTTTGCCACCATGTATCTACGATGGGACATTTTTTCTTTCCAACATTCTCATCATACCAGTGCCATGCTTCTTCATTGATGGGTTCGCCAACGGTTCCCAATATTTTTAAGGATGAAAGATCTTTTCCTTTCAATGGCTCTAAACCAAAACCCATTAAACTGCGGATAGCTGTCGGCGCTGTATAAAGAATATCCACTTTATGTTTATCAACGATATCCCAGAATCTTCCTGCATCGGGCCATGTTGGTATGCCTTCAAACATCAATGAAGTAGCGCCTGCACTCAACGGGCCGTAAACGATATAACTATGTCCTGTTATCCATCCAACATCAGCTGTACAAAAATGAATCTGTCCCGGCTTGTATTGAAATACGTTTACAAAAGTGTAGGTGGTCCATACCATATAACCACCACTGGAATGAACAACGCCTTTTGGTTTGCCGGTGCTGCCCGATGTATATAGAATGAACAAAGGATCTTCTGCATCCATTTCTTCAGCAGGGAAACTAACGACTCCATTTTTTTCTATTTGTTCCTCTGCAATATCCATTTCGTCTTCCCACCATACATCTCTTCCTTTGATCATCGAAACAGGAGTTCTTGTTCTTGTATAAACAATAACTTTCTTTACTGTTTTATTTCCGATCAATGCATCATCAATTACGCTTTTCAATGGAATATCTTTTCCGCCACGGTATGCCCCATCACAGGTAATAATATATTCTGCTTTTGCATCATCCAGCCTATCGGCAATACTTTGCGCAGAAAAACCACCAAAGATCACTGAATGAATGGCACCTATTCTTGCACAGCCCAGCACAGCATAGGCCAATTCCGGAACCATTCCCATATAAATACAAACCCGGTCGCCTTTTTTTACTCCGTTGTTCTTCAGCATTTGTGCTACCTGGCAAACTCTTTTGTGAAGACGATTATACGTAACCGTTCTCACTCTCTCTTCCGGGTTATTGGGCTCCCAAATAATGGCCGGCTTCTCTCCCATTGTTTTTAAATGACGGTCAATACAATTCTCTGTGATATTTAATTTGCCGCCTTTGAACCATTCTACTTTAGGTTCTGAAAAATTCCATTCAAGCACTTTATCCCATTTCTTTCTCCACTGAAAATTCTCCGCCACCGAAGCCCAAAAAGCTTCCGGTTCATCCACACTTCTTTTATAATCCTTATGATATTGCTCCAGCGATGTGATCTGAAAGGGGTATGACATGGCTTCGGAAATTATGTGAACCCTAAATTTAAGAATAAGGAATAAGAAATAAAGAATGAGAAATAAGGAAGTTGACCAGCCACCAAACCTCTTAAACCCCGGAACCTTTTAAACTTTTCTTCCTATCTTAATTGCATGAACGGAACCAACAATGTTTCTAAGATACGCAGTGTTATCGCCGCCTCTTCAGTAGGCACCATGATCGAGTGGTATGACTTCTATATTTTCGGAATGCTTTCGACAACTATCTCCCTTCAATTTTTTCCCAAAGACAATCCGACGGCTGCACTGCTAAGTACCCTGGCCATTTTTGCTATGGGTTTTATCGTTCGTCCTTTTGGTGCATTGGTCTTCGGCCGACTTGGAGATATTATCGGAAGAAAATATACTTTCCTGCTGACGCTGATACTAATGGGCGGCTCTACTTTTCTAATTGGCTGCATCCCCAGCTATGAAAAAATAGATATTTGGGCTCCCATACTTGTTTTATTATTAAGAATTTTACAAGGCCTTGCTTTGGGTGGAGAATATGGCGGCGCTGCTACTTATGTTGCCGAACATGCCCCTGTTGGTAAAAGAGGTTATTACACAAGCTGGATACAAACAACGGCTACATTGGGTTTATTCCTTGCACTCGGTATTATTCTTTTAGTAAAATCAAATATGAGTGATGCTGCTTTCAATGCTGAGTGGGGCGGCTGGCGTTATCCATTCTGGATCTCGATAGTATTAGTTGGTGTTTCTATTTATATCCGTTTGCGGATGAAAGAATCGCCGCTGTTTTCTAAGTTAAAAGCAGAAGGAAAAACATCGGCCAATCCTTTGAAAGAAAGTTTCCGTCACAAAGCGAATTTTAAAATGGTATTGCTGGCATTGTTTGGTGCGGTAATGGGGCAAGGAGTGGTTTGGTACACGGGACAGTTCTATGCGCAGAATTTTTTAGAGACAAAATGCAAACTCGATTTTGAGCAAAGCAGAACGATCATGTTATGGGCCATTGCGTTTGCTACTCCTTTTTTTATTTTTTGGGGATGGCTGAGTGATAAGATCGGCAGGAAATGGATCATGATGGCTGGAATGGCATTGGCGATATTTACATACAGGCCGATCTTCAATACTTTTCTAAAGGATTCTAATGGCCATTACCAGGAAGCTTTTTCAGGAAAAGGAATCACAAGATCAAATGAAAAAGCGATTGGCACTAAAATAGAGGCAATCAGTAATTCGGAAGATTCATTAATGACTCGAAACACTCTTGTTACTTTAAGCAATGGCATGTATTACACCGAAGTAGTTACAGATACCATTCACAAAATAAATCAAGGAACCGCAGTTGGATTAAGAGCACAAAAGAATGTTCATGTCAACACTAGCACTTATTGGCAATTTGTCGGCTTAGTGTTTATATTAATACTGTATGTTACCATGGTTTACGGCCCTATCGCCGCATTTTTAGTTGAAATGTTCCCGACAAAAATCCGTTATACCTCTATGAGTTTACCTTACCATATCGGCAATGGTGTATTCGGTGGCCTTGTTCCTTTTATTGGTTTGTTGCTGACAACAACTTATCCGGCCGATCCATTGGTTGGACTTTGGTATCCTATTGGCGTTGCGGCTTTGTGTTTGGTGATCGGTGTTTTATATTTGCGAAATAAAATTGACAGAAATATAAATGATTAATGTGCCCACAGATGGACACAGATTATTTTAAAATGAAAAAGTAAGAGCCACGAAATCACACGAACAAACACGAAAGAGAGTAACCCTTTTGTGTGATTTAGTGTGTTTTCGTGGCGAACCTATCTGTGTTCATTTGTGTTCATCTGTGGCAAAAAAATAAACCATGAGAAAATTCAACGCCTTTAAAAGATATTTCGGCCTGCTATTCTTATTCATAGCTCCTTTTGTTATTTATGAACTCATCAGCGGGGCATTAAAACATATTGATACAAAAAAAACAGAGCTGATCAACAGTCCTGTCAACTGGATCGTTATCATCGCCATCTTTACTCCTATTGCTATCGGGCTTGTTATTTTTGGCTGGTATGCATTCAGGGGGGAATATGACCATTTGCCACAAAAGTCGAAAGAACTGGATGTATGAGCTTATAAATTTTTCTTTTCTATTTTGCTTTCCTGTTCTGTATAATGCTCTTTCAAATGCACCGGCGGTGTTTTTTTCTTCTGCATCCTCATTTGGATTACATCCACAAACAAGGCAAAAGCCATAGAAAAATAAATATATCCCTTGGGAATTATTATACCAAACCCTTCCACCAGCAAAGCAAAGCCAATCAACAGCAGGAAACTTAAGGCCAGCATTTTAAAGGCCGGGTGTTTGTGCACAAAACCACTGATCGTTTCAGCTGCAAAAAACATGATAACAACTGTTATGATAACTGCCGCATACATTACCCATACCTGCTGTACCATCCCTACCGCCGTAATGATGGAATCAATTGAAAATACCAAATCCATCAGCAAAATCTGTCCGATCACAGCAGGAAAAGTAACGGCAGACATCTTAGCCGACTTATCCCCTTCAACCCCTTCTGTCTTGTGATAAATCTCTTTAGCACTTTTATACAGCAGGAATAAACCTCCTCCGATCAATATCAAATCCTTACCTGAAAAACTCAAACCAAAAAGTGTAAATAACCCTTTATCAAGTTTCAGGATTATTGAAATACCTGCCAGCAAACCCAGCCGCATAATGGCAGCAAGCAGTAACCCCATTCGTCTTGCCTTCTTTTGCTGGCTTTCCGGAAGTCTTGATGCCAGTATGGAAATGAAAATAATATTATCAATTCCCAGCACTACTTCAAGCGCAATCAGGGTAAACAATGCAATAATGATTTCAGCATTCATTCATATCAGTTTATAAATGTAAAAAAGTACTCAGCACAACACCATTATTCCGTTGCAGGATGGTGCTGTTATTTATTCTTCTTCCCTGTTGCAGCGTTTGATTCATATACCCGGTTTCAATTGAAACTTTTTTGTTCAGCTTAACCCCGAGCAATAAGAACAACCGGTTCTGGTCAAAAATATTCACCCCTAAATTTTTCCCTGCACCAATAAAAATTTCATCCACCGCTGCTCCATAGAATTGTTTTTCGCCCTTTGTATAAAAAGCATACTGCGTTCTGAACTGGTAGCGGAAGCGGTGCAAGAAAAACCAATCTTTGACGGGCCCGCTTACACCGGGTACTATCCGCTCCAACCATCGCTGTTCAATACGAAAGCGATGAGTAAACAGAAACTTGCTTACTGGCTGCCGCAAATTCAGTTGCTCATAGATGCGGTGCTCTGAAAAGGTGCCGTTGTTGGCAATCGGGTAGTCGCCGTAAGAAAAGGTTTCGATCCGGCTATAACCAAGGTGGGCATTGACATTATCATTCACTTTATAATTGGTCCCGATGCGCAGCAAACTTTGCTGCCAGTTTTTAAATCCTTCGGTGCGCCGCCACTGGTATTCCAAATGCAGGCTCCATTGTTTATTTAGCCCTATTGTATTTATTGATTGAATCCAGTTGATATTATTAAAATCGTTCACCCTGTCATGTTGGGCTAACAAGTTTGCAGTAATAAAAAAAACAGGAATCAAAATCAATTTCTTCATATCAGGACGACCGGAATGCAACCGGGTGATTTAACTTTTTATGCGGCCCGCAATAGATGCGCAGATAAATGCGGATAGCCGACAACTCAATAAAAATAAAACAGAGTGCCAGCAATGTTATCAGTAACCACTGATCGCTGTTTACATAAGTAAAGAAAACATCTATACCGATAAAAGCAGTAGTGATAGGAAAACCCAGCATGGCTATAGCCGACACCAGGAACAAAAGCGCTGTTGGCTTTTGTTCATACACATAACCATGAAACTGGTTCAGGCTGATATGATTGTCTGCTTTTTTTGTTGTGATCAGGCAAAATAATCCAAGAAGGAATGCAGCGGTGATACCAATATTGTAAAACATCCCTTCTGCAGCATGCACATCCGTGCTGTTTCGCAATAAACCTGAGAAGATGAACAGGTGTGAAATGAAAATATAAATCCACGCCTTTAATGCCGAACCCCTGTATGTGAAAGCAAAAAGTACAGATAGCAATGCCAGCGACAGCATGATTACCGAAAGGATAGTTTTATTTTCTGTAATGAATCCCGCTTTGCTGTGTGAAAAATACAAGGATGCTAAAGCAAGTATGGCAAATAAAATAACAGCGGCCTGGTTTTGAAGCGGGTTTAATTTTCTTCCTATCCATTTAAACGGGCTCCATACATATTTATACATCAAGGCGTCCATATTCCACTCCTTAATGCCGAGCATGTACAACCCGGTTCGCAGGCGTCCTACCGGTTTTTCCTGCTGGGTATGATAATGGAAATACTGGTGATGCACCAGGTAATTAAGGAACGAAGGCGATACCAGTAATTGATAGGTTCTTAAAAAAGCATTACCTGCAAAATGTATCAACGCCAGCCAGTGAAGGCCCAGCGCAACTTCAATAAAGATGATTCCAATCTGTGCTGCTGACGAGTAAGCAATCTGTGTTTTCACTGTAGGCTGCACTCTTGCAATCAGCGTAGCAATGATGGCGGTTAAAGCTCCGATTGATATAACCAGGATTTTTACCCAAAGCATATCTTGCCAGAAAGGATAGGTTCTCAGTAAAACAAATACACCGACATGTACACTTAATGAACCATAGAAAATGGCAGAAGATGAGGTAGGGCCTTCCATTGCCCGTGGCAACCAACTTGTAAATGGCACTTGTGCAGATTTAATAAAGGCAGCTAATAACAACATGCTCATAATAAATACAGCCATCCCGGTATGATTTGTTTGCTCTGCTATTTCTTTTGCTTCGCCTAATTGAGTAAAGCTGATGTTCTGATGAGTGAGATGGTGCATCATCCACATCACCAGCATCATAGCCACATCACTTATTCTGTAATAGGAAATTGTCTTAAATGCATTCTTCACCGGCAGGTAACGGTTGCGGTAAAATGCAATCAGTAAAAACGAACAGAGTCCTTTTGTTTCCCACCCGATGAATAATGTTTCAAAATTGCCGGAGAAGATGATAAAGTTGTAGCCTGCTGCAAACAATAAGATAATACTGAAATATCTTTTGTACCCCTCATCCCGGTGCATATAGTATTTGCTGAAGGTGGCCACCAGGAAAAATATCAGCGAGCCCACGATACTGAACACAGCTGTAATTTTATCGTAATGAAAATTGATAGCAAATACAAAATGTTCTGTCTGGTACAGCGTCACCAGTTTAAAACTGATGGGGCTAAATCCATTGACGCCCCAACCTATGGCAAAGGATATGGCCGCAAGCATATAAAACACTTTGGCAATTCGGACGATTGTTCCGGTAATTTTTTCTTTTTTGTTATCAAAAAACTGGGTTAACAAAAAAGCTGCCAGCGGCACGATAAAAAATAATGTGATGGACTGGCTCAGTATTTTTTCAAGTTGGTTCATTGTTTATTTTTTTCTCACAGATTTCACGGATTTACACAGAAAGGATAGGAAATAATCAGTGAAAATTTGTGAGCATCATTTAATCTAAAAGGTAAACAGGCAAGTTTTCCTCCGTCGCATGCACAATATGATTGGTCTCCATTTCTTCAGCCCCTTCAATAAATTCCTCCATATTGTGAATGGTGCCGATTTCTTTCGCATCAGTAATAGGGTCATATCTTTCAAATGCCCCATTACAGAAATAATAAAACTGCTTTTCCCCGGGATGCAGTGCCACGATATGTACCCACTCATTTTTATACCATTCAAACACTTCTTCAGAAGATTGAATGGCTTTTAATACAATCTCCGGTCTGTGTTCAACAATTACTAATAATCTAACCGGGTCATGCACTTCAATCATTTGCCAGGGAAGGCCGGGGCGCAAATCACCATCGCTGCTGTTGGCCACACCGAAAAGACCCATCACATTATGCGGCAGCTTGGTGCCTGCACCCATTTTAATATTGTCCACCCTTGAGAAATAATATTCCAGATTGATACCCCCGCAAACCAAACCAATCGGTCGCATTACTGCTGTAAGAATATTTCCTTCCGGGTCGGTGGAATAATCATAGCTGTTGAGAAATGCACGGCGGTCAAGGAACAAACCTTTTGTGGTTTGTCTTCTGCCGATGATGGCCAATGTATTGGTACCATGACCCAGTTCAGGTCTTGGTTCAAACAGGGAAACCGAACGTTCATGAATGGCCTGCCGAACATGCTCTAATCTTTGTTTGGTATTGATAGAAGCGAAGCGGCGGCTGCGTTCTTTGGCATTTAAATTCAGCGCCGTTTCAAAATTCTGTTTGTTTTGCAAATGACGTTCCGCATTTTCCTTATTCAATATTTCTTCATCGTAATAACCAATCACATCAGCGGCTGTATCGTGCATGCTGCCGACAAACTGTGTCGAATCAGGAATCACAATTCCTTTTGAACCGAGGGCTGCTCTTACTTTTTTATGATTGAGAATAAAGGCCTGCACCCTTGCATTCGTTGCACCGGGTCTTCCGCTGCAGGCGCCGCAGTCATGTGCGCCGTGATGCGGATTATTAGCGCTGCTACTGCCATGTGCTACGATATATACAATAGGAGCAAAATTATTAATCATGCCGATGCCCCGCAGAAAACCTTCAGCCCTTGCAGTCATCTCATCAATGGTATATCCTATCTGCAAACCATTTTCAACATCAGCCGTGCTTTTATTCTCTATCGTTAAAGCAGATTGGCGGTCCATGTGTCCATAAGCATTTGAGATAGCCGGGCTCATCTTCGGGCTGAACATCATCTGCATTTTTTTGCCCAAAGCCCAGAAGCCATAAGTAAGCGATAAAAAGAAACCGGTGAGTATTCCATGTGTGTGTTTTGTATAAAGCGGTTCACCCTTTCTTATTTCTCCGGCATTATATTCTTTGATAAGATATTTTGGTGTAACAGGCGCAGGACATAGTTTATCATAAAATTTACTTCCTTCCTGCTGAAAATAAAACTCCACACCAAAGAAACCGGGTGCACCGAATGTTTCGCAATTTTTATCTACAGCTTCTATGTGCCGGCGGATGGAATCTTCTCTTTCGTCAATACAAAAAATAGCTGCAAAGCTTTCTTCTTTTGAAAGTGGTTTTGGTTTGGCTATCAGTATTCCTTTCAATACTGAATCATAATAGCTCCACTCAAATGCATCCTGCCAGAGTTCTATTACCTCGGAAAATTCAGTGCGGGGTTCATCGGCCAATAAATCAAGCGGCGGAACAGTAACATGGTTCGTTATTGGCTGCCAGTTATTACCAAACTGATGAGTTAGCGCATCCAGCTCCATCAGCAATTCAAACTCAGCCAGCTCTTTCAGTGTGATGAGTTTTTTGTCAAGCAATGTCTGTGGATTATCTTCTACTGCACTGGTAAAGCCGCTCCAGCCATGATGGGCAAACTGCTGGTCAAATAAATACTGTTCAAAATATTCTTCTTTGCCTGCTATTCTTTTAAGCAATGCTGTGATGGAATAATCTCCCGACAAAAATTGCTGTTTAACCCTTTTTGTTTTAAAAAAACTTACCCAGTTGTTCCTTTCCAGCTCTTTGATACTTTCAATAAAACTCTTATTTGCCACCGGGAATCCTTTTACAGCAATACCCTGGTCAAGAAAAGCACAAAGGATACGATACAATAATGGATGCACCCTATTATCAAGATCGAAATGATAAACATCTTTCCAAAGCCTGCGCAGCTGCCCGATCCGCGGATGATTGATCGTATCGTATTTTTTGTTCAGGAGTTTATTCTTCCATTCAGTAACGTCTTTCTTCTTTTTGCCAATGACCTTTCCCAAAATATCTTCCCGGATGCGACCTGTTTTATACATGGCCCTGTATTCGGACAATTCCAAATGCACCTGGAAACCGAAGATCTTCGATGCTTTGAAAATTGCATCATAGAATTTCATGTGCTGAAAAGCATGAAGGGAATTATGATGAATAAAATCCTTCAATGCCTGCTGGGAAGGAAGAAAATGCTTCAGTTTATGAATAGCATTGTCTTCATTGAAATGTTCTTTTATATTATGCTGCATTTTTGTTTTTCGATTTTGTTTTTCTGATAAGCCCCGGCTTGGCTGGTTTTACTTTCCTTTTTACCGGCTTAATGATATTGGCAATATCGAAGCGATATATCTCATCAATATCTTCTTTACTGTTATGTATCACACTGAGGTCTTTGATCAGTCCATCATTTAGTCCATATATCCAGCCATGCAGGTGCAATTCCCTTTCTGCCCATGCAGATTGCACTATTGCGGTCTTGGCCAGGTTGCGCACCTGCTCTACCACATTTAATTCGGAAAGCCTGTCTGCTCTTTTACCGATATCCTTTATAGCATCAAGTTCTTTTTTATAGTTGTAATAAACATCTTTGATATTGCGCAACCAGTTATCAACAAAACCATGAAAGTTATTAGTCATTGATGCCTTCACACCCCCGCAGTTATAATGGCCGCAAACAATAATGTGTTTTACTTTTAAATACTTCACTGCATACTCCAGCACACTTAAGAGGTTGGTATCAGTATGCACTACCAGGTTAGCGATGTTGCGGTGCACAAATATCTCCCCGCTTTCCGTATTGGTGATCTCATTGGCGGGCACCCGGCTGTCGCTGCAGCCGATCCACAGATAATCCGGCGTTTGTCCTTGTGCAAGACGTTCAAAGTAGTGAGGGTCCCTGAATTTTTTTGCCTCAGAAAATAATTTATTTCCGTGTATTAGTTTTTGATATGATTTGTTCATAATAATAAATGTTTTAACGTACAGATTGTACATGTGATAAATTTTCCATTTTATAGGCTTCTTTGAAACCTACAAGCTGGAGGTTAATGTTTTTCAATGGAACTTTAATATCCCTGAATTCTTTGATCAGCTCCAGCACATCGTAATCAATATATTTTGTATTGCTGGCATCGATCACCACTGATGAATTGACCGGCATATGATCCAGTGTTTGGCGGATAGCGGCTTTGTTCAAAAAAGAAACTTCTTCAGAAAGCCTGATGTTGATCGTATCACCTACTGAATGCCTTTCTTCATGAAAATAATATGAATTCTTAAGGTTGCCATGTAAAATAGCACCCATTGCCGCTATAATACCTGCCAATACACCTATCATCAACCCATAACCGCTTAAAACCGGAACAGCTTTGAAAAGATCAATTGCGATAATAACAATAACCGTTACGATAAAAGGGATGAATTGATATTTACCGGCTTTCCAGAATCCTTTGAACACGGCAGGTTTGGCAAGCTTCCATCCTGTAAGGATCAATATTGCCGCCAATACTGCCAGTGGGATCTTATTCAACAGACCAGGTATCAATATAACAGCTACCAGTAATAAAGAAGCATGAAAAATAGTAGAGAACTTTGTTTTTGCACCGGCGTTAACGTTGGCACTGCTGCGAACAATAACACTGGTAATAGGCAATCCGCCGATAAATCCGGATATCGTATTCCCTACACCTTGTGCAAACAATTCTTTATTGGTGTTAGTAACCCTTCTTTCCGGGTCGAGATTATCAATAGCCTCTATACTCAGTAATGTTTCCAGTGATGCGATGAGGGCAATAATAAAACCATACATGATCACCGTACCATTGGCAAAGCCGTTGAAATCAGGAAATGTAAAAAATCCAAAGAACTCCTGCGGATTCTTTGCAACCGGCAAACTTACCAGGTGGGAAGATTCAACGATCTGCATTTTGCTACCAGTCCTTATCCATATCTCATTTACAACAACCGCCACTAATACCGCCACCAGTACACCTGGAATATATGGCAATCTCTTTTTCAATGGCGATTTATCCCATAGTAGCATAGTAAGTATAGAAACAATGGTGATAATAGCCACTCCTACTTCAATTTTCTGGAGCGGTATCAGCAACTCATGCCAGTCCTCATTTCCAAAAGGAAACAATTCTGTAACATGGCCCTGCTCATCCCTGTCTCTGCCAAATGCATGCGGTATTTGTTTGGCGATGATCAGGATACCGATACTTGTCAGCATTCCCTTGATAACACTGCCTGGAATATAATTGGCAATACCTCCAAGCTTCAGTGCTCCTAATAGAATTTGGATACCACCGGCTATAATAACAGCGCATAAAAAAATATTGAAATTCTCTACGCCTCCTATTGCAAGAATAGCACCGCTAACAAGTGTGGCCAACCCGGCGGCCGGGCCGCTTACACTTAAAGGTGAATTACTGAGCGTTCCAACGACAATACCACCAATAATACCAGCGATCAACCCGCTGAAAGGAGTAGCTCCACTGGCAATGGCAATACCTAAACAAAGTGGCAAGGCTACTAAGAAAACAACCAATCCGGAAGGCAAATCATTTTTAAGATTTGCTAATAGATCTTTTTTAGGCTTCATGATGTAAAAATTCTTTAATACTGTATGTAAACTGGTCGCCATAGAAAAATGGCAACACAATGGACTAAATGGCCCGCAAGCCATCAGGAATAAATGATGATATTAATTATGCAGCGTTGGGCGGAGGAACAAGCAATTCGCCATGAAAGGCAATATAAGTGCCTGCATTACCGCAAACATGATGTATAAGAGTATTCAAAGAAAGATACTCATGCGCAGAATGATCATGTAAATATTCTTCAGAGAAAGAAGTACTTGACGGGGCTTTTTCTTCCGTGCTGCTACCAAAAGGATCAGCCGATTCATCATCATTGCCCGGAACACCTGAAGTGGTCTTTTCTGTTGATGCCAGTTCCTGTTCAGCAGAAAAAATAAAAGGCAAACTTACAGTAAGCCATAGCAGCGCCATTATCATGCAAATGGCTGATACTTTATTGAAAAGACTGTATATTTTCCTTTTTCTATTCATCGAAAGTGCCGCAAAATAATGCATCCAGTTTTTTTTTCCAAACTATATTTAAATGAACGGTCAATCGTCACAAAAAGATAATCAACAAGCTGCCGTCATAGTTGTTCGGTGAATTTGTCATTTTTCTGCAATTGTAACGATCTGGTATATATAAACTACTTTTATCATCAATAAAAAAGTATGAAACCATACGAAGTATTGCTTAAGAATAATAAGGATTGGGCTGAAGGAAAGGTTTCAAATGATCCGGAGTATTTTAAACGGCTTTCACAATTACAGTCACCGGAATTTCTTTGGATAGGCTGTAGTGACAGCCGGGTACCGGCTAATGAGATCACCGGCACCGACCCCGGTGAAATATTTGTACACCGCAATGTGGCCAACCTTGTTATCAATACAGATGTAAATGTGCTGAGTGTGCTCGACTATGCTGTCAATCATCTTAAAGTAAAACATATCATCGTTTGCGGGCATTATGGTTGCGGTGGTATCAAAGCGGCTGTTACCAATCATGATTTCAAACCGGTATTGAATATGTGGCTCCGGGGTATCAAAGACGTTTATAGAATACACCGTTCAGAGTTGGACCTCATCATGGATGACAATAAAAAAGTTGACCGCCTTACAGAACTGAATGTGATGGAGCAGGTTTTTAACCTTGCTAAAACTTCAATTATACAACGGGCATGGAAGCATGAACAACGGCCCGACCTGCATGGCTGGGTGTATGGTTTAAAAGATGGTTTGATAAAACCCGTGTATGAAATGAAAGCCGGGTCTAATATTGATGACCTCTATGAATACGATGATCTCTGATCACCCCGTAATATAATGTTGAAGCAAAAACACAGCAGCCCCGGCGAGATAACCGGTCAATGCCAGCCAGGCAATTTTTTTCAGGTACCAGAAAAATTGGATCCTTTCCATTCCCATTGCAGCAACACCGGCCGCAGAGCCGATAATTAAAATGCTTCCGCCAGTACCGGCGCAATAAGCAAGAAATTCCCAGAAATAATGATCGGCCGGATATTGATCCATACCATACATACCCTGTGCAGCAGCTACCAGCGGCACATTATCCACTACGGCAGAAAGTAAGCCTATAATAACAGTAATGATCCTGATATTCCCGATCGAGTTGTCCAGCGAAGAAGCAACGGATGTAAGGATGCCGGTTGCCTGTAACGCAGCTACGCTTAATAAAATGCCGAGAAAAAATAAAATGCTCGGTGTATCAATCTTTCGCAGGGCATGATTAACAGATACTAATCCTTTTTCGCTTTCATCCTTCCCGCTATGGATCAGCTCTGTGATCAGCCACATCAAGCCAAGACCGAATAATATTCCCATATAAGGTGGCAATTCTGTTATTGTTTTAAAAACAGGAACAAACAATAAGCAGCCAACCCCTACGATAAAAACAGCTTTTCTTTCCTTAGGGGTTGAAAAAAGTTTTTGTTTCCCGGATCTTTCTTCTTCCAGCCTGCCTTTCACCTGCATGCTTATAATTATTGCAGGAACTAAAAAACAAATCAACGATGGTAAAAAAGTCTTGACAATAATATTTCCTGCCGTTACCTGCCCTCCTATCCAGAGCATAGTAGTGGTTACATCACCAATGGGGCTCCATGCTCCTCCTGCATTAGCAGAAATGATGACAAGTCCCGCAAATAACAGCCTGTCTTTGTGCGAGGGTATCAATTTCCGCAACAGCGAGACCATTACAATGGCAGTAGTAAGGTTGTCGAGTATCGCTGAAAGAAAAAAGGCAAGAAACCCGATGATCCATACCAGCTTCTTCTTGCTGGTATTTTTTATTCTTTCGGTAATGATCTCAAAACCGTCATGGGCATCTATTAATTCAACAATTACCATGGCACCAAGCAGGAAGAAAAGGATACCGGCAATTTCTGAAAGATGATGAGCCAGGCCTTCGGAAACAAGATGTTTATCATTTTGCATCAAAGCAAATACCGACCAGCAAAGAACGCCGGTCAGCAAAGCTGTTGCTGCTTTATTGATCCGTATTGGATGCTCAAAAGCGATAGCAAGATAGCCCAGTATGAATATGATCGAAATCAGTATTACCACTTTTCAAAAGTAGCTATTAAAACTATGATAAAACAAGAGTAAAATTCATTTGCACATCAACGCATCGGCAAATTTGCTAATTTGCATTCATGTCCATCGAAGTAAAGAATTTATTGAAAGAATACGGGGAGCAAAAAGCTGTCAACAATATTTCATTTAAAGTTGACAAAGGCGAGATCGTTGGCTTTCTCGGTCCCAATGGCGCCGGCAAATCCACTTCAATGAAGATCATCACAGGCTATCTTCAACCCGGCGACGGCGAAGTTTTTGTATGCGGTAAAAATGTGCAGGATGATCCAATGGAAACAAAAAAGAAAATTGGTTACTTAGCTGAATCCAATGCTCTATACTACGACATGTATGTAAAAGAATATTTATCATTCGTTGCGGAAATACATGCAATCCAAAATCAAAAATCAAAAATCAAAAATGTAATTGACACCGTTGGCTTACAAGTTGAGGCCAGGAAAAAGATCGGGCAATTATCCAAGGGATATAAACAACGAGTGGGCTTGGCTGCTGCATTGATCCATGATCCGGAAGTGCTGATACTGGATGAACCTACCAGTGGTCTTGATCCTAACCAGATCGTTGAGATTAGAGAGGTGATCAAACAACAGGGAAAAGATAAAACAGTTTTATTTTCTTCTCATATACTGCAGGAAGTAGAAGCTATGTGTGACAGGGTTATTATTATCAATAAAGGAGAGATCGTTGCTGACGATAAATTGAGCAATCTTCAAAAAACAGGAGACAAGCAACAATCTGTAACGGTAGCGTTTAAAGAAACAATACCGGCTGACCTGTTGAAAAATTTTGTTGGCGTGTCTTCCGTAAAAAGTATTTCTCCCTCTGTATTTACTATCCAATGTTCAAATGCAGAAACTGTCAAGAAACAAATTCTTCAATTGGCCATTGATAAAAACTGGAATATTGTTTCACTGCAAAGCCGGGAGCAAAGCCTGGAAGATGTGTTCAGAAACCTGACGGCCGGCCGGTAACGGCGTATCATCGTATTAAGGTGATGGTGCCTTTCTCTGTTACTTTCTTATTACTGTTATCTAAGAATTCAAGTATCCATACATATACACCTGAAGCCTGTGGGTTTCCATTGAAGCGGCCATCCCATCCTTTACCTTCCTGCTGACTATAAAAGATCCGGTTGCCCCAGCGATTGAAGACAGAGAAGCTTACCAGTGATTTCATGCCTACGAGATAAGGCCTTGCTATATCATTCAATCCATCGCCATTGGGTGTAAATGCAGTTGGCAAATAATACCCCGGCTTTTTCAATACCAGCATCTGTAATGTATCAACAGTAACGCAGGTATGTTTATCGCTGATAAATATCTGGTATAACACATCATTCACGGCTGTAAACTCAGAATATCTTGCATGATAATTACTCAATTGTACCATCGGCTGCCATTGGAAATTTTGCCCGATACTGTCTCTTGCATGAATGAATCTTTTAGCTCCTTCCGGCACAGTGATCGTTGTATAACGAGTTCCTGATTTGGAAACATTGCACTGTACTTTCTTTACTATAATATTCGGATCATTTTCACAACCTAATGCTGTTAATGTAAGTGTTACATCAACTACACCTGGAGTATTATAAGTTACCATGCCGGGATCTTTTACATTGAGTATCGGTCCTCCATTATTTAAGTTCCAGCTATAGTTCACCTGCGTTGATCCTTTTTCGTCACTTAGATTATGGAACAGCGAGGGGCGATTAACGCAAATAGAATCCCACCTGAAATCAGCCACGCCATTCGGCAATACATGCACTGTAGTGAGGCCTGTGCTGTCGGCACAACCAAATTCAGTAGTCGTTATCAATTTAACAGCATAGTTTCCAACCGTCATAAATGTTCTTACAGCATCCGTCAACGTTTGAGTGCTGCCATCACTGAATCGCCATAGATACGTCATCGCTGCGCCTTCAGGGTTAGAAGAATTATTGGTGAACAAAAATGAATTTCTTGTAACACAACCCGTGTCACTGCTCGGGGTAAATCCTACGACCGGCATTGCATGTATGGCAAATGCGGTGGTGATCGTTGAATCCGAACATCCAAATTGCTGCAGCAGTGCCCAATAATTTCCGGTGACGGTTGGCGTAAACGTATTAGCTGTAGCCCCGGGCAGCGGTGCAGCGCCATTGTACCATTGTACGGCTGTATGACCGGGGTTCACTGATAATGAACCCGCAGCAGGATCACCAACACAATACCCGGTTTTACCACTTACAAAAAGAGCAGTGTCAACTACACGTCCTGTAACATAAGTGGTATCCTGGGAATAACATCCTGTTGCCGGGTCAGTAGTGCGGACAATAAACTGTAAAGGCGTTCCATCATTCACCCATGCCTGTGGATCAGCTATTGCAGGATTGCTTACCTGTGCAGCCGGCGTCCATGAATAATTGAGCCCGGGTGCAGACGGTGCCCCGATTTGTATAGTCGCATTAGCACAAATATTTCCATCAGGTCCTGCATTGGAAACAGGTGTTGTATTAATAGTAAACGAAACAGTTCTTGAAGAATCAGTACAACCATTTTGTTGTACTTCCGCCCAATAGTTACCACTTACTATAGGCTGATAAATAAATCCGGTAGCTCCCGGTATCGGGATAGCGCCATTATACCATTGCACACCCACCAATGCATTGCTTACTGACAATACACCCGGGTTGGCGTCACCGGTACAATAAAGTGTTTTGCCTGTTACTGATAAAGATGTGTCAACCAAACGGCCGGTGATATACATGGTATCCTGTGAATAACAACCTGAAGCAATATCAGTAGTGCGAACTATGAATTGCACAGGTGTTCCGTCATTGACCCATGCCTGCGGATCGGAAATAGTAGCATTACTTACCTGTGATGCCGGCGCCCATGCATAACTATGTGCAGCATTAGGTGGCCCGCCGATCTGTATAGATTGATTGGCACAAATATTTGCATCAGGACCTGCAACAGATGTGGGAGTAATACCAATATTGAAAGAAACGGTTCTTGTAGAATCTGTGCAACCGCCTTGTTGCACCTGTGCCCAATAATTACCGCTTGCAGTTGGCTGGTAAGCAAACCCGGTAGCGCCTGGTATTGGAGTTAAGCCATCATACCATTGTACTGCAACCAGGGTATTGTTCACAGATAATATTCCCGGAGAAGCACTGCCGGTACAATAAGTTGTTTGCCCATTGACAGCCATAGCTGTATCTACAAATACAGCGCTGATATAGGTTGTATCCTGGGCCTTGCAGCCGGTAACAATATCGGTTACATCTACAATAAACTCTACCGGGGTTGGTGTTACTACAGAAGCAAACGGATTCGCAATAGTAGCACTGGGGCTTACCTGCCCTGCCGGTGTCCATGCATAACTATAAGCCGGGTTGGGAAGAGTTCCTATTTGTACCGCCTGGTTATTACAAATGATCTGGTCGGGTCCTGCATCAGCAGCCGGTGTTGCCCCAACATCAATTACAGCATATAAAGTGTCTCTGCAACCAAAACCAACATAGGGAGTAACAACAATGGGATAAATAGTTCCCACAGCCGGCAAAGGATTAACATACAATGTTTGCGTAGTAGATAATGTGCTTGTGAACGTTGCATCAGAGTACCACTCATACCCCTGGAAACCGAATGGCGCCGTAAGTGTGATCGCAGTATCTCCTGGGCAAATAAAATTGCCCGATATAACACCGCTGCAATTTGTATTTACATCTAAATAAGCATAACCGAAATGACCGCCTTGCGTACAATCATTGGTGACAAATTCAAGGCGTATGGTACTTCCGATATAAGCAGAAAGATTAATACTAACCGGTGTCCAGTCTTTATACCATACTCCTCCACCGATGGGTGATGGTTGAAACCCGGGAAGGTTTGCTGAAGCGATAAAATCAAAATTAACACAATTGAGCGGTAAGCCTGTTGCCACATCAATTATTCTTGCCCTGAAACGGGGCTGTGCGGCCGGTGTATGATTGGGATCCTGAAATACAACAGCATAATGAAACAACATTGAAAAACTGGTAAGACCTGCCGGTATCGTATAGGTATAAGATATGCTTTCCGCCTGGTTACCCGTTTGATTATTACCAAGCTTTACACTATAATTACTTCCATTAGGACAAATCGTTGGGAACCCTCCGTAAGGATCAAGTCCGGCTGTTGCAGCAGAAATAATGGTATGTCTTCCTGCCACTATCCCAATGTTAGGTAATGGAAGAGCATTGGTTCCGGAACCCCACCTGGCTTCCCATCCTGTAAAATCTCCGAGTTCAAAATCAAGATTGGAAGGACACAAACCCACTTGTGCTTTAATAGTAGAATTATTAAAACAAAGCAGCAGTAAAGCAAGGCCCCAGTATTTAATAGAAAAGATTTTCAAGCAGTCCCGAAATTGAAGCCAAACTTATTTAAAAAAAACCAGAATAACATTGGTTTCTTGTAAAGAAAACCAGGGATTTTCCCCCCTGTTCAGGCTGAAACATTTATAAAGAGGAGAAATAGGGTTTTCCCCACCAGGTACAGGGTCATTCATCAAAACATTGTTTCTTTGCACAGAACGGTAAAATACCGTTTACTTTTTCATTCCAAAAGACCGATGACTGTAAAAGATGCGCTGATAGCCCTTTGTTTCCTGGGAAGCATCTTCCTTGCTGCGCTGGGAGGATGGAATTACATGAAAGGCCGGATCCTGGTGCATGAAGAAAAAGTAAAGATCGAAAAACTACAGACAAACCGCCAGCCCTTTTTAGATGCAGAAGAGGAATTAAGAAAGCTCGGCAAAGAAAAAACCAATGCACTCATTATGTTTGCAGCCGGTTTTACAGGGTTTTTTTTAGTGATCTCTTACGTCAATCGAAGAAAAAGAAATAAACTAATTCATTCAACACATAAAACAAATCAACCATGAGTTATATCGCAGAGATCTTTGCAAGACAAATCTTAGACTCAAGAGGAAATCCCACTATTGAAGCAGACGTATTGACAGATGAAGGAGCGGTAGGCCGTGCAGCTGTGCCCAGCGGCGCCAGCACCGGTGTGCATGAAGCAGTGGAACTAAGGGATGGTGATAAAAAAATATATGGCGGCAAAGGCGTATTGAAAGCGATAAAAAATGTGAACGCCGTCATTGCCCCTGCACTGACAGGTTATGATGTAGCTGATCAAACAGGCATTGATCAATTGATGATACAACTCGATGGATCAGCCAACAAAGGAAAACTCGGCGCTAATGGAATGCTGGCTGTAAGTATGGCTGTTGCCAAAGCGGCCGCTGAAGAAGCATCATTACCCTTGTATCGTTATATCGGTGGTACGAATGCAAAAACATTGCCCATACCGATGATGAATATCCTGAATGGCGGCGCCCATGCAGATAATAAAATAGATTTCCAGGAATTCATGGTGATGCCTGTTGGCGCAAACAGTTTCAGCGATGGATTGAGATGGGGTGTTGAAATATTTCATGCATTAAAAACGGTATTGAAGAAAAAAGGATACAGCACCAATGTAGGTGACGAGGGCGGCTTTGCCCCGAACATTCAAAGCAATGAAGAAGCTATTGAAACAGTATTGATCGCAATTGAAGCAGCAGG
This sequence comes from Chitinophagaceae bacterium, assembly GCA_013140985.1. Classification (GTDB taxonomy): domain Bacteria; phylum Bacteroidota; class Bacteroidia; order Chitinophagales; family Chitinophagaceae; genus JJ008. The sequence continues at coordinate 1,583 of JABFRU010000010.1, read as the reverse complement.
ATATAAAACCGGTTCACAAATAGTGATCGCCATGGATGCCGCCAACAGTGAACTGTGGGATGGCAAAAAGAAGAAATATGTTTTTCATAAAAGCAGTGGCAAAGAAATGACGAGTGATCAACTGGTGAAGTATTGGGAAAAATGGGTAAAACAATATCCCATCGTTTCCATTGAAGATGGCATGGCAGAAGATGATTGGGATGGATGGAAAAATTTGACCAAAACCATCGGTAATAAATGCCAGCTGGTGGGTGATGATCTTTTTGTAACCAACGTAACAAGATTGCAACAGGGAATTGATAAAGGTATCGGCAATGGATTGCTGGTAAAAGTAAACCAGATCGGAACAATAACAGAAACGATCAATGCGGTAACGATGGCGCAGCATAACGGATACAATACCATCATGAGTCACCGTAGCGGCGAAACAGAAGATACAACGATAGCGGATCTTGCTGTTGCATTGAATTGCGGGCAAATAAAAACAGGTTCTGCATCAAGGACAGACCGCATGGCCAAGTACAATCAACTGATAAGAATAGAAGAGACCTTAGGTATGTCAGCAGTTTATCCAAAAGGCAAGATCAAATTTGGACGGTAAATGTTATGCAGATGATTAGAGATACTAAAGATGAAATGCTTAGTTACTGAAGTTGAGTTGTATTCTGAAGCCCGGCCTCCTTCTCTGAAGGAGAGGGACCGAGGGTGAGGCGAAGAATTATTAGGCGACTCGGCTGTTTATCCGAAAGGAAGGATTAAATTTGGATCTCAGAAGTAAGAAGACTTCATAACAAATTCCAACCATGAAACTACTAACCCACTTACCCGCCTGGCTAAAAAATAAATATTTTATTTCCTTTGCGGCTTTTTGCGTTATCATGCTTTTCCTTGATAAGAATGACCTGTTAACTCAATTAAGCCGCCGCCGGGAGTTACATCAAAACCAACAAAGTAAGAAATACTATACTAACGAATTGGCATCGCTTCGCAAACAGGCTGAAGCACTTAGAACAAGTCCCGCTGCTTTGGAAAAACTGGCCCGGGAAAAATTATTGATGAAAAAAGATAACGAAGACCTCTTTATCATATCGGAAAAACCCGATAACGCCAAGAATTAAGGATTCCCGCACAATAAGGCCTTGTCACTCCCGTTTATACCACGGACGATTCACTTTTTGGACACAATTACATCTTATTAACCGGACAAATTAATGGTTTGCCAATGACCAACTTTACTCCCGAGGATCTCTTATTGTACCTGTACAAAGAAACCTCTGCTGAACAGACAGAAGCTATTGAAAAAGCATTACAAACTGACTGGACGCTTCGTGAAAAATTAAATGTTCTCAAAGCATCCATGCAGCGGCTCGACAAGATCACAGTTTCTCCCCGCACCGAAGTAGTGCTGAATGTTTTGAACTATGCGAAGGAAAAAGAAACAGTGTAGTAGTTAAAACTGTTCTTCAAAAAATTTCAAGTCCTGCAGAAATGCGGGACTTTTTTATGTTACCAGCTTCAATTCCCTGATCAGCTTTGTTGCGTCGCACTCTTGTGCTGCATTAATTCTATTCATCAATATGCCG
>JABFRU010000051.1 GCA_013140985.1 Chitinophagaceae bacterium | reverse complement strand
AGACAATATACTTTTTACACAAAGCTTTATGGGCTCCCCCCCGTTTCTCGTCGGTAATATGATACTGAATTTGGCCAAGTTGTTGTTATTTGATCATTCCAAGTTTCATTTTTATCCAGAAAATAAAATATTTCACTTTGTACTTTGGAATAATATTTTTCATAAAGGGGAATTCCATGATCTGTTTTGCGATACTATCAACCTCCTTTATCCTTTTCTGATCTTTGATATTTCCGGCAGAATAAAATCTTCTAAGATTGAACATGCAATCGATAAACCATTTATGCAAATGTTTTTTTATAACCACTTCATTTTCCCTGAATGAGTTATTCTCTTTGCAAAATGTGCTTACTAAATTATAAAAGCCAATACAGCTGAGAGGATACACCGGAAGGTTTGATTTGGTATAGTTGGTTTCATGTAAAACAACATCGCTATACATCTTATTAACTACCACTCCCCCGTTTATACTCCCGGTCATTGATATCATGGCATGATCTACCAGGTGCCCTCCGCCATAGTCAGCCAGCTTACCGATCTTTACGAGTGCTTCTTTTCTCAGCAAACAGCTTGACCACAGCAATTTAGTTGTCTTACCCGTATCCAATATCTCTCTGAGAAAGACATTCTTATTCAGTAGTTCAACTTCCTCTTCTCTTTTTCCTTTTCTTTTAAACCCTGCATATAAAGAATGACCGGGATACTGCTTTACAAGTCCGTGAACAAATGACAGGAATTGCGGATCGACAGGATCGTCATCTGTCACCATTACAATGAACTCACTTCTTGCTCTATCAATACTTTTATTAAAGCTTTTTACCATCCCGAGGTTTTCACCGTTCGGGAAGTATTTCACTCGAAGATCATTGAACGTTTCAACAATAGCTTTTCCACTTGCATCTGGGTCATTATCGGAGATGACAATCTCAAAATTTCTGAAAGTTTGCTGAAGTAACGACTCTATTTGCGTTTTTAGAAAACCCGGTCGCTTATATGTGCTCATACAAAAGCTTGCCCATGGCATCTCATTCATGTCTGTATCACTCATCGTACAAAGATGTTGGTTTTATTCTATTCCCCAAAAGGCCATCGGCTCATAGTCGGGATAGGGATAGTGGCCAAGATTGAGTTTTATATCCTGGCCATGTTTCTTTAGATAGGTCTCCACCAATTTTCTTACAGAAAGTGGGACACCACTGCTGCAGTTAACGATCCCGTCAAATTCATTATCAATAGAGACTGACACAATTTTTTCAGCCACTTTTTCTACCGGGAGATAATCCCGTAATTGCTCTCCCCCGCTCATATTAAAAACTTCATCCCCATTTTCAAGCGCCTTTTGTAATTGTGAAATGATAGAACTGCCTGACTGGCCTTCCCCATAGGTATAAAACAGTCGTATCCATTTTAATTTGTAATCAATTTTCTTTTGCAGCTGCTGAAGAAACTTGCGTAAAGTATCTTTTGCAAGGGCATAAGGATTTTGTGGATCAGATGGCATATCTACGCTTAGCCCGCCTTCTCTCATTCCATATTCGAAGCAGGTGCCCGACACTGAAACATCTTTTACTCCTGCTTCAATTATTTTCTTTAAAAACTTATATTGAACCATCAGGTTGTCTTCAAAATGAAACAATTCTGTATAGTTAGGTAATCCTTCCCAGGCAAGATGTATCAATTTATCGGCTTGCTGAAAATCATTGAATATTTTATCATCGCCGTTCCTAATATCGTATGCAATAAACCTTACGCTGCCGAACCAATCTTTCGTCTTTGCCTTTTCACCATCCCTGTCGGTTGCGATCACTTCAATATGTTGACGGAGTAATTCTTTGATCACATAATTACCAATAAAGCCGGTTGAGCCTGTTACTAAAACTTTCATAGCATTACTTTATTCTTTTTATATAACCGCCCTGCCAATAGGTTACCATCTCATCAACCACACTTTCGCTAAATGGAAATTTCGGAGGTTCTATTACAAAATCTGTATTCTTTGCAACAAATTCAAGAGCAGCATCCTTTGGATTGTTCCAGGCAAACTCAGGTGTTGTTCTATCGAGGCCGGTCACCATTTTCATTATTCCGTCTGTAGCTATAATATATGACCCAACGGATACAAGCGGACTGTACGCTTCAAGTTCTTTTAAAACATGATCTTTGAAATGATTGGAATCGAGCAATACCAAAACTGTCTCACCCGGCTTTACCAGGTCTTTTACCTGCTTCACAATTGATGGATCTACAGAACTTCCTTCTATCATTGTAATATAATCCTTATACAGGAAATGTTCTTCCGTTGCTTTCCTGTTATGAGGACGGATCTCAATATCAACACCAATAACCCTTCCCTTCCCGATCAATTTACAAAGTGATGCGTAATAAATAAGGGAACCGCCATGTGCAATGCCTGTCTCAAGGATCACATCCGGTTTCAGGTCGAAGATCACTTCCTGTATCCGAACCATATCATCGGGCAACTGGATCACCGGGCGACCCAGCCATGCAAAGCTATAGACATACTTCGCATCCCAGCCTGACATCAGCCACAGGTCGGACAATATTTTAAATCCTTCTTTTGAGCCGAATACAACCGACTCGTTTGTTTTGCTGTTAGTAATCGTCTTATTCTCTACATCTACATTATACATTCTTACTGGTATTAATTAAGTTAGAAATGGAATTAAGAATATCCGAAGGAACATAATTAAACTCATTTTTTATCCTGGCGATGTCAATCTCGGGGAAAAGTATTTCTTTGTTGGCCCTCGACATGTCTACCGAAAAATTAAAATATTTTTTTAGCTCGTTAATGATCGCCTCATTGGTTGTATTTTGACCGGAAGCAACATTATATATCGCTTCTTTACCACCGGTTGCAATGCTGACAATAAGATCAGCTGCATCCTCTACAGGAACATAATCCTTTCCCGAACTAAGAGACAAGTTAAATGATATCTCTTTTTTTGAGGAAATGGTATTTATTATTTCAGTGATAAAACTTTCCTGTTCAAGATCATTGCTATATACGTTGGATAAACGAACGATCCTGACTTTTTTGCCGCTCGATAAACAGATCCGTTCTCCTGTAAGTTTCGTTAATGTATACAATTCGTCACTGTCGGAAATATCGACCGGAAGAACGGTTGATTCATCTACCTTTTTTTGCTTACAATTGATATATACTCTTGCCGATGACAAATAAGTAAGTGAATTAAAATCGCAAAATTGTAAGATAGAAGCGAGCCTGCAAACATGAGCTTCTACTGTTTCAAAAGGCTTTTGCCTGAAGTCGGCAGTAAGACCAATACAATAAATGATATCACCCAGAGAGGTTTTTCCGAGTTTCTCATCCCGTGAAGGCCCATAATACTCTATATCCCTTGCCTTGAGCAGTTTCACAAGGTGAGACCCGATAAATCCTCCTGCACCCAAAACTGTTATCATTATTCCCTTTTTTTAATTAATTGTAAAGGGTTACCGCTATACACTCCATATTCTTCCGTTATACCATTAACAATACTTCCTGCACCAATAACAGATCCTTTCTTTATGACTGATCCGTCAAGAATTATTACCCCTGCTCCGATCCATGTATCGTCCTCAATAATGATCCCTCCTTTGGTTGGTTTGAAGCGCTGTTCTTTGATCGTTCTGTTCTTTTCAATATACGCATGATTAACCGGTGCGATGGTACAGTTCGCTGCGATCAATACATCTTTGCCAATAGTTATTCCATTGCCGGAATAGAGCACACAACCGGAATTAATATAAGAGCCATCACCAATAACAATATCCCCTATGCCGCCGGTGAATTTGATCTTTACAAAAGCATCGATCATTACATTCTCCCCCACGACCAGCCTGCTTCCTTTTGATGAGACTTCTATGTCGGCCAGTTTTGAAATACTGGCTGTATGTGAGACCTGGTTCATCTAACAATTATTTGCAATGATGGCACAGCCACAACAAACTTTCCTCCCCAGTCTTTAATATAGCTTAATTGTTCCATAATTTCTGTTTTTATATTCCAGGGAAGTATGAAAACATAATCAGGCTGTTCATTTTTTAAAACCTCTTCATTAACAACAGGAACATGACTTCCCGGCAAAAATTTATTTTGCTTATGAGGGTTAGCGTCCACTACAAACTCAATAAGATCATTCTTGATACCGCAGTAATTAAGCAATGTATTTCCTTTGGCAGCAGCACCATAAGCCGCTACTTTTTTACCCGCTCTTTTTTGGTCAATCAGGAAGCTTGTCATGTCTAGTTTTACCTGCAATGCCTTTTGCGGAAAGCCGAGATAATAGTCCAGCTGATCCATTCCTTTACCCAATTCCTTTTCAAGCAACAAGGAAACATTCGGGGAGATCTCCTTGGAATTGTCTTCTTTATGTTTTGCATATATCCTTAATGAGCCGCCATGGGTAGGCAACTCTTCCACATCGAACAGTTCGAGATCAGCAGCTTCGAATATTTGCTTTACTGTATGAAATGATAAATAAGAAAAATGTTCATGATAGATAGTGTCAAATTGGTTATTCTCCACTAATTGCATCAGGTGCGGGAATTCCATGGTGATAACTCCGTTATCAGCAAGAATGATCTTCATCCCCTGCACAAAATCAACGATATCCGGTACATGCGCCAATACATTATTTCCAAGCAACAGGTCAGCTTTTACTTCCCAATGATTTGCCAGCCTGTCTGCCAGTTCAACCCCAAAAAATTCAATGATCGTTTTGATCCCTTTTTCAATCGCTACCCTTGCAGTATTCTCTGTAGGTTCGATACCCATCACCGGGATATTCTTTTCTTTAAAATATTGCAACAGGTATCCATCATTCGATGCGATCTCAATTACCTGTGAGTTCTCATTATACCCGAACCGTTCGACCATCTTCTCTGTATACTTTTTTGCATGTGCAAGCCAGCTCGATGAATAGGAAGAGAAATAAGCATAGTCGCTGTTAAAGATGGCGTCTGATTTTTTATACTCATCTACCTGCACCAAAAAACAATTGTGACAAGTATAGACCTTTAATGGGTAAAAGATTTCCGGTTCATTCAATTGCTCTTCTGCTAAAAAAGAATTGGAAGCCGGTGAATTCACCAGGTCAATAAAAACATGTTGCAGTTCAGTATTACAAAATCTACATAGCATAGATCAAATTCCTTTAAAATTTTCAGTCAGCAATGAATGATTTTCATCTCTTGGCGATAATACAGTCACCGGCAAGGGCCATTTAATAGTAATAGCCGGGTCATTATATCTTATACCTGATTCAGCATCGGGGTTATAAAACTCCGAATGATGATAGATCAGTTCACAATTATCTTCCAAACACTGAAATCCATGTGCAAATCCTTCGGGAATGTATAACATCTTTTTGTTTGCCGCTGATAACTCAACGCCTGCCCATTGTAAAAAAGTTTCCGAATCTTTTCTCAGGTCAATGATCACATCATACACCGAACCGGCAATACAGCGCAGCATTTTGATCTCTTTGTACGGATGCAATTGAAAATGCATCCCCCGGATCGTTGCTTTTTTAGCCGTAAAAGAATGATTCATTTGCACCCATTCTTTTGTGTGCCCGATCTTTTCAAATTCTTTTTTACAATAATACCGGGCAAACCAACCCCTCTCATCAGACGTTGTCTCCAGGTCTATCACATAGCTTCCTGCCAATGAGGTAGGCGTAAAGATCATAGCGCAAAATATTTTTTGATCTGCTGAAAAACAAAACCTGATCTCTTATCCGCTGGTTGTTTATACCAATCTATTGTCCAACCGATCGCTTCATTGGAAGAAAGTACAGGCTGCCATTTCAATTCATTTACTGCACGGCTGATATCCAATTGCAGCAAACCTGCTTCGTGAGGCTGATCAGCATTCGCTGAACTTACCCAATTTCCCGAGCCCCATTTTTGTATCGCTATTTCCACCAATTCTTTTACAGTAAGATGATCGTCGGGTTGCGGGCCAAAATTATATGGCTTTGAAAAATACAACGGATCTGTATCCAATAAAGCTCCCAGTTGTAAATAACCGGCCAATGGTTCCAGCACATGCTGCCAGGGCCGCACTGCATTGGGGTTTCTGACATTGATCGTTTCATTTTTTTGAAGTGACCGGACAATATCAGGGATGATCCTGTCTGTGTTCCAATCACCACCTCCTATTACATTACCGGCTCTTGCACTTGCTATTGCTTTATGATGCGATGAATACTTATCAGTATTAAAAAAAGAATTACGAAAACTGCTAACGACTATTTCCGTACAGGCTTTGCTGGCGCTGTAAGGATCGTATCCGCCTAATACATCATCTTCTTTGTATAAAATATTTTTTTCCTTGTTCTCATAAACCTTGTCAGTAGTAATTACAACAACAGTACACTTTGATGGCAGGCCGGCCGCAACTTCTAAAATAGTAGCAGTACCGGCAACATTTACTTCAAAAGTTTCTGCAGGTATCTCATAAGATCTTCTTACCAATGGTTGTGCTGCCAAATGAAAGATAAAGTCGGGTTGAAATGAATTGATCTCGTCTTGCAATCTTTTCTTATCCCTTATATCGGCAATGATGCTGTCAGCAAGATGCAGGGGTTCAAGATCATTGAAGAGTCCTTCATATTGTGGTGCTAATGCATATCCTTTTATCGTGGCGCCGGCAAGATGCAAACATGCCATCAGCCAGGAACCTTTAAATCCTGTATGCCCGGTTATGAAAACCTTTTTCCCTTTATAGTATGAGAGAATGTCCTGCATTACCAGATCTTCCATTTAGCCTGGTTATTCTGCCAGAGGGCTTCGAGTTCTAACTTATCCCTGAGTGCATCCATGCATTTCCAGAAACCTTTATGTTTATAAGCCACCAGTTGATCATCCACTGTCAGCTTTTCCAACGGTTCATCTTCCCACATCATATCCGTCATATCACCATCAAGATATTTGAAAACATCATGCTTTAGTACAAAGAATCCGCCATTGATCCATTTACTTTCATCCTTGGCCTTTTCCCGGAAAGAGATGACTTCGCCACTCCCCGCCAGATCCATCCCGCCAAATCTTGCATCCATCTGAACAGCTGTAACGGTGGCTATTTTTTTATGTGATTGATGAAACTTCAGCAGGTCCTGCATATTCATATCACTTACACCATCACCATAGGTCAGCATAAAATCTTCATTGCCCAGGTATTTTTTTACCTTTTGTAATCTTCCCGCTGTTTTGGTGTTTTGCCCGGTATCAACCAATGTGACTTTGAATGATTCAGTATTAGTGCCATGCACTTCAACCTTATTACTGCCCAGTTCAATGGTGATATCAGAATTATGAAGGAAATAATGCATGAAATACTCCTTGATGATATATCCTTTGTAGCCAAGGCAAATGATAAACTCGTTGAAACCATACTGGCTGTACATTTTCATAATATGCCAGAGAATGGGTTTGCCACCCACTTCTACCATTGGTTTTGGTTTGGCTTCGGTCTCTTCCGAAATACGGGTACCTAAGCCGCCGGCAAATATTACTACTTTCATATTTAATAATTAGGCGCAAATTTATTGCAAAAGCCCCAGAAACAAGGGATAAACTACACAACGGTAGTGTATCAGTTTCAATTTTGTTTCCCACAAAGGCACTAAGAACACAAAAAAGGCATATTGATCTTAACCACTTTGTGGTTTTTGTGTCTTTGTGGGACGCCTTTATTTTTCATAATGAGACACTACCTACACAACGATGGATTCTGATATGTATTTAAGAAATAGCTTCATTCCGGCTCTTTTTCTTTCATCAAGATGATAACTGAGATGCAGTTTATAATACTTGGAAAGATCGTACAGCCCGAAGGGGGTTTGTTCAACGATCTCATCGATGTATTGAAGTCCAAGACCATTGGCTTTATCAAATTCCCGGAGAAAATCCTGCGGTAATTCCTTTACACTTACCCAAACAGCAAATACAAATGGTAATCCTGTTATTTTTTTCCATTCAGAACCGAGGTCATAAATAAAAGTGGATATTTTCCGTTGTTCAAAAGCCCGGTCGCCGATCACCAGCCCTGCTGTTGTTCCTTTGATCTCTTTCCGGTAATCTTCATCAACAGCCTGCACAAATTCAGGATTGATTCCCCAGTATTCTTTAGCAAGATATTTTAGCAAAGCAACAGAAGTGCGGCTCTGATAATCGAGATAAATTCTTTTGATCTCATCCATCGGTACTTCGCTGAATAATGCCACCGAAGCGATCTCACCTTCAGTACCGATGCAATGTTCCCCGATAATATGACAGGACGGTAACTGCGGAATAACAGCAACCGGGATGAGCCCCACATCAATTTCATCCTTCATCAGCATATCCGCCAACCTGGATGGATAATCACCTTTCAATTCGATAAGGTCTGAAACAGGTGGTCGTTGCAACCCATATATCAGCGGTCTTGTATTGAGGTAATTAACAATGCCTACACGAATCTTGCCCAATTGAGTTATTTTTGCGGGCAAAGGTAACGGAACAAATGCTTCATTAAAAACCAGTCATGGAACTAACAGCACTCACCTCTATTTCACCTGTTGATGGCCGCTATCGCAAACATGTACAACATCTTGATGAATATTTTTCTGAATATGGTTTAATGAAGTACAGGATCAATATTGAAATAGAATATTTGTTATTCCTGGAGAACAAAAAATTCTTCAAACTTCCCGGCAAAGCGATCAAACATCTGCAAAAACTGGCAGAAGATTTCGGACCGGAAGATGCCCAGGAGATCAAACAAATTGAATTTACCACCAACCATGATGTAAAAGCTGTTGAATATTTTTTAAAGAATGAACTGGAAAAATGCGGCGGCAAGGAAGCAAAGGAATGGATACACTTTGGACTCACTTCACAGGACATCAACAATACTGCCGTTCCTTTATTATGGAAACATGCGATCGAATATGAATACCTGCCTGCTCTATTGAACCTGAATACTGAATTGAAGCTACTGGCCAACAAATGGAAAGACATCCCGATGCTGGCGCATACACATGGGCAACCGGCCAGCCCTACAAGGTTGGGAAAAGAGATGATGGTCTATGCTGAAAGAATAGAGAACCAGGTAGAACAATTCATCAATATTCCCTTCTCCGGAAAATTTGGCGGCGCTACCGGCAATTTCAATGCACATCATATCGCTTTTCCAAAAGTCGATTGGATAAAACTGGGTAATGAATTCATGGAGCAACTGGGTTTACATCGCCAGCAATTCACTACCCAGATCGAACACTATGATAGTTTAGCGGCCCATTTTGATTGTATCAAACGCATCAATAATATCCTCATTGATCTTTGCCGGGATATCTGGACCTATGTATCGATGGAATACTTTACTCAAAAAACAAAGAAAGGCGAGGTTGGCTCTTCTGCTATGCCGCATAAAGTAAATCCCATTGATTTTGAAAATGCAGAAGGGAATTTGGGGATGGCCAATGCGATATTCGAACATCTTTCTTCCAAACTTCCCATATCAAGACTACAAAGAGACCTGACCGATTCAACAGTGCTCCGCAATATTGGTGTGCCTGTTGCACATACGATGATCGCTTTACGATCTGTTGAAAAAGGTCTTGACAAATTAATTGTGAATGACCAGAAGTTGTATGAAGATCTCGACAATAACTGGGCAGTTGTAGCGGAAGCGATACAAACAATTTTGAGAAGAGAGAATTTCCCTAATCCATACGAGGCACTGAAAGATCTTACAAGAGGAAATAAGAAGATCGATAAAAAAACGATCCATGACTTTATTGATGGATTGAAGATCGGAAACGATATAAAAAAAGAATTGAAGAAGGTAACTCCGCATAATTATACCGGCATTTCCGGAAAATTTTAATTGACACTCATCAACTTAGGCCGCACAGTATTCCAGCGGTTTTTTGTGTAGTTTTAAGCACCCTAACATCTTTGCGTAACTGATGAAAAAGGTCTTACTCCTTTTATTATTGTCCAGTAATGCTGCTATTGCCCAGGTTAACCTTAACCAGGGTCTAATGGCCCATTATCCGTTTAACGGAAATGCAAATGATGTAAGCGGTAATAATAATAACCCGGTTTTCAATAGTGCTACTCTGACCACAGATCGTTTTGGCAATCCGAACAGTGCTTATTTATTCAACGGGATTGATAATTATATGCGAATCCCGAATTCGCCCACACTCAATACGGCCAACACAATATCGGTATGTGCCTGGGTAAAAGTAAGTGGCTTTTATAATGGTACATGCCATGGCAATAGTATAGTAATGAGAGGCGACCAGGATTATCTTCCAGGCAATTATGGGCTTCGGTTTGATGACAACCCTTATACTAACATGCAGAATTGTGTAATCCCTTCTCCTGATCAGATCCATCAAAATTTCTATGGAGTAGATATCATGGCACCGGCGCCGGGCTATTCTCCTAATATCCAGATCGGCACATGGTACAGCGTTGTATACACCAATGATGGGACAACAGCCAAACTGTATGTGAACTGCCAGTTAAAAGTATCGGCGCCTTCCGGCGGACTTACCTTCAACGGCACACATGATCTTTTCTTAGGAAGAATGAATAACTCATCGTATCCTTATTGGCTCAATGGTGTAATGGATGAGGTCCGCATTTATGACAGGGCATTGAATGCAAGTGAAGTAAGTGCTTATGGCGATTGCTTGTCGTTGACAGGTACAAACATCAGCAACATCATTAACACCTACACTCCGGTAATTGCACTTTCAAACGATCCATGCACAAATACCAGGATCACCGTAGAAGATGCCAGTACATTTAACACCGGAGATACGGTGATGATCATACAAATGAAAGGTGCGGTTATTGATTCCACGAATACTGCCGCTTTCGGAACAATTACAGATTATAAGAATGCCGGCAATTATGAAATAAACTACGTAAAAAGCAAAACCGGAAACATTATTGAGTTGAAAAATGTTATGACCCGGCAATATGATATTCCGGCCGGCAAGGTTCAGCTAATAAGAGTTCCCTATTATCCGAATGCAAATATCACTTCAACACTTACCTGCCTGCCATGGGATGGAAACAAAGGGGGCGTATTGGTATTAAATGTACAGGATACTATTCAACTGGCTGCTAATATCGATGTAAGTGGTAAAGGTTTCAGAGGAGGAGTTGATCCATTCACTAATCCTCCTGCATTTTATTGTTATGAAAATAATTTTTATTACCCTGTGAATCCTGACCTCGCTTCAGGAAAAGGAGAAGGAATAGCAGAAGTTTCCGCAGCAAAATCATTTGGTAAGGGTGCATTGGCCAATGGAGGCGGTGGTGGAAATTCTCACAACTCCGGTGGCGGTGGTGGTTCTAATTCTGCATTGGGAGGATTTGGTGGTTATAATTTTGAAGGATCGCCCTGCAATACAACTGTCCCATTCGATAACCGTGGTATTGGAGGAAAAGCATTGACTTACTCTAATGCTGTCAATAAAATATTTATGGGTGGTGGCGGAGGTGGCGGTCACACTAATAATCCTGAAGCTTTTATTGCAACAGGAGGAAATGGAGCCGGGATAGCCATTATAATGGCAGATAAATTTAAACCGAATGGCTTCCAGGTACTCGCCAATGGAAATGCCGCTGCGGCTTGTGGTGCTACCACTTCCGGCTGTCATGATGGAATGGGAGGTGGAGGTGCCGGTGGTACTGTTCTCTCAAAGGTCAACAACTATATTGGTGTCTCACTTTATCAAATACAAGGAGGTCAGGGGGGAAATATGACTGCATCCGGGTTTTTAAAAGTTGGTCCCGGCGGCGGTGGCGGTGGCGGTAAGGTTTGGTTTTCAAGTCCAAGCCAACCAGTTGGATCCAGTGTAACTGTTAGTGGCGGACAAAACGGAGTATGTACAGCCTATAGCAATGATCCGTGGGGAGCTACTCCCGGGCAATTAGGTTCGACTTCATTTGATCTTTCTATCCCAATTGATAATGTTCCTTTCAAACCCAATATCGATTCGGTCAGAATAAAAGATAGCATCACTAGTTGCAATTCATTTGACTTTAAAGGTTTCGGATATACTAACACAAATCCTATTGCAAGCTGGCAATGGTATTTCGGAGATGGCGGCACAGCCAACACGCAAAATACTTCTCATACATATGCGTCCGGGGGAACCTATACGGTCAAACTGGTAGTTACAGATATCAATGGCTGCAAAGACAGTTTATCCATAAATGTCACTCCGAACTGTTTAGTACCGATCAGTAATATCATTAATAATTATACGCCTGTTCTTGCATTTGATATTTGTAAAAACTTACTTACGGTGGAAGATGCCAGTGCATTCAATGCCGGTGATACTGTTTTAATGATACAGATGAAAGGCGCTGTTATCGACTCAACCAATACAGCTGCCTTTGGCACCATCACCGATTACAAAAATGCCGGGAACTATGAGTTCAATTATGTAAAAAGCAAGGCAGGAAATGTTGTTGAATTAATGAACACGATCATCCGGCAGTATGATGTCCCTGTTGGAAAAGTCCAGCTGATCAGGGTGCCATATTATCAAAGTGCTTTGGTTAACTCAACGCTGACATGTCTTCCATGGGATGGCAGTAAGGGAGGTGTATTGGTAGTGAATGTGAGGGATACGCTTGAATTGAATGCAGATATCAATACGAGTGGCAAAGGCTTTTTAAAAGGCATCATGCCTAATTCAAATTCCAATACCTTCACCTGCTCTGTTACTAATTTTTATGCCCCCAATAATACTTTGGATGCTGCGGGAAAAGGAGAAGGTATTACATTCCTTAGCGCTAACCGCAATTCAGGAAAAGGACCTGCTGCCAATGGTGGTGGTGGCGGGATGAATGCAAATTCAGGTGGTGCGGGAGGATCCAACGGAAACAAAGGAGGAAGAGGAGGAAACGAATGGAATAATGGATGTCCAAATTATCTTACTTCACAGAACTGGGGCTGGCCAGGCAACAGTCTTACTTACAACACAACCAATAATAAGATATTCATGGGAGGTGGTGGTGGCGCAGGTCATTGCAATAATCAATTTGATGACCCAACCTTCAATGCAGATTATAATGGAGGGAACGGTGGCGGATTGGTTATCATTAATGCAGATTATATAAAAAACAATAGCAGGAAGATTATTTCAAAAGGAGACAGCGCTTATCAGCCGGTATTTTCACCAACGTATGTAACACACGACGGAATGGGCGGCGGTGGTGCCGGTGGCACAGTACTTCTCAACACTAATAATTATATCAATAACTTGCAGGTGGATGTATCAGGAGGTAAAGGTGCTAATATGATGGGCAATACAGTGGCGCCTGGATTTGTAGGACCAGGAGGAGGTGGTGGTGGTGGAGTTCTTTGGGTTAAACAAAATTCATTGCCCGCCAATGTTATTGCCACCAATGCAGGTGGACTGAATGGTGTTATTGTCCAGGGGGGAAATACTGCTTATGGAGCAGCGCCCGGATTGCCCGGTATAAATGTTTTTTCTCTTTCAGTCCCTGTTGCTCTTGTTCCATTCAAGCCGAATATTGATTCCGTGAGGATAAAAGACAGCGCTACAGCTTGCAAAACATTTGACTTTAAAGGTTTCGGGTATACTAATACCAATCCAATGGCAAGCTGGCAATGGTATTTCGGTGATGGCGGAACAGCCAACACACAAAATACAAGTCATACTTATTCTACTCTCGGGACATTTACGGTGAAATTGGTCGTGTTCGATATCAACGGATGCACGGATAGCATTACAAAGAATGTGATCGTCGATTCCGCCAGTGTTGTTACCAATGCCGACACACCGATCTGCGAAGGAACAAGTATCCAACTGAATGCAACAGGTACATCCACTTATTCATGGGCTCCGGCAACAGGTCTCAATAATGCAAATATCCCCAACCCCATCGCTACTCCATTAACAACCACACAATACATAGTTACCGGTACCAATGCGAATGGATGCTCAGCAAAAGATTCAGTATGGATCAATGTCAACCCGGCACCGGCAGTAACTACATCCAACGATACAACGATCTGCACAGCCGGATCTGCACAATTATTTGCATCCGGCGGAGGCACTTATAGCTGGTCACCTGCTGCAACATTGAACAATGCATCTGCTCCAAATCCTGTTGCTACTCCTGCTGCCAGCACTTTGTATTATGTAACAGTGACCGGGGCTAATAGTTGTACTAAAAGGGATTCTGTACAAGTCAATGTCAGAACTGCTGCCACTTTTTCGATATCTCCACCTGACGATGTTTGCAGGAACGGCAACATACAACTTCTGGCATCGGGCGGAGACCTGTATAGCTGGACGCCTGCCGCATCATTGAACAATGCGACCATTGCCAATCCTGTTGCAACACCAACTACAACTACAATTTATTCTGTTCAGATATCTGATACTTTATGTAATAATACCGGTAATCTTTCTACAACAATAACTGTTTTGCAATTACCCGTCGTCACTGCTTCAAGATCCAATGATATTGATTGCAGCATCTCGCAAAGCCAGTTATCGGCAAATGGAGCATCCACCTATGCCTGGTCACCCGGCGCAACACTTAATAATCCAAATCTCCAAAACCCTGTTGCGACGCCATTGACGACAACAACTTACATTGTAACTGGCACGGACGCTTCGGGGTGCAGCAATTCTGCCAATGTAATCGTAAAAGTAAGTCCGAATGCAAACGGAGGTTATTTAATGCCGACTGCATTTACGCCCAATGGCGATGGATTGAACGATTGCTACGGCATCAAACAATGGGGAACGATCACAGAATTGGAGTTCAGCATTTACAATCGCTGGGGCGAAAGGGTCTTTTTTACTACAGATCCAAATAAATGCTGGGACGGAACATACAAAGGCATACCACAGGACTCATATGTTTTTGTTTATATGGTCAAAGCAAAAACCACTTGTCAGCCGGAAGTTTTCAGAAAAGGAACTTTTGCGCTGATCCGCTAAGTTCAAATTCTTTTCACCACAAACATCAGCAATTCCTTTTCATTCTCAATAAAAGAACCTGCCGGTTGAAACCCTGCTTTCAGTAAAACTTTTTGCGAAGCAATATTCGGCACTTCTGTTACACCATAAATTTCAGGTAAAGAATAATTATTCATAAAATACTCCAATCCAGCTTTGGTTAGTTCTGTTGCATAACCTTTGCCCCAATTCTCAATCCGTAATGAATAACCTAATTGTATCTTACCCGGTTCTGATGGTAATGGTATGATCGCAAATGAACCAACAAATGATCCGTCTCCCCTGCTCGTAACTGCCCAACGGCCTTTATGGGGATTGATTTCATAAGCTTCAATATTCTCCTGTAAAAATTTATCGCTTTGTTCCTTAGTGCTTACTTCCCTGATATATTGCATAACAGTTGGATCGCCACTCAGCAGAAAAAAATTGTCCTTATCATTCTCGTTGAATTGGCGGACGATCAATCTTTTGGTTTCGAAAATTACCATACTATAGATTTTGTCCTTTTTTTTAGGAGCCAGGAACGAGTAGCAAGTAGGGGTTGCGTGCTATTGTAAACCTCCCTACTAGCTACTCTCTACTAACTACTCACTTCTTTATGTATCTCTGAAGTAAAATGAAAAACAATATCCGGGTTATTGGTCATTTCTGTATTCAGGAACCATTCACTCTGTGCCAGGTAAACAGGATGACCATCCTTATCTTCAGCAGAATTGGCTTGTTTGAATCGCAAAAAATCCTGCAGTTTTGCCGGATCGTTACTTGTCAACCAACATGCTTTATAAAAAGGAAGGTTGTTGAAAATAACAGAAGCACCATACTCATGGAGCAAGCGATATTGAATTACTTCAAACTGCAATTCACCTACACAACCAATGATCTTTTTATTTCCGCCAAACTGTGTGAACAACTGAGCCACTCCTTCATCTGTCAGTTGCGACAATCCTTTTTCCAGTTGTTTTGTCTTCATAGGATCTTTATTCACCACTTCTTTGAATATCTCGGGTGAAAAAGAAGGGATACCGGTGAAATAAAAATCTTCCCCTTCGGTCAATGTATCACCGATCTTGAAATTTCCGGTGTCAAATAATCCCACCACATCGCCGGCATAAGCATCTTCAATGATACTCTTATCTCTTGCCATAAAAGAATAAGGATTGCTGAAACGAACATCTTTATCCAAACGAACATGATGGAAATATTTATTTCTCTCAAATCTTCCGGAACAAACCCTGAAGAAAGCAATACGATCCCGATGCTTGGGGTCGAGGTTGGCATGTATCTTAAAAACAAAACCGCTGAGTTTATCTTCTTCCACATCTACCACTCTCGCTGTTGTTTCCCTGCTTCTCGGAGTCGGTGCAATATGGATGAACGTATCGAGCATTTCCTTCACACCAAAATTGTTGATGGCGCTTCCAAAAAAGACCGGTGCCACTTTACCGGCTAAATAATCTTCTGATTTCAGTTCGCCATGCACTCCATCTACCAACTCCACATCTTCCCGCAGTTGAGCCGCATCTTTCTCACCTAATTTTTCATCGAGTATCGCATCTTTTAAATTGGAAATAGAGATCGCATCTTCATCTGAAGCTTTTGTATTGGCGGTGAACAATAATAAATTCTTATCATGCAAATTATAAACGCCTTTGAATTCCTTGCCGCTGTTGATCGGCCATGTCATCGGGTGAAGTGAAATGCTTAATTCTTTTTCTATTTCTTCCAGCAGGTCAAAACGGTTCTTACCGTCCCGGTCCATTTTATTTACAAAAACAATTACCGGTGTATCCCGCATCCGGCAGACTTCCATTAATCTCTTTGTTTGTGCTTCTACCCCATTCACACTATCTATTACCAATATAACACTGTCAACAGCCGTCAATGTTCTGTACGTATCTTCTGCAAAATCTTTGTGACCGGGTGTATCGAGCAGGTTGATCAAAATCTTATTATACTCAAAACTCATCACCGAAGTAGCGACAGAGATACCTCTTTGTCTTTCGATCTCCATAAAATCGCTGGTCGCAAACTTTTTGATCTTATTGCTTTTTACGGCGCCGGCCACTTGTATAGCGCCGCCAAACAACAGGAATTTTTCAGTGAGTGTTGTCTTCCCCGCATCCGGGTGAGAGATGATCGCAAATGTTCTTCTTCGTTGTATTTCGCTGTGATATTTCATAAAGAGGCGCAAAGGTAACGCCTCTTTGTTACAATTTTTGTAATGCCCAAAAAATTATAGTGACTCACTTTGAAAAATTGGCCCACAGAGAGCCGCAGAGGATAAGAGTTACGCAGAGAATTGCGCTGTGGTTCTCAAGATCTCTGTGCAACTCTGTGGACATATTACAAATACAGGTTTCAAACTGAGTCATTACCAAAAAAAAATATCAACCTTTCACCATTATTCTATTATCTTACAAGTATGTAATTTTTGTGAATGGCCACAATCAAAAAATAATCCTGACTATTAAAAATAAAAATCATGCAAAAAGCCTGTGTAATCTTTTTCAGTCTGCTCATTATATACAGTTGTAACAGTAGTGAAGAAAAAGCCAAACCAAAATTCGTCAAGAAAGAAAAACCCGTTCAATCTGCTGCAGATGTTGAACTGGAAGGATGGCTTAAAGGTAAAATATGGACAGCAGAGGAAAGCATGGCGCCCATGGCATTGCTCAAGCTAAAATCAGACGGTGGCTATGAGTTAAAATCCGGAAAAAACCCAAGTACCTGGAAAATAATTAATGGTGAATTGTCTTTAGCAGGACTAACAGAATGGCCAATAGAAAAAATTGATGACTCTGCATTCCGGTTATATGTAAAGCCAACTGATAAGTGGTACACTTATAAATATACCAGCAGCGCCGACTAAAAGGCTGCCAATCCTTTTTCCGTCGCAGGGGGTATTTCCAAAAAAATAATTCGCTGTGGTTGCTGTTTTCCTCCACCAACAACATGAAATAAGGACTACTCTTTTTTTTAGCCGCAGCAATACTGATTTAATGCCATTACTTTGCACTTAATAACTTAAAATAATAAAATGTCAAAAACTAAAATCACAGTTAACAATAACGGGTCTTTAAAAGTAGAAGGCGATTTTGAAGTAGTGGACAGGAACGGTGGCGTTTATAATTTACAAGGAAGAGAAATTGTTTCTTTTTGCCGTTGCGGTCTTTCAAAAAACAAACCGTTTTGCGATGGTTCACATAACGGGCATTTTGAACATGAAGCAATAGCGTTTGATCTTCCGCCCAAGAAAACTGTTTAATTTTCTTTCTTCCACTTAAATCCTCTGAAAGAAAATATTTTTTTATCCGGGTTGAATTTTATTTCGATCTTTTCATACTAAAAGCTTACACCGTCAAGATATTCTTTACCAAAAATGGTGACCGTTGCGATGCCTGCTGCATCTGTAATTTGTAATGGCCCTATTATTTCAAATTTATTTTTTGGATGGGCCTTCCAGAAAATTTTATCGCTTTGTGTGATAGTCTTGCGGGGAACATTTTTTAAGTACTTCATATACACTTTCACTGTATCGGCATAATACTGTTCGATGGAATCGGCCTTGTGCTCATTTCGAAGCCTGAATAATTCCTGCACTATTTTTATTTCATCCCTGTCCTGTTCTTGTCCCGGCTGAAAGGCAGCCGCAGTGACAAATGCTACAAATACATGCAGGATGAAAACCATAAAAAAATGTTTCGCTTGAATGAAAGACAAATTTAGACTCATAAAGTGAAATGTAAGAAACCAAACTAGTCTGGTACTGTCCTGGTTTGAAAATTAGCCCACAGAGAACCACAGAGGAAAGGGGTTTCGCAGAGAACTACTCTGTGGTTCTCAATATCTCTGTGGCCATAATTTATTTTCCAAATTTCAAATCATAACACTACTGCTTTATTCACTTTCTCAAACTACCTTTGCTCCATGGTCCGCCGCAGTATAGAAATCATTGTCAGCAGTTTTAAAATGGCGCTGCAGGAATTATGGAAAAATAAACTCCGTACTTTCCTTTCCCTATTCGGCGTTACCATCGGCATCTTCTGCATCATTGGCGTACTGACTGTTGTAAATAGCCTGGAACGGAACATCCAGAATGAAATAAAAGCTCTCGGCACCAATACCATTTACTTAGACAAATGGGATTATACCGCCGGCCGGGGACCTGATTATCCTTACTGGAAATATATGAAGCGGCCTATGCCCAAATATGCTGAGATGAAAGAGATCATGGAAAGAACTCCTTCTGCCAAGTACGCTGCTTTTAAAATTGACCGGGAAGACAATATTGAATTTGAAGATAACCAACTATCGAATGTGAATTTGTATGGCATCACCGAACAGTTCAACATTATTCAACCCATTGACATCATAACAGGCCGGTATATTTCAGAAGCAGAATTTAACCATGGCAGTAATGTGATGGTGATCGGCATTACAGTGGCAGAAAAATTATTTGGCGTTCCTGAAAGAGCTATTGGTAAAATGGTGGTAGCAAGAGGAAAAAAATTGCAGGTGATCGGTGTAATAAAAAAACAGGGCAAGCAAATGATCGGCGGCTGGAACTTTGATGAGAATGTGATATTACCTTACAAATTTGCCCGTACCATCATGGATGAAAGAAGGTCAGATCCGCTCATAATGGTGCAGGGACAAGATGATCTTTCCAGTAAAGCATTGAAAAATGAACTGACCGGAACGGTGAGGGCTATTCACAAACTTAGCCCGAAAAAAGATGATGATTTTTCGCTGAATGATGTAAATGATTTCAGCGCTGCTATCAGCGATGCATTTGTTGGTTTGAACCAGGGCGGCTGGGCGATTGCTGCTTTATCACTCATTGTTGGTATGTTTGGCGTTGCTAATATCATGTTTGTGTCGGTAAGAGAACGAACCCACCAGATCGGTTTGAAAAAAGCTGTTGGCGCCAAACGAAGAGTGATACTGGCAGAATTTTTATTGGAGTCAGCTTTCCTTTGCATCATCGGCGGGCTGATCGGCCTTACTCTTGTATTCCTTCTTTCACAGTTATTAACTTCTGTGTTGAATTTTCCTGTTTTTATTTCTACTGATAATATGATACTGGCCATCGTCATTTGTATCATCGTTGGTGTGCTGGCGGGTTTCATCCCGGCAAGACAGGCTGCCAGGATGGACCCGGTGGTGGCGATGCGGAGTTAGAACCCCAAACCCCTAAAGGGGCTTAACAAGACTCCTTAACTTCGCAAAGTCAATTAAACATTTGAAGTGACAGTTACTATTTTAGCTATTGAATCAAGTTGCGATGAAACATCGGCATCTGTTTGTATGGATGGAAAAATTCGTTCCAACATCATTGCAGGACAAAAAGTGCATGAGCAATTTGGAGGTGTGGTGCCGGAGCTTGCATCAAGAGCACACATGCAGAATATAATTCCTGTTGCAGATAAAGCTTTGAAAGATGCCAACTGTGAACTGCAAACTGTGGATGCCATTGCTTTTACTCAATCGCCGGGATTGATCGGTTCCTTGCTGGTTGGTTCGCAGTTCGCCAAATCATTAGCACAATCACTGAACAAACCGCTGATCGCCGTTCATCATATGCAGGCACATGTGCTGGCGAATTTGATTGACAACCCAAAACCAAATTTTCCTTTCTTATGTCTGACAGTAAGCGGTGGCCACACACAAATTGTTTTATGTGAATCGCCAATAAAAATGAAAGTGATCGGCGAAACCATTGATGATGCAGCCGGTGAAGCATTTGATAAATCAGCAAAGTTGCTGGGCCTCCCCTATCCCGGCGGCCCGCTGATAGATAAATATGCAAAAGATGGAAATGCGGATCGTTTTAAATTTCCTGAGCCCCATATACCCGGTTTGAATTTTAGTTTCAGCGGATTAAAAACCTCTATCCTTTATTTTTTACAAAATGCAGGCAAGAGCAATTTGTACAAAGAAGAATTCAACGCCACGGAAGAAGAGAAACAGGGATTCATTCAAAATAATCTGGCAGATATCTGTGCTTCCATTCAGCATCGCATCGTTACGATTCTACTGAATAAATTAAAAAAGGCCGCCATTGAAACGGGTATAGCAGATATTTGCCTGGCCGGCGGAGTTTCTGCCAACAGCGGTTTGAGAAAAGCTTTTGAAGAAGCCGGGAAAAAATATCAATGGAGAACTTTTATCCCTGCATTTGAATATTGTACTGACAATGCAGGCATGATAGCCATTACCGGCTATTATAAATATCTTGCAGGAGAGTTTACTGACCTGTCGGTTACGGCTTCAGCAAGAGCTGATTGGTGAGCTACCTGGTTTATGTCCAACACCTATTTTCAATTCAAACAATTCATCATTCACCAGGATCGTTGTGCAATGAAAGTGACAACAGATGCCTGTTTGTTTGGAGCATGGACAACAGAACAAATTAAGAATGAAAAATTAATAATTACTAATTGCCTTGATATAGGAACAGGGACCGGCTTATTGCCATTACTGCTGTCGCAAAAGATCTCAGCATTAAATTTTGATGCGGTTGAAATTGATAAAGATTCATTTGAACAGGCCAAAGAAAATATTGCTGCTTCGCCATGGGCAGGCAGGATAAAAGTCATTCATGCAGATGCAAGAGATCTTTCTTCTGAAAATAAATATGCTATCATCATCAGCAACCCCCCTTTTTATGAGAATGAATTAAAAGGAGATAATAAAAAGAAAAATATTGCACATCACAGCGACGATCTGTCCTTATCAGAATTACTGAAAATCATAAAAAATAATCTCTCCACTGATGGAACATTTTATTTATTACTCCCTTATAAAAGAAATGAAGAGATAAAAAAGCTTATCCGGGAAACTGGCCTTTTCATTCAGCAAATAATTTTTGTAAGACAATCCGTCAATCATGATTTTTCCCGTTTTATGATTGCAGGAAAGTTGAAAGCCGATGAGTCAAATGAAACAATGATCAATGAAATCACGATCCGGGATGAGGAACAACAATACACCGACGGCTTTAAAAATTTGCTGAGAGATTATTACCTGCACTTATGATTGGCTATTAACATAATCCTGCAGGTAAAAAAATGGCTCTGTTAATTTTCCATCCTTTGTCATGGTAGCCCTCCTGATAATATCTGAACTATTGCCCAACAGATCTTCCAGTACATGCTTTATCAGTTGCTCACCAAAATACCTTGAAGCATCCCTTGGTAATTCATTGGGCAGATTGCCTACGGCCATTATATCAATGGAGTTCTTTAAATACGGCGCTGTTTTCTCCAATGTATCTTTGTCAATCCCATACACCGGATCTTCAATGGTCTGATCGCCGGTATTGATCGGCACAGAACCATTCACATCATCAGTAATATCAGCAATGGTTTGAATAATGAAATGGTCAGTCTTTACATCGTCCTTTTCAAACAGCCGGGGGCTATTCTTTTCCCAATAAACACCGTTCATTAAAATATCGGTCTGCTCTGCATACGGCAGAAATTTGCACCGGTACAATTCCGGATGAGCATGAAATTCTTCACGGCTGTAGTTGAGTGTTTCTTTATGTTCATACAGTTCATGTCCCTTGAGTTGTGTGTAAACAGGATAGGAAAATCTTCGTTTTAAATAATCATCCGGCTCCACTTCATGGATACCCATCAGGTTCATTACTTCCAGTATTCCATGCGCCACTCGTCCTGATCCTGTTACCGCAATTTTTACATTCGGAAGCCTCAATCCAAAATAAGTGTGGATCAATTCCCGGAAACTTCGCTGTTTATATACTCTTTCCAAAGAAAACAAACCTGTCCGGTTTCCATAAGCCATCATTCCATTATGGGCGCCAACAACACCAGCAAAAAATCCAAAACCGATGATGCGCTGGCCATCCTCATGTTCGAGGCATTCATAGTCAATAAGGGTAATTCTCTTTTCAAGAATTGTTTTTAACAAAAGTTGGTTCTGTGGTTGTTTCTTTTTTGTATGAGAAAAGAACAGGTAAGTCTTGCCGGGAATCAATTGGTCAGCAGGTACTTCTTTTATTCCCAATAAAATATCACAGCTGCTCATGTCTTCTGCCACTTCTACACCTGCGAGGTGATATTCCTTATCCGAAAAACAACGTCCTCCGGAGGATTGGGCTATAATACTAATGCCCGGAGCATTTTTTTGTATCCATTTACATTGGGCAGGTGTCAGTGCCACCCGGTTGTCAGCTGGTGTTTTTCCTTCTTTTATCAGTCCGATTTTCATTGGTAAGCAATCTTTTGTTCAAAATGTTGCCGCAAAGTAAATTTTTAAACCAATTTAAGAGAAACTGATTTTAATCATCCTTTCCGGCTTAATTATTGTTGTAACTTCGAAAATTATTAAAATTATATTTACCAGAGGTTACAATTATCCTCTCATCGTTTACTCAAAAAAAATACTGTAATGGGAAAAAACCCTTTCATATTCCTGTTGCTCCTGCTGATCTCATTTTCAGCATGGTTAAGTTGCAATAAACCTGCCGATGGTACCGATGCTCCTTACAAGATCAGTTATGGTGATTCCATTCTTTATATGAAGCCATCAGGAACCAACATTGTTTACCCGATCGAACAACGGGCAGGAACTTATTCCGGTTTCCCTGATGGTATAGAAATTGATGACATCACCGGTGCCATCAATCTTGATAACAGTGAAACAGGTTTGCGTTATCGGATCTCACATACCGCCCCGGATGGTAAGGTGACCACAACAATGGTTGTTTTATCAGGCATCACATTCACTGATCATTTTTTTCATCTTTCACAGGGTGATTCAGTTGCCAATCCTGTTTATAATGCAAGCTTATCAAGAGTATTACCACTCAGCGGCTCCAATTTTGACGAAGGGAATGTGGCCAATGGCGGGGGCTGTGCCGTAAAAACAGATAACGGCAAGATCAATTTGGCAGAATCAATACGGAATGGCGTTTTTGGAAACAATCCCAATAATGACGACAAGAAGGAAATTGAGATCAAATACAGGATAAATGACGGCAGCGGCAAATCACTGAACAAACTTAAAGTACTTCTTTATTGGTACAATACTATGGCTGACGTACCTCAATATGTTTGGGATATATTGAATGATCGTACTACGCAGGGTGTTTTTCTAAAAAATGAACAAGCGGCCAAACCCAGGCCCCCCTGTATTATTATTATCGCTAATTAAACTTCTGCCACTAAATTTGATAAGCATTACAGCTTATCATGAATCGTATTCTCTTCTTTGTTTTTCTAATTCTTGTAATTACAATTACTTTTTCGCAAGGCAAGTATGATATACAATCCCGGCCCTACCTGCCTGCCTATCTTAATTATGACAAGATCTATCATGGCGCAGAAGCTCTTTCTTTAAGACCAGATTATAATGAAGAAACAGAAAAGCAGGAAAGCCGGATGAATGAGCAGGCCTTACAGGGTTTCAGTATTATTCTTCCTGCTATCGAAAAAGCCGGGGATGATTCATTGGCTTTTCACTGCTGGTTCAGGATCGCAACACTTTATCATTATTTTGACAGCCTTGGATCTGCACAACAAGCCTATCAAAAAGCTATTGCATTAAAATCAAAGCTTCCTTTGCTGGCAGATTCTTTTTTATTTAAGCCCTATGTCTTCAGCGGGGGTATTTATTATAGTACAAATGAATTTGACTCCGCTTTATCCAACTATAAAAAAGCAGAAAAGATAGCAGCCCTTTATCCTTCCCCGCTAAGTGGTGCACACCGCCTGTATAATACATTGGGTGCTCTCTATTATGAAACGGGTAATTACCGCCAGGCAAAAAATTATTTTGAAAAAGCCATCGCCACACTTCCCCTTAAAGAGTCCTCTTACAAAGACCTGCTGATCAACTACAAGATCAATATCGCTTCCTTACTGGTCAAGTTGGAAGATTATAGCGGTGCTCAGTCCGTGTATGAAAGTATTTTACCTTATGATCTTTTTGCGGATGAAATAAATCATAATCTTGGCATTATTTCACTGAGACGGAAGGATTACAAGAGCGCCATTGCTTCTTTTAAAAAAGTAAATTATAAAAACAGCGGCAAGATCATTGACCTTTACTATAATCTTGGCGTGGCATGGTCAGGACTAAAAGAAAAGGATTCTTCCGGCTTTTACATTCAGCAAGCGCTGGCCGAAAACAGTAAATGGAATGGACGAAGAAAAAATGTGCCCCATGGTGTTCTTCTGCGCTTCCAGGCTGATGAACTGGTGAATCAAAAAGAATATAAAAAAGCTATTGAAGCGTATCAGCAGGCCATCATGCAATTTGATGCTTCTTTTAATGAACCTGATTTCAATAAAAATCCATCCAGCTTCAGCGCCGTTTTTTCTTATATAAATTTGTTCAACACACTGGTGGCAAAGGCGGATGCCATTGAACTATTGTTTGGAGAACAAAAAGAAACAAACCTATTGCAGGCCTCTTTGGATGCATATAGCGCTGCTTTTAACCTTGCGGATTATGTTGAAAAAACATACAACTCAGATGAGGCCCGGCTATTCCTCGGAAAATTAAAATATACCGTACATAATAAACCTATTGATATAAGCCTGCAGCTCTATGACATTACCGGGGAAAGACAATACCTTGAAAAAGCATATACATTCGACCAGCAAAATAAGGCCTCCATTCTTTCACTGAATGTATTTGAAAGTGAACTGAAAAGAAACAACCCGGCTGATAAAGAACTTATAGCTGAAGAAACCGCTGTAAAAACAGCCATAACAAGAATGCTGCTGAAATTATCCCGGACAACGGATAGCCTTCAGGCACAGTCTCTTCATTCTTCCATCAGGGATCATGAGATTCAACTGGAAAAACTGCAGGAAAAAATAAAAGAAGACCCGAATTACCGCAATCGTTATTTCATAACGCAAATACCTTCCATCGCCAGCCTGCAAAAAAAACTGGATCAGCGGACAGCTATTCTTTCTTATCATTTATCTGCCGATGAATTTGTAGTACTGCTTATCACATCCAAACAGTTTATCCCTTACCGTGGAAAAACGGGCAATGATTTTTTTATCCTGACAGACTCGCTAAAAAAAATATTACATGAAGAAAATACATATGGCCGCTATAATGGTAAAGAGATAGCACAATCCATGTATAAAGAATTGATCGCTCCGCTGGAGCCAAAGCTCAGTCAAATTGACCGGCTGGTGATCATCCCCGATGATGAATTGAATTATCTCCCTTTTGAAGCATTACAGGACAGTAAGGGTAACTATCTCGTTGAAAAATTTTCCATCCAATATCAATATTCAACTGCATTATGGAATACAGAGGACAGAAAAAAAATAAAAAGGTCGTCGGGTGTACTGGCTTTTGCTCCGTTTGTATCGAACGGCTACAATGACAGTACCGGAGCCGGGTTCTCATCTTTGCCTGCATCAAAAGAAGAAACAGGAGATCTCGAAGGAAAAATATTAACTGATAGTCTCGCAGTAAAAAACAAATTTCTTTCCTTAGCCAATCAATATGATATTGTTCATCTTGCCACACATGCCGGTGTGGATAATGAAATGCCGCTTCGGTCATATATCGCTTTCTATCCCGGTCGTAACAATGCCCCGGATAATTATATGTTGTATGCACAGGAGATCTATGATATGGATCTTGACTCCACCAACCTGATCATCCTGAGTGCCTGCGAAACGGGTTCAGGCAAATTGATAAAAGGAGAAGGATTGATGAGCTTGTCAAGGGCTTTTGCTTATGCCGGTTGTCCTAATATCATCACTTCACTATGGAAAGCAGAAGACAGAACAACGGCTTTTATCACACAACGACTACATTATTACCTGGCAAAAGGACGGACCAAAGATAAAGCACTCCAACAAGCCAAGATTGACTTGTTGAAAGACAAGAATACGGATCCCCGTTTTAAAAAACCTTCTTACTGGGCTCATCTTATTTTCATTGGCAATTACGAACCCGATCACCCAAGAAGTAATTGGTGGAAAATTGCGCTTGCTATTATTATTATTACATCTGTGTATGTGATAACAAAGAAAGCCCGGTCAAAATAACCGGGCCTGGCTTCTCATAGCAAGCATCCTGCATGTTCACAACAGTCTCTTATTGATGAAGGATCACAGTCGGCAAATGCGTATCCTCCCTGTTTCTTACAATTACATTGCTGATGGTTGTATCGTTGTAATTATTTTGCCCGTCAATGAAGACACGGTAAGTGCCGGCATTTAACCCCACAATTTTAAATTCACCATCATCGTCATCGGGAACAGCCATGGCCGTATCTGTTCCATTGATCGCCATCACAATGGCATCAGCAGCACGGGGCAATACTCTTCCTTCAATTCTTCCGGAATGGCTGCGGGTAAATATTTTGATATGTGATTTCAACCGGTAACCATTATTATTTCCCGATCCGCTATTATCAACCTGGATAGAGCGACTTGCATCAAAATCAATCCAGAACAATACCTGGCCGTTATTGATCTCGAAATTGCTGCTTTCCAGATTAGCTACCACCTGCCTGTCCTCGTCCTTCACCTGTAATGGAAAGCTTTGTCCGTTCTTCATTGCGCTGTTCTGTGTTCCCAACGTAAGCCTGATCTTTTTTATCCTTGCATTGGGTAATGTGCCGGTGGCAAATAGCGTATCAATGCCATTTCTGAAACGAAGAATATTATATACTCCGGCCCGGATATTCAGGTTCACCCAACCACCATTGGCCAGTGTATCATCTTCCAGTTTCACTTCCAGCTTCTGAATATCAATGAAAACACTATCAAAGACAGGTGTCTGATGATCCGTAAGGTAAATAGCTGCCGTATGCGGTTTGTTCAGATCAGCCTGGCTGTTACCTCCTGCTTCCTTCTGGCAGGAATAGATCAGAATTGCAAGTGCTGGCAACAGGGTAAGTGATAAACGAATAATGTTTTTCATACAAAAAGTTTTCATGATCAGAATATATTTTCATTGATAAGTAAACCCCCGTAAGAGAATTGTAACCCGGCCACGCATAAAAAATCCCTCTTTGTTGAAGAAGGATAGTATTGGTCTTTTTAGAACATCAGCGCCATTTCAGCATCTTTACCTGCCGAATAAGTTTTGAAGTAATTTTCTCATGATAAAGATGATTGGGATTGTCTTTTATCTTTCTTAATAGTTCGAGGGCTGTTTTTGGTTCTTTATTACGGATATAACTCAATGCCAGGTAATATTCGGATTCATCTTTCAGAAAATTACTCTTTTGCAATTCATCCTGTTCCAAAACCTTTTTGAATAGTTCAATAGCATCTTTACTGTTTCCCAATTCAATATAAGACATAGCTGCCAAAAAATTATCCTTAATTGTTGTTGACGGATTTGGTGTGTATGCTTCTATCGCCTTCGTATAATCCTTTTCCCGGTAAGCTTTTTCAACTGAAGAAACCTGTTGGGTGTCCCCATCTCTCATAGTGCTTAGTTCATAAGAACGATAATTGGATGAAAAAACTTTGCCTGGTGATACGCTAAGAAAACTGTATAAAAAAATACCCCCTGCTATTAATATAATACTTGCTGCCGCTGCCATACTATAACGAATTATTCGGCGCTTAAGGCCTGTTTTTTTAACAGGTGTTTGCAGTTCGGTCATCATTTGCTGATGAATGCCGGATACTTTTTGCTTCAGGCCATAGAGTTTCAGAGCCTCCCTTGTTTCTTTCAGGCTTTCCAGTTCTGCCTGTAGCGAGGGATCGGTTGCCAGTTGTTGTTCGATGTTCTCTTTTTCAACACCCGCCAGCCCGCCATCCAGGTATTGAAGAAGTTTTTCGGACATATTTGATGTAGAATTATCCATTCAATAAACTTTTCAGGGTTGATTTTAAATGTGGTTTCTCATTCAGCATTTGCTCCAGTTGCTTCAGGCATTTATACTTCTTATTCCTTACCACCTGCTCATTTTCATAATGCATACTTTTAAGTATCTCTTTCATAGAAAGATTTTCATAATAGAACAGGAGTAATATTTTTTTACAGGTCTCACCAAGACTGCCAACCAATTTCATAATTTCCGATCTTCCTTCCCGGTCCGCAATCAAATGACCGGCATCAGGTTCTGCTTGTTCTTTTCCTTTTTCATATTTTTCTTCCCGGGCCAATGCTCTTCCTCTTTTTTTTAATTCATTCAGCCAGGCATGGCGGTTCAATGAATATAAAAATGTCTTCACTGTTGATTCACCCCTGAATTTATTCTTCTGCACAAGATCAATAAACGTCACCACCACTTCCTGGAACACATCTTCAGCATCCTGCCGGGTACCGCTGTTATTCATTATATACCAGCCCAGGCTTTCAAAATGGTTCCGGTAAATAGCCTTAATTGTTTCGTCCATCCGCTTCCCGGTCTGCAGGTTTTCCACCAGTTCCTGATCCGGGAGGTTTCTGATTACCTCCATGCTTAATTCGTAGATTTGTAAGTCTGTAATACTGTTTTGTAACCCCAAACTAAGGATTATTTTCCGGCAAAAACATTACTTATTTATAAAAGGCTATGAACTATTTTGAATTATTTGAGATACCTGTGCAGCTGCAAGTGGATAAGGCTGGTTTGCCAAAAAAATATTTTGAACTCAGCCGGAAATACCATCCTGATTTTTTTGTAAATAGTTCTGAAGACGACAAAACCAATGCACTGGAAAGATCAGCCTTATTAAACAAAGCCTTCAAAACATTTCAAACCCCGGATGAGAACATAAAATATGTTCTGCAGTTAAAAGAACTGTTACAGGAAGAAGAAAAATATGAATTGCCCCCGGCTTTTTTAATGGAAGTATTGGAAATAAACGAACAACTGATGGATGCAGGGGATGACGATGGCCTGAAAACAAAATTACGATCTGCAATAAATGATCTTCAATCAGAAATATATGAACCTGTTAAAGAAACTGTTGAAAATTACAAAGACGGCATTACGACCGAAAAAGAATTGCTGCAGGTAAAAGAATATTATTACAAGAAAAAATATTTAGACCGGCTCAGTAAACAACTTTCAGCATAAAACAAAAAGCTTCGCATTCAGCGGAGCTTTTTGTGCCCGAGACCGGAATCGAACCAGCACATCCTTGCGGACGGCAGATTTTGAGTCTGCTGCGTCTACCAATTTCGCCACTCGGGCAGCGGGCTGCAAATGTAAAATGTAAATACCAGAACGTAAAAATTAAAATGCCCATAAGGAAGATTACCATCTCCTCAGCTGGCTCCTTTCAAATGTCCATTCCGGTGTATAGATCGCTCCTGAATCTGTTACTTTATACCAAGGACTTAATGAGTTGTCAACCGGGTTAACGAGTACATGCATATCCTGTGCAGGTTGATACCCCTGTACCAATAAATAAATTTTTTCTCCTTTCTCATTAATAGCCATATCCGTTACCAAAACAGCATGACCCGGGAAACCACCGCGGATCAAAACATCTCCAATTTGTATTGAATTATAATCCGGAACAGGTTTTAATTGTTTTTCCAGCGATGCTGAACCGCACCATCCAAATACATTTTCGAGATAAGGACCAAACTTTGTTCTATCGCTGTCACCCGACCATTGATATTTTTTTCCGTTATAATCTATAAAACAGATTGAATCGAATTTTTTAGTTGCAAACAGGTATTCTGCTCTTAGTCGCATCACTGCATCGGCACACTGCTGCAGGTCTTTATCTCCTGTAGTTATATCAAGCACAGCAAATTGAGCCAATTGATTGGGTTTTACTGATCCATTAAAGAGATAAACTGTTTTATTTTCTTTCAATGATAGCCTTCTTAACCAGGCGCCAAAAGAATCTTCTGGCGCATCAAGTCTTTTATAACCCGCAGGAGTTTGAATATCTTCGATAATTCCATACCTGGGTCTTATCTCAGTCGGATTTTTCAGTTCAACATTGGGCTGGCCAGGTTCCCCGCATCCTGTCAGTAAGACTGTCCAAAGAACCGCTATATTCTTTATCATAATATCTTTAAGACCACAAGAGAGCCTGTTTCCATAAACCAATAATTCGTAATTCTACCCGTCTAAAAAGAGTACTTCTTGGATTGCACAAAAAAGAAAAAATAGTTTGTTTTGTGATAGTCCAAATATCCACACCCATGCAATTAATGATGTATATAGGCAACGACCTGATCGAATCGGTCAAAGTACAAGCCGATCAAGTTCAACGGCCGGGCTATCTTGGCCAATTCAAACGAAACCTGAAAATAAAATACCGGGAACTCATCCATAGTAACCCGAATATTACTCCTGAATTCCTGGTGGCAAACCCTCAGCTGCAAGAACAGGCCGTTTCAAAAAAATAGCATTGCTTCCTTTCTCACTGGCCGTTTTTTAACAATTGTTTTCCTGCGACAAATGATCCCTCTCCGCACATATTGAAAAAATTACCGTTGTTAATTTTTGCCAATTGCTTTTTTGAAACAAACTGTATCATTGACCAATGAACAAAGCCATCCTGCTGTTTGCATTATTTAGTTTTTATTTTATCAACAGTTCGGCTAACCCCGGCGATTCCACTGTTGAAAGGAAAAAATATTTTACGCAAAAACTAAACGGCACCATCACATTGGATGGCAAGCCTGACGAAGATGCCTGGAATAAAGTAGAATGGGCCGGCGATTTTGTTCAATGGCAACCCAGTGAAGGAAAGGCCCCCTCAGTTCAAAGTAATTTCAAAATATTATACGATGACAAGTTTTTATATGTCGCCTATCAATGTTATGATCATGCACCCGATTCTATTGTAAAAAGACTAAGCCGTCGTGACCAATTCCCGGGAGACTGGATCGAAATAAACATTGACAGCTATCATGACAAACGCACCGGTTTTTCTTTTACAATTTCCGTATCAGGTGTTCGGGGCGATGAATTTATTTCGAATGATGGCAATAACTGGGATGCCAGTTGGAACCCTATCTGGTATTCAAAAACACATGTTCATGATAAGGGATGGAGCGCCGAAATAAAAATTCCTTTCAGTCAATTACGTTATGGTAATGAAAAAGAAAAAGTGTGGGGCATACAAGTGCACAGAAGACTTTTCCGGAAAGAAGAACGAAGCCTCTGGCAACGGATACCTGTAGGCTCGAGTATGTGGGTGAGTGGTTTTGGTGAATTACATGGATTGAATAACATACCTGTACATAAGCAGATCGAGATCGCTCCATACATCACAACACAAGTTGATAAATACAAAAAACAACCGGGTAATCCATTTGCAAAAGGTTTTGACGGAAAATTTACAGCCGGTGTTGATGGCAAACTGGCCATCACCAATGATCTTATACTTGATTTTACTGTCAATCCTGATTTTGGACAAGTAGAGGCAGATCCTTCACAGGTTCGTATCGATGGGTTCCAGAATTTCTTTCCCGAACAAAGACCCTTCTTTGTGGAGAGCCGAAACATTTTTGATTACCAGCTTACTGGTTCACAGTTGGGTGGTGATTATGATGGCGATCTTTTATTTTATTCCCGCCGTATCGGTAGTTCACCGCATGGGTTTCCGAATACTGCACCCGGAGAATTTGTAAAATATCCACAGAACACTTCTATTCTCGGCGCAGCTAAATTCAGTGGCAAAACAAAAAAGGGATTTAGTATCGGCATATTGGAAAGTGTTACAGAAAGAGAAATGGCCACGATTGATAACAATGGACAGAAAAGAAAAGAAATGGTGGAACCGCTTACCAATTTCTTTGTAGCAAGATTGCAGCAGGATTATAATGGAGGCAATACTATCATTGGCGGCATCTTCACCGGTGTGAACCGTGAAAAAGGATTGAGTGACATCCTTCATCGCAGTGCATATTCAGCAGGTCTCGATTTTCAACACCAGTGGAAGAACAGGGCATGGTATGTCCGTGGTAATTTCATTTTCAGCAATGTGAATGGAACCAAAGAAGCTATTTACAGAACACAAACCGCTTTTGAACATCTCTTTCAGCGACCCGATGCCAAAGAATCAGAGCTTGATCCTGACCGTACTTCATTAACAGGTACCGGTGGTACTATAAAATTTGGCAAGCAGGGCGGCAAACCAGGAAAGCTCGGACAGGTATTCAGATTTGAATCGGGAATCACCTATCGTTCTCCTTCTCTTGAATTAAATGATATGGGTTTTCTGCAGACAGCTAATGAGATCAATCAATTTACCTGGGCTGGATTATCTTTTCAAAGAGCTTTTTCCATTTTCCGCAACGCAAGACTGAACATTAATCATTGGGCCAAATGGGATGGTAGCGGAAGATTTCTTTTTGATTTTATCAACTTTAATACAGGAGCAACTTTTACAAACAACTGGCAGGCCAGCTTCGGAATTTCTTATAATCCTTTTGAAATATCCAACAATGCGTTGAGAGGCGCCGCCGCCATGCGTAGGCCTATTGGTTTTGGACCAAATTTTAATGTCAGCAGCGACTTCAGAAAAAAAATATATGCAAGCATTAATTTAAACGGCTTTGTAGGTTTTGAAAATACTGTGAAAAGCAAGAATGCCAGCCTCACTCTTGTTCTCCAACCGCTGGATGCACTCAATATAAACCTTAGCGCCAGCTATAATTATTACTGGAGAAGACAGGACCAGTTTGTCCGCAACATCACCTATAATAATATGACCCGTTCTATCGTAAGTTCAGTAGAGCAAAAAACGCTTCGCTTTACGGCAAGGGTCAATTATAATATAACGCCGGACCTGACGTTGCAATATTATGGACAACCGTTCATCACCCGTCCGCTGTACAGCAACTTTGCTTATGTATCCTCTCCTATGGCAAAAGAATTTAACGACCGCTTTCATGTTTTCACGCCGAATGAGATCAGCTATAGTAATGGCTCTTATTTAGTAGATGAAAATAATGATGCCGTAACTGATTACAGTTTTGGTGATCCCGATTTCAATTTCGTACAGTTCCGTTCCAATCTTGTGGTACGCTGGGAATACAAACGGGGATCAGAATTATATCTTGTCTGGTCGCAGGGAAATTCGCCTGATGCATTCAGCGACCTTAGCTCCCCCATCTTCAATAGCTTATTCGATAATGCTTTTGCAGGAGATGCTGGTCGGAATATCTTTTTGATCAAATGGACCTACCGTTTCCTCAAATAATAACCATTTTCAGCTATCTGCAAAAATGGGATTAATTTGCCTGCTCAAATTAATCGCTATGCATATTGAATCAGACATTAAGCTGGGTTTTAAAGATGTGATGCTACGGCCCAAACGTTCTACCCTTAGTTCAAGATCAGAAGTTTCATTGATAAGAAAATTTAAATTTCGCCACGGCGGTGATGCCTGGGAAGGCATTCCTGTAATGGCAGCCAATATGGATACAGTAGGCACAATGGAAATGGCCAAAGCCTTAGCATCTCTCCAGCTTTTTACAGCCATTCATAAACATTATTCAATAGCACAATGGAAAGATTTCATGAAAGCTGATGGGAAAAACATCACTGAATATATCGCTGTCAGCACAGGGACCAGCGATGCAGATGCTGAAAAATTAGATGCTATTTTAAAAGAAAATACATCGCTCCGTTTTATTTGTATTGATGTTGCCAATGGCTATGCTCAAAAATTCATTGACATTGTAAAATCAACAAGAGATAAATATCCCGGTAAAGTGATAATGGCGGGCAATGTAGTTACCGGTGAAATGGTGGAAGAATTATTATTATCAGGAGCAGATATTATTAAAGTTGGTATCGGCCCGGGTTCTGTTTGTACAACAAGAGTAAAAACAGGAGTTGGTTATCCTCAATTATCAGCTATTATTGAATGTGCTGATGCGGCACATGGCCTTGGCGGGCAAATTATTTCTGATGGCGGCTGTAAAGTTCCCGGCGATGTTGTAAAAGCATTTGGCGGCGGGGCAGATTATGTAATGCTGGGTGGTATGCTGGCAGGCCATGAAGAAAGCGGGGGGGAATTAGTTGAAAAAGATGGAAAAAAATTCAAACTCTTTTATGGTATGAGTTCAGAGACTGCAATGAATAAATATTCAGGCGGCGTTGCAGATTACAGGGCTTCCGAAGGAAAAACAACACAGATCCCCTATCGTGGAAATGTAGCAGACACTGTACAGGATATTCTCGGCGGACTTCGTTCTGCCTGTACTTATGTTGGTGCAAAATCGCTGAAAGAATTAAGCAAGCGAACCACTTTCATCCGGGTGGAAGAACAGCAGAACGAATGGTTCCAGGAATAACGATCAATCAAATTGGCTGAAATCGAACTTCTGTCCCCCTACTGATGCTTCATACATCAATCCCCCTTTTTGCTGGGTAAAGATCATCACTCCATTCGCATATTTTACATTAGCCGAAGCGCCTTTGGTTGCTGCCACTGCTGATGCCTGTGCTGAGAATTCAACTTTATCTTCTTTGAACCGGTCAAGATCCGCTTTTGATTCGAAAAAAATAACTTCCCTGTAAGCCTGGCCGCCAAATTGAAAACCGATACTTACCTGTGTAAGTTGTGCTTTACCAATCATTGAGCCCTGCTCATAGACAATCCCTTTTCCTGCTGCTCCGCCGATGCCAATACCACCTTTACCTACATTCGGGAAAATCACATACCCATATGCACTGCTGAATAAATCTGACATCAGGCCGTCAGTTTCTATAAAATCTTCTTTGGCCTCAGCAGCATCTTCCACCAGTCGTTTATCCTTTTTAGTTGTTTGTGCTGATGCAGAAATAGCAGCGAAAAAAAACATTGCTACACATATATAAATTGCTTTTTTCATAAAAAGATATTTTATTTATTACAAATCTAAGTGACGGGGTGCAGTTCAGATCACCGGGCCCGTTAATATTAAACAAAGAGTTTGCCAGAAACCCTGCAAATCGCAAAGCGTAAAACCGTAATTTTAATCTAAACCACAAACTGTTTATGCAAAAAAGAACAGATTATATTTCATGGGATGAATATTTTATGGGTGTTGCATTATTATCAGCCCGGCGCAGCAAAGATCCCAGCACACAAGTAGGTGCCTGCATTGTGAACGATAAGAACAAGATCGTTGGGGCCGGTTATAATGGATTACCCATTGGCTGTGATGATGATGAATTCCCCTGGCACCAGCAGGGAGAATTTTTGCAGACAAAATATCCTTATATATGTCATGCAGAATTGAATGCCATTTTAAATAATATTGGGATGGACCTTCGTGGCTGTAAAATTTATACAGCCCTCTTTCCCTGTAATGAATGTGCAAAAGCGATCATCCAGGCAGGCATTACAGAAGTCATTTACCTGTCAGACAAACATGGATCAAAAGATATTTTCAAAGCATCGAAATTCATGTTAGAAAAAGCCGGGGTAAAATGCAGGAAGGCAGAACCAAAAATTGCAGGCATCACCCTTTCATTTAATGAAGAGGATGTGTAACCGGTCTTTCCTGCAAATCATTCTCTTTTCATCCGGCTAAAAGGAAAACCTCCGCAACCTTTTTTCGGATTATTACGATCAGCAGCGGCCGCAGCAATGGCTTCCTCAGGAGTTTTTGCCTTATAGGCAGTTAAGCAAAATCCCCAGTGAAATGGTTCCATATTCTGAAAATCCATCACATCTATGCGGCTGTATAACCCTGCTTCACCGGGATTCTTATCATCATTCCTTGCTATAAAATATTTCTCACTACTATTATAACTTACCAGGTGATAAACGATACCCGGGTGTTGTATCCATTTACTGTTGCTGATCGTATAACTGATACCATAATCATCTTTAAAGTTCCCGATAAATTCAACAGGTATTGAAGAAAGACTTTGTTTGTTCTTTGCAGCAGGACCACAATGTATCAATACAACCAGCAGCCCGGCAAAAAATAATTTACGCATGGCTGCAAAGATAGAAGAGCGAAGGCTTAGCCTCCTATTATATCCCAGGGGGTTGTTATTTTATGTTCTTTTTGATCTATATCCTCCGACTTTTCTTCTTCGGGCCTGTCGTCTTTAGAAGGCAGAAGCTCTTCCGGAGGAGGCGGAGTTCTGTCCGGGTGATCTAAATTCAGATCAAGGGTCTCAATATCCTCAGCTGTTATTGTATGAGCCTTATCCTGCAGGTGCAGGTGCATGAGCTGTTTCGTTGTTTTCCCCTTTTTTCTTTTTTGAGGCGTATTTTTCTCAGGGGAATTCGCCTTTTTTGGATTGGTCATAACTTGTTTTAGGTTATATAGAAGAAATTCATGCCAGACAGGCGTTCTAATATTATATTTTTAGGAGATGAAGATTTATTTTCGTTTAATACCCGGACAATATGAATCGTAGCTGGCCGAAAATTTATATCCTGCTCTTTTTCACTGTTATTTTTTCTGCCAACGATCTGCTGGCACAGGATGAACCATACTATCATGGCCTGCCTAAAAAAACATCAGTAGCTGTTACAAAAACCGATCCAATAACTGAAAGTACAGGCACCAGCGGAACCGGCGCTAATATTGATGTTATCTATCACAAGGTCTATTGGCGTATCAGCCCTGATTCAACAAAATATATCAAAGGTTTTGTGCAAACTAACTTTAAAACCATTCAAAACAGTGTTTCTTCTATAAGTTTTGACCTGAGAAATGTGTTGATAATTGATTCCGTTGTTTTCCGGGGAGCGCAACTGCCGGGAGGAAGTATTGTTCGCTCCGGTAATATCGTAACGCTGACCCTCGGTGCTACACTAACCGATAATTTCATTGATTCATTTATTGTTTATTACCAGGGAATACCGCCTGCTGCATCAGGCGCATCATATGGCTATCAGCGACCAACCAGTTCCACTGCCGGCAATTATATTACTACTTTATCAGAATCATATGAAGACAGGGACTGGTGGCCCTGCAAAGCAGACATGCAGGATAAAATTGACTCGATGGATATCATTGTAAATGTGCCATGGGCAAGCCCGACTGCTGCCGATACTTTTTGGGTAGCCACCAATGGAAAGCTGGTTGATTCAACCATTGCCGGAACGAACCGGACCTTCATTTTTAAAACCCGTTATCCTATTGCTTCTTATCTTGTTTTTGTTTCAGTAGCAAAGTTCAATCGTTATTACCGTTCGGTAAATATCAGCGGTACCGAAGTGCCGGTTGTTTACAACCTTTTCAGAGGTAAAACAACCACTCAATACAATACTATTCTTAATGCGATGGATAAAATGAATACTATTATCACAACATTCAGCAATAAGTTTGGCGATTATCCTTTCAAGAATGAAAAACATGGATATTATGATGGATTGATGGGCGCCAGCGGGATGGAACATCAAACCATGTCCGGCATGGCAACAGGTTCTTTGTCCAGCTTGCGAACGCTGACACATGAACTGATGCATCAATGGTTTGGTGATAATGTAACATTTGCTACATGGAATGACCTCTGGCTGGCGGAAGGTTTTGCCCGTTATAGTGAATCGCTGGCTGCCGAACTTGAACCCACACTTGGTTTTAGTTCTGCCTATTCTATAAGGAACACTATTAAAACCTCTGCACTAAGCCTTACTACAGTAAGTACATGGATACCTGATGCAAATACCGGTACATCTGCTTTGATATGGGGCAGCAACTATGGCAGCGCCATTTATGAAAGAGGTTGCATGATCGTCTCTATGCTGCGGGCTATTTGTGGCGATCAGAAATTTTTCCAGGCATTGAAAAATTATCAAACATCACTGGCAGGAAAAACTGCTACAACGGATTCGTTGAAAAATTTTTTTAATGCCGTTCTTGAAAAAGACATTTCTTCTTTCTTCAATGATTATGTAGGTGGTTCCGGCAGCGCTGCCACTCCCGTTGGTGGAATAGGAAACCCGGTCAATACTGTAAACTGGAATAGCCCATCGCCGAATAAACTGGTTGTACAGATGGCATCACAAACCACCACGTCCGGTTCCAATGTTGCTTATTTTAATGGACCCGTTGTATTACATATCAGGGGAGCTCTTCCTGCGAATGATACAACTATTAGTTTTTTTGACTGGGGTGGTGGCGATCTTTCTTATGCCGGTAATGGATTAAGTATCCCTGTGCGTGGAAACAGGTTGAGTTATTATTTATCATTTACACCAACAAGTGTTGCCTATGATGATAGTGCAAGAACATTATCAACCGGCAGTACGGTAAATGTGCCGGGGCTTGACAGTTATACATGGCTTGGCTCCATTAATACTGACTGGAACACTGCGGGAAACTGGTCTTCCTCTCAACTACCGCCGGATGGGGCTGATATAACCATTGCTACTGTTGCATCCAATCAACCTGTGTTGCAAAATGATATAACAACCGGACCGCTTACTATCAATGAAAGCAATACCATCATTATCGGCAACAATACACTTACGTTAAATAATGTGCTAAAGAATACAGGGACATTGACCGGTTCTCCCACATCTAATCTTGTTATAGCCGGTCATGCAGGAACGATCAGCTTCAACCAGGCATCAGCAGCTACCCGTTCGCTTAATTTATTATCGTTGAATGGCGGTTGCAGCGCAATTTTAGGAACAGGGATACTTGAACTTTATGGAGGATTAAACTTACCTCCTTCATCCATATTAACGGTAGGTTCTTCCAATCTTATTATTCATTAATGCTTAAGGGGCCTTTGCTTGATCATGCCTCCTTTAGTATCTTTTACACTGCTCATCACAATAAAAGCATTGGGCTCTATTTTTTCTATCTCTGTATTTAATTTATTCAGTTCAAGCCTTGTAATGACGGTATAAATAATATCTACATCCCCGCTCTCCCCCCTTCTGCCATGCCCGGATTTTCCCATATAGACAGTAACACCTCTTCCCATTTTTTGTATGATCATCTCTCTTATTTCTTCGCTGTGCGATGAGACAATAGTAACCCCGACATATTCTTCAATACCCTCAATGACAAAATCAAGTGTTCTTGACGCAGCGAGATAAGTGATCATGGAAAACAAAGCAATATCGATTGACAGAAAATAAGCCGCTGCTGAAAAAATAAGTGCATTGATACCAATAATGATATCGCCGATGGTCGTACCTAGTTTCTTACTGAGATAAATGGCCAGCACTTCTGTGCCGTCAATCACCGCTCCCCCCCTGATAGTAAACCCAATGCCGGCCCCAATGAAAAAACCACCGAACACAGCTACCAGCACATCATTATCAGTAACATTGGGAAACTCAACAAATACAAGAACCAATGCAAGCCCGGTAATAGCTATTAAAGTTTTAAAAGCAAATTGCAGTCCCAGTGTTTTATAGCCCATTATGACAAAAGGAATGTTGATACAGATGATCAACAGGTAGAGAGGCAGAACGGTCAATGCCGATATAAGCAATGATACACCGGTTACGCCACCGTCAATGAACTGGTTGGTGAGTAAAAAACCTTTAAGGCCAAAAGAAGCACAGGCGATTCCAATGGCAATAAGCACAAAAGACCGGATATGCCCTTTAACGGATACCCTCCTTTCATAATAGTGCTTTCCTTTATAAAAAGCGGAGTCAATTTTTTTTATAGCCTCAATGCTTTTTGCTTTCGTCATTCGTCTGAAGATACAAAAAAAGAGGGCTGTTGTACTAAATTATTTCACGGAACGGTTCTTGTTCTTAAAATAATCATGCGTGACAATACGGCCAGTAGTAAGGTCAACAATATGCATCACATTTATATCACCGCTGCTGAGTTCTTTGTTATCGGTACCAAACACATAGAGTCTTTGCTTGTGGATGATCCAGTATGAAAATTCTTTTAATCCTGTATTCAATGACCAGTTTTGCTTGCCGTCAATACCAACACGGCTCAGCATTATCTTCGCTTCACTTCCGAGTTGTTCCTTATAAACAACAAGGAAACCATCCGGACCGGAAAGATGTATTGGTTTACCGGTAGTAATATCCAGCAGGAAACCTCCCTGCAGGAATACAGCATCCGAGATCTTTTGCTTCTCAGCGCCGATCATCCATTTGCTGAATTTTTTAGAAGGATCTTTT
This sequence comes from Chitinophagaceae bacterium, assembly GCA_013140985.1. Taxonomy (GTDB): domain Bacteria; phylum Bacteroidota; class Bacteroidia; order Chitinophagales; family Chitinophagaceae; genus JJ008. The sequence continues at coordinate 4,208 of JABFRU010000051.1, read as the reverse complement.
ATCGTAATTGTTGCAACATATAATTTATTCCGGTCGGCATCCCCAAACGTTTTCCGGTAATCAAACTGTCCTGGCAATTTCTCAATTTCTTCGGCTGTTAATATGCCATACCATTTATTACTGAAGCTATCGGTATTTACTTTGACCTGTGAGAAATGCCTGCTGCTTTGCAGTGTATTAACAAGCCGCTCCTGGTCTCGTAGCTCATCCATTTCTTCATCTGCATTTTGTACCAGTTTGCGGAGGCTGTCTTCCAGTTTTGTAATAATGCTTCTCTCTTTCATAAAACGATCCGAGCTGTCCTGGTAAGCGACTCCCGATATTTTTCGTTCATTGTATAACTTACCGGCATTACGGAAATGAGCATAATTTGAATCACTCACCTTGCGTAATGATTCCTGCTGTTTTTGCAGCTCTTTCATCCGGGCCAGTCCGGGATCTTTTTCTGTTTCTTCCTCCGAAGGAGATGCTATCATTGTCGAAGTGTTCAATACATACCGGCTGCCATCGTTCGCAGTTAGCTTAATGCCATACTGGTGATCATACTCATAATACCGCCTTTCGCTGGAAAGTTTTCCTTTTAGTGAAGGGTTCTTTGCTTCGATAGCGGCAGCATCCGCAATTTTTTCCAATGTAAAAGGATCGAAGGCCATCAACTCCCCGGCAAATATCCAGGCTATGTTGTTTGAAACTCCCAGCACTTCAATGGGAAAAGATTTTACCTGGGAATGTTTCTTTATTTTTTTTGACCGCAGTTTAGAGCCGCTGATACCATCATTGCTTTGCACATAATATGAAGTGGAAACCGATTTGCGGACAAAACCGCCCTGGCGGCTGTAGCTGGTTGTCTTCTCAAATTTTACCAGCGAGAAAACTACTGTCTGCCCGTTACTTTCAACTATCACCGGGTTGGAAATAGCACTTCTCTCATCAAATTGTGAAAGACATGAACGCAGCAACATGATAAACCCAAAAATGAGAAGGCCAATTGTGAAGATGCCGCCGATGACTGCTTTACGGAACATATAACCGGTTTAAAGATTTATTACCGGAAAAATAAGGTTTTTCGTTGCATTATTTCTCCGCAACAAAATGCACCGACACGATCTTATCGCCAACGATAGTATAAATAGCAGCAGCATGCAATGCCGGCCGGTTCTTATCAAATACAACAGACTCTTCATCTATTACTTTATTACCGATCACCATCCTGCTCTTTAATGTGCAATGCAGGTCGGTTGCCCTTTTGAACATATCTGCATATTGTTTACGCATCTCCTCCTTGCCCTGGTAAGCAAACTGATTGGGAAAATAATAGATCCTGACGCTATCGGAGTAAGGTTTCAGGAAACCTTCAATATCCCTGTTGTTGTAAGCGTCCAATTGCTCCTGTGCTAATTTTTCAGCAGTAGAAATAGTTTGAGATCGTGCAGCAAAAGAGAAAAATAGAAACAGTGCCGGGCAAATAAGTTTCTTCATAATGAGTGTTTACAACTAAGATAAGAATATATAAAACACTCAGGATCCCAGGACCTGGCTCCTGACTCCCGACTCATCTCTCCCTCCTTTCCACTCCAAACTTCGCATACATCAGCTTTACTTTCTTATCCTCATCGGCTCTTTTGAGTTGGTCGGCGCTGAGTTCTTTTATTCCTATCACCTGGTTGCCGGGATTACTGAGTTGTAATCCACCTCTTGCTACTGCAGTACTCAATCTTGCTTTACTCTCGGCAGGTATGACTACATACAATTCTGTATTAGCTTCATTGGCAAAACTGTTATCAAACCTTATACCGCCTGCGATCAATGCAGGATTGCTGTTGGTAAATATAAAACCACTACCGGTAAAAGTGAGTAAGAGATCACCGGGTTTCCCTATCTGTGTGCCGGCATCCAATACCTGTGCATCTGCTTTGGTAACAGCCAGGGGAACACGGCTTGTATCTATCCTTACAGTTTTATCACCAGGTTTCTCTTTCATACCAGGCGCCATTGTATTGGGAGAAATGGCTGTAGTGTCATTGGGCAATTGTGGCCCTTGTCCGGTTGTCTTTTTTTGCTGGCAGGCAAATACTGTTGTCAGCATTGCAACAAACAGCAGGGATAATATATATTTCATTTTCATACAAAGGTTATTTGGTGAATTCAATATCATCGAATGTAATGGCGCCTGTATTATTTACAAAACCGGCGCTGTTTGGGTGATCGAACAGTATCCTCACTTTCACGATACTGTTCAGGTTAACACCTGTAAAATTACTCAGCCTGAGCCGGAAGGTAGAAGGTATATTTTTAGGTGTGCCTGACCCGCCGGGATATTCCGGTGTGTCGGGGTATTGTAATCCTTTATAAATGCTATTGCTGACCGGGAGCACAAAAGAATTATTGGCGGCATCAAACAACTGTACCTTCAGTGTTTTAAATGTATTCAATGTATTGCCTGCCACATTATGCCGCTGCGATGCCCGGAAACTGATAAAATCAAAACCCGAAACATCCTGCGGAGGGAAACTGAATTCAACCCGATCCATTGCAGCATCCCACGACATTCGCAATCCTATTGTACTTCCATGTTGCCCGGAACCCGAGCCGAGATTGGCGTCATCAAACAATGTCATAGAAGTTGGTGTATTAGTGCCGGTCAATGTATTGATTGTTGCTGTGCCCGAAGGACCACCATCATCAATGAGGCGCTGGTTCTTGTCCATGTATTGCACATAATATTCTACTGTATCTACTTTCCTGTCGAAAGTAAGATACTCGGGCCAGGTAAAGCGGCTCAGTCCTCTTACCTCTTTATCAAAAAATGCATTGATGAACCCTTTGGCAATATTCTGGTGATTCTCTCTTGATATGCCATTCAACTCGCTGCTGAATACAAGATCATCAGAGAAAAAGAAATGGTTAGCGCCATATACTTCGACGTAGATCTTATCCTGGTTACGGGGTGCGGGGTCCCATAGTTTATAACCCGGCGCATTGTCCAGGTCACCATCCCATGTACCATAGATCATGAGCTGCGGCATATTGGCAACTGCTGTTGTAGCCCCATCGGTGGGTGAAATAGTTGCCAGTGCTTTGATACTTCTCGGCGATCCCTGCGAAACATTCCTGTTCACAGCTGACGTAGCACCGCCACCTCCTCTTGAATGACCGATCAAACCGATCTTTGTCAGATCAATTTTGTTATGAAATTTTGAAGATGCATTACCGTTCTCTGCGGTCATAAAATCAATGGCTTTCAGGAAAAGCTCCCCCCGCTCACTTATGCCAAAACCCTGGCCCGCACTATGCACTACATCAAAATTCACCGTTACAACAATATAACCCCATGATGCCAGTTGCTTCATCAAATAAGAAGCATGTAAATAATTATTAGGGAAACCGCTGCCGGGACCACTAAATCGTCCATGACCAAAAATGATCAATGGATGATCGGTGCCGGCTACTTCTGTACCCGATGAATCAGTAGCCGGGTAAAATATCCTTGCGATAAAATCAACAGTGTTCAATCCTCCTACCGGTTCCTGGAAAGTATAGGTTTGCCCGGCAGGTACATCTGATGTCATAATAATGGCAAGAAAACCGGTCTTTGGGTTACAGCCATTACAACCGGTAAAAATAACAACGAATAGTAAGCTGATTAATGAAATTCTGGTGCTGAGGGATCTCATAGCAATAAAGTTTATGCAATGAAGTTAGGATACTATTTATCCATAGCAATACTACTTTGAGGGTATTTTATCAACCATTAACGCCGGTTACACAACTATCATCCTCGCAAACAGAATATTCGGTTAATAAATACCAGACCCGCTAAAATGATCCGGCTTATTGTTTTGCCATTTCCACACTCACCATCCAGTTGATCCCGAATTTATCGGTAAGCATTCCGAAACATTCACTCCAGAAAGTCTTGCTCAGCGGCATCATTACTTTTCCACCTGCTGAAAGACCATTGAATAATTTTTCTGCTTCGTCTTTACCGCCGGCAGTAATAGAAATAGAAAAATTATTGCCCTGTGTAAAGCCGGATGCCCACTCACCGCCTGTATCGCTGCCCATCAGCATTGTTTCTTTACTTATTGGTAAAGAAACATGCATCACCCCTGTTCTCTTCTTCCGGCGAAACTTTTCCATGTTCACCGGGAGGCATATCCTTAAAACGACCAATGTATGGGAACTCGCCACCGAATACCGATTTATAA
>JABFRU010000026.1 GCA_013140985.1 Chitinophagaceae bacterium | reverse complement strand
TTCCTAACAATTCAGCCATTCTGATAACTTTAAACCACACGTGTGGAGAACAATTATCATATGATCCTTCGTCAAATGCTTCAGCACATACTCTAGCTACGTTTTCGCCAGGGCTTTGATTTCCATTGATTCCAACAACTGTACTTGTTCTACAGATTGCTGTCGGTGGAACTCTATCTACTACGTTAAGTACAACTCTCTTCTTTGTGATATTACCACAACAGTCAGTTGCAACTATATAACCAATTTGAATTCCTTCTGGCATGTTTATTACAACATAACCTGAAGTTTCATTTCCAAGGATAGTTCCTTGTTGAACCTCAACTGAATAATGAATTTCATTAGAACAATTGTCAATTAACCAGGCCGGTGGAACTTCCCATCTACCACTACAAGAATATGATTCCATATTGATTCTTGCAGAATCCGGATAAAGTACCTGTGGTCCTTCAATATCACCAACTTTTATTATTTGGTTGTGACCTCCTAAAGTTCCAGTACACCAGTCCATTACTGTCCACTTACGTAATAACTTATAACATCCCACAGGACCTGCATCGCAGCCTGGAGTTGCTAAATCGAATACTATGTCTTCGCAAGTTACGGAGAAGTTGAAACAATCAACTCCACCAGGTCTTCCTGTTCCTTGCCACATAACATGTGTCTCAGGGCCCCAGCATAATGGGTTCTGCGGAGACCACTGTCTATGTGCTGGATACCAAACTGGATCAGGTGAAGGATGTGTAAACTTTGGATCTGTTGGATCATCGATACAATTCCATCCTAATAATCTTGGTAATCTTCTGTTAGGATAAATATCCGGTGCATTTGGATTCGCTCTCCAGAATGCTGAATCAAGTAAATAACCATCAACGCACTCAGGGAAGTCTGCCATATGCGGACTCACATCCTTATTTCTGTCAATCTTCTCGTTACAATTTAACATTGGAGCGTCAAGATTGTCATAATTTCTTGGAACTGTAACATCAAAGATATCTCCAATTCCAACTGTAATTAATTGTGTACATGTTGCTCTGTTTCCAGAACCATCTACCGCAGTCCAAGTTCTAACCATTCTCCAGGAATATCCTAAAGCACAGTTCCCTTTAGACGCATCGTCCCTGAAAGTTAAGCTAACACCACCACAGTTTTCAACAACAACCGGAACTCCAGTTACTGCCGGAGCAACACCAGCTGCACATGAAACTGTAATATTTGGTGGACATGTAAGTCTTGGAGCAAATTTATCTTCAACAGTAGCATGTGACCAACAGCTGTTTCCAGTTGCAGTATCAATAACAGTGATTCTAAAATCTCTTCCAATATCATTTCCATTTAACTGAACACCAGCTAAAGTTAAGTTACGATCTATAAGTCCTCCTGTACCAGTAGTCTGCCATAATCTAGCTTGAACTCTGTATGCATTATAGCACTTGTAAGGACCACCTGATAAGAACATATCAGGATGTAAAGTAATCTGACACTGATCATCTAAGCTTAGTTGTACATCATCATGACAAGCTAATGCATTGATTGGATTAGGGAACGCGTTAACGCAAACGTTGAATTCACAAGTTGAAACGTTTCCTTGAGCATCTGTAGCTCTGTAGCATAATCTAGTACAACCAATTGGGAAGAAACATCCCGGAGCATATGGTTGTCCACAATATTGCTCAGGAATAATCATATTACCACCAACAGCTGTAAAGATATCACCAGCAAAACCCCAAGCAGCACAGTTGAAGGCACCTCCAATCTGAGCAGCATTATTGTTTGTAATATAAATACCACCTGAACCAGTTGGATTGATAGCTAAGCTAGCATTACCAGTCTGAGTTAAACATGAGTTAAAAGGATTAGCCCACATTGAAGCACCAGAACCAGGAGCACCAGCAACGAAACAACCTCTGATTTCACCAGGTTGAAGTACTAAAGCAGGAGCAATAGCAGTATCACTTATAGTACCTGTACAAGTTACTCTTTGAGTAACCTGAGCAGCACGAAGATCGAAAGTATCATTATTTGTAGCATTTGCACCAAATAGAACCCACTGACGAGCACTAATATTAGCATCACCAAGTCTTATACCATTAGGTACAGCTTTGTGTGTTGCAGAAGTTGCTCTAAGAGTCCATTGAGATAATGGCCAAGAAGCACCAACAGCGCAACCACCATTACCAGCAATAGTTCCTGTTACACCAGGTCTCCAAGCCGTATTGGCTGTTGACTTAACCCAAAACTGATATGGAGCGTCAGGAACGTTAGTTGGAGGAGCTGAATGGCAGAACCAAGAAGACAAACCAACAACACCAATTGCTGAAGTACCAATGTTTCTTAAATCAAACATATAACCAGATGCTAAACCTTCAACAGAAGCAAATCGTCCATTTGAAGGACAACCAGCAACTCGGGTTGCAGCAGAACCAAACGTACTATTAGCCGGACAATTATCCATAGCCATAAATTGTGGAGCATCCCAAGATACTTCACACTCACCAGGACCAGCATTCAAAGAAACTAGGTTTCCTTTAGGACATGCAGGAACAAAAACTGGTGGTTCAAGGTCTTGAATATTCACAGGTAATACACCTCTAACTAACTGGCAAGTTGTAGTACCAGGTTGGAAAGACCAACTTCTATATACTTTCGTAAAAGTACCACCACTTAAACATACTGTACCAGCAGTAGAACATCCATCACCAACAGCAGAGCTATCAAGAGCAGCAACAACAGGTCCACCTGTTAGAAACTGAAATGATGGAATACCGTCTCCAAATGAGCCCATCCATGCTCCTGCAGGTCGAACAAATGTGTTTCCACAAGGAGTATAGTTTGCAGTTGGAACAGGAAATGTATATGAAGTGTTAGCACCACTAGCATAACCACCAACAGCAACAAAAGGACCTGCAGCTGTAGGGCCAACTGTGATTGTATAAAATGCACCAAAAGTAGCTTGACAATTCGTATTTACACGAAGAGCCGCTGGGCCAATCCAAGTTTCACAAGAAGCTGGATTTCCCGGAGTAGGCCCCGTCCAAGCAGGAGCTGTAGATGGAAATAGCCCGGGACTCATAACTGCAGTTGTGTTTTGAACACCACAACCAAAGCAGGAATTACATCCGTCAGCAAAAGTACATCCTGTATTCGTTCTAGGAACAACAGGACCAGCTCTTCTATCCTGAATTCCCGCACAACCAGGCACATTAAGTGCTGGTACCGGTATTGCAGGACCCCCTGTAGAGCACAACTGACATTGTCCTGGCGCCAACGGAATATTTAGCGTAGGAAGTAGGTCAGTTGCCAAAGTTTCTCCAACGAAGAAGCAGGTCGTAGATTGGGTCTGCGCCTGTATCGTAGAGTTCCAAGAAAGACAACATACTAATAGTATGGCTAACTTGGCACTGATAAGTTTTGTTATAAAATTTTGTTTCATGAGATAATGAGTTTTCAATTATATAAATGGATTAAAGTAATCATTTTAAATTTTCATTCGAAGTAAAATTTCCTCGAAATATGGATTATATCTTTTATCCTTAAACCCATCCATGTTCACTGCTTCCGAAGTCACAGTAAGATTATGCATGTTGGTAATTGGATAAATAGCACGCAATAACTCATACTCATCCATCCAAGGCTGATCTTGAATGTATGCTCTTAGAGCCATATAAGCTTCCATTAGTGCTTGAAATCTTTTTGCACATGGCGCGGTAGGATCTTGTGTATTACAGGAAATAGGTCTATCTTCCTGTAAGAACTTGATTACGTCAGTTGCAATCTGGTCAATTTCTCCTTTTTGTTTCAACGCAGGTAGTCCATATGTAGCTCCTCCCTGAGCTGAAAGCTCCAGATTGAAACTAAAAAGACATACCAGTACAAACCCAAGAAGAATCCCAAATGCATTCGGTTGAGATTTAAAATTCGTCATTTTCATGAGATTTAGTTTGGTTAATAAATATGTTTTAATAATTAATAATTACATAATTAAACTTATACATAATACTCATTACAATATTATGTATCACCTTACTTTATTTGATTATTAATCAAATAAATAAGATACTTTTAAAATCCTAAACATGTCTTTCAACATGAATAAAGACTATTCAATCTAATTTAGACAAGATATTCAAGGTGGGTTGCTTCGCCTACGGTGAGAATCGAGTCTGAGTCTGGTTAAATATAATATATGTACACTACGTACATAAACATACAGCTGCAAAGATAACGAGGCGCTGTCGGACCTATATACCTATAAATATTAATTTTTTATATACAAATATTTTTGAATATGTTGAATCCTGAATCACAAGCCAAATAGGTTTTATT
>JABFRU010000003.1 GCA_013140985.1 Chitinophagaceae bacterium | reverse complement strand
CACCTCCACCGCCGCCAGCAATAAATCCATAATTGGTTACAGATATAACAACACCAGGTCTGGTGGCAATAGCATGTCCGCCATGTGTGCCATGCATGCCAAAAAAACTTAAAGCACCACAAACAGGGTAACTGTTGTTTGTTAACCTTCCGCTGCCACCGCTGCCTCCTGCTCCACCAATAAAACCATGGTTCCTGACCGTAATTATTGCATTATTGGGCATGGTACTGAAAATTAGTCCTGTGTCAGAAGGGTTTAAACCTGCCAATGTAACCCCGGGATCAATGATGACTAAATAGCGGTTTGAAGGTTTTTTACTCGCAAACGAATCATAAAAATTAAGGCTGGCAGCGCTGTTGCTGATGTGAAAGATCACAGTTTTAAAATCCTCTAAGTAAGAATTCCAGATGGCATATACAGAATCATAGTAATTCAATCCTCTTTCAGTTGTATTATAAATATGTAATCCATCGGGCGGGTTAATGATCCCATCACGTTGTGCAGTTGTCATCCTTGGAAATAATACACCTTTGCTGGTACTGTTGATATCCAAAACAGCTTTCGTGTTAGGAGTTGTAGTTCCTATTCCAACCGACTGCGAGCAAACAGTTGTAACAAAAAATGTAATAACACAAATAAGTAAAAGCTTTTTCATAAAAATGATTATCTCTTCGTCAAAATAAAATCCGCCTGGTTGCCTGTTAATAATCAGGGAGTATTTCTACCTGCATCATGGTTAAAAATTGTCCCTTAAAAGTAACTGACTGGTAAACGGAAGTAAAACGACAAACAGGCAAAGGCAGGTGGGAGTAGTAAAAGGCAGCGAGTATAAAATAAAAACTTTGTTCTTTTCAAAACAAAATCAGAGGAGATCATCTCAGTTTATCCTTTGTATCGTGAATTCACAATACTGCCTTTCCATACCGGGAGAACTATTGTTATTATTTACAAATTGCGCCGTCGTATTGGTAGAATGATTCCAATACCTTACACTTATTTCATTGTCAATTGTATTATTTACTTTAATAATAGTTGAAACGGAAACGGTATTAAATACATGTTGAAATGAGCCATATACATGATCATGATGCAAATGACTGTGACCTTCAGCCATGGTGCTACCAGATTGCCTGATCTGAAGTGATTGCGTTTCACTTTCATCAGGTGTATTAAATTTTACATTGACTCTTGCTTCAACACGATAAACACCTGGAGGCACCATTATTTGCCCGTTGCCGTTATTAAAAAGGACAGACCCAACATTAATATCAATGTTAGCCCAATCGTATAGATCTCTGTGTGTACCCATAAAAGGACCCGGGGCTACAGTAAAATCATAAAGAAAACCAGATACTTTAAAGATCACTTTCTCGGTCCAGGTCCCATTACCAGCTGCATCACTGGTAAGAACTTTATCCTGACCTGCGCCTGTAGGCATTATAAACCCATCAGTTTTAATATTACCAATTACATGTAGTCTTTCAGCGGGTGAAGATGTGCCGATGCCTACATTAACAGCATTACCAAGAACCATCGAGTTACTTGTATTCACTAGTGCATTGGCCCCAATGGCAGTAGCATTCGTTAAATTTCCTACTCCGAAATTTGCAGCGTTTCCAATAGCGGTATTGTTATTACCGGTAGTATTAGCAAGCCCTGCATTTACACCCAAAACAGTAAGACTGACACCAGTTGTATTATTGCTTCCCGCGGCATAACCAATAGCTGTAAGACTTGAGCCGGTAGTATTTCTAAGTCCTGCAGTTGAACCAACAGACGTATTAAAACTACCAAGTGTCTCCGCTTCGAGTGATCTGTACCCAAAAGCAGTATTATACGATCCACCTGTATTACTTAAAAGTGCAAGACCGCCTACAGCTGTATTTTGGGAACCGAAAGAATTACTCTTCAATGCTTTTTCCCCAATAGCAATATTGTTTATTGAATTAGTGGGAATAACAGCCCCGTTACCATTATTATACAATGCTGAGTCACCAATAGCAATAAGGTTATTTTTAACAGTATTGCTCATCAGCGCCATATTGCCAATAGCAATATTGCCACTGCCTGTAGTGTTTTCAAACATGGATTGTTCTCCCAGGGAAATATTCTTATTGCCAAACGTATTTCTATACAGGCTTGTATGTCCCAAAGCAATATTATTATACCCAAAAGTATTTGCTTTCAAGGTTTGTGTACCCACTGCGATATTCTGGTGCCCGGCAATATTAGAATACAATGTCTCCCACCCTACCGCCACATTACTGTAGCCATCACTATTTGAATATAAATTAGCAACTCCAACAGCTACGTTCGTATTCCCGATAGTGTTATGTCGCAAAGACCAGATTCCAATGGCAGTGTTGCCATTCCCGCTGCTATTAGCAAAAAGCGAAGAATCCCCTACAGCTGTATTATAATAACCCGATGTATTGGAGTAAAGAGCACTATTGCCAGTAGCAGTATTATAGCTTCCTGTTGTGTTTGCATTCAATGCATCGGCTCCGGTAGCTGTATTATTGCTGCCGGTGGTGTTGGATACAAGCGAATAAAACCCGTTAGCCGTATTACTGTTGCCTGTTGTGTTTGTATAAAGAGTATTATATCCACTGGCCGTATTGCCGCTGCCGGTTGTATTTGAAAAAAGTGATTGAACACCTATCGCTGTATTTACTGTGCCTGTAGAATTGTTGGTCATTGAGGAAGTACCGACTGCGGTATTATCAGACGCTCCAGCACTCAATGTAAGTGCGTTGACCCCCATAGCCGTGTTCCTGATCCCGCCCACATTAGCAGAGAGGGCCCCATAACCAAAAGCGCTGTTTGCATCGCCAAAATTGTTAGAGAAAAGGGCATAGCCCCCAAAAGCAGTATTATACTTTGCCGAAATAATGGAAGATAATCCTGCTATTCCAAAAGATGTATTGGTCGTATCTATCCACCCTGACTTAATATTGTTTCGCTTAAAGATAACATTCCGGTTATCTGTGGTTCCCATAAAATTATTTTCGGAAGTAGCCGCATTGCCCGTCAATTCCCAACCGCTTTTTGTACTTAACAGTTTTATCCATGCAGCGCCGTTATACCAGAAAAAACTGCTGTCCGCATCAACCTGGTATACGAGCAATCCTGTTACAGGGGGGGCAATTGCATTTCTCTCTGATTGGGTCAATCGTGGGATCAGGATACCTTTATTACTGCTGGTAATATCCAGTGCTGCCGAACTGTTCGGGGTTGCAGTTCCGATACCAACATTCTGACCAAATAACGAAGCAGTGCAAAAAATAAAAAATAGTAACAGAGAAAGCCGTTGCATGGTTAAAAATTGTCCCTTAAAAGTAACTGCCTGTTAAACAGAAGTAAAACGACAAACAGGCAAAGGCAGTTGCAGGTTGTAAATGGCTGGAGTCATTTTAAAAAAAAGCCCCGCAAGCGAATGTGCGGGGCTGGCCAAGTCACCATTATCCATACCCATTGAAGAGATCAGGTGTTTTTAAACCGGGTTTACAACCCTTCCCGGTTTATTTATTTTTAATTATTTCAAAGATGGTCACATAGTCCCCAAACCTGCTGGCATGTTGCTCATCAGTCGCATCCCAAAGTCCTTTTTTAAAAATGGTTCTAATCGTTACATCCTCTCCCAGGTATTTGACCAATTCGTTTTTTAGAATTCTTCCTTCCCATAGCTTTATGAAATATTCTTTTTCGAGTTTATATGCGACCTGTTCTTTCTCACCTGGAATAAAATAATATTCTTTCACGTCTGTTACGATCCCTTTTTTGGATTCATAGAACTGTTCCCGTATCCTTCCTGAGATAAGAAGTGTATCCAATCCTGCATCTGCCTTACCTGTTGTAACAATATACTTTTTTTTATACAAGGTAATAAGCGATTGGATCGTTCTTACTACATCAGAATTATACTCAACCTGGTAAATTTTTTCCTTACTTGTTTTTATGGTAATAGCTACATTACCTTTTGGACCGGCATTCTCCGAAGAGATCTTATTGCTAATAGCAAGTTTTAATAACTGTATGAGGTAATTATAATCAGCAACTGCTATGACAGTAATAAACATAGTGCCGCCAGTATACTCACCACTGGAACTCTCTATTTCTTTTACAGGATCATATTCCATTATACAATTACCTGCAGGACTGATATAGAAATAGTAACTATTCCCATTTACATCGCTGTACTGGTAGATGGTATTGTCCATTAGCATAACCTCTGTGCTGTTCATTTTTACAGTACCCGGCAAACCGGCAATTAAAAAGGTCCAGAAAAACATTTTTAATCCCGGCATACGATGGATAATATTCATTGGGCTGGGTTTTAATAATTGTACTCAGGCGCATTTGATAATAACATGACTACGGCTGCGCTGATGACTTTACCTGTTCTGTCATCCATCTTAAGATCATTTCCACTGTTATAATTATTTTTATCGCAGGATAACAGGTCTCCTGTTACTTTTACTTCCTGGCCGATCCAATCCGGTTGCCATTCAGCAAGTCCATCCACATAGTAAACGGCTGTGCTGGGCGCCACTACCGCTGCACGACCACTTATGTTTTTAGCATTGCCTGTAACAGTGATCCTGCATTCATACATACCGGAGGGTTTGTTCTTTTTTTTTAGATAATAACGCATAGCTGTGCAAGCCAGCAATAAAACTGTTATTGATAAAAAAACATTTTTTTTCATAGGCATCTTATTAAATTACAAAACACATGGGATGACAGATCAATAGCTATCCCTTTTGTTCATTTAGAAACTTTCCGGATACAATTAAGCCATGCATCGGCTACATATATATTTTCATCTTCATCCAGGCAGATACCAAATACATCCCAGTTAAAAAAAGCCTTGTTGACCGGGCCATCATTCAATTTATGTGCAGCATGTGTTTCGAAATAATTTTCCGGAAGTGTACAGATATAACTGCCTACCACTGTTTGTACCGAACCATCCGGTGAAACCAGGCGGATAGCAGCACCTCCATTCCTATACCGAAGATTGACCGAATGATCTTCACTCAATGCATCTGTAGTTCCTGCATCGACAACATATAATATTCCCGATGGTCCTGCAATGATCTCCGTCAACGCACTAAAAGATGCTTTTGAACCTTTCCCATCACGCCGGCCCTGCACACCTTCTTGTCCTGCGAGTGTGCTGACCATTCCGGCGGGGGTTATTTTACGGATCATGGTCCCTTCTGCTACATATACATTATCGTTGACATCTACTGTTATCGCTTTAGGATACAAAAAATCTGCCGCTGCCGCAGCTCCATCTGCATAACCACCATTTCCGTTACCTGCATAAGTGCTAACTGTATTACCGCTGATCTTCCTAATGACATGATTACCTTCATCACAAACAAAAATATCTCCCTTACTATTGACAGCAACACTAACAGGCCTGTTGAATGTAGCCGTTTTGGCATCTCCATTATCATTACCAATACCATTACCTCCCGCAATAGTTATGATCCCTGTTTTGGTGATCTTACGAACTGCATTCCAATTTTTATCAGCCACTATCAGGTCCCCGTTCTTATCAAGGCATATAGATACAGGACTGTATAATCTTCCTTCGGTTAATGATCCGTCTTCCTGTCCCTGGCTGCTTCCGGCAAATGTGGTGACCGTTCCATCTGTTGTCATTTGGCGAATACGATAATTAAGAAAATCTGCAATTAAAAAACCTCCTTTGCCATCACTGATAATATCGAAAGGTTTATAAAACCTGGCGTTTCTTCCCACTCCATCCCCGGTACCATTACTCCCGGCATCACGGGATTCAATGCCTGATCCGGCAACGATTGAAATGATCTTATAAGGACTTGAAGTATGTATTGGAGATTCGGTATTCAAACCTTTGGATATTATAGGAGGTTTTGGCGGCTCCGGAATTCTATTCAATTTTATTTGTGCTGTTCCGGGGACAGTACAGGATAAAATGATCAGCAACAAGGTTGATTGGCTAAACATATATTTTTATTGTTTTGAAATTTTTCGAACACAGTACAGGTCGCCGGCAAAAATGTTTCCTTTACTGTCAGTAGAAAGACCATTTATCATTCCGAAACGGGCTTTGGCCCCCACTGCATCCCGCCACTGTGGTTCGTTGGAACCGGCAATGGTCGTCACCACTCCGGCAGGAGTGATCTTCCTTACACGATAATTCTCGCCAACATATATATTATCATCCGCATCGATCGCCAGGGCATTGATGCGAAGAAAGTCTGCCGCTTTACCTGTTCCATCTTTTCCTTCACCAGGTACCCTGTTCAAGGCACCGGCAAAAATGGAAACAACTCCTGCAGCGGTGATCTTTATGATGGCGCTGCCAGTGGGAGCATTATCCTGTGTAATAAAAATATTTCCTTTACTGTCCGCCACGATCTCCCTGAATTCCCTGAAGCCAGCAGTTTTACCTGTACCCTGCGTAAATGCATCTACTTCGCCTTTACCGGCGAGTGTGGTAACTGTTTTACCGTCGGCAGCTATTTTTCTCACTTTATAATTATAGGCATCCGCCACATACATATTTCCTGACTTATCCATGCATATCCCCTGCGGATTGCTGAACTCTGCTTTTTTTGCCTCCCCATCATCACTGCCTTTATATCCATCAGTACCTGCATAGACCTCAAGTGTTTTTCCATCCACTACTTTTTTAATCGAATTATTGTTACCACTACTGATATAAATAGTGCCGGATCTGTCAATACAAACAGCATTAGCAAAACCCAGTTTTGGTATTTCGACCGGATTTCCTTCCGCATCATATACATACTCACCAAGAAGTGTTGTCACCCTTCCGTCCGGGGAGATTTTTCGCAGGCAATTATTGTCCAGCACATATAGATTGCCATCTGCATCGGTTGCACTACGGCCGACCGCTTTTCCAAAACATGCTTTGTCACTGGCTCCATCTTTCAAGGTGCCATGATCGCTATACCCGGCCAGCGTAGTGACCATATATGTTTCGGCGGGCTTCTCATTGTTGCTTTTGTTGAAAGAGACATTGATAATACAAGCCGCCATAGTTGCCAAAAGGATGATTTGCTTCTTCATTTTTTTAAATGGTTGGATCATTGTTTTGCAATTTTTCTGATACGGTAGGTTTCAAAATCACTGGTATAAATATTTCCATTGGCGTCCACAGCAATTCCATTGAGATAACTGAACATGGCCTTACTGCCTTCGCCATCCCTGAATCCTCCGACAGAATCTCCTTGCTTTGAAGCGCCTGCAAGAGTAGTTACGACAGCAGCAGGTGTGATTTTTCTAACCCTTCTTGATTCTGCTACATAAATATTATCCTGCGCATCGGTAGTGATAGCAGTCACCTGTAAAAATTCAGCTGCTTTGCCGGTACCATCTTTACCGGTGCCCAGTTTATCAATATCACCGGCAAACATTGATGTTGTACCAGCGGGAGTGATCTTTACAATACAGGTTCCCCTGCCATACGTTTGTGGAGTATAGACGTTGCCTTTGCTATCAACTGCCAATGTCATCAGGTCGCCGAAGCTGGCAGATTTGGCAGCAGCACCGGGTTCATACTCACCTCTGCCTTTGCCGGCAAATGTTGAGATCGTTTTTCCATCAGCTGATATCTTCCTGATCTTACCATTCCATGAATCAGCTACATAAATATTTCCTGCTTTATCAATACAAATACCTTTGGGAGAACTTAAGCCGGATGATAATGCAGGGCCGTCATCGTTTCCGCTATTTCCACCATCGCCTGCATAATCGGTGATCGTTTTTTCCCCGGTGATCTTTATTATCATGTGACGGTTCTGCTGACTGATGAAGAGGTTATTATTTTTGTCTATACAAATACCGTCAGCCCCGTTCAGCCACTGACCGATCTCTTTGGGATTTCCTTCTGCATCATAAATATTCTGGCCAAATAAAGTGTTGACCTCGCCATCAGGTGAAATTTTGCAGATCCGGCTTCCATCTATCACATAGATATTGCCATTTGCATCCGTGGTCATATGTCCAAGCATACTGGTAAACCCTGCTTTTTCCCCTTTTCCATCAATTGACCTGTCTTCTCCCATACCTGCAACTGTTGTTACCATATAAGTTTCTGCCAATGGCGCTTTTGTAGTCTTACCTTTTTTGAATGATTGAAAAATAAACGCTGCAATGATCAGTGTTGCAATTACAGCCAGGGAATAAATTATTTTTTTCATGCTGATGTTTTTTGAAAGAGTTACTCCAATATGATTTTTCTTACTATCTCATTGTCTGAATCAATCACATATATTATTCCATCGTTACTTATTGCGATCGCCCTTGGTGTATTAAATTCTGCCACACTACCTGCACCGTTTGTACTGCCGGTAGTACCCTTACCCGCAAAAGTGGAAACCACGGATGAAGAACTGATCATCCGGATATTATTATTAAATGGCTGTGCTGTAAAAATGTTACCGGTGGCATCAATGGCAATTCCTGTTGGAAAGTAAAAGGTGGCTGATGCAGCATTTCCATTTGTATTTCCACCTGCACCGGTTCCTGCATAAGTAGTTACTACACCAGCAGGAGTGATCTTTCTTATCCGGTGGTTATTTACATCCGAAGCATATATATCGCCATTTGAAGTAGTGCCCATCCCAAGAATTAAACTAAACTGTGCGGCTGCTCCGTTCCCATCTGCAAATCCAAATACTCCGCTCCCTGCAATTGAACTCACTACGCCGGCACTGGTTATTTTCCTCAGGCGATAGTTCTGATCTGTTACATACAGGTTTCCGCTATTATTATCAAAATGTATGGCATTGGGAAAACTAAACTGCGCAACATTACCTGCTCCATCGGCAAAGCCATTTACACCTGTGCCAGCAAGCGTACTTACTGTTCCTGTGGAAGAAATTTTGCGGATGCAATGATTTCCATTATCTGCAACATATAAATTACCAGAAGCATCAACTGAAATGCCCCTGGGAATATTAAATTGTGCTGTCGCTGCAGGCCCATCAGTATTTCCTGCTGTACCATTGCCAGCTACTGTTGTAACAACACCTGCTGGTGTGATCTTCCTGATGCGATTATTTCCTCTGTCGGCGATAAAAAGATTACCGCTTCCATCTACACAAGCAGTACTAAAGGCCAGAAAATTAAATTGTGCAGCCGTACCGTTGCCATCTGCATATCCAGCTGTACCACTTCCGGCAAATGTGCTTACAGTAGGCTGGTAAATATGTGTCCATGTTGGTCCCGTTGCAGTTTGTGTACCCGTTTGCACCGTTACAACTCCACTACCTGCCTTTGGTGGAATGACGATTTGCAGTTCCGTAGCAGTTGCCGTGTTTACAACGGCAGCCATTCCGTTTACTTTTACAATATTACTCCCTGCTGCTGTACTGAATTTTTTTCCTGTGATGGTTACCACTGTACCATACGTTCCGGTTGTCGGGGTCATGGAAGTAACTGAAAGGGTTGTATCAGGCGGTACCGGCTCATCCTTCTTACTACATGCTGCCAATAAAATAATGACCGGCAAAATCAAAGGCATTAATTTTTTCATATTGATTGATTAAAGGTTTTACTTCAACTGTATCGCCATGGCACATTTATCTACATTCATTGCACCATAATCAAATACATGACGACTTCCATCTTTTAGTGTGACAATACATTTCTTACTAAGAAAACTTTTTTGAACTTCCACACTTTGTATATCCGCTTTGTTGATCTCCAAATAGCCTTCACTCCCCCATTTGATAAAAAGGAACTCTTCCATAATGCCCTTGGCGCTTACATCAAATTTTGCATCATACAAAAGCCGTTGATTCGTTACTGTCAACTTACCATTGAACTTACCGCCCCTAGGTGGTATGTATAAAATGGTCCAGGTGTCAATTTTTGTTTCGCCGGGTTGCAAGCTGATGGTCATAGTGATTATTAATTATGATCACTAAGTAACTATTAAATCAATGGAAGTAAAAGCAGGAAACAGGTAACGGCGGAAATAAGTGGAGAAAGGAATGAAAGTTATTCATACGTTGGCTACCCGGTATTATTTCCTGGTAGTAATAACAAAATCGTTGATCAGCTTAAGCATTTCCTGGTATTTTTTTTCATCCTTCTTTATGATCCTGTTATTCGCAGATGAAAGGATCCGGTAGCTTTTCTTATTGATCATAAAATAAACAGAAGTATTCCCTTCATCATATGATCTGCCATGATACGCCAGCGACTTAATATCAAATGCATCCAGTTCAAGGAGTGACTGGTACAAAGATCCCAGTTCGGTTTCTGTTACTTTCCACTTATGCCGTGTAAGAATACTATCAACTTTCCTTTCTTCATCAATGCAGGAATCAAGGCTGATGATGGTTATAGCAGACAGCCCGGTTAAACCACTATGAGAACCTATGCTTATAGAAAAATCCAGCGGCGTCTTCGCAGGATGGTTCTGGCAGGAAGCGAATGAAAAAAAGATCATTGATAAAAAAACTATGCCAAAGTATTTCATGCTCATAATCAAAATGAATAAAGTGTTGCACAGCTCTCCTGTGCTTTTACTGCTGAGAATCCAATACAAGTCAGCAAGAAGCTGGTATGCTTGTTGGCTGCCGCAATGCTTTTATCAAAGCTGCGTCTCTTAGCTCTTTTCCGTATAAAAAAATAAAAGAAAATGGGAGACAAACTCTTTTCACCTTTGTGCGCCAGGTAATATTTTACTCCAAGGTTAGCCCAGGCCTCGTACTGCTGTGCATTGCCGCACCCGCAGTTGTACACCAGCCTGATCTTTCTTGTTAACTTTTTATCGATCCCATTCAACCATACGATCATATTGTTGCCATGCGCCAGTAAATAGACATCCACACTGTCATAGTTAGTAAGCAACCTTAGCAGCCCTGTAATGAACTTTTGTTGCTGCTCTCCTGTCTTTTTTTCTTCGATATAAATAAGATCATCATATAATCGTTTAAGATAGAGTTTTGTAAAAAGTTTAGTGGCTGTTTTTTGATAGGCTGCAACATGATCTCTTACTGCAATAGCCGCTTCACTGTATTTTTTTTTAAAAGAAAGATCCGTCGAAGCGATCGCCATTGTAGTTGCAGTCACTGCTATGACCATACTTGTTATTACAAATGATCTTTGCATAAACTTAATTAAAACCACCCATGCCCATGCCATCACCGCTTACATGGAGCGTTATTTCATAGTGCGGCCTGTAAACAACATATGGTTTAGGTTTTCTTCCATCCGGGCCGGGAAGCGGGGTTTTGATAAAAGATCGTACGACTATAAACTTGTGTGTGCCGATGCCAAAATTCCTGTCTTTTTTAAACAACATTGAATTTGAGAAAGTTTCTCCCCCTGCTGTTACAGTCACATTGCCTATCAATACCAGCATGTCATTATCTCCCGGACGGGCCATAGTGATGACAGCATTGTTCAATTGTTGCTCATCGCCTGCTTTTATCCTGTTAACCGGTATTACTATACTTTTATGATTCGCATAGAATTCAAGATTGATAGACTCTTCAACAGGATCGGGCAGATCAATTATTGTAAGACGTTTTATGCTTTTCAGGCTCACCGTTACATTATTAGAAAATGTTTCTATTCTTTTAGGAGGTACATATGCAAACCGGATGGACCAATCTGTAAAACCTGGCGCTGAACCGGCTGCAAGAGACATGCAATTGCATTTTCCGCCCGGAAGTGCTGTACTCCCACCGCCGCCTATACCAGATACTATCTCTCTTAATTTCCGGTCAACAAGATTGGTAAGCGTATTACCGATAAAAAAATTCAATGCCTGTTCCCCAAAAGAAGCTTCATCCAGCATTGGTTTTTCTACTGCGACTCCCAGCATCGGTGTACCATTATCCGTGTACCATTGGTTGCAGGAAAAACCAATAGTAACATCCTGGAACAATCTTCTGTCGAAATAAGGAATGCTATGATAACTTATGCCTGATATAGTATAAGTGACCTTGAATACAATTTTACCATACTTATGATTGGGCCGCTGGCTGCTTGTTGTATAAGCCATGAACGGAGTTTGTACCTGTATGCTATGACTGAGTCTTGCTTTTACATTTGTGGAGGATGACATGCTGTCAATGGAATGGTTAACACGGAGGACAGTAGTTTGAATATTATTTTTTATGGCATCAATAAAAAGACCAAGTCCCAGTTCAACCGCTGTAGCATGCTGAGGTATCGGCGGTGGTCCGAGCGGTGGTGTTACCTGGGCATTGGTTGATAGAAAAGACCCGGTAGCGACAAGCAGGAGAGAAAAAAGTTTTTTCATAAAAATATTTTTAAATAGACAGTATAAAGAATAAAGAAATTAAACCGATTAAATTTTGCCTGAAACTAACCCTGGTTCAAAAATGATAAAAGCCACAATCAGGCAACGGCTGATGAGAAAAGTAAAAGGTAAAGTCTAAAATAATTTTGCAGGAACATTTACACAGGATAGTAAACGGTTTGTTTTTTCAGGTGAAATGCAATTCTCAAACAGGCAACGGTTTGCTTCTGGTAAACCAGCAAATATCCACTGAAATAACCTTTGCCATGTTGTATATTTAGCCTACAATAATCTCCCATGAAAAGGGTTTTTCTCTCTTTATTTCTGTTACGCTGCTGTTTGCCTGGTTTTTCACAAATAAATATTGACTCCCTAAAAAATATCCTGGCAAAAGAGAAAACCGATTCGATCACACTGGCCGGTTATGTTGACCGGTTGGGTAATATGTCTGCAGACAGCATGGATGTCGCCCTGATCTTTGGCAAATGGGTATCTGAACAAGCATTAAAAACAAAGGCACATACCAGTTATGCAAAAGCCCAGCTATCCCTGGCAGGATTATATCACTACACCAATGATTTTGCACCCGCTCTTCAATATTATGTCGAAGCTCAAACCTACACTGAAGCCCACGGATTAACTGAGCTTCATCTTCAGACATTGAATAACCTGGCAAATATTTATTACCTGAACAATCAATTTGCCAAGGCAGAAGAAATGTATATTAAAACAATTGAAGGCTGTAAAAAACAAGGGATAATTGTTGGCATTGCTGCAGGATACGGCAGCCTGGGAACACTCTATTATGCTTCAAGCGGCACTGATATAAATAAAAAGAGAAAAGGGATAGCCTACATGTTCATGAGTGCTGAAGCCAGTAAGAGCATACAGGATACTGTACAGTTGATCCGTTCTTATAGCGGCATCAGTAAAATGTATGGCGACCTGGGGATGCCGGATTCAGCTATCTATTGGGTAGAAAGATCCGGGAGCCTTATGCAAGCAAAAAAAGAAAACACAGAAGGCTATACCTATCATTATTATCATAAAGGGATCGCCCTGCTTGGAAAGAAAGAATATAAAGCAGCCATCGAAAGTTTCCTGGCCGGTATTCCCTTTACACAAAAATATAAAGCCCGTCTGTGGGAAAGTTCACATTACCAGGGATTATCAAAAGCCTATAAAGCTACCGGCGATTACAAGAAGGCGCTTGAGTATGGAGAAAAACATTTTGCAATAGAAGATTCGGTGATCAATGCAGAAAATTTTGCAAAAGCAGCCGATATTCAAAATAAATATGAACGGGAAAAAAAGGACAAAGAACTACTGCAAAAAGATCTCCTGCTTGAAACAGCATCAGAGAAGAGAATCCGGCTTATGGCTTTTTTTATATCCAGCCTGGTCGTATTGGGATTGCTTGTGGTATTTGCCATAGTGTTACTAAAAAATATCAGGGCCAGGAAAAAAGCTTATGCGTTATTGGAAGAAAAAAGTTTAAAGATCCAGGAACAGGCGATCGAACTTAGTAAACAGGCCCGGCTGATCGCAAAATTCCAATCACAAATGAACCCGCATTTCGTTTTTAATGCGCTGCATAGCATCCAGGGCCTTGTCATCAGT
>JABFRU010000004.1 GCA_013140985.1 Chitinophagaceae bacterium | reverse complement strand
GCTAAGAATAAAATATAAATTCATGCTATGGGTGGATGATCTACCATTCCCCTCTGTTCCAATTCTATTAATACTATTCTTTTTTTCAGGGCTATTCGGTTTATACTTCCTTCTTTTTTCAAAAGAAAAAAAAGAAGATGAATATATAAGAAAAATAAGGTTGGAAAGTTTTCAACTTGCCACATTGACCCAGATCCTGTTCCTGGCTTACTCATTAATACGTGTCGGTTTTATGAGGGACCCTCCACGTGACGCTGAACTCATGTTGTTTGTAAAAACATTATTCATATTTTGGCTTGCTTATATTGTTCGCTTCAATTTTGTATTAATAAGAAATAAGATGAAAATTCAAAATGAAGAATAAAGTAAAAGGATTCCGTACAGAAAACAACATTACCCAAACGGAGCTTGCGGAGGAATTAGGAGTTTCCCGTCAAACTATCTTTGCAATAGAAACATCAATGTATGTTCCTTCAACAGTCCTGGCGCTGAAAATCGCTAAGATATTTAAGAAGAAAGTGGAGGATATTTTTGAACTGGAAAAGAACGACTAACGATGCCTGAAAAAGAAAAACTCCGCATTGATAAATATCTCTGGGCCATTCGTCTTTTCAAAACAAGGACATTGGCTGCAGAGGCCTGCGATACCAATAAAGTAAAATTCAACGGTACCGCAGTAAAGCCTGCAAAACATGTAACTATCGGAGATGAGTACGAAATAAAGACCGAAGCAAAGCGATGGAGAATAAAAGTGACTGGTCTTTTACACAAAAGAGTGAAATATGAAGAAGCCATCAAGAATTATATTGATATTACCCCTGCTGAAGAAATAGAACGGCTTCAATTCCAGGCCGCCAGTTTTCATACAGGCAAACGGCAAAGTAAGATCGGCCGTCCTACCAAAAAAGAAAGAAGGGATCTGGATCAATTTCTTGATTAATTGTGAATGGGTCGCTCATAGCATGACGCTCAGAAAATCAAACGATTTGCGTAAATAAACGACCTCATTGACCATTCACTATTCACCATTCACCTTTCTGGCAGGAAGATTGATTAATAATAGGCTGACGGCTGATTGAAATCAGGAAAAATAGCCGTGCCTGAAGTTTAATTTTAATTTCTTAAAAATAACAATCATGAAAACGATCATTGCTCCAACCGATTTTTCTCCTATATCCGTTAACGCAGTGAATTTTGCTGCTGATATGGCGGTGGCATTGGATGCGAGTTTATTGCTTTTCAATGTTTACAATATCCCTGTTCCTTATGGAGAAGTGCCGGTAGCCTTAGTATCAGTAGATGAAATAAAAAAAAGCAGCGAGGCTGAACTGGAAGTTCTTAAAAGAGATATCATGCATGTGGCTTCCGGAAAATTAAAAGTATATACCGAGTCAATAATGGGCAATACCGTGGATGAACTGGAAGAATTGTGTAAAAAAGTAAAGCCATTAGCAGTAGTGATGGGAGCCAAAGGAACATCAGGATTGGAAACCATTTTATTCGGAAGCACCACTCTAACAGCAATCCGTCATCTCACCTGGCCGGTGATCTGTGTGCCGCCCGGAAAAGAATACGGCAATGGAATTAAGAAAATAGGATTTGCCTGTGATTTCAAACAAGTGGCGGAAACAATACCAGTAGAACCCATCAAAGAAATGGTAAAAGAGTTTCATGCTGAACTGCACATTATCAACGTTGATCATGACGATAAACATTTCAAGCCTGATACACCTGAGGAATCATGGCAATTGCATGATATGTTCACTGATCTGAACCCGCAATATCATTTCATCGATCACCCGGATGTGGAAGAAGGCATCAACAAATTTGCTGAGGAAAACAACCTTGACCTGATCATTGCAATTCCCAAAAAGCACAAACTGCTTGAAGGGCTTTTTTCAAAACGGAATACAAAAAAACTGGTATTTCATTCACACATACCGGTGATGTGTGTACATGAGGAATAGTGAATAACTAATAGATAAAAGATAATAGTTGGAGTCGTTTTCTGTCGGGGTCTAACTTTTCTCTATTAGTTTTTAGTTATTATCTGTCTGCATATTCATGCATTTGTTTAAGGAAGGAATGCATCTCATCCATCGACTTCATATCATTTGCTGTCAGCAGGAATAAACGGCCGGTTTGTTTGAGTTTTCCTTTATTGGTTTCCGTTTGTAAGAATTGAATGATCTTATCAAATGTTTTTGATTCAAAATAAGGTGAATCGGGACGATTGATAAAAAAACAGCGAAGTATATTATCTTTTAAAGACATTTTTTCAAATCCTAAGTCAACCGCCAGCTTGCGGCAGCGAACAGTGATAAAAAGATCAACAACCTGTTGCGGTAAAGCCCCGAACCTGTCTTCGAATTCTGTTTTCATATCAGCCAGATCAGCTTCTGTCTCGCAGCTGTCCAATCGCTGATATAATGATAATCTTTCTGTGATGCTTTCTACATAATCATCCGGTATCAATATTTCGAGATCGGTATCAATGGTACAATCCTGAACAAAATCATCCTGCTTCGCAATTTCTTCCTTGAATAATTCTTTGAATTCAGAACGCTTTAATTCTTTGATCGCTTCATCCAATATTTTTTGATACATCTCAAAACCGATCTCCGCCATAAAACCACTTTGCTCTCCACCCAGTAAATTACCGGCTCCTCTTATATCAAGATCCCTCATGGCAATTTGAAAACCGCTGCCCAGGTCGCTGTGCTGCTCCAGTGTCTGCAATCTTTTTCTTGAATCATCCGGCAAAGTGCTCATCGGCGGCGATAATAAATAACAGAAAGCTTTCTTATTACTTCTTCCTACCCTTCCTCTTAACTGGTGCAGATCACTGAGACCAAATTGATGTGCATTGTTAACAATGATCGTATTCACATTCGGAATGTCAACACCGCTTTCAACAATATTGGTGCAGACAAGTACATCATATTTTTTGTCAATAAAATCCATGATCCTTTCTTCCAGGTGATGACCTTCCATTTGTCCGTGGGCATAACCAATACTCAGGTCAGGACATAAGGCTTGTATAATAGCAGTCATTTCTCCCAAACCAGCAATACGGTTATAGATAAAAAAGACCTGTCCTCCTCTTTCTGTTTCAAAATAAATAGCCTCACGGATCAGATCTTCATTATATACCTGCACTTCTGTTTGTATCGGTTGCCGGTTCGGCGGCGGAGTGTTAATGATACTAAGATCTCTCGCACCCATCAATGAGAATTGTAATGTTCTTGGTATCGGTGTTGCTGTCAATGTCAAACAATCAACGGCCGTACGCAATGTTTTGATCTTTTCTTTATGCCCTACACCAAATTTTTGTTCCTCATCCACCACCAGCAATCCAAGGTCTTTGAATTTTACATCTTTTCCCAACAATGCATGTGTCCCAATGATGATATCAACTTTTCCTTCCTCTACTTTCTTCATCGTTTCTTTTTTCTCTTTGGCAGATTTAAAACGGTTGATATAATCAACCGTAACAGGAAAATCTTTTAGCCGTTCGCTGAAAGTTTTATAATGCTGGAAGGCAAGAATGGTTGTGGGAACAAGAATAGCTGCCTGCTTACCATCAATATTTGTTTTGAATGCAGCTCTTATCGCTACTTCTGTTTTCCCAAAGCCAACATCGCCACACACTAACCTGTCCATCGGAGATGGTGATTCCATATCTTTTTTTACATCGGCTGTTGCCTTGCCCTGGTCGGGAGTGTCTTCATAAATAAAAGAAGCCTCCAGTTCCGTTTGCATATAATTATCCGGCGCATGCTGAAATCCATGCTGCGCTTTTCTTTTGGCATATAATTTTATGAGATCAAAAGCTATTTCCTTAACCTTCGCCTTAGTTTTATCCTTGAGCTTATTCCAAACATCGCTTCCCAGTTTATTTATTTTCGGAACGCTGCCTTCTTTGCCGGTGTACTTGGCAATTTTATGAAGGCTGTTGATGTTGACATATAAAATATCGCTGTCCCTGTAGATAAGTCGCACTGCTTCCTGCAATTTTCCATTCACCTCTATTTTTTGCAAACCGCTGAATACGCCTACACCATGATCAATATGCGTTACAAAATCTCCCGGTTGCAATTCCCTCAGTGTTCGTAATGTCAGCGCCTTATTTTTATTATACGCCTGTTTTACCTTGTATTTATGATAACGCTGGAATATTTGATGATCTGTATAACAAACGATCTTTTGATCCTCATCAATAAATCCTTCATGAATAGAAACAGTGATCGGGTTAAAAACAATTTCTGCTTTGAGGTCATCAAAAATACTTTGCAGTCTTTCCAACTGTTTTGGATTATCGGCAAAAAGGAATAATTGAAACCCTTTGCTCTCCCAGTTTTTTAAGTCCCTTATCAAAAGATCGAATTGCCGGTTGAATGCCGGTTGTTCTTTGGTCCTGAATTCTATTTCGAAGTTTGCAAGATGACGCTGGTAACCAAATTCAACCAAATGCTTTTTAGAAAGATAGTCTCCCAAATCCCTTGAATTAATAAAATCATTTGTTGTTACTTCTTTCTTTTCCAGGTTATCATTCTCTTCCTCTTGTCTCTTGTTCCTTGTCCCTTGTGCCTTTGTCGTGAGGTTTCGTTCTTTTATTTCATCCCGGATCCTGAAAAATATCTGCAGGTCTTCTTCGCTGTCTTCCAATCTTTCTTTACATAATTCAAAATCCTGTAACCATACTATTGTATTTTCGGGGAGAAACTCGAACAACGATATCCTCTCTTCATTTTTGAATTGCGTATCTACATTAGGAATGATACTTACCTGCAACAATCTCCTCTCACTTAATTGTGTTTCTGGGTCAACAATACGGATAGAATCAACTTCATTGCCAAACAATTCAACCCGGTAAGGTTTTTCATTGCCGAAAGAATAAATGTCAAGGATACCGCCACGGATGGCGAACTGCCCCGCCTCATATACAAAATCTGTCCGTTCAAAACCATAATCAGCCAATTGCAATAATATCTGCTCCATATTCAATGAATCGCCCGTCTTGATATGAATGATATTGGAAGAAAGAGTTCCGGGCAATACCACTTTCTCAAATAATGCCTCGGGATAAGTAACGATGATCTTCTTATTGCCTCCTGTCGAAAGTTTTGTCAACGCCTCTGTTCTCAGCATGACATGCGAAGAATTCAGTAAGTGAAAATTTTTTCTTGTTTTAAAAGAAGAAGGGAAATAAAAAATGTCTAACGCTTCGGTCAGGTTCTCCAGTGAATTATGAAAATACGCCGCTTCCTCTGCGTCATTCAATACAATCAAATGATTGAGTTGGGAACAGGATGGATGAAGAAAGGCAGCCGCTACAACAAACTGTGATGAGCTTCCCCTGAGATCCTTCAGATATATTTTTTGAGACGAAGCAAAAGAGAGCCTGTCCGCCAATTGAAAAAGGCGGGGGGTGTTTTGATACTGTTCCAGCAATTCCTTCACACTCATGAGAGCGGCAAAGGTAAACTAAAACAGATTTTTTTACTTACTAAATTTCTGAATAAAATTCTCTTTCTTATCTCCCGTACATTTTACAATATACACTCCTGTTGGCAGATCACTGATAGGAATGGTAGTACTCTGGTAACGGGTTTGCATTTCTTTGACCCGTTGCCCCGCTGCATTGAATAATGTTATCGTCATCGTTTTTACCTGCAACTTGCCCGGTACGATAAGCAGCTTATCCTTATCTGCACTGATATATTTAATAAAATCTGTTGTGTTGGTTGGATTATCAATACCTGTAACAACAGTTGGAACTGTAGTTGTAAAAAGTCCCCGTCCATGTGTAGCAGCTACAACTGTATTATCTCCCGGTCTGTATTTAAGCATATCGGTCCTTACATTAGCAAGACCTGAATTATTTGGGATCCATTGTGTGGCGGCGCCAGCGATCTGTGAAGTTGTCCAAACACCCAGTTCGGTACCCAGCATTATTCCACCATTGCCACCAGCGGTTCCATTTAATTGTGCATTGGAAGGGGCAAAGAGTCCCCAGCGAATGGGCATATCCGGAAGGTTTCCTTCTATACCGGAATAACTATTACCACCATCTGTACTTTCCCAAACACTAACAACACCAAAGTTGGATAAGGTCACTAAAATGTGATTGGCATTGGCCGGGTCTATATCAATACTTGAAATAGCTGCACCTGCTGCAGCAGGAACCGTAACATTGATCTGCACATTTGGCGTCCCGGTATTGGCATTGGAAATTTTCAGTACCATTGGGACAAGAGCCGTTGTTGTGCCAATCGAAGCTCCCAGCCAAATTGTATTGGGTGCAAAAGGATCCACTTTAACTGCTGTGACGGACCTTGTTCCCATGGCAGTTACTGAAATGGCTTGCCCTGCCGGTGTCCCCGTGAGATTAGTGATACAATAATACCTGCCGGGATCATCACCACAGTATAATACTTTTTGAACATCATCCATATCGGTTGGATTAATAAACTGACCGCGGCTATTATTCACAGCGCCGAGAGATGAAAAACTTCCACCTCCGTTCAATGATCTGTTATAAATATTACCGGTATTTGAAGTGATCTGTAGTTGACCATCGGTTTGATCTATATGGCAAAAACCTCCGTCTCCTCCGGTTGCATTCGTCGTATTATTCACTCCGGGAGTGGTAAATCTTTGGGTTCCATTATCCTGGGAACCTGCCAGGAAATAATCGGCAGCGCTCGGATGTGCATCACATCCATAATACTGCGTCACATTATACCCGCTGTTCTTATTTGCAAAAGCAGGAGAGGCAGTATTGGCGTTGGTGGAGTAATAAATACCACCATCATTGCCATTAATCAGTTTGGAAGATCCATCAAATATCAATGCATGATGATCTACATGCACTCCGCCGCTTATTGATGTACTCCAGTTATCCCCTGCATTAGTGGATCTGGTAAGATTCAATCCTCCAATGATCAGGATATCTGCATCAGAGGGATCAACAGCGCCAATAAGATTATACCATGTTTGTGGGCCAAGGTTGGGTGCTGTCAATGTGGTCCAGTTAGTTCCCCCATTTGTTGAACGGAAAATATTTAGTACCTGCAATGTGGCGCTATCCTGCATCAGTAAATAAACCCTTTGTGCATCAGATGGAGCAACCAAGATTTCTGTTCGTTGAGTGATCGTAGGAGTTGTTGGGGTAATGTTTACCCAGTTACCTGCTGCACCGGTATTAGCGCCATGCGTAGCAAAAGATGACTTCATTACCACACTTCTTCCAAAGATCCCTAATGCAGCATATATGTCCCCATTAGCTGCTATTTCGAGATCGGTGGCCCGTCCTGTTTCAAAACCTGGTAACGGAGCGCCCAATACCTGTGTCCAGGTTGCTCCCCTGTCGGTTGAACGCATCACTCCACGGTTAGCTGTAGCAAAGTTTCGTAAAGAAGCATAAAGATTACCGCTATTATCTATCACAAAGTCCTGGACGTATTCAAATTGATTGGTTGAAGCCATCAGGGTCCAGGTTGTACCACCATTAATGCTTCTATAAATACCTCCGCCACGCACTGCATCTATATTGAACCAGCCTTCGCCGGTTGCTGCATACATTGTATCCATATTTACCGGGTTCTGTACGATAGCAGTAATAGCAAGATTGGGCAAAAAATCATTTACCGGCGTCCAGGCAGGAGGAGTACTGAGGAAATTGGTCGTTTTGAACATTCCTCCGCTGACTGAGCCAGCAAACACAGTATTACCTGATGCATCTCTTTTGTCGATCATGATCGCCCTTGTCCGTCCCCCTACATTGCTGGGCCCTCTCTCCTGCCAGGCAAGCGCCGTAAGCCTGCCGGTAACTGATGGATCAATACTCTCCATATAATAACGGGCAGCATTCAATCTTTCCCTCGGAATAATATTCAGTGCCGGGTCACGGGTCATCATGAATTCCTGGCGCATGGCCAACTCCATTCCGTCCGTTTCAACTTTTTCCTGCCTATGATTGTCACTGTTGCAGGAAATGAATAATATAAATACAACGGAAAGGCAATATATTTTGACCAGCTTTGTCATAAGCGTTAAAATTATTTCCTAAATTATTTAATTTAATCAAGCACCTAATGATTTGCAAGTGATTTTTTGTGAAATTGTTTTTGAATACCCGGGCAATAAAGTAATTGGGCGCAGTTTCAATAAATTCTCAATCTCATAAACAGGCAATGAGGGCCTGTTCGTAATTTTCGCCAAAACTATAAGAATGGCCCTGTTATCATGGCGAAAAGGAAAAGTTATACGGATCGAGGATTTTACTCCCAATACAAGGCGGTTCTTTGTTGAGGTTTCAGATACTCCTTCTTTTGATTTTATACCAGGCCAGTTCGTTACCCTCGATCTTCCCATTCATGAAAAATCCAATAAAAGAGTAAGAAGTTATTCCATTGCCTCATGGCCCGATGGCGGCAATGTATTTGAGTTGCTCGTTGTGCTGGCAAAAGGAGGTGTTGGAACCACTTATCTTTTTAATGAAATAAAGGTTGGAAGTGAACTGACATTCCGTGGCGCACAGGGTGTATTTACCTTACCCAAAAAACTGGACAATGACATTTTTTTTATATGCACCGGCACCGGTGTTGCGCCATTCAGAAGCATGATCAATTATCTTTACCTGCATACTATTCCTTTTAAGAATATTTATCTCGTCTTTGGCGCCAGGACAAAAGAAGATATTCTTTATTATGATGAACTAAAAGAACTCGAAAAAAAATTACCCAATTTCCATTATCATCCAACCCTATCCCGTGAAAAATGGGACGGACATATTGGATATGTTCATCCTGTTTATGAAGAGTTATGCAAAGACCGGCAGGAAGCTGTTTTCTATCTCTGCGGCTGGAAAAATATGATCGATGATGCGAAGAAGAAAATTGTGGAGATGGGATACCCCGGCAAAGCGATCCATCTTGAATTGTACGGATAAAAGCTATTTTTTCTTCGGGGATATATTATTTTCAACTGGTGTTACCTCATATCCCTCTTTTCTTAAAAGATCGATGAGGCCCTTTTTCCCGGGTAAATGACCAGCGCCTACCGCCAGTACCAGTGATTTTTCTTTCATTAATTTTTTCAATTCGGCCACCCAATTACGGTTACGGTTATATAATAATATATCTGCAAATGCTTCCGTAAAAGTCGGGTCTATTTCTACAATTAATTTATTCAACGAATCCAGGTTCTGGGTTGTATATACTTTATTGAATCCTCTCAGTTTCTCTTTTTCTATTGCTATTCCCCCGGGCCGGCGAAGACTGTCAATATAATCCGCCAGCATATTGGCCTGTACCGAATAGGAAATGCTGTCCATAACCCCCATCTGGTACTCCAGCGTTTCGATCCCAAATGTTTTTTTCTTGTATTTTTTTGCAATACTGGTGATCTCCTCTTCGATACCGGTTGATTCTTCACACTCCGATATTCCTTCCGCAAGGATCGCATAGGCCAGGATAGGAAGATAAGATTTGAGTTCAGAATAAGGAAGCATAAGATCAGCTTCTTCTATATACTCTTTCACATTGGCAAGATCGGCTTCATCTAAAAGATCTTCCAATGTTGTATCTCCTTTCATTTTCATTTTTTCCAAAGATTCCATCATTTCGTCCATACCAATATTCTCCATATCAATTTCAAATACGATCGCATCCGTTCCTTTGATGACCGATATGAAATTTTCGCTTAGCAAAGCATCTTCTTTACAAATAATATGCATGGTCCCGTACAGGTAAGATGGCTCATTCAATCCATTGCCGCTCACTTTCCATAAAAGAGAATTTTCATTGGATAGTTTCTGAGCATCTTTTTGTTTGCATGCAAATACGAAAATGACCAATAAAATGAGAAAAATAGCCTTGCGATTCATATCAAACAAATGGTTTATGTAATATTACGACTATTAATGAAAACCGGGTGGCCTTTCAATTCATCCGTTGATAATTGTCATGTCTTTTTTTAGCTCATAGTTATTATATTCGTGGAAATCAATTTCCCTATGGGTGCGGCCTCACTCATCGTACTTATTATCGCAGCGATCGCTTTTTCCGGCATCGCTATCCTTATCTCAAAATTTGTATTAAAACCAACCACCAATAAACAAAAAGGAGAACCTTATGAGTGCGGTATTCCAACGCAGGGAAAGACATGGATACAACTGAATGTGGGTTATTATTTATTCGCCCTGATCTTCTTGATATTTGATGTGGAGCTGGTATTTCTTTATCCATGGGCAGTGGTGGCGAAAAGCGCCGGCTGGATCGCACTGATCGAGATCGTTATTTTCTTTTTTATATTATTTATGGGATTTTTATACGCACATAAAAAAGGTGCGTTAAAATGGATGTGATGAAGGTTTAAGGGTTTAAAAGTTTAAGGTTAATGACCGAAGAGCAAAAAAAATTAGAAGCTACATTTCCCGGCGAAGTACATAGTGTCGGCGGCACTGATGTGGCGCTGAGCAAACTTGATGACCTGATCAATTGGGCAAGGGCCAACTCATTATGGCCACTCACTTTTGCCACCAGTTGCTGTGGTATCGAAATGATGGCGACTGCTTCGGCCAAATATGATTTTTCGAGATTCGGGTTTGAAGTTGCGAGAGCTACACCCAGGCAAGCCGATGTGATCATCATTGCCGGCACCATTGTCAATAAAATGGGGCCAGTATTGAAAAGGTTATATGATCAAATGGCCGACCCCAAATATGTGATCGCCATGGGGGCCTGTGCTATCAGCGGAGGTCCTTTTTTTTATAATACCTATTCAGTGGTGAAAGGTGCCGATCATATCATACCGGTTGATGTTTATATAGCAGGCTGCCCGCCAAGACCCGAAGCATTACTGCATGCACTCATCACTCTCCAGGAAAAAATAAAAAAAGGATTGACAAGAGAGCAAATAAAAGCAGGAAAAGAATGACCAACGAAGAACTGAAAGCTAAAATAACCGAACTCCTTCCTGCTGCCACTTTTGAAGAAGGAGGCGAGTGGATCAATATAAATATTGAATCAAAGGACTGGCTGTCGGCTGCTGAATTGCTTCGCCATGAAAGCTCACTCTTCTTTAATTATCTTTTTTGCCTGACATGCATTGACTGGAAGACACACCTGACAATGGTGTATCATTTATCTTCTACTCAATATCGCCATAACCTTGTTGTAAGATGTAAACTCGACAGAAATAAACCGGAAATAGAATCTGTTTCACATATATGGCGGACAGCTGAATTTCATGAAAGAGAAGTATATGAATTATTCGGTGTGAATTTTCTCAACCATCCCGATCTGCGTTTATTGATATTACCCGATGGTTGGGAAGGAAAGAATCCATTGCGGAAAGATTTTGAAGACCCGGTTAATATGATCAAGCTATAGAGGCCTCCCCAAACCCCTCTGCAGGAGGGGCTTTAAGTCGCCTAAAGAAGAATTTTAAAAACTGTATTTGAAATTTCTGAATGTATAGAGAGACACAAATAATTGCTGGTTCATCACATCCTTCCTTCGCAGAGGTTGGGCAGCCTGGTGAATTCATTATTAACGTAGGTCCGCAGCACCCGGCTACACATGGTGTGCTTCATCTTGTTATTACATTAAGTGGTGAGACGATCAAAAAAGTAGAGCCACATCTTGGTTATATTCATCGTTCCATTGAAAAGATGTGTGAGAGCCTAAGCTACCGGCAATTCATTTATGTTACCAGCCGGATGGATTATTTATCTGCTCATATAAATAATCATGCCTGTGCAATGTGTGTGGAGAAAGGATTACAGGTAGAAATTCCGCCAAGAGCACAAGTGATAAGAGTGCTGATGGATGAATTGACAAGAATTGCTTCACATGAACTTTGGTGGGGAGCCATGGCGATGGACCTCGGTGCTTTCACTCCTTTTTTTCATGCGTTCAGGGAAAGAGAAACGATCAATGATATCATGGAAGAGACCTGCGGTGCCAGGTTAACGATGAACTATATGGTGCCCGGCGGTGTGATGCAGGATATTCATCCGGATTTTCAGAAGAGGGTAAAAGAGTTCATACAATTATATAAACGCAAGGTGCATGAGTATGATGAAATGGTGACCGGCAATATCATTTTTCAAAACAGGATGAAAAATGTAGGTGTCTTATCTGCTGAAGATGCTATTTCATACGGCTGTACTGGTCCGACAGGAAGGGGAAGCGGTGTAAGTTGTGATATAAGAAAATTATATCCTTACGAGATCTATTCTACACTTGAATTTGATGAGGTCCTGGAAACCGGCGGCGATTCATTTGCCCGTTATATGGTGCGTATCCGTGAGATGAATCAATCCATTCGTATCATCGAACAACTAATTGATAATATTCCGGAAGGTGAAGTATTAACCAAAACTAAAGCGGTTTTAAAATTACCCAAAGGAGAATTTTATACAAGAGTTGAAACAGCAAGAGGTGAACTGGGAGTTTATATTGTAAGCGAAGGCGGTACAAACCCTTTCAGAATTAAATTCCGGTCACCAGGATTTTCGAATTTGTCTGTATTGGATCATATTGCCCGTGGCAGTAAGATCGGTGATTTGGTGGCAATGATGGGAACATTAGACCTGGTGATACCTGATATCGATCGCTAATGTTGAATGTTAAATGCTAAATTTTAAATGAAACCCATTTAACATCTGACATTTAAAATTTAAAATTGATAATGTGGAGCTTTTCAAACATATCGGACAACATTCATGATTGGTTAAGCGCCAATTTCAATGCTACCTGGACATTGATCATCGAAATGGTCATTGCCGGAACGCTTGTCATTGGTTTATTTGCCATGCTGGGTTTGATATTGGTCATCATGGAAAGAAAAGTTTCTGCATGGATGCAAATAAGACTGGGCCCTAACCGTGTTGGTCCAAAAGGAATGTTGCAGTCAATGGCGGATACCATTAAGCTAATGGTGAAAGAAGGAATGACCCCGAACGGCGCCGATAAGATCATGTTCAACCTGGCTCCTTTTGTTGCGATGATCGTTGCAATGTTATTACTGGCCCCTATTGCATTTGCCGAGAATTTTCAATTATGGGATCTGAATATTGGTGTATTGTATATAACAGCAGTTTCATCCATCATGGTCATCAGCATATTGATGGCAGGATGGGCCAGCAATAATAAATACTCCTTACTCGGCGCCATGCGAAGTGGCGCACAGATCGTCAGCTATGAATTATCAGCAGGGCTATCCATTTTAGCGATCATTGTGCTGACAGGTAGTTTGCAGGTATCTGAAATAATCGAATCGCAGCGAAACGGCTGGTGGTTATTCAAAGGACATATCCCGGCTATTATTGCATTCGTCATTTTCATTATTGCAGTAACGGCGGAAACCAACCGGGCGCCTTTTGATCTTGCCGAAGCCGAATCAGAATTAACAGCAGGTTTTCATACGGAGTACTCGGGAATGAAATTCGCTTTGTTCTTTTTGGCTGAATATGTGAACGTATTTATTGTATGCGGCCTCGGTGCAACAATATTCCTCGGCGGATGGATGCCGTTGCATATTGGCAACTGGACTGGCTTTAATAATGCAATGGATTATATACCGTCAAGTTTATGGTTCTTTGGAAAAACATTCTTCCTCATATTTGTTATCATGTGGTTCAGGTGGTCATTCCCAAGATTACGTATCGATCAATTATTGAATCTTGAATGGAAATACTTGTTACCTATCAGCATGGTGAATTTATTGCTGGTAACATTGATGGCAATTATGGGTTGGCATTTTTAAAATTATGAGTGTCGGAAAATATATAAAAGATGTTTGGGGCGCCGTTCGTTCGCTGGGCAGGGGTATGAAGCGTACACTGTATTATTTTACGCATCATAAAGAGATCATCACGCAACAATATCCCGATAACAGGGAGACATTGAATTTGCCTGAACGGTTCAAAGGTGAAGTAGTGATGCCGCATGATGAAAAGAATGAACATCGTTGTACCGGCTGCCAGGCTTGTGAACTGGCTTGTCCAAATGGGACAATTAAAGTAGTTACCAGGTTTGATATGATAGATGGAAAGAAAAAGAAAGCGATAGATAAACTGGTGTATCATCTCGAACTCTGTACCATGTGCAATCTCTGCATCGAAGCTTGCCCTTCCGATGCAATTAAAATGGCGCAGACATTTGAGCACAGTGTGTTTGACAGGAATAAACTGACAAAAATTTTAAATAATCCCGGATCTAAGATCATGGATGGAGTAGAATAAACCCCAACCCCAAAAGGGGGCTCTGGAGGTCTAAAGAATAAAGAGACTAACTGCAATGAACGGATCGAGTATAATATTTTACCTGGTGGCTGCACTTACATTGGTTTGTGCTGTATTGTCCGTTTCGACAAGACATATCTTCCGTGCTGCTATTTATTTATTGTTCACATTGATCGGCATCGCTGGTATCTATTTCTGGTTGGATTATCAATTCATAGCTGCCGTGCAGATCGTTGTGTATGTAGGCGGCATTGTAGTATTAATCATCTTTTCCATTTTTCTTACACAACAAGCCGGGGAAAAATTAGCTAAACAAAAGATCGGAAGGAAAATATTTTCAGCATTGGCCGTATTCTGTGCTTTTGCATTAACAATGTTGCAGATCTATCAGCATGATTTTGTAGAAACATCCGCTCCGCATATCGGCAATACTGTAAAAGATATTGGCGGCCAAATGTTGAGCACCGGCGAAAACGGTTATGCATTACCCTTCGAGGTAGTGAGCATGTTGTTACTGGCTGCAATGATCGGATGTATCGTTATTGCATTAAGAAGTAAACCTGAACCCAAATAATGAATATCGAACCCGGACTATATCATTTATTATTCATCAGCGGCGCACTGTTCTTTATTGGTGTGTACGGTTTCCTTACAAGAAGGAACCTGATCACCATATTGATGAGCATTGAACTGATATTGAACAGTGTGAACATTAATTTCATCGCATTCAATAAATATTTATGGCCGCATAAAATGGATGGCCTGTTCTTTACAATATTCATTATCGCTATTGCTGCTGCTGAAGCCGCAGTAGCAATAGCCATTATCATTAATTTATATCGTAGTCATAAATCTATTGATGTAGAAAGTGCTGAAGAATTAAAGTATTAAAATGCCGAACGCCACACTAATTGCTTTGATCCCGCTGCTGCCACTGGCAGGTTTCCTGCTATTGGGATTATTCGGCAGAAAATATTTTAAGAAAAGCTCCGGTATCATCGGAACTATCTTATTGCTGGCATCAACAGTACTTGCTTTATATACGGCTTATGAATATTTTTTTGTTTATGGAAAAGTAGCCGGCAGCTACCAGGAAATAATTGCGTTCAATTATACCTGGCTTGAATTCTCAAAAGGGGTTTCCATTGATATGGGCATCCTGCTCGATCCTATCTCTGTGATGATGCTCGTTGTTGTCACTTTCGTTTCATTGATGGTGCATATTTACAGCCTGGGTTATATGAAAGGCGAAGAAAGGTTTCCTACTTATTATTCCTTCTTAGCCTTGTTCACTTTCTCCATGCTCGGGCTGGTCATCTCTTCCAATCTTTTCCAGATCTATATCTTCTGGGAACTGGTGGGTGTTTCATCATTCTTGCTGATCGGTTATTATTATAATAAACCATCTGCCGTTGCAGCTTGCAAAAAAGCTTTTATCGTTACCCGTTTTGCTGATCTGGGTTTTTTAATTGGCATTTTGATTTTATCCTATAGTTCCGGTACACTTGATTTCAATACGATGATCGACACATTGACATCATCGGGATCAACTCAAGCGAAGGCAGCTGCCTCCACTTTCCTCGGTGCATCTGCGTTGACATGGGGAGCGGCATTGGTATTTATCGGCGGCGCCGGAAAAAGCGCCATGTTCCCATTGCATATCTGGTTACCCGACGCCATGGAAGGTCCCACTCCTGTTTCTGCATTGATACATGCAGCAACGATGGTAGTCGCCGGTGTGTTCCTGGTCGCAAGATTGTTCCCGGTGTTTTCCATTACTACTCCCGGCGTATTAGAAATTGTTGGCTGGGTCGGCGCTGTCTCGGCGATCATTGCTGCTATCATTGCCTGCACACAAACAGATATTAAAAGAGTGCTGGCTTATTCCACTATGTCGCAAATAGGTTTTATGATGTTTGCACTCGGCGTATCAGGATATGGTGGCGAAGCAGGTTTGGGTTACACAGCCTCCATGTTCCATCTTTTCACCCATGCGATGTTCAAAGCATTGTTGTTCCTTGGCGCCGGTGCTGTTATACATTATGTGCACAGTAATGATATGAGAGATATGGGTGGTTTAAGGAAATTCATGCCCATTACACATATTACTTTCCTTATTGCTTGTTTGGCTATTGCCGGTATTCCTCCATTCGCAGGTTTTTTCAGCAAAGAAGAAATATTATTGGCTGCTTATCACAACAACACTGCTATATATTATATCGCATTGTTCACTTCCGGATTGACTGCCTTTTATATGTTCCGTTTGTATTTCTCTATCTTTTGGAACAAGACCCCCTCTCCGCCAGGAGAGGGCCGGGGCGAGGCCCATCACAGTGAAGGTGGTTTTAGTATGATGATGCCATTGATCGTATTGGCCATTGGCGCAATTGCTGCAGGTTTTATCCCTTTTGGTCATTTTGTAACATCAGATGGTACACGACTCGAAAGTCATTTTGATCTGCAGTTCTCCATCCTTCCTGTTGCATTGGGACTGGCCGGCATCTTTTTAGCGATGTGGTTATACTTGAAACAAAATGAAAGGCCCGGCAAACTCACCGCATCTGTTTATGGATTTTATAAAACAGCTTACAATAAATTTTATATTGATGAGATTTATCTTTTCATCACTAAAAAAATATTATTCAATTTAATTGGAAGACCTGCCGCCTGGTTTGACAGGAATGTGGTGGATGGAATGATCAATTTTACCGGCAATACAACGGCAAAGGTGTCTGAAGGGATTAAAAAAGTGCAGTCAGGTAAAGTGCAGTCGTATGCTATTTATTTTTTACTGGGAGTTATTGGCTTAGCGGTGTTGTTCATTTATGCATGGAAATAAAAACTGAATGAATCTTTTATTACTCATAATTATCCCATTACTGACTGCCGTTGCTGCACTATTGTCCCGCAATAAACAACAGGTAAGATGGATATCATTTGCCGGTGCTGTTGCACAACTGATCTTATCCATTATCCTTTATTGTGCTTTTACTAAAGAAAGAGCCGGGGGAAATGAAGCGGAAATGTTATTCGAACAGAATTATGCTTTGTTCCCTGCCTGGCATATCAACTTCCACCTGGGTGTAGATGGAATTTCCATAGCTATGATCTTACTCACTTCATTTGTTGTGGTGGCTGGTGTATTGGTTTCCTGGAATATTGAAAAGATGACCAAGGAATTTTATTTCCTGCTGATCTTACTAAGTCTCGGCGCTTATGGTTTCTTTATCTCCCTTGATCTTTTTGTTCTTTTCTTTTTCCTGGAAATAGCAGTTATTCCAAAATATTTATTGATCGGAATATGGGGCAGCGGCAAAAAAGAATACAGCGCCAATAAACTGGCTTTGATGTTAATGGGCGGCTCTGCATTGGTACTGGTAGGGATTCTTGGGTTATACTTTTCTTCGGGTCATAGTTTTGATCTGTTGAGTCTATCTAAAATAAAAATCGCAGAAGATACACAACGGATCGTCTTTCCTTTATTATTTGTTGGTTTCGGTGTATTCACTGCGATATTTCCATTGCATACATGGGTACCTGATGGTCACTCCTCTGCTCCCACTGCCGGTTCCATGTTCCTCGCCGGTATCTCCATGAAGCTCGGCGGCTATGGTTGTTTGCGTGTAGCTGCTTATTTGATGCCGGAAGCAGCGCATCAATATTCGAACATCATTATCATTCTATCCAGCATTGCCATTTTATATGGCGCCTTCGCTACAATGATGCAGAAGGACCTTAAATATATCAACGCCTACTCTTCGGTAAGTCATTGCGGATTTGTTTTGCTCGGCATTGGCATGTTAACCACCACTGCTGTTACCGGCGCTGTTATGCAAATGGTCAGCCATGGTTTGATGACAGCCCTTTTCTTTGCTGTTATTGGAATGATCTACGACCGAACGCATACAAGACAGGTAAGTGAAATGGGCGGACTGATGAAAGTGATGCCATTCATCAGCACCGTATTTTTTATTGTAGGATTATGTTCGCTGGGATTACCGGGGCTGAGTGGTTTCGTAGCAGAGATGACCATCTTTATGGGTTCATGGGAAAATGCAAGTGCTTTCCATCGTATTGCAACTATTGCAGCTTGTATGTCCATTGTGGTAACGGCTGTTTATATTTTACGGGCAATTGGACAAGTGGCCATGGGACCGATCAAGAAGAATCAATCGCAATTAAGAGATGCAACATGGAATGAAAAACTGGCTGCAATAATATTAGTGGCGGGAATTATAGTTATCGGTATCATACCCGGCTGGTTGAATGACCTGGTAAGACCGGCGGCAGAAATAATAATGAATAAGATCGCCGGGAAATAAGAAATAAAGAATAAGAAAGTAATGTTGAACGATTTTTTGATATTGATGAAATCCGAACTGGTGATCACCCTCATCATCTTCATTTTGCTGTTCATTAAGATCGGCAAGGGGATGAAGAATGAGAATTTGTTGCCATTATTACAGGTTTTATTGCTGGTGAATTTTATTGCTGGATTCTTCTTCAATAAGAACGGTCATTTGTTTGGCGACATGTTTTACACCAATGAACTGATAGTCTTTGAGAAGAATATTTTGAATCTCGGTGTTTACCTTATTTCATTATTGTGTGCAGATTGGTTGAAGAAGACCCCGCATCTTCCTGAATTCTTCATGCTGATGTTATCAGCCTTGCTGGGAATGTTCTTTATGATCTCCAGCGGTAACCTGCTGATGTTCTATTTAGCATTGGAACTGGCCAGCATTCCTGTGGCAGCCATGGCCAATTTTGACCTGGAGAAAAAACGTTCTTCTGAAGGAGCCATGAAGATGATATTCTCTTCTGCATTTTCATCCGGGATATTATTGTTTGGCATTTCGTTGATCTATGGTGCTACCGGCACGATCAGTTTTGCAGAATTGCCGGGACAATTGGATGGCAGCGCATTTCAAATACTGGCCTTTGCCATGCTGATCGGTGCTTTTGCTTTCAAATTATCAATCGTTCCTTTTCATTTGTGGACTGCAGATGTGTATGAAGGTTCGCCCATTGCTACTACATCTTTCTTATCGGTTATTTCAAAAGGTTCTATTGCTTTTGTTTTTATTGCTGCACTATACATACCATTCCAAAAAATGTTTGAAACATGGTATCTCATGCTGGTGATACTGGCTGTGATCACTATGATCATTGGAAACCTGTTTGCCCTGCGCCAGCAAAATATAAAACGATTTCTTGCTTTTTCTTCGATCGCACAGGTTGGTTTCATTCTCGTAGGCATGTCAGGTTATCCGGATGGAACTACGGCTGTCGTTTATTTTATTTTAATCTATGTTTTTTCCAACCTCGCTGCATTTGGTGTTGCTTCGGTGATCAGCGAACATTCCGGCAAAGAGAATATTGATGACTATAAAGGTTTGTACAAGACTAATCCATTCCTTTGCTGGATATTGACACTGGCATTATTTTCTTTAGCCGGCATTCCTCCTACCGCCGGTTTCTTTGGAAAATTATTTTTGATCAGCTCCGGCGCTGCCAAAGGAGCATACTGGTTCGTTACGGTGGCTGCATTGAACATGATCATCTCGCTGTATTATTATTTAAGAGTGGTGAGAGCCATGTTCATGGATAAGAACGAACAACCCGTTGAGAAAATAAAAACGAACAGCACCGTTAAATTTGCATTGATACTGTGTGCAGCAGCCATTGTGCTGGTTGGCTTATTGAGCTGGATCTACGATTACATTCAATCTTTAATGAACTAAGATGGCTCTTAATAAAAATCATGAATTCGAAGAACTGAATGGCATCAAATGCGGCATCGTAGAAAAAAATGCAAAGCCGGAAAGAATTGCTTTCTTAAAAGAATTGCTGGAGCTGAATGGTTATACAATTGTAACTGTCCAAACTCCCCCGCCAAAAGTAGCTGCCCCGCCTCCACCTAAAGAAGGTGAGCCAGTTGTTGAAGCCCCACCTCCACCACCAGCACCGGAAACATTCACCATGGGTGTTACGGATTATACTTTCAATCCTATCAATGCGATCTTTGGACGAATGCTGAAAACAAAAAAAGGAAGTATCGTTACATGGGCTTACTGGAACCAGGAAGAAATGGTAAATGATGATGAAGTCCCTTATTATGAAAAATAAAATCACTCGTGATGGAAATAAAAAATTTATTTGACCCTGTTGTAAAACAGGAGATCGTTAGCAGAATAAACAAACTAACTCCGCAATCACAAAGGCAATGGGGTAAAATGAATGTGTCACAAATGCTGGCACATTTACAGCCGGCTATAAAAATTGCTTATGGTACGCACAAACCAAAAGGGCATTTCTTTTTCAAACTGATCCTGCCTTTTTTCAAAAGTAAATTATGGGATGAAAAGCCTTATAAAAAAGGGTTGCCCACCGATACTACTTTTATTATGACTGGCACAGAGAAAGATTTTGAAAAAGAAAAAACTGCTGTCATTGAGCTGATCGGCCAATTCACCGAATCAAATATCAAAGGCGAAAGACATCCTGTATTTGGAAAGATGACCAAAGAAAACTGGAGCAAGGCCATGTGGAAGCATATTGACCACCACCTTTGTCAGTTTGGGGTCTGATTAAAGTCATAAGCCGCCAGGCTTCTACAGCTTACTTTTGGTCAGCTTATATATTATGCGTCTCTGGAAAAATATCATCTGCAAACCTACCTGAAGTTTCTTCCCGTTCATTTAATGTCATTTTATTCCTCAAGGTAACCATCCCAAAAAAACTTCAGTATGAAAACCATCATAGAGCCATTCAAAATAAAATCGGTTGAGCCAATCCATTTTACTACGAAGAAAGAACGAAAAGTGATCCTCGAAAAGGCACATTACAATCCCTTCAGGATTCATGCGGATGATGTATTGATTGACCTGCTCACTGATAGCGGAACCTCCGCTATGAGCAGCGACCAGTGGGCAGGCATCATGCGAGGTGATGAGTCGTATGCCGGCAGTTCCAGTTTTTTTCATTTTGAGCAATCAGTAAAAGAGATAACTGGATTTCCGATTGTAATTCCCACTCACCAGGGAAGAGCCGCGGAAAAGATCCTCTTCAGCATTCTTGGCGGAAAAGGAAAATATTTTATCAGTAATACATTATTTGACACAACGAGGGCCAATATAGAATTCTCAGGTGCTGAAGGCATCGACTGTTTGTGTGAAGCAGGGAAGTATCCCTCCTTCCCTGCTCCCTTCAAAGGAAACATGGACATAGATCTCCTGAAAAAAATGATCGATCAAAAAGGAGCAGGTAATATTCCGATGGTCATTATGACTATCACCAATAATTCAGGTGGCGGCCAGCCAGTGAGTATGCAAAATATAAAAGCTGCCAGTGAAGTTTGCAAACAACATAACATTCCTTTTTTTATTGACGCCTGCCGGTTTGCAGAGAATAGT
The DNA here is from genome assembly GCA_013140985.1 of Chitinophagaceae bacterium. GTDB lineage: Bacteria > Bacteroidota > Bacteroidia > Chitinophagales > Chitinophagaceae > JJ008. Next base: position 25,074 of record JABFRU010000004.1, on the reverse strand, counting down.
TATTTTATCAAACTGAGGGAAGAAGGTTATGCCGGCAAATCAGTTCCTGAGATTGCGGTTGAACTTTTTTCTTATTCTGATGGGTGTACTATGAGTGCAAAGAAAGATGCCTTTGCCAACATCGGTGGATTTCTTGCCATGAGAGATATGGAGCTGGCTGTCCGCTGCCGGAATCTTTTGATCATCACCGAAGGCTTTACAACCTATGGTGGTTTGGCAGGCCGTGACCTCGAAGCCATTGCCATTGGTTTAAAAGAAGTAATGGATGAACATTATCTGCAATACCGCATCCGAAGCATTGAATATCTCACTAACAAATTAATTACTGCCAATGTACCGGTGATACAGCCAGCCGGCGGACATGCCGTATATATTGATGCAAAAGAGTTTCTTCCACATATTCCGGTGGAGCAATATCCGGGGCAAGCATTGGTTTGTGCTTTGTATGTTGAAGGCGGGATCCGGAGTGTAGAGATCGGTTCGCTGATGTTTGGTAAATACGCCCCAAATCATCAGCTGATCCCATCGCAAATGGAGTTGGTGAGGTTAGCAATTCCGAGAAGAGTATATACTCAAAGTCATATTGATTACGTAGCAGAAGTTATCATTGAAGTATTCCGGAAAAGGAACGAAATAAAAGGACTGGAGATAACCGAAGAAACTCCCCTGCTCCGTCATTTCACTGCAAAACTTAAACCCATCAGTTAAAATATTTTTTATGACCCCTATTATTAAAAAAAGCATTGGCTGAGGCGGGTTTCAACACTTTTCTATGAAGATCAGAAGAGGTTTGTTTGGTGCACTTTGCCATTCCCGTCATGTATATACACAGGCATATATGGATGTATGTGATCGCAGAGTCAACAACCAGGGTATTTGAGTGTCGCCGAAAGGTCAACGGGCCTGAAGATGGTGTATGACCCAAAATACCTTCGGTTTTTCCAGGCAAGATTTGAAAGATCCTGGAAGCTTTTAAAAAGAGGCTCCGCAACCTCTACGAAGCCTCTACCCTTTAAGTGGGCCTCAATCATCAGAGGTCCTTTAGTGCATCAATAGTTTCCCATTTTCTTTGCACACCGGAATTTGCCAATACAAGAAACTCTGCAGCCTTATCCGGATAATTATTTTTAATAGTGGCAAACCTGTTCTCATGATAAAGGAATTCATTCAATGCAACTGACGGGGGCTTGCAATCTATAGTAAACCGCTGTCCCTTTTCTTTCATCGGGTTGTAGCGAAATAATGGCCAGTAGCCAGTCTTCACGGCAAGGTCCTGCTGATCTAATCCATGGCACATATCGTATCCATGTGCAATGCAATGACTGTATGCAATAACGATGGAAGGTCCGGGATACGCTTCTGCCTCCAGGATAGTTTTGAGTGCATGCACATCGTTGGAGCCCATTGCAATCTGCGCCACATATGCACTGCCATGTGCAATTGCCTGCATCGCCAGGTCTTTTTTGCCGGTTGTTTTTCCTTTGATGGAAAATTTGGCACTGGCGCCAATGGGCGATGCTTTTGATTTTTGCCCGCCCGTATTGCTGTACACTTCTGTATCCATTACCAGGATATTTACATTCTCCCCTGTGCTCAGTACATGATCGAGGCCACTGAATCCAATATCATAAGCCCAGCCATCACCCCCAACTATCCAAATTGATTTCTTCTCTAAAAATTCTGCCAGCAAATAAAGCCGCCAGGCATCCTCTCTTCTTAGGTCTTTTAAGCGTTTCTTTAATTCATTTACATATTTGCGTTGTTGCACCAGCTCAGCTTCACTGTTTTCAGCATTGCCGAGAATAGCATCAGCTAATTCACTTCCTATTTCTTCCCGTAACTCTTTTAATAACCGCATGGCCATTTCCTTTTTTTTGTCAGTTGCGAGTTTGATACCCAAACCAAACTCTGCATTGTCTTCGAAGAGTGAATTGGCCCAGGCCGGCCCACGACCCTGCTCATTACTTGTCCAGGGTGTGGTTGGTAAATTGGCGCCAAAGATGGATGAACAACCTGTTGCATTGGCAACAATCATCCTGTCACCAAATAATTGTGTGAGCAGTTTTAGATACGGTGTTTCACCACAGCCGCTGCAGGCGCCGGAAAATTCAAACAAAGGTTCCAGTAATTGAGAGCCTTTCACAGTGGCTTTGTTCACTCTTGTTCTGTCAATATCCGGTAATGAAAGAAAGTAATCCCAGTTTTTCCTTTCTGCTTCTTTTAGCGGTAGCACATCCATCATGTCAATAGCCTTATGTCCCGGTTGTGTCTTACTCTCTATCGGGCATATCTCAGTACAAAGTTTGCAGCCGGTACAATCTTCAACTGCAACCTGTAAAGTATAAGCTTCTTTGTCTTTGAAAAATTCTTTGCCAATGGGATCAGTATGTTTAAAGAAGGAAGGAGCCTCGGATAAGAATTCCCTGTCATAAACTTTTACTCTTATGGCTGCATGCGGACAAACAAAATAACATTTACCGCATTGAGAACAGAGTTGGGGATCCCAGACAGGAACCTGGTCGGCGATATTTCTTTTTTCCCATTTGGTAGTACCGGAGGGATAAGTACCATCAACCGGAAAAGCACTTACCGGTAAATCATCTCCTTCGCCGGCAATGATTTTTCCCAATACATTTTTCACAAATGCGGGAGCATCGCCGTGAATGGGTTCTTCAATTTCCTTATTGCCTACAACAAAACTTGAATAATCAATCTCGTGAAGGTTTTCAAGCGTCTCGTCCACTGCTTTGAAATTTTTCTGCACTACTTCTTCGCCTTTGCGGCCGTAGGTTTTCCTGATGGCATCCTTGATATACTGGACCGCTTTTTCCTTTGGCATCACATTGCTGATAGCAAAAAAACAGGTTTGCAAAATGGAATTGATACGGGAACCCATCCCGGTTTCCTTTGCCACTTTGGAAGCGTTGATTACATAAAATTGTAATTTCTTATGAATGATCTCCTCCTGTATTTTTTGTGGCAACTGCTTCCACAGCACTTCTGCCGGATAGGGGGCATTCAGCAGGAACATGGCTCCTTCTTCTGCATCCTTCAGCACATCATACTTTTCCAGATAGTTGAAATGGTGGCAGGCAATAAAATTAGCAGAGTTGATCAGGTACGAACAACGAATCGGGTGTTCGCTGAAACGGAGATGTGAAACAGTCAGTGATCCTGATTTTTTTGAATCATATACAAAATATCCCTGAACGTAATTATCTGTTACCTCACCAATAATCTTGATCGTATTCTTGTTGGCGCTTACTGTGCCATCTGCGCCAAGGCCAAAGAACAATCCCCGGAAAAGATGCTGATCTTCCAGTGAAAAATCTTTGTCCCATTTAAGACTGGTATGTGTCACGTCATCATCAATACCAATAGTGAAATTATTTTTTGGCCTTTCTCTGTTCAGCTCATCAAACACCGCTTTGGCCATACCGGCATTAAATTCTTTTGAAGCCAGTCCATAACGGCCTCCGATTACTTTGGGCATTTTATATTCCCAGTCGTTATGCAATGCGTTGATCACATCCATATAAAGCGGTTCGCCAATGGCTCCGGGTTCTTTGCAGCGATCCAGCACAGCAATTTTTTTAACACTTGGCGGTATCGCATCCATAAAATGTTTGACAGAGAAAGGACGGAATAAGTGCACATTTACATAACCCACTTTTTCCCCTCTCTCATTCAGGTAATCAGTCACTTCATGTACTGGGCCATAACCTGAGCCCATGATAATAATAATTCGTTCAGCTTCGGGATGACCATAATAGTCAAAAAGTTTGTAAGAACGACCGGTCAATTTTTCAAACTTCTTCATTGTTTCTTCCACGATCTCCGGCACATGCTTGTAAAACCGGTTACAGGCTTCACGGCTCTGGAAGAATACATCCGGGTTCTGTGCAGTACCACGGACCTGCGGATGATCAGGGTTCATTGAACGATGCCTGTGTTCATTCACAGCCTGCTCGTCAATCATTTTTTTGATAACGTCATCCGGGATAACAGCTACCTGGTTCAGTTCATGTGAAGTGCGGAAGCCATCAAAAATGTTTAAAAAAGGAATCCTCGATTTGAGCGTAGCTGCATGTGCGATCATCGCCATATCCATGGCCTGCTGCGGATTACTGCCAAACAATTCCGCAAAGCCTGTGGATCTTGTTGCCATCACATCACTATGATCGCCGAATATGGAAAGTGCATGTGTAGCAATAGCTCTTGCTGCAATATGAAATACAGCAGGTGTCAATTCACCAGCAATTTTATACATGTTTGGTATCATCAGGAGCAATCCCTGGGAACAGGTGAATGTGGATGCCAATGCCCCGCCCTGCAATGCACCATGAATAGCACCTGCAGCACCGGCCTCACTTTGCATTTCAATAACCTTGGGTGTTTCTCCAAAAATATTTTTTACATCATTGCTGCTCCATTCATCGGCCCATTCACCCATGGCTGATGAAGGTGTGATAGGATAGATGGCGCATACTTCACTTGTTTTATAAGCAATATAGGCTGCTGCTTCATTCCCATCCATGATGGAAAAATTGACCTCGCCTTTGTGTTTGAATTGTTTGCCGGTTGAAGGAGAAACATTGGTTTCCATTACAGCGTTTTTGAGGTAAAAAAAGATTACTCAAAGTAATCTCAATGGCAACGTAAGGCATATGACAAATGTCAGCCGGGTACGAGGAATGAGTTGAGTTTTATCAGGAAATAGTCACCGGAAGACAGATCGGTCATCATCTAAAGCAACCCATGGTCTAAAAATTATACCCAACGCTTAAGCTGCCAAAAGGCTGGATATAATCTTTGGCAAAAATGGGTGTGAACCCGGCTCTCCAGGAAAAACCACCATTTAATGGCTGTCGCCTGTACATAAATGCAAAAGTCCCGAAGAACTGTGTGCGCCGGTCACTATTCGAGTTGTAATAAGAAGCGAAATTCATTATGTTCAGTTTCTTGCTTACATAAGTACAGCCGGCGCCTGCTTCGAATGTATGGGGTGAATTATTTTTTCCAAACACATAATTCAGTTGCACAGGAAATGTTATGGCAGATTCCTGATCATCCTCGGTCCACATCATAAGCACAGGATCGTAATAGTCAGCCCAGGCACTGACAAAGCCAACACCTAGTCGCCCTCCCAATCCAAGACGACTATTTTTGAATCTTGTATCGAAATTGGCTGAGAATGCTATACCGGCGCCGCCGCCTTCAGCAATAAAAGAATACCGGCCGGCCGTAGCTTTATCCGGTGCAGTCTTTTTATTTTGAGCCTTTGAAAAATCAGATATAATTACCAGCAGGAGGATGACAAGCATTTGCTTTCTCATAAAAACAGTTTAGGTTAAACAATAAAAGATGAGAGTAGAAATGCTGCGGAAAGATTATTTATGCTTTAACGCAGGAAAAGATTTTTTATTGAAGCTCCTATAAATTTATTTTATTCTTACCTGCACAAAGAATTGATCAGTACCGCATGTTGAGGATATTCGGATGATAGCTTACCTGCATCAGCCAACTCAAAATCATAGAATTCAAAACCGGGAGAAACAGTGCAACCAACAAAACAATATTCACTGCCGGCAGCCGGGCGGCTCGCAAACCAGCAATTGGCAGGAACGATATATTGAAATCGCTGTCCATCATCAAGATCATTCCCCATTCTGATTATTTCCAATAAACCATTTGGATGAATGATAAAGACCTCTAACGGATCGCCTGAATAAAAATGCCAGCACTCATCGCTTTTGATGCGATGAAATGCCGAAAAATTTTCTTTCCCCAATAAAAAATAAATAGCCGTTGAAAATACCCGGTCGCCATTAAATCTTTCCGGCAATGCTGAAGCAGTAATCACTTCACTGCTTTTATAAGTTTGACAGTACCATCCGCCTTCGGGATGCGGTTGAAGACCGAATTGCTGAATGAGTTTTTGTATTGGCGACATGAACGAAAATTACATGATGGCCGCTTGTACAATCTCTTTCACCTTATCCAATGGTATCCTTTCCTGTTGCATCGTATCCCGATAACGGATCGTAACAGTGTTATCTTCTTTTGTCTGGTGATCGATCGTAACACAAAAAGGGGTACCGATCGCATCCATCCGGCGGTAACGTTTGCCGATCGCATCTTTCTCTTCATAAAAGCAACGGAAAGAAGTTCTGCAATCATCCATTAATTTTCTTCCGATCTCCGGTAGCCCATCCTTTTTAAGTAATGGCAGGATAGCCAATTTCATCGGCGCCAGTTTTGCAGGGAATTTTAATACCACACGGCTGTCTTGCTTTTCCGGGGTACTCAGATCTTGTTCCTCATAAGCAGCACTCAATACCAATAAGAACATCCTGTCGAGGCCAATAGATGTTTCGATCACATAGGGAATATAATTACCGTAAGGTTTATTAGTAGCCGGATCAATATCATTGTCGAAATACTGCATTTTCTTTTTGCTGTATTCCTGGTGTTGCTTCAGGTCAAAATCTGTTCTTGAGTGAATACCCTCCACTTCTTTGAACCCGATCGGGAAATTGAATTCAATATCGCAGGCTGCATCTGCATAATGGGCTAATTTGACATGATCATGAAAACGATACTGTTCTTTTCCAAAACCTAATGCTAAATGCCATTTCAGTCTTTCTTCTTTCCAGTATTCATACCATTGTTTTTGTGTCCCGGGTTGAATGAAGAACTGCATTTCCATTTGTTCAAATTCTCTCATCCTGAAAATGAATTGTCTTGCCACAATTTCATTACGAAATGCTTTACCGATCTGTGCAATACCAAAAGGAATTTTCATTCTTCCTGTTTTCTGCACATTTAAAAAGTTGACAAAGATGCCCTGTGCCGTTTCGGGTCTTAAATAAACTTTATTAGCCCCCCCACCCCCCGAAGGGGGGATTTCGGAAGACTCCGTAGATCCAAACTCTGTTGAGAACATGAGGTTGAACTGACGGATATCTGTCCAGTTGGCTGTACCGCTGACAGCACATTTTATTTTATTATCCTCAATTAATTTTTTTAATCCGGCAAAATCATCTTTAGCTAACAAAGCATCCATCTGAGCAAGGACATCTTTTGCCAATTGCTCATTGCCTGTTGCCGATTGTTCTTCCGCATACCCTTCAATCAAATGATCAACCCTGTACCTCTTCTTGCTGTCCTTATTATCGATCATCGGGTCGTTGAAATTATCAACATGCCCCGAAGCTTTCCAGGTAGTTGGATGCATAAAAATGGCCGCATCGATACCCACAATATTCTCATACATGCGGGTCATGCTCTCCCACCAGTAATCTTTGATATTTTTTTTCAGCTCACTGCCCCACTGGCCATAATCATATACCGCCTGCAGGCCATCATATATTTCGCTGCTGGGAAAAACAAAGCCATACTCTTTTGCATGAGAGATAATTGCCTGGAACCTGTTAGAATCATTTGCCATAGGGCGCAAAGATAATAGAACCAAGATTTTCGGGATTGAAAAGGATATTCGCTATTCAAAAGCTGAATCTTCACAAATGAGATCCCCGTATGATATGCAAGCTTATATCTCCACCAGGTCACTCCCTGTTTGTAATGGCTTTGTGGGGAGATCTTCGGGTCCCATTAATACAGCACCTACCTGGTCCTTGATACGAAAACTTCCTGGTCCCCCACTCCAAAAACCCGGAGCATCATAAATGATCCTCTGAGCCTTAAAGGCGAATACCAATGGTTCATCCTCGGACGTTTTATATACCAGTTCGATCGCATTATTTTGCTTCCGGGCAGCGCTCATATTAATACCCATAATGCCTTTGACCGTTGCGTCAAGACTAACATCCTGGCCATTCTTATCAGCGATGGTAACAGAAATATCATTGCTCTTTGCCACAGCATTGATAACATACAGTTCATTATTCTGCAGCTTATCTTTAAAGGTGTTAAAGCCATTCAGATCGGGCTTTGCAGTAGTGATAAAATTATCAAGTGACAGCAGGCTGATTTTATCCTCCCTTACATTAAGATATGACACGGTAACTTCATAACTGTTATTAAGGTTTACATTGGCATTCATTTTTCCCAGGTGTAGTTTATTAAGCAACCAGTCAAGCATGCTTATACCGCCTTTTGCATCAAATGTTAATCCTGCAGCGCCCTTTATATCCGTAGCTATTCCTGATTTTATTCGCGGTATTGTAGCATCTCCGGGCTTGAACAATTCTTCCACGTCGGACTCTACTGCACTTACGCCTTTGTCAGTCTTATATAATAAGGCTAATGGCTGAATGCCTGTTTTTGGCCAGGCAACCATGTTAAATCCAAGGTTTGTTAGTGGAGATTGAGCAGTTGACATAAAATTAATAGTTTAGGATGGCTGAATTAGTTGCAATATTTTATATACTTCGGGAGCATCTTTACCTGCTGAGAAAGGAGGCTTGCTAAATCTTATATTGTCCACGGCGACCTGGTGGCAAAAACTCACTTTCTTACCACTGAATAAGGCCGTATAGAAATTATTGGCGTAGGCTACTGCGGCATCATCAGGGAATACATAATTTGTACCTACAGCATAATTGCAAAATTTCTTTATGGCGGTGGCATGGTCCAATGTGTTGCAGGCACAGAGAATTACCGCCTCCGGTTTTTTTTGTTCGGTAAGCGTTTGAATATATACTGCAAATTCTTCCGGCGGCATGGGATCAGGATTTTTAGCAGCATCCTGGAAATAAAGACCTTTTATCTCAGAATTATGAAGGGTAATATGCAGGTAGTCCGGTTCGTTTGTGTATAGTATTTCCATGACCTTGTTCCTCTCCACACCGGCTTTAATATTCAGCAATGTAAAATAGTCCCGGTCAGATCCCCTTTGCCAAGCCTCATCAATCTTTTTGAATTGCTCACCAAAATCGATCGGATTGCTGTCGGTTGGATTGGAAGTAATGAACAAAATGGTTTTCTTCTTTGGAGCAGTCTTCATATTCTGCTCCAGGTTTTTCAGGTTGTCCAGGCCGTACTCATCTAATACTTTCCTGATGTCATCAAGTGTAAATTGTACTTTATCGTTCGCACTTTGCAGGGCAAAATTGCGTACAGCATCCTGCGAATTGGAAAAGCGTTCCTTCTTAAATATTTTTATCGGTGTTTTTTTAATGTATTTTTTTACACCCTGGTCGGCATTTTCCGGGTCAAGTCCATTGACCAATATACGCATGGTCTCTTTTTCAGCATTCAGGCGAAACAGGTTCATGCGCCTGTTCCGCAGTTCAAGATCTGTTGCGGGTAACATTAATAGATCCAGTTTGGGCAACTGAAACAGCCAAACTTTGAAACTATGATCTTCAAAATTCAGTTTATACCCATACAGCTGCACGGTATTGCCGGCAATATCAAACTGATCCAGCTTTTCAGCATTAGCAGGCAATACGATATCCTTATTGTCAGCAAATGCAAGTGTTATGCAAGCCTCTCCATTTACAACAAACTCATCAGCCGCAGGCTTATCTTTTTTCGTGGTGGCCCGGCAATAATTTTTTGCCAATACAGGACCGAGGTCGCTTAATTTTATTGTTATCCAATTACTGACCTCATCCGTATTTGTTATGGACATATCCTGCACATCCAGTGGCATGGACATATAATGAGTCAATACATCCGATATATGTACAGGCTGATCCGGTGTAGCATACTCAAGCATGGATTCGAGCTGATCTTTAAAGCCAAATTCAGTTTTAGTAGTATAAACTCCGTCTGCATATAAACGCTTATAGCTGTTAAAGACTGTAACCATCTTTTCAACATAAAGGCTCATATAGCCGCCCGCAGCGACTTTTATGCGAAAGCCGTTATCCTGCAGCATACTGGAGTTGATACAATTTATATTACAGAAATAACCGGCAGGGCCACTCTCTATTTTTCCAAAATTTTTTATGAAAGGGGCTTTTGACATCAGCTCATCAACCTGTGCCTTTGTCATATCAGCAGAAGGCCATGCATTTAAAGTTTCGCCGGCTTGTATGGCCTGGCGCAGATCAATTATGGGGAATTGAAAAGCGAAATTCATTGAATAAGGTTAAAAGTAGGGTACAGGACACCACGAATGGGCCTATACCCTAGATTATGTGGAGGATCACAAAGACACCTCTCAACTTGTTTTTGGCACAATCCGATCATTTGATCGAACCGAATCCGAAATAAATATAAATTTTTTTTATTTAAAAAACTATTCTTTTGCCGGAGAGAATCTCCAGGAGAGATGCCAAAGCTATTTCAGCTTTTCATTACTCCTATGCCTGTCAGCATCCCTGCTATTTTTCTTTTCAAAATTCTTTTTTAAAGCATCGGTCAGGTCAACACCTGTCTGATTGGCGAGACATAATAAGACCCAAAGAACATCAGCCATTTCATCGCCGATGTTCTTATTCTTATCACTTTCTTTGAAAGATTGATCACCATAAGTGCGGGCCATGATACGGGCCAGCTCTCCTACCTCTTCCGTCAGCATGGCCATATTAGTCAATTCACTGAAATAACGAACACCGGTTGTTTTGATCCAACCATCTACTTGTTGTTGCGCTTCCTGGATAGTCATAACAAATAATTTTGAATCTATTCTGCAATTTAGCATGATTCTTGGCGTTAAACTGCTCCCTGCCCCTTGAAGACCGTTGGTAAACCAATTCCTTTAAAAAATTATTGTATTCTATGATGGTAACATCCATTCGCCGGCTATTCGCCGCTGCAGCATTATCGGCTTCATTGATCGCATCCAATGCACAATCTTCCGGTGATCTTCCTGCAAAAAAAGAAGCTCCGCCGTATAAAGTAATTACTTCCGGTAAACAGATCACTATTAAAAGCAGTAAAACTATTCAGCATGTGATGCTTTGGACCACCGATGGTAACAGGGTGGCAGAACATAAACAGATCAATGCAAATTCTTTTACACTGAATCCCGGTGTGAGTCAAAAGACCTTTTTCCTGATGGTAGGATTGAATAATGGAAATATCTATACGGAGAAGCTGGTGATACCCTGACTTTAGAACACGGATTAGGGCGAATTACACGAATTAAAATACTACTCTCTTAGAAACAAACGATTTCTCTCCGAAGTTTGCAATAATTCCCAATTTTAATCCTGAAGCTTTAAGGTAGTTTATAGTTTGCGCTACAAAACTATTGACAATGAATGTTGATGATTTGACTTCAAGTATGATACTATCATAAACAATAAAATCCGCATAGTATTTATGAGCTAGTATTATCCCTTTATACTCAATTTTATATTGTTGTTCTCTTTTAAACGGTATCTCAATTTTCTTAAACTCAATTTCCAATGCATCCTTGTAAACTACTTCCTTAAATCCCATGCCCAACTGTGTATGGACTTCCATACAAGCTCCCACTATTTTGTAAGACTCCTCTTTTAGTATGATATTTTCCATAATTCGTGTAATTCGTTTGAAATTCGTGTTATTATTCCTTGTTCTTAGAATCAATTACTATTGTTACCGGTCCGTCATTCAGCAATTCCACTTTCATATCAGCGCCAAATATCCCGGTCTTGATGATCTTTCCCATATCTTTTGAAAGCTGTTGTATCATCTTTTCATACAATGGAACAGCAATCTCCGGTTTACTGGCTTTGATATAAGAAGGCCGGTTTCCTTTTTTTGTTGAAGCATGCAAAGTGAACTGACTGATCAGTAGTATATTTCCATCGGCTTCCCGGATAGAAATATTCATTACCCCGTTATTGTCATTAAAGATCCTGAGGTTAACGATCTTTCCGGAAAGCCATTCAATATCCTCGTCCGTATCTGCATCTTCAATACCCAGCAGCACAAGCAGTCCATCTTCTATAGAAGCATGAACCTTCCCTTCTATTGTTACACTGGCGCTGGTCACCCTTTGAATTACTGCCCTCATTGTCTGTAATTTTGTCCTACAAATGTAATAGCTGCAAGATGATCAACGTTAGCAAAGAAATATCTTTTCAAACCACCCGTAGCGGAGGCAAGGGCGGCCAGAATGTAAATAAAGTGGAAACGGCTGTTATCGCTTCTTTTCATATTGGATCATCTTCATTCTTCACAGCAGAACAAAAAGAGTTATTAAAAGAAAAGCTGAGTAACCGCATCAATGCTGAAGGATATTTAATGGTAAAAGCACAAACTCACCGCACCCAATTGTCAAATAAGGATGAAGCGGTCAAAAAAATAAATGAACTGGTAAGCAGGGCACTTGAAAAGAAAAAACCCCGCATTGCCACCAAAGCCGGTAAAGCTGCTAAAGAAAGAAGACTGCAATCGAAAAAAAGGAAGGCTGAGATCAAATCAGGAAGACAAAGATTAAAGCCGGGTGATATTTGATTTTTTTTGCCACAGATGAACGCAGATAAACACAGATAGTTTTCGTGGCAACAACTTTTTTTGATTGCGAAGCGTTCCGTCTGTGTTCATTTGTGTCCATCTGTGGCTAACCCAAAAAGAATATTGTAAATTACAGGTACAATTGAACCCTGTGCGAAAAAGCCTGCTGACCATATTTATTTTATTTTTTGTTTGCGTTTTATTTACCTACCTGCTCGGTTCCTGTAAAAAAGAACAGAATACCAAAGGCATTCAGTTGATGCAACAGGAGATCCCCGCTGGCTTTCCTGCTCCATTACATACATTCAATGATAATCCTCTCAGCAAAGAAGGTTTTGAACTGGGCCGGAAATTATTTTATGATGAAAGGCTTTCAATAGATAACCAGCATCCCTGTTCATCCTGTCACCAGCAGATCGCCGGTTTTGGAACTTTTGAACATGACCGCAGCCATGGCGTAAATAATTCTCATACGCTTCGCAATGCACCAGTGCTTTTTAATCTTGCCTGGAGTCCTTTTTTTCATTGGGACGGAGAATTTACAACACTACAAGATGAAGCAGCCCAGCCTATCAATGGTCATATTGAAATGGGTGAATCATTTGAAGGGGTCATTAATAAAATAAAAGATGATCAAGATTACCAGGAACAATTCAAAAAAGTTTTCCGTTCCCCTTTTATCCGCCCTGAATTTATTTTAAAAGCATTAGAACAATTCACCGGGTATATGGTCTCTGCAGATTCCAAATACGATCGCTATAAAAAAGGAACAGCAACATTGACGGTACAGGAAAATGCAGGTTACCAGCTATACAAAATCAACTGCGCCACCTGTCATCCCGAACCGATGTTCACTGATCATAAACTGCATAATACCGGGTTAGCTGTTGATCCTTTTTTAAATGACTTTGGTCGCATGAGGATCACCAATAAAAAAGAAGATTCCTTAAAATTCAGAACACCTACGTTACGCAATACTTATATCTCATCCAACTATATGCATGACGGAAGGTTCAACACAATAGGTCAATGCATCAATCATTATCGAACCGGTGTGCAGGCAAGCAGCACTCTCGATCCTTTATTGACAAATGGAATTACGCTGACAGACACTGAAGCAAATAACCTTTTTGTTTTTCTACGGGCATTGACCGACTCTGCTTTCCTGAGAGATACAAGATTCAGCAAGCCGCAATAACTATTGCTTTTCAATTTTTCTTTTTCCAATAAGAATGCCGAGAGAGTTTTTTTGTACTTCGATATCTTTTTGAGTGCTTTCCTGGTCTGTTTTATTTTGTTGTAATTTTTTTTCCAGGCTTACCTGGTCGTCTTTAAGCTCTCTTAATTTTTTTTCCGCTTTTGTCACTACCTCTTCCTGTTCTTTTATTTGAATTTCTAAATGAGCGGCTTCGATCTCGGGCAGCATATTATTGAGGAATACTTTTGCTTTGCCCACATTCTCTGCATCCATTTCGATCATGGCATTCTTTCCTTCTTTCATCATAACCAGGTACAGTACCGATTCATCGCTTTCTTTCCTGCTCTTGCGTTCCACATTGATGATATAGTCCATCCGGTCATTGCTGATCTCTGTTATATATGCGTTTTTAAAAACAATAAAGCCTTTGTCTTTATTAAAGATCCCTTTCTCTTCTTTGGCTTTATAGCCGAGTTTCTCCATTTTCAGGACAATAGCATTCTCCACTGCCTGTGCAGGATAATTATGTTCAATTACAATGGCTTGCTGTTTTTTCTTGTCGAACTGGATATTGCCCTCGTATGACTGGGCTTTGGATACTATTGAAGCTGTAAGTATGGCAATGAGTAAAAATGTTCCTTTCATGGTAGCTGATTTTGCAGATAAAGATAACATAAAGTGAAAAAGCGTTGCAAACGGGCTTTGATAACCGCTTAATTCGTTTTTTGAAAAGCTAACAACTACTTTTGCTTTGAAATTTCCAATCCTTTGAGTGGTATTAAAAAACTGGCAGGGCAAACTATCTGGTACGGGATGAGCAGCATTTTCGGCAGGTTCCTTAATTACCTGCTTACTCCCCTGCTGGTCACCATTTTTGTTGCGGGCGAGTATGGAAAGATAAGTACCCTCTTTACTATTGCTGCTTTTCTCAATATCGTTTTCACTTATGGTCTTGAAACATCTTATTTCCGTTTTGCTTCCATTGAACCGGAACAAAAGGTTTACAATACCTGCTCCTCGTCTTTATTAATTACAACCATTCTTTTCTCGGGTATCCTTTTACTTTTCACAAAAGATATTGCCGGCTTTTTGGAAATGCCGGCTCACCCGGAATATATCATCTGGGTCATTTTGATCGTAGCATTGGATACATTGGTGGTAATGCCATTCGCCAAACTTCGTTTTGAAGGCAGGCCGAGAAAATTTGCCGCTATCAAGATCCTGAACATTCTTATCAATGTCGGGTTGGTGGTTTTCTTTTTGGTTGTTTGTAAAAAAGCAGATGAAAAAAATGCAGATAATATTTTTGCTGACCTGTATGATCCAAAAATTGGATTGGGTTATGTGATCATTTCCAATCTTATCGCCAGTGGTTTCACTTTATTATTATTGAGCAAAGAATTCTTGCAGTTCCGTTTCCGGTTGAACCCAATCTTCTGGAAACAACTGATGAAATACAGCTGGCCATTGGTGATCGTTGGTTTTGGCGGTATGATCAATGAAACGATTGACCGTATCATGTTGCTGAAATTGTATCCCGGCACAACAGAAGAAGCTTTTTCGCAATCGGGTATTTATTCGGCCAACTATAAACTGGCAGTGATCATTGTATTGTTCATACAGGCTTTTCGGATGGGGGCAGAACCATTTTTCTTTAAACAATCCACCAGCGAAAATGCCCAACGTACCTATGCAAGAGTGATGAAATTCTTTGTGATCGCCTGTTGCTTTTGTTTTT
This sequence comes from Chitinophagaceae bacterium, assembly GCA_013140985.1. GTDB lineage: Bacteria > Bacteroidota > Bacteroidia > Chitinophagales > Chitinophagaceae > JJ008. The sequence goes on along the minus strand of JABFRU010000004.1, from coordinate 9,778 downwards.
TAGGTGTTACGTTGTTTCTCGACATCTGGAAATATTTTATGGGTACCGCACATCCCGAATACTATACCGGTTTGAAAGTTGTTCCATTATTAATGACGGCCAAAATATTTCTCGGCATCTACTATAATCTTTCCATCTGGTATAAAATAAAAGAGAAGAATTTGACCGGAGCATGGATCACCATTGGTGGAGCTGTTATAACAATTGTATTCAACTGGATCTTTATTCCTGTCTGGGGATATATGGCCTGTGCCATTGCAACTGTATTGTGCTATGGATTTATGATGGTGATCAGTTATACATTGGGACAAAGACATTACCCGGTGCCTTATGCCTGGAAAAAGATACTGGCCTATATCTTTATCTGTTTAATGCTGTTTGGACTGCACCAGGCATTTCTTTTGTTAGAAATGAATCGCTGGATAAACCGTGGCGTTGCGGTTGCATTTGTTGGCTTGTTTACCTTACTGGTAATAAGTGTAGAAAGAAAGGAATTTGCGAGACTGCCGCTGATCGGAAGGTTTTTGAGACCCCGCAGTACTTAAAGCAAAGACAAAAGAATAAATACAATCAATCCTGCGACGATACTCAAAAAGAAATAAAGCCGGTATTTTTTTACTTTACTCCATTCTTCTCTTGTCAATTTTCCTTTTATCTGCCGTCCAAAATGATCTTCTCTCCATTTCCAATGCGGGAAGGTGATGCTAAATATTTTCCATAAGAAAAAAAGAGCAGCCGCAGCGATCGACAAAAAAAGAATAAGACCGGCTGATTGTAAGTTGCTCATTTAATACAGTTTCACAAAAGGGTTATTCATCTTTCAAACGCGGCCTCACCCCACGAGCTACGCTCCTTCCCTACACTATGTTCGGGAACCCCTTGCGGAGAGGGGGTTACGACTCCGCTAATACAATTTTACGAAAGGGTTGTTCATTTTCTCAAATCCAATTGTTGTTATTGGTCCATGACCTGAATACACTTTGGTTTCATCCGGCAAAGTGAAGAATTGGGTCTGTAAGCTGTTGACCAATGTATCAAAATCACCGCCGGGCAGATCGGTCCTGCCCACACTTAAATTAAATAAGACATCGCCCCCGATAATAAACCCACCGGCTTCATGGTAAAAAGCAATGCTGCCTGGTGAATGACCGGGAACAAAACGTATCTCCAACTCTTCGTCACCTATTTTTATAGTATTCCCTTCCTTCAAGTAAACCAATGGCCCTTCGAAGTTGTCGAAAGGAAGCTGCCACATATCGCCTGCCTGCGGGGCAAAATCGAGGACCAGCTTTTCTTTTTCATGTAAATGGAGGGAAAGCCCCCATGTTTCATGTATGAACTTATTCCCAAATACATGATCCAAATGGCAATGAGTATTAAGCAGCAAAACCGGCGTCAGGCCTGTCTTTTCAATGCCCGTTTTTAATTCTTCCCTTTCTTCCGGAAAATAACAGCCGGGGTCAATAATGCAGCATTGCTTCTGTTCGTTATACAAAACATACGTATTCTCCTGGACGGGGCTAAAAGTGAATGAGATAACGTTTAACATGGATGGTTTTCCGTAATTTTAGAACCAAGATTTTCCAGATTTATCCGGATTAATTGGAAATAAAGGTAAAGTCTTTATCACCAATTGTATTTTCCGCCTGAAAATATGATGAGCAGGATTACAGGACGATGAAGGGTCCCGACGAAGCGAAGCTTGTCGGGATGCTGACCAAAGCGTCAGCATGCGACGCAACAATCGATGAAAAGAATTACCAAAGCCGGCTGCCAAACAATAAAAAAGACCGATTAAAGAATTATGAAGAGAGTATCAAGCCTGATGATCGTTTGCCTTTCTGTTTTCATGGCTATGGAAACGGCGGCACAAGTAAACACCGTGGAGTTTGGAAAGAACCGCATCCAGTATCAAAAGTTCAGCTGGAAATATTATCAAACTGATAATTTCAATTCCTATTTCAGCCAGGATGGATTGGGTCTTGGAAAATATGTGGCGCAAATAGCCGAAGAAGAGCTTCCTTCCATTGAAGAGTTTGTAGAATACGGTTTACAGCGCCGGGCCAATATTGTTATTTATAATAATTATGATGAGATGCAACAGTCCAATATCGGGCTGGGTATTGACTGGCAGAATACCGGTGGCGTTACCAAACTGGTGAACAATAAAATGATCGTTTATTTTGACGGCAACCATGAAAATCTTCGACGTCAAATACGACAAGGTATTGCAAAGATCTTAGTGGATAATGTTTTGTTTGGTGATGACCTGGGTGAGTTTGCTGCCAACCAGGCATTGCTTGATCTCCCCAAATGGATGACGGATGGCTATATTGAATATGCTGCTGAGAACTGGAATACGTCGCTGGATGATGATCTTCGTTCCGCCATGCTGGCAAGTGATTATAAAAACTTCTATGCATTTGCTTATGAAAAACCGTTGCTGGCCGGTCATGCTTTTTGGAAGTATGTTGCTGATAAATTCGGTAAAAGCAAAACGACTTATTTTCTCTATTTAGCCCGCATTTATCGCAGCCTGAACAATGCTTCGAATAAAATAGCCAAAAAGAAATTCAAACTGCTGCTCGAAGATTTTATGACCGAAATGCCACAGGCTTATTTTAAAGATATCCGTGGCCGCCGCAATTCACCCAAGGGCCAGTTATCCATCAGTGAAGAGATCGGCAAAAAAGATTTTATCCGTTTTAATGCCAACCCGATGCCCCGCAGCTATACGTATGCGTATGTGGAATTCAAGCAGGGTCGTTATCAAATTGTGCTGGTTGAAAATTTTGTGAACCGGAAAGTGCTGGTGAAACTGGGAGTACGTTCAAGGGAAACAGAATTGTATCCCGTTTATCCAATACTGGCATGGGATGGCAAAGGAACAAGGCTGGCTGTTTTGTATAACGATGAAGGCAAAACAAAATTCTTTGTATATGATCTTGTCAATCATAACAAACTCTGGAAACAGGAGTGGGATATGTTTGACCAGGTGCAGGACATGAAATACATGCTGGATGCCAACACACTTTTATTAAGCGCTGTGAGAAGCGGCCAAACAGATATTTATGTCTATAAAATAGACAAGGGAACCTTTGAGCAGGTCACTAATGATGTATATGATGATCTTGATCCTTCTTTTGTAGCTTTTCCAAACCGTACCGGCATTTTGTATGCCAGCAATCGTCCTACAGCGCAGGCTTTAAGCAGTGATGATTCATTACCGGGTCGTCATTTCAATATTTACCTGGTTGATAATTGGAATAAATCTGAGTTCAAACAAATTTCCAAGCTTTCTGACCTTAAATATGGGAATGCCCGTTATCCATCACAATACAATCAATCGCATTTTACATTTGTCAGCGATGAGAATGGTATCAATAACCGCTATGCCGGTTTCTTTACCACCGAAAGAGCGGGGCTGGATACGCTGATCTTTATCGGCGATGAAGTGCTTCGCAATCCTGAACGAAAAGATGTGGACAGTTTATTGAAAGAATGGAAGAAAACGGATATTGATTCAGTAGGCTATGTGTCTGTTACACTGGATTCATCTTATGTATTCCCGTTGACCAATTATCAAAGCAGTTTATTAGAAACAAGAACGGCCGGCGACAACCAGCAGGTGAGTGAAGTAGTAAAACTCGGCGATATGAAATTATTGTATCGCCTGAAAGTAGATGAGGCCACATTGAAACGCCGGAATAAAACAGCCCGGCCAACAGAATACGTTAAAAAATTAATTGAGGAAGAAAAGAAAGCAGCAGGTAAAGCTTCCAGCTTTGTTCCCAAATCAGATACATTGACGCAAAAGCAAAATGATTTCTTCAATAGCGGATTTGCTGATGATACAGTGAAAAATAATCAAAGCAAACTCGGCAATGTGGTGCAGGGACAGGAGGTAGTAAAAGAATCTGTGTTGAAAAAAGCCAAAGTGTTTGAATACAGGCCACCGAAGTTTTTCAATGATTATCTCGTAAGTGGTTTTAATAATAATGTACTGGTAAGCCGTTTTCAACCTTATGCCGGAGGCGCAGGACCTATACAATTAAGCAATGGTGATCCTTTTAATGGTATCATTCGTGTAGGCACCTCTGACCTGTTTGAAGACTGGAAATTTGCCGGCGGATTCCGTATCAGCCCCGACCTGAACAATAAGGAGTACGTATTATCAACCCAATACCTGAAAAAAAGAATTGATTTCGGATTGACTTATTACAGAACAGCCCAAAAAGTGTCAGGGCCCGATACTGTGCTTGGCAATATATTATACACCCCACTTACCAAGATCTACACCAACCTGTACCAGTTATCTCTTACCTATCCATTTACACGGATACAAAGCCTCCGGTTGAACATAGCTTACCGGGGAGATAAGTTTGCCACTTTGCTTACTGACTCCCTTTCTTTAAAAGTTAATGACAGGAAGCTCAACTATGCATTGGCTCATCTTGAATATGTGCATGATGATGCCATCACTCCTGCTACTAATATCTGGTTTGGTCTTCGCTGGAAAGTATATGTAGATATAAATGCACAGGTAAGTAAAAAAGTAGGTCTCACAAAAAGCCAGGATCATCCATTCACCATGAATGTGGGTTTTGATGCCCGCCATTATTTACAGATCTATCGCAATATCATTTGGGCGGTAAGAGCGGCCGGTGATTTTTCATGGGGCAAAGAAAAATTCGTTTATTACCTGGGTGGTGTTGACAACTGGCTGATGTTTGGTCAAAACCGTAAAGAGGATGATAATGGTAATGTAAGCTACCGGTATTTCAACCCTGACCCTGTTCCGGCAGCAGATGGCAATTATGCCTATCAATCTCTCGCTGTAAACCTGCGGGGCTTTATACAAAATGTGGCTAATGGCAACAATGCTCTGGTGATAAACAGTGAAGTGAGAGTTCCTGTGTTTGCTTCTTTATTAAACAAACCGATCAATAATGCCTTCCTGAGAAATTTCCAGATCGTTCAGTTCATTGACCTCGGCACTGCATGGAATGGCGCTTATAATAAATTGAAACGGCCTTCCGTTACTTATGGCGTTCCTCCTGTTCAGGTAAAAGTAAGGACAGGTGGTGTGGGCCCTTTTGCCGGTGGCTATGGATTTGGCGCCAGAAGTACATTACTTGGCTATTTCCTCCGCTTTGATGCAGGTTGGGAAATGGATGGCATTTTCAGGGGCAAGCCGAAATATTATTTTGCAATGGGATTGGATTTTTAACTGGTGATCCAACGATCGAAATAACTTTAAAGCTCTTATTAAAGAGCTTTTTTTAATTTTAGTAACCGCTTCCCTATTCCTTTACAATTAAACCTCACGGAATGAAAAATATTCTCCTGCTATTGCTTACCAATTGCATGTTGACAATTGATCTCCTGGCACAAGACCCCGAAACCAAACTGAAAGAATTAAAAATAGAATTGCCTGCCATTAATAAGCCTATTGCCAATTATGTTCATGTGGTGCGCAGCGGCAATCTGTTATTCCTCGCCGGTAAAGGACCTTCCGATGCACAGGGAGTATATATCACCGGTAAAGTCGGAAAAGACCTGACATTGGAGCAAGGACAGGAAGCTGCAAGATTAACAGCCATCAATCAACTGACAGTGCTGAAAGCAGAACTAGGTGATCTGAACAAAGTAAAGCGTAATGTGAAAGTATTGGGCATGGTGAATTGTGAAGCAGATTTTAAAGATCATTCCAAAGTGATCAATGGTTTTTCTGACCTGGTGGTTGAAATATTTGGTGAAAAAGGGAAACATGCAAGATCGGCAGTCGGTATGTGTTCTTTACCGAATAATATGGCAGTAGAGATCGAATTGATTGTAGAGATAGAATAGGGATCTATGAAATTTACCCCAAAGCCTTATCAATAAAAAAGAACCAACATTACTGCTGGTTCTTTTCCTACTAAAAGATATTCTAAATTATATCGAGTTAACAGCTGTATTAAACACTGCTAAAACGAGGATGAGGCTAAGCGCAACACCTATTGCGAATCCAAGCCAAGCCCATTTTACACGGTTCTTTTTATAATCATCATTGATCACATAGGCAACAATAATTCCTATCAGGCCCAGGAAGAATCCTAATGCAAATCCACCGAAATGGAATCCTGATTCACCGCCTTTTGACTGGCCGGAAATTGCTTTTTCAATTTTTTTGTTGCTGAAAGTGCCATCGGGGTTAATGCCATTCCTTAATTTCTTTTGTGCCACCTTGAATTTCACTTTATCCATGAAATTCATTTTCTGACCTGTCAATTTTTGAAGTTCTTTTACACTGATCTGTGAAAGATCGTATAAGGAAATAGTCTTACCGGTTTTACCAACAGGAACAAATATCTGGTCGGTGTGAATGACCGGCTCCTTTGAAGGAATGCTGGTGGCAAAAGAGGAAACAAAAAAGGCTGTTGCCGCAAATAGTGCAAAAACTTTTTTTATAGCTTGTTGTTTTGATTTAATAATTATTGGAAGATAGGTGAAAAATATTGATACGAAAGAAAGTTTTACTAATTAATTATTCAACTACCGTGATCCGGCCTGTGCGAAATCAGATCACCTTCAGGATCATTTTGCAAACTTTCCTTATCTCCTCTTTGTCAATGATCAGCGGCGGGGATATTCGTAAACATTGCGGGGAAAATAAAAACCAATCAGTCATTACACCATTGACCAAACAGGCATCAATCACTTTTTTATTTGTTTCAAATGAATCAAATTCTACTGCCAACCATAAACCAAAAGAACGGATGGTCCTTATTCCCGGATGAACAAGCAGCGATCTGAACAGTTCTTCTTTTTGCTGAACATCCTCTATCATTTTTTCATCAAGTAATGCTTTCACTGCTGCCATGCCTGCGGCACAGCAAACAGGATGACCCCCAAAAGTGGTGATATGTCCCAGCACCGGGTTTTCTGTAAATGCATCCATTAGTTTTTTATCTGCAATGAATGCTCCCAGCGGCATACCGCCTCCCAATGCTTTGCCGAGTAATAAAATATCAGGAACTATATTAAAATGCTCAAAGCCCCAGAGCTTGCCAGTTCTTCCAAAACCGGTTTGAATCTCATCCAGTATCAATAGCGTTCCTGTTTCCGTACATCTTTTCCTCAATGCCTGCATCCATTCTTTGTATGGGACGATAATGCCGGCTTCTGCCTGCACCGGTTCGGCAATCACGCAGGCTGTTTGTTCTGTGATCGACAGTAATGAATCAAATGAATTGTATTCCAAATGCAACACATCGGGCAATAATGGACGAAATGCATTCCGCCAATATTCATCTCCCATCACACTCAAAGCACCCTGGGTAGAACCATGATAAGAATTATTAAAAGCAATGATCTGTGTGCGGTTGGTTGTTCGCTTTGCCAATTTCATGGCTCCTTCTACTGCTTCTGCTCCTGAATTAGTGAAGTAAACCGAGTTGAGTGTAGCAGGTAAATGATCAGTAATCAGTTTGGCATATTGCACCTGCGGCGATTCAACAAATTCTCCATAGACCATTACATGCAGGTAAGCTTCCAATTGTTTTTGTATGGCCCCGATAACTTTTGGATGCCGGTGTCCCACATTGGCTACACTGATACCACCGATCAGGTCAATGTATTCCTTCCCGTTCGTATCATAGAGCAAACAACCTTCAGCCTTTGTAATTTCAAAAGCCATGGGCGAAGGAGAAGTTTGAGCAACATGATGTAAAAAAAGTTCCCGCTGGTTCAAGGAGTTTTATTTCCCACAAAGAACGCAAAGGGCACGCAAAGACGCAAAGAAATTCTATAATTTGCAGAGTACATTTCCCGCAGCGAACGCAAAGAAACGGCGACGCAGCGACGTTGCTCCTCTGAGCCCGCTGCGAAAAATAAAAGCTGAGCAATGAACAGAACGATGAGGAGTCCCGACGAAGCGAAGCTTGCCGGGATGCTGATCAAAGCGTCAGCATGCGACGCAAGGGACGATGCCATGAAAAACTGAAGCTGGTAACCACAAATAAAAAACTATAAACCATAAACTTTCTTCATGCCAATCATACTTCCCGTAGAAGATAAAAACCCGCAATTCGGTAACAATTGCTTCATCGCACCGAATGCCACTATTGTTGGTGACGTGACCACCGGTGATGATTGCAGTTTCTGGTTCAATACTGTGGTGCGGGGCGATGTGAACTTTATCCGGATCGGTAATAAAGTAAATGTGCAGGATGGGGCCTGTATCCATTGCACTTTCCAGCGCTTCGGCACCACCATTGGTAATAATGTTTCGATAGGACATCATGCCATTGTTCATGGATGCACTTTGCATGATAATGTGCTGATAGGGATGGGTGCGATCGTAATGGATAATTCGGTGGTGCACAGCAATACGATCATTGCGGCCGGGGCTGTGGTATTGGAGAATACGATCTGTGAACCGGGAAGCATTTATGCCGGTGTGCCAGCAAAAAAAATAAAAGATATTTCGGAAGAACTCATCAGCGGTGAGATCAACCGGATCGCTGAAAATTATGTGCGGTATGCGGATTGGTTCAGAGGAAAGTAGAGAGTTGTGAGTCGGGAGTCCGGAGTATAACCCTGATTTTAAACGATTTCCTTACTCCCGACTAAAGACTCCGAACTCCCGACTCAATTCGTAGCTTTACTATAGTATGAGCAATTTATTTAATCTAATTTCGTTAACAGTATAACCAATTTGCTATGAAAAGTCTTCGCCATCTTACCATCGCATTGAGCCTTGTGCTCCTGTTATCTTCCTGTAAACTTTTTAATAGTATTGGTCTTTTTAATAAAAAAGAAAAAACTGGTTGTCCAAGTAATGGCAAGAATGTTGGCGCTGAAAAGATATTGAGTGGCGACCCGAAAGCGACAAAAGACGCCAAGAAAGCGAAAAAATTCAAGAGTTAATAGTTTGTTCATGCAGCTATACAATCCACTATCCGGTCTTATGAAAAAAACAAAAACCTTTTACCATGAGCCTCACCCTACGAACCAACCTTGGCTGTACCGAAGCCGTGATCGCCGATGACGGCGGTCTGAAACAATTCTACCGTGTTGCCAACATCCTCAGCCAGGATTTTGACATCAAGTTTTCCAACAAAGAAGATGATTTTGATACCATTGACTGGGAATTCCGGTTCAAAGGTCATAACCTGACCCTGCACTACAGCATCTACAATGGCATCTCGTTATTTCCTACCAAGACCCGTGATGCCCTGAGCAAGGACAACAAGGCGGTGGTGGAACTGGCTGGTGTGCTGGAAGGAAAACTGTTTAGCGGCGATCAAAGAAATATTGCGTAAGCAGATGATAGATGATAACTAAAAGATAATAGTTATCGTGCTATTCGTGTATTTCACCGGCAATATATCTACTCTCCTCTTTATTGATTTTATTTTGAACCCGGCTTTTGTGCTCCTGGTATCGCCTGTTGCGTCGCATGCTGACGCTTTGGTCAGCATCCCGACAAGCTTCGCTTCGTCGGGACTCTTGTACTTCCTGTTCATTATTCAGCAATATTGAACCCTTTCAGGGTTTTCGGGAATCATCTGCATATTCACTATTGACATTTGATCCCCTCGGGGTCTGTTAACTATTATCTATCATCTATTAGTTATTATCTGCTAATAGCTTTTTTGCTCGATCGAATCAAGTATTCCAACATAACTCACAAACCGGTCCTCAGATATTTCACCATTGACCACCGCTTCTTTGATCGCACAGCCCGGTTCATTTACATGCAAACAATTATTGAACTGACAATTATTTAATC
>JABFRU010000013.1 GCA_013140985.1 Chitinophagaceae bacterium | reverse complement strand
GCAATTTCCGGAAACATTATTGTTCGTCAACGTGGCACTGAATATCATCCCGGAAAAAATGTTGGTGTTGGAAGAGACTTCACTTTGTTTGCATTAAGTGATGGTGTTGTTGAATTTCGCAAGCGAAAAAACAACAGAACTTATGTGTCTGTAACAACTGCTGAAGCATAAGCCGCATTTCCCTGTTTTGAATTTTGTGGAAAAAAAATTTGGGTAGTATAAAATAATTGTTATTTTTACTATCGTTAACCCATTTTTACTAACATTAAATTCTAAAAAAATGGCTACTAAGAAAAAAGCTGCAAAGAAAAAAGCTGCTCCTAAGAAGAAAGCTGCTAAGAAAAAGAAATAAGTTTTTTGCAAATTTCTTAAAAGAAATAGGAAGTCCCGCCAAAAGCGGGACTTTTTTATTGCCTGGTCATCCCGGTTTGACAAATCACTATTTTTCATTGGAGAAAGCCAGGCTTAGACCGCCAGACTTTTATAAATTAGTGTCATGGATAATGTTGCTATTGCCGATATTTTCTCCCTGCTTGCCAAACTCATGGATATTCATGGAGAGAATTCTTTTAAGACAAAAACGTATTCCATAGCCGCTTTCAATATTGAAAAACTTCCCATGCAGCTGCATGAAACTCCCCGGGAAAAATTATTCGGAATTAAAGGAATTGGCGAAAGTGTAGGCAAAAAAGTGATCGAAATGCTCGAAACAGGGAAATTACATGCTCTTGAAGATTATATCAGCAAAACACCACCGGGTGTGATAGAGATGCTGAACATTAAAGGTATTGGTCCAAAAAAGATCCATACCATCTGGAAAGAGATGGAAATCGAATCGCTGGGAGAACTATTATATGCCTGTAATGAGAATCGGCTAACTCTTTTCAAAGGATTTGGAGAAAAGACACAAAAGAATGTTCAGGAAGCAATAGAATTCTATTTTCTTAACCAGGGCCATTTCCTCTATGCACAATTGGATGCGATCTTCCCGCAAATAGAAGTTTATCTCAAAAAATTATTTGCCCCTGATAAAGTAAGAGTAACGGGAGCCTATCGGCGGCAAGCTTTAACGATAGAAGAACTGGAATTTGTGGTTGACGAAACAAATGAAACAATAAAACCAAAATTTCAATCAGCGCAACCACCTGAGTTGCTGGAAGAAAAAGACGATTGCCTGGTATATAAGTTGAAGAACGGATTAAAACTCCGTTTATACACCGGAAAACAAAATATAACGGAACGGCAATTTCTAACAACAGGCAGTAAAGAATTTACCGATGCATTTAGAAAAGCATTCCCATCAGTTAAATATACGAAAGGAGAAAATGAGGAAGCCATCTTTGCAGAAGCAAAGATCCCTTTTATTCTTCCCTGCCTGAGGGAATCCGCTGCAATTATTGATAAGGCCAAAAAGAACAAACTTCCTGAACTCATACAGCCCGAAGATGTTCGTTCCATCATTCATAGTCACAGCAACTGGAGCGATGGTATGAATACTATTGAAGAAATGGCACAAGAGTGTATCAAAAGAGGGTATGAATACCTTGTTATCTCGGATCATTCTCAAACAGCTTTTTATGCCAATGGATTAAAAGATGACCGTGTAAGAGAACAGCATCGCTATATTGATGAATTGAATACCAAATTAAAGCCCTTTAAAATATTCAAGAGCATTGAAAGTGATATACTGAATGATGGCAGCCTTGATTATCCTGATAAAGTATTAAACAGTTTCGATCTCGTCATTGCCTCTGTTCACAGCAACCTGAAGATGACCGAAGAAAAAGCAATGACAAGGTTGATAAAGGCTATTGAAAATCCTTATACTGATATTTTAGGCCACATGACAGGTCGCTTGTTACTAAGCCGCAACGGTTATCCTGTCGATCATAAAAAAATAATTGATGCCTGCGCTGCCAATAATGTGGCAATAGAGATCAATGCGCATCCCCGCCGGTTGGATATGGATTGGCAATGGATCGGGTATGCTATGGAAAAAGGAGTTTTATTGTCTATAGATCCCGATGCGCATGCACTGGATGGCTTTGATGATGTAAAATACGGTGTGTTGGCAGCACAGAAAGGCGGGTTGACGAAAGAAAATAATCTCAGCAGCTTCAGCCTGAAAGAATTTGAGTCCTTTTTATCAAAGAAAAAAGATATCTAATCGTTGAAAGAAAGATCAGATGTATTGATGTAGTTAATAAGCGAAGCTGCATTTTTAAGCTTCAGCTTTTTCAGGATATTATGCCGGTGCACTTCAATAGTGCGAACAGATATATTCAGTTGAGCAGCAATTTCCTTGGAGGAAAGGCCATTTTTGATGAGTTTAATGATCTCGATTTCCCGTAAGGAAAGATCATTAATACTGGGTTGATCTTCATCAGCTCCTAATAACTGACCAGACAAAATATCTTTTATCTCTGCACAGACATATTTTTCGCCTTTCATAACTGCTTCTATTGCCAGGAACATTTCTTCCTGCGATGAGTTTTTTGTAACATAGGCTTTTGCGCCTGCCTGCATCATTTTTTTTGCATAGGCCGGTGTTGTATGCATGGAAACTGCAATGATCTTTGTGCCCGGTGAATATTTTCTTATTAACGGTACGGCATCAATTCCTGAAGCGCCGCCCAGGTTAATATCCAATAGCACAATATCAGGTCTCTTGATCCTGACCATTTCAATAGCTTCATCGAATTTGCCGCTTTCCCCGATCACTTCTATATCACTTCTTGATGAAAAAAAACGGGACCACATTTCTCTTATTAGCTTATGGTCATCTACTATTGCTACGGAAATCTTTTTCATAGTAGTTAGCTTTTAGTAATAGGAATAGAGATATCAATATTGCAGCCATTACCAGGTGAGGAAATAATATTCATGCTACCAGAATAATATTCCACCCTGTTTCGTATGTTTTTTAACCCAATACCTTTGACTGCCTTTGCTACATCGAAGCCAATACCATCATCTAAAATACTTAAATAAAAAACATCTGCAATCTTCTTCAGGCTGATTATTACCTTTTTTGCCTCCGCATATTTAAGAATATTATTTATTTGCTCCTGCACCACCCGGTATAACATCAATTCAAGCCGGCTATCCATGGCATCATCTTTGGGTAAATTGCTGATCAATTCAACCTGTATTTTATTGGTCATATTGATCTCACGGGCAAGTTCCAGTATAGCTTCTCCCAGGCCTATGTCGCCCAGGGATGGCGATACAAGTGAATGAGAGAGTTTCCGGATCTCTGCCATGGTTTCGCTGATAAGGACATGACATTGAGAAATCAGGTCTTTGGGCACAGTCTCCTTATCCCTGATCATACCTATGTACATTTTGACTGTGGCAAGTATCTGATTAATGTTATCATGCAGCTCTCTTCCCAATTCATCCCGTTCTTTTTCCTGTGCTTGTATAGTGACCTCAGTTATCAATTTTTGTTGCTTTAACTGCTGATCAGCCAATTCAGCTTCAAGTTTTTTCTTTTCTGTAAGATCGGTCATAGCTCCGATCATCCGGTAGGGTTTTTTTTGTATGTCATATAGAATATATCCCCGGTCAAAAACATCTTTATACGTTCCGTCAAAGTTCAAAAAGCGGTACTCATCCTGCCAACGCTCCAGGCCGGAATTTATATGATACTGTATTTTTTGTATTACCCGCTGCCTGTCTTCCGGATGAATATATTCCTCTATCCAAAACTCATCATATTGCTGTTTTTCTGCAGGATAACCAAATGTCTTACTGAATCCTTCTCCCCAAACACCCTGCCGGGTGGCATAATTCCATTCCCAGATCGTATCATGAGTGGCTTTGTTGACAAATTGAAACCGTTCATTACTTTCCAGCAACTTCTCCATCGTTCTCTTTCTTTCCATACTGTACTGGATCGTTTTTGCCAGCATTTTTTCATCAAACTCCCCTTTTATAAGATAATCCTGTGCGCCCAGCGAGATCGTCTCAATTGCTATTTCGAGGGTGGACATACCTGAAAAGACTACAATCGGATCTTGCGGCATTAGGTGATCCAACGCTATTACTGAATCAACTCCCTGGCTATCGGGCAGGCTCAGATCAAGTAGTGCGATATCAAATTTGTTTTCATTTACAAGACCGGGCACCTGGGCCATTCTATCTGCATGAGTAATTTTTCCAATGGGTAACTGGCTTCTTATCAAATATTGCTGCAGCAATAAAAAATCGCCCGGGTTATCCTCAATCACTAGTAAATTATATGGTTGCGTTGCTTTTAGCATGCTAATTATGATTCTTCATACTTTCATTTCAATGCTTCGGTAGTTTTACAATACTTATCCAAAATTCTTTTATCAATTGCACCACCTCAATGAATTTGTTAAAGTCAACAGGTTTGGTGATATAGCAATTTGCATGATTGTTATATGATTTGACAATATCGTTCTCCGAATCAGAAGTTGTCAATATCACTACGGGTATGCTTTTCAGATCTTCATCATTTTTGATCCCGGCTAATACTTCCATACCATCCATCTTCGGAAGATTGATGTCGAGCAGGATAAGATCCGGTGTTTCTGCTTTCCCGTATTTGTCTTGCTTTCTCAAATATTTCATAGCCTCATCGCCATCCTTTACTACATTAACGCCGTTCGTTACATTGGCTTTTTTAAACGCCTGTGTGGTAAGCACAATGTCGCCTTCATTGTCTTCCACCAGCAAAATTTTTATTTCCCTGTTCATGTATTTATAGATTTTGGAATGCTGAAATAAAATGTGCTGCCTTCATTTTCTTTTGACTCTACCCATATATTCCCCTTATGTACTTCGATGATCCTTTTACAAATAGCCAGGCCGATGCCTGTACCGGGATATTCACCTTTAGTATGCAATCGCTGAAAAATGATGAATATCTTATCGAAAAATTTGGGGTCAATCCCAATGCCATTGTCTTTTACAAAAAACACCTGGCTGTCATTTTCTTCAGTATATCCAATCTCGATCACAGGCTGTTTTTTGCTACGATACTTTAATGCATTGCCGAGGAGATTAATTAGCAACTGGCTGATAAGTGCTTTGTTACCGGTAACGGTTGGCAAGGGGGATAGTTTTATCAATGCCTCCGTATTTTGGATCTCCTGATCATGAACCCGGAGTACATATACCATTATTTCATTCAGATCAAAGTTTGTAAAGGCCTCCCTGTTAGTACCCACCCTCGAATAGTGAAGCAGGTCATTTACCAGTACTTTCATCCTGGCGGCCCCATCAACAGCAAATGTTACATAGCTCTTCGCTGTTTCACCCAGTTTGTCCCCCAATTCAACTTCAAGCAAATTCAAAAAACTGCCTACCATACGCAAAGGTTCCTGCAGATCATGACTGGCTATATAAGCAAATCTTTCCAGCTCGGTATTTGAGCTTTGCAATTGCTCTGCATATTTTTTTAATTTTTCTTCCGCTTCCTTATTTTCAGTTATATCCAGCAAGATCAGGATAACCTCCAATATTCTATCCTTATCATTTTTCAATGGATACAATGTCATCTGCATCCATCTTCTTGGACTATTGTGGCCTATCACTGCGGGATCATATAAATATGGCTCTGAAGTGGCCACTTCTCCGGCAAAAGCTTTTTCAACAGTAACAGACAGCCCGGAAGATATCATTTGAGGATCTTTCCGGATATTATATCCAATTACATCTTCCCGCTTATACTTCCACATGGTTTCCCATGCTTTGTTAGCAGCAATATAATCTCCTTCGGGAGTATAGGTAACCACAGGATAAGGGAACTGTTCGATAATAGAACGGAACCGGCTTTCGCTTGCATTTAATTTTTCTTCAGACTTTTTCCGTTCTGTAATATCCATTGAAAGAATGAATATCCCCTCGGGAACAGGCTGAATACTTAACTCAAACCATTCCCTTGTGCCATCAGGGAATACGAATTCGCTTTCCATCAATTGAGGAATACGTTCTTCCATGCAGATCTTCAGCACCCGGAATAATTCAGTTCCTTCCACACCCGGATAATTTTCCATTATAGTGCGTTGAAGCAATTCCTCTTTTAAATACTTACTTTGATGTACCACGGCTTTATTTACAAAAACATACCGCCAGTCAAAACCAAGCACCTGGATACCTTCCCGCATATTCTCAATAAGGAATCGGTATTGCGTTTCCTTTTCAATTACTTCTTTTGTTTTTTCCTTGACAAGTTTTTCGAGCTTGGCATTCATTTCCCGTATCTGCTCTTCAGCTTTTTTTATTGTAGTTATATCTGTAGAAAGAGTGCCTACCGCATTTACTTTACCATCATTTCCGAACAATGGAAACCTATTCACTGAAAAATAATGGACGCCGTCCTCTAAAGCAAGGCTGATCTCATCGTGTGTTGTTGACGCCTCACGGATACATTTGTCATCCGCTTTTTTTGCTAATTCAGCTATTTCTTTTGGCAAAAAATCATATGAACTTTTGCCAATTATCTCATTCTCTTCATGCCGCAACAATTTGGTGACGGGTCTATTTACCAAAACATATCTTCCTTTAATATCCCGGATGGTGATGGGGCTACTTGTATTGTTGATAATTGCTTTTACAAACTCTTCGCTTTCTCTAAGTGCTGTTTCGGCTTTGTCCCTTGCTTTGGTATTATAATAAATTCCGAGAAAGGCAAACAATAAAAGTAACCCGATACCGATGAACAAAAACAATGTCATTAAAGAAGTTTGACGTATCCCTTTCCCCTGTGCTGCCTTGCGCTCCTCCAGCAAGCGATCCTCCTCCTGCTTCATTTCGTTAATAACCAGGCGCATTTTATCAATCATTAGCTTACCTGTGTCAAGTGCAAATATTTGCTGTACAACCTGAAAGCCCTGCGGCTTACGGATATTGATCAATTCCCTCTTTGAGGTGATGTAGTTATTCCTGATTGTGCGGAGAGTGTCGGCCCGAAGTTGTTGAGTAGAGTTGTCTTTTGTTAATGCACTGAACTTGTTTATCTCTTTACTCAAACTGTCAGATGAGGTATTAAATAAAGGAAGATAGTTCTCATCGCCCGAAATGATATATCCCCTGGCACCGCTTTGCATTTCATTTACATAGGTGTTTATCTTTTCTGCAACAGCCAATACTTCATAAGTGTGCTCAACAGACAGGGCATTATCAGATGCAATTTTTTTATTTTTTTGAAATAGAAAGAAAATGATCGCCAGAACAAGCAGCACACCTATAAAAAATGCTGCTATCATTTTCTTAAAAGAAAAACGACCGGGTAAAAAGGCGTTGTATCTATTGAGCCTTTTCATTTGTGCCAGTATATCTTACTATCAGTCATAGTCAGGCAGATAGTATAAAAAATAGTTTTATACTATTCACCGGCACACATCAAAAAAAAGTAAACCCTTTATTCATGTTTCACATATCATGATGGCCGGATACTACAGCACAGAGATATAACCTGATCATCATAGAATTGAATGTCGGAGTGAGGATAATTCAGATATAAGTTACAATAATAATTCTTAATTGCAAGTCTTAGCTCTTGATTTTGATCAAGTTAAATTGGCGGCTAAGTGTTTTTACTGATATCGTGGGGCCCAGGGTTTATCCCAAAAAACCTCTGAGTAAATAATAATTTGTTTTATTTTTTAAAAGCATAATGGCCTTATCCTTTATTTGCCTCACTCTTTCTCTTGTCAGGTTGTAATTACGGGCAATCTCATCAAGACTCATAGGGAACCCCGTATTAATCCCAAAATAAGAGTAAAGAACTTCTTTCTGACGCTTATTCAGCACCATCATAGCCCGCTCAAGTTCTGTATTAAATGAACCGGCTTCAGATGCCTTCTCATAATCGTTTACACCATCTGCTGTTTGCAATGAATCCATTAAGGTATTGTCTTCATCTTCTGAAAATGGTTTATCCAGGCTTACATGTTTTACATGAATAGCCATCCGGGAAGCTACTTCATCTGAATCCACTCCCAAATAATCAGCTACCTCTTCTGCAGAAGCGGTTCTTTCCAATGATTGTTCCAAAACATCATTGGCTTTTTGAATGCGGTTGCCCAATACTTTCTTGTTGTAAGGCAATCGCACCAGGTGCGAATCGCTTGCCAAAGCCTGTAACATGTTTTGGCGGATCCACCATACAGCATAACTGATGAACTTAAACCCTTTTGTCACATCAAATTTTTTGGCAGCTTGTATAAGACCGATATTACCTTCATTAATAAGATCGGATAGTGAAAGACCCTGCCCCTGGTATTGCTTGGCTACTGATACTACAAATCGGAGATTAGCTTTTGTAAGGTGATCAAGAGCATTTTTGTCTCCCTTCTGAATCAATGAAAATAATTTTCCCTCTTCTTCTGGTGATAAAAGATCCACTTTACTGATCTCTTGCAGATACTTTCCAAGACTTTCGGATTCTCTGCTTGTTACCGACTTTGAAATTTTTAGCTGGCGCATACTCATAAACAAGATTTTTTGGTTTAACAGGATGGATTTGTACAGTTGTTGAATTTTTGAACAGATCATAGGTACGGATAGAACTGTGGCTCTTCGGCAGGTTTATATCTCAGGCCGCGGTTCTTTCTTTACGGGTTATTTCTTTTGGAAAAAGATAGTTGAGCAAAGAAGCACCTCCCGTTTCCTTTTTTAGCAAAGTAGCAAGTGCGATGAGATAAAAAGCATCGCTGCTAAGTTTGGCAGAACGGTCTTTAGTTGCCGGGGTCTTTTTGACCGGCATTGGATTTGGATTACGCTGAACTTTCATACAAAAATTTTTAGGATGGCTAAATTTTGTTTCAGTTCACAGGGTATCACGGATTGATGATGTAAAAGTGGGCTGCAACAGAGTATTGAACAAAAAAAGAAGACGGGTAATTAACCATATACCAAATGAATTTAAGAGTGGCTAAGTAGTTACTTATAAGAATAGTACATTCCCTATTTTTGAAAAAAGTAATGTTACTATCGCAATGGTTTGTTTGTCTGGAGGAACATAAGTAAATACATATAAAACAATGCCCACCCATTATGAAACATGAAGCATTTTTAGAAAAACTGATAGCGATACTTGATCGATCCGCTATTGCTTACCGTCAATACATCAATGAGGGGAAACCATTTCAGCTTGCACAACAGTTAAAATTACACAATGGCAATGCATTACAATGGCTGAAGGAAAACGGATCATTACTGCCAATCCGTTTTCAGGGAGATATTCAATCCCTGATCACACATTATTCGGAATGGTCGCATAAGTGGGAAAAATTAAATGCTGAAAAAGAATTCGGACCTGATGAAGTATTCGTATTTGCGAATGATATTACTTTTCCAAAACAAGCTGCGCAAAACCTTGAAGCGTTCTACAAAGAGATCAGTCAGCCACCGGCAACTCTACATGGAAAGTAGTGCCTTTTCCTTTTTCTGTTTCAAACCAGATATTTCCTTTTGCCTGTTCCACTATTCCTTTCACCATTGCAAGTCCAAGCCCGGTACCCGATGATTTAGTTGTAAAGTTGGGCATGAATATTTTTGATTGCATCTCCGGAGGTATCCCCTCTCCATTGTCTTTAATACTTATAATTATTTTATCGTCTTCTCTTTTCTCATTGACCTCAATCCTGCAGCCGCCATTATCCCCGCAGGCATCTACCGCATTAGTGAAAAGATTAGTGAACAAACGGTTCATTTGTGTTTTATCCGCATTCACTATTGCTTTATCATTCACCGGGTACCAAATCATAACTACATCCTGGTCAGAATGAAAAAGGTCTTTTAAAGAGGCAATCACATCATGCAGATCAAACAGCTCAACTTTCGTAGTTCCAATATTTGCGAACTGTGAAAAATCAGCAGCAATTTTAGAAAGATGATCGATCTGTTCCACCAGGGTATTGGCTACATTACTGGATAGTTCTTTTACATTCGGAAGATTATTATTGATCGCTTTCTGCAAATGCTGAATACTAAGTTTCATCGGCGTCAATGGGTTCTTGATCTCATGTGCCACTTGTCTTGCCATTTCCCGCCAGGCTCCTTCTCTTTCGCTTTTTGCAAGAGCTCTTGCACTCTCTCCCAACTTGTTTACCATTTTATTATACTCCTGTACCAATTCGCCAATCTCATCATTGCGGTTCCAGACTATTTCTTCATTGAGTTTACCCAGGTTCACTTCCTTCATTTTATCGCTGATAATAGAAAAAGAACGGGTGATACGATTGGTTATGACAAGGGCGATCAGCCCGGCAGTTAAAAATATAAAAGCATTCAGGTTGATAATGGTAACAAGAAAATTGGATATCTCCTGCCGCAGCTCCGGCTTGGATGTGAAAGATGGAATATTGATATAAGCATACGGCCTGCCATTATCCCTTACTGGTGAGTAAATGCTGAGATAAGAAAAGTTACCGATCCTTTCCTCCTGCGAATGTTGTATCTGCCGCAACCTGCTCAAATGATAATAGGCTTGTGGATCAATTTTTTTACTTAAGACCCCTTTGTTATATACATTGGCTTCAGAAGAAACCCACAGATCTCCGGCAAGGTCATAAACGTTCACATCTACTCCATGAATATCAGACACCTCGTTCACCAGGTTTTGCAAACCCGTATTGGAAACAGAGTCATATATTTTTAATACATCGTCAAACGTATTGTGTTCTGAAAGTTTTTTCTCCATTTCATTGACCATGATCTTCATCGTCCGGCTTAGCTTATCGCTGTTGTTGCGGCTATAACGGCTGATAAAAAATGAGATAGTGGCTATGCCAATAACAATAAAAGAGAAAATGCTGATAAAAATAATAGTGCTATGTACCTGCGTCCTGATATTCAACTGCAACAGCTCTCTCAATTTTTTTCGGCTGAGTGCCGTTCTTAAAATAAAACTGATGAACTGAACTACTGCTACCAGGAAAAGAAAAGAACAAAAGATATAAGAGAATAAAGTTATTGTTTCAATGGTCGTTTCCTTTTTGCGGGCTATTACTACTACTTTTTTATTTCCGGCCCGGTGCCATAGCTCATTAAAATCGCCATTGGTGCGTTGTATAAATTCATCTTTGGGAACCTGGTCTGGCGTAATAGAAGTGGCAAAAGGGTATTTTCCCAATGGCGAGATCAACGTATCGTTATCGTAAATAGCAGTAGAATAGATCGGCGACTCTTCCGGATCGGTCTGGCTGAACTGTTTGAATAATTCGGGAAAGAGGGCATCCTGGCTGAAATTTTTATAGTTGGATACAATAAAAAAAGAGCCAAGTTTATTGCCGGCAGAATCTGTCACATCCCGCCGGGTTATATAATTGAATTTATCAAAGGCAGTTTCATAATAATACAAACCATCCCTGTTTGTTGGTTTTGTCTGCACATTCAGAATCGTACTCAACGCTTCATAAGTTGTTGCGTCTTCATTGTATAACCCTGTATTACTCGAATCATACACATACAGCCGGGTATCATATTTATTAAGATACCCCTGGTAATTATTCCTGATGATGCTGTCCCTTACTATTTTTCCAGTATCGGGATCTTTGAACCGATGAAAATTATTTTGCAAAAAATCATTATCAAGGTATTCCATGGCAATACTCATCAGGCTTTCACTTGCTGCGTCAGTTTGTACAGCCAGCTTTTCAGCAATGCGTTTCCTTTTTTCCCATCCCACTTTATCATTTTCTATGAGCATAATAATGGCAATGGAAACAGAAAAGATAAATATCCAGGAAAGGATACCGGCTATATTGATGCGTAACCGGTTAATAATAACTCCCTGCTTATTCGCCAGCCATATATAAATAAGCAGCCAGCATAATACCGGCAGGTTAAATAAAACTTCGGTATGCCCCGAACGAAGGGTAAGCCAGACAAGCCCCGCCCCGCTGACAGCAAAATAGATCAGGAATTTTCTCCCTTCGAACAAAGGAAAGATTAGTCTGAACAATAATTGTGAAAAGTAATAGTATGAGATAGATAAGCAGGCCAGCACTATAAAACCGATCAGCGTATAGAGGTTCAATCCAAAAAAATCAGTGACATCAAAAGATATTTTTGAATCGGCCACAAGGCTTTTAATTACAGATGCTAAAAGAAAAGTAGAAAGGATCAGCAGGCACAATGAAATAATACCGGCAGTCCACTTTATTTTCAAAGAAAAACGGGCAGCAAGATCTTTCCTGTGTTGCAGCTTTGACCAGGCAAATAAGATGATCCAGCAAAAAAGGGCTGCATTGATAAATAAGTCACCTAATGATCGCTGAATAAAATTAGAACCATAAATCTGAGGGCTAAAAAGCTCAAACTGTCGCAGGTTGAATGCAGCAGGAAAATAATAAGTGAAAAGACGAAACAAAAATAATACTCCGGCAAGGAGGGCAACAGCCTTCCATGGCCCCCATCTTATGGCGGTAGCTTCTGCCATCATGTGTATAAAAAGAAAGAAGAACAATATGGCTCCCATGCGAAGAAGGATCGTAGTAAAGTCGTTATACGGAACAGCGCCGGAAGCTTTTTTATCTAAATAAAATAAAATTTTACCGGAAGCTGATTTCACAGGAAACTCTGTCTCCTGTACGTTTATCAATACCCTCTTGCCTGCTACTTTGCTATATACAAATTCTGTTGGCAGGTAATCAGTTTCAATAAAAAAATCCGACTGCACCGGTATCATAGCGTATGAAACAACCTTTCCTCCATCACTCTCCTTTATAAATGTTTTCTTAATAGTAAAATACCAGCCATTCGATAATTTGGAAAAATATTCGCCATCATCTTTTACCAGTAGTTCCTGCGAAGGGGTGATCACATGATCATTCCAGAATTTCATATCCACTGTGCCGAACTCTTCGGCTGCATATAAAAAAATACTGTATTTTTTTGTGGTCAGCTTTGAAAAATCCTGCAATGATTCAGAATTACTCAGCAAGCGGTTTATCAGTGCTGTGTCTTTTAAAAAGCCCTCAAAATCATTTTGCTGACGATGAATATATTTTTCTGCTACGTTAACCTCCTTTGCTACAGATGACCGGTTACTGTAAAGTTTATTAAACACAAATGAAAGGGCAAACAGTAATACAGCAATTATCAGCAAGCTATACTTGCTCCGCAAAATATTTTTTAATGATAGTTTCACTTATTCGGTGTTCTGTCGTTTGATACTGTTCCAGATGGCATCCATCTCCTGCAACGTCATTGTATGCAGGTCTTTGCCGCTTTGCAAAGCCTGCTGTTCCATCTTTGTGAACCGTTGAATGAATTTCTTATTGGTCCGCCCGATTGCATTTTCGGCATCTATCTGCAAAAACCGTGCATAATTGATCAATGAAAATACAACATCGCCAAACTCCTCTTCTACTTCGGCCTGAAGCTTCCCTTTATCCTGACTCCCAACTCCCGACTCCAGATTCCTGACTGCTTCTTTTAACTCATTCATCTCTTCCTCTACTTTTTCCCAAACCTGCTCCTTATTGTCCCATTCAAAGCCTACCTGCTTTGCTTTTTCCTGCAATCGCATGGCTTTAACAATGGCAGGCAAAGATTGAGGCACCCCGCTGATAACAGATTTTTTGCCCTCCTTTAACTTGAGTTTTTCCCAATTCCTTTTTACATCCTCCGCATCATTCACTTTTACAACTTGTCCCGCATTTGCGGGATCCCCATATATATGCGGATGACGGGCAATCAATTTTTCACAAATACCATTGATGACCTCATCCAGTTCAAATTGTTTTTGTTCGCTTCCGATCTTTGCATAAAAAACAATATGTAATAACAGGTCGCCCAATTCTTCTTTGATCCCAGGCCAATCATTTTCGCTGATAGCATCCACCAATTCGTACATCTCCTCTATCGTCATCTGGCGAAGCGACTGGATAGTTTGTTTTTTATCCCAGGGGCATTTTTCCCGGAGATCATCCATGATCTCCGCCAACCTTACAAAAGCATCTCCTGTTTTCGATTTCATACAATAGAATTTATAATGTTGCCGCCGAGAAAAAAGCGATCAGTATGAAAAGAACAACCATCATGATCAACGACAGCAGTGCAACGAGAGAAAATTTTAAAAATGTTTTTAAGCGTCTTTGCCCATAAAAATTCCGCATGGCCTTATAGAGATAGAAGAACAGTGTAAGAATACAAATAAGAATAAGCCAATCCGGCAATTCTGATTTGATGACATCACCTAATTTATCGATCGTAAACACCAATAAGAGCATCAAAAAACTAAAAACATAGAGATGGATGGTGAAGACACCATGATCTGCATAATAAAAATTCTTTCTCCGTATATAAACAAGTTTCAGTATGAGTGCAAAGAAAGGAAGTGATATCAATAGCATGTACGGAAGGCGATGAAGGATAATACCCAAAAGTTTTTTACTGGCCTGCTCAGGATCATCCCTGAATTTTCGATCAACATTAATACTGAACCTCATCAGGCGGCGTTTGAGCCAGCCGTCTCTTTCAGCAGATGGTAATTTTTTTTGTGCTGAGTCATACTCTCCAAACGTCTTGAATTTGCTTCTGAAATCTATAAAAAGCCCTCCATTGCTTGTATCAACTCTTCTCATATCCAGGTTGGTTAGTTTAGAAGAAGTATCCCGGGCAAGTAATAGCAGACCCTTAAATTCAGCATGAGTACTGTCTTTTGTGAGTTCCTCTTTCAATACTCTAATGTAAGTGGCTCTTTCTTGTACTGACAATAATTTCTCAGCAGGAACTATGACCTTAGGGCTACCAAAGAAGCTAAAGAACAGCAGGAAAAAGATAGCAGATGTAAACACATACATCCGTATCGGGTGCAGGTAACTGACCCGTCGGCCTTTCATATACTCTTTGGATAAAAAGCCGGGCTTAAAAAGAAGGTCTTTTATTGTGGTAAAAAAACTGCTGTCGAAATGGGTAATGTCGTAAAAGAAATGAGTGACCATGTGCCAGAATGTTTCTTTTGGCACTACATTCTCCTGTCCACAGACATGGCAATATTTCCCCTGCACAATACTGCCGCAATTCAGGCAATCCTTTTCTTTTCGCTGGGGGATATGGGACAAGAGAAAAAAATTTTCTTAAAAATAAGTACAAAAAAATACAAGACAGCCTTTCTTTTCCGTTACACGTCAATTCAGGTAACTTTGAATAATTAAAGCCCTTTCACCAGCATGAAATTCCTTTTACTGACCGCATTTTTTGTATCCTCCTTTTCCCTGCATGCCCAATATTATTACAATGAGATTGTTGGCACCATGGAAACGAACCGCAAGATGCAAACTTATTTGACCAACAAGGTAAAGACAGTATCGGCTGATGGTTATACACCGCAGGGTTCCAAAGCCACCGATTTCAGCGAAGTACAGGAAGTAAAGGAAAATGGAAAAGCTTTAAGAATAGTAACAGTTGCCAACTTTAACCGCACTGTTAGTTATAGCCGCTTTGATGAACTGGGCCATGTTATCAGCATTATTGACTCTTCATTAGGCGTTCAAAACACCACCACTTATGAATATGATAATGCCGGGAAGATCATTACGGTTCAAAACAGCGTTAAGGATCCTGAAAGTGAGATCAACCAGCTGGAAATACACAGGTGGTTTTATAATAAAGATGGTAAACCGGAAAAAATGTGGCGCATTGTAAATAGTAGTGACAGCCTTGAAGTTCGTTTTATTCCCGATGAAAATGGGAATCCCGGCGAGGAGATCAGTTACAAAAAAGGAAAAGAATCCGATCATCTTTATTATTATTTTGATGATGAAGGAAGGATCACAGACATCGTACGCTATGATGAAAAGGTGAAAAAACTGGTTCCTGATAATATCATCACCTATGATGATGCCGGCAGGGTGATACAAATAGTATCAAGCAGCCTGAAAGATAATGTAGGCATGGGCATCCGGGGAAAGGCTTATTTTGTCAGGTACATAACATGGCGATATGTATATAATGATAAGGGGCTCAAAACTGCAGAGGCTCTTTTTAATCCCAACCAGGAAATGACAGGGAGGATCAAATTCAATTATACGTTTGGTCAATAATCAGATTTCAACTTATCAGCTATATTTGCACTCCTCAAAGCCCGGGTGGCGAAATTGGTAGACGCACCACTTTGAGGTGGTGGCGCCCGAAAGGGTGTGCTGGTTCGAATCCAGTCTCGGGCACAAAAGCCTTTCAATAATTGAAAGGCTTTTTATTTTTTCAATACAATTCTGAAGGTAGTTCCTTTCCCGAATTCGGAATGCTTTACAAAAATCTCGCCCCGGTGATATTGTTCAATGATCCGTTTGGAAAGACTTAGTCCAAGTCCCCAGCCTCTTTTTTTAGTAGTAAACCCGGGTTTGAAGACCATCGGAATATTTTGCCGGGCAATTCCTTTCCCGGTATCGGTGATATCAATATGAATTACTTTGCCTTCATCAAGAATATCCGTAACAATACTACCTTTCCCTTCCATCGCATCCAGTGCATTTTTTAGAAGGTTTTCAATGACCCAGTCGAACAAAGGCGGCGATACCCGCCCAATTATTGATGACTGACCATGCGAATTGACCGGGAAACTGATCTTACCCGTAGCTCTCTTTCTCATGTAATCAACCATACTGTTGATCTGTTTTACCAGGTCAACATCTTCTAATTGCGGAGTGCTGCCGATCTTTCCAAAGCGATCGGATACTAATCGTAAACGATCAACATCCTTTTCCAATTCATGCACAATTTTTTCATTGCCGGAACTTTCTTTCAGCATTTCCACCCAACCTTCCAGCGATGATACAGGAGTTCCTAATTGATGAGCTGTTTCTTTTGCCATACCGGCCCACACCTGGTTCTGCGTGGAGCGATAACTGCTTCTTATAGAAAAAATTGTTATCGTGATAAAAAGAGCAACAATACACAGCTGTACAATAGGATAATACCTTACTTCATTCAGCAATTTTGATTCGCCGTAATAATACCGATTGATGCGGGTAGAATCGTTCGGGTCTGTCCACTCAATAGGTGTATGCAGCGATTTGAACTGTTTTAATTTTTTTTGCCTGTACGATTCACTGGTCTCAGCTTTAGCAGAATCGAGGTTCCGGGTTTCAATTATGCTATCTTTTTCATTTGTCCAAATGATAGGTATCGCTGTGTTCTCTTTTATAATGAATGAAGCAAGCGATATATCTGTATTTTCACCGGCTGTAAGAACTGATTTCATAGATAAAGCCCATTCTTCCACTTTTTGCCTTTCATCTTTTGCGATCTTCCTGGCGAGATACTGGGAATAAAAGATCGTCCCGATAACGATCAATATCGCAACCAGCGCCAATCCTGTTTTCCAGTTAATGATCTGCCTAAACATGTTTCGAATTTAGCAATGATACACCGGCTTACCTTATTTTTGAATAAATATTTACAACACATTGAGTGCTGAGCCCAAAGTTTCTATTGTAATACTTAACTGGAATGGTAAAAAATACCTGCAACAGTTCTTACCTGTATTATTAGCAACTCAATATTCCAGTTTTGAAGTGGTCGTAGCAGATAATGGATCATCAGACGATTCTGTCAGCTACCTGCAAACAAATTATCCCTCCATCAAACTCATTCGCTTTTCAGAGAATCTTGGTTTTGCCAAAGGATATAATGAAGCATTGAAACAAGTTGATTCGGATTATTATGTACTGCTCAATTCCGATGTGGAAGTAACACCCGGTTGGCTGCAGCCACAGGTTGATCTGCTTGAAAAAAATAAAACCATTGCAGCTTGTCAGCCAAAGATCCTTTCCTTCAACAATAAAAAAATGTTTGAATATGCCGGCGCTGCCGGTGGCTGGCTGGACAAATATGGTTACCCATTTGCAAAAGGAAGAGTGTTTGATATATGCGAAGAAGATCAGGGACAATATGATCAATCCGAACCGATCTTCTGGGCCAGTGGGGCTTCATTATTCATCCGCTCCGGAATCTTTCATGCCATGAAAGGTTTTGATGAATACTTTTTTGCGCACCAGGAAGAAATTGATCTGTGCTGGAGGATACAATTAGCGGGTCATAAAATATATTCCTGCCCTTCCGCTGTTGTTTATCATATCGGCGGCGGCACATTGCCCAAAGGCAATTCACTGAAGACCTATCTCAATTTCAGGAATAACCGGATCATGCTTTCCAAAAATCTTCCTTTCAGTAAAAAAATATGGATAATGCCTGTCAGGAATTTTCTTGATGGCATCTCTGCCTGGAAAGGATTATTGACTGGTGACGGGGGTTATTTCATTGCCATCCTCCGGGCACAGCTTGCTTTTATCAAATGGTGGTTATTCTATAAAAAGAAAAGCATTTTTCCTGCATCAAAGAACGGCGAACTCTCAGGTTATCTAAAGAAAAACATGGTATGGCAGCATTTTATAAAGAAGAAGAAGAAGTTTGCTGAAATTGTGGATAATAAAAAAGCTGCTGGCTAATAGCTTTTAGCTGTTAGCTTTTTTAGAACCAATCCCCTATTTTTGCATCACAAAATTGCATTATGAGCAATCAACATGAATACCAGCAGGAACTTAAAAAAATTCAGGACAAGGACTTTACTCATAACTGGGTTTCTTCATCCGGTTTCTTGTTTTACCTGCAGGTAGCATGCGTCGTAGCTTTTGTTTTAGGGGGATGTTATATGCTGTACACCAAACGCTATGACAAGCCCAATCCAAAGGTGCCGAATAGTACTTTGTACACACCCAAGTACGACAGCAAATAAGCCATTTCAAATTTTTTTAAAAAGGGCTGATGCCCTATTTTTGCGTCCCTTTTAGTTCTTTGGAAACCGGAACTCCGTTCCGGTAAAATAATATCGGAACAGTGTTCCGATACCCTAAGCGGAAGTAGCTCATTTGGTAGAGCACGACCTTGCCAAGGTCGGGGTGGCCGGTTCGAGCCCGGTCTTCCGCTCCAAAGGTCCTCTTGCCACCAGGCGGAGGATTTTTTGTTGGCTGCCCTGGTGGTGGAATTGGTAGACACGCAGGACTTAAAATCCTGTGACCCGCAACGGTCGTAACGGTTCAACTCCGTTCCGGGGCACAAGAAGCGATTCAGTAATTGGGTCGCTTTTTTTATTTGTAGATTTGAAACAAACCTGAGCGAATATGCCCACTACTATTAAATGCCCGCGATGTACCAATGAGTTTGATATCGAGGAGGTCCTGTATTCTGAAATCCAAGGAAAATTAGAAAAAGAAAATCAGGAAAAATTAAATCAATCATTAGAATCAGTAATAGAAGAGAAAAAGAAGCTTTCTGAGGATAAAAAAGAATTCGAAGAAAAGAAGAAAAAAGAGAATGAACTGTTTCAACAAAAAATAGCTCAAGAAAAGATAAAAATCCACGAAGAAGAAAAAAAGAACCTTATTAAAGAAAATGAAACTTACATAAAGGCTCTCGAAGAAAAAGCAAACAACGCTGAAATAGAAAATAAACGACTTAAGGAAAAAGAACTAGAAAATTTAAGGCTCCAAAACCAGTTGGAAGAGATAAAAAGAAATGCTGAGACTGAAAAGAAAAAATACTTATTAGAAAATTCATCTAAAATCATCGAAGATGCTTTGAAAAACGAAAGAGAAGGATTTGCACTTGAAAAAAAGGAATGGGAGATTAAGCAGGATCAACAAAGCAAGCTAATAGATGATTTAAAAAGAAAAAATGAGCAAGGGTCAATGCAATTGCAAGGCGAGGCTCAAGAGCTTTTGCTTGAAGAAATCTTACAAAATACTTTTCCTTATGATTTAGTAGGTGAAGTTCCAAAAGGGAAAAAAGGAGCCGACTGCTTACTTCATGTCAGAAATAAGTTTGGTGTTGATTGTGGCAAAATTCTTTTTGAAAGCAAAAGAACTGCTAATTGGAGCAAAGATTGGATTGAGAAACTTAAACAAGATAAGATAAACAGTGGAGCAGATATAGCTGTTCTGATTTCACAAGCCTTGCCTGATAAGATGGAAGACGAGTTTGAATTTAAGGACGAAATTTGGATATGTAGTTTTAGAATCGCAAAAATCCTTGCTGCATCTTTAAGAGAAGGAATTATTAAAACTTCTGCCGCAATTAAATCTCAAGAAGGAAAAGGTGACAAAGTTCAAATGTTATATGATTACATGACAAGTAGTGAATTTGCTTCTCAATGGAGAGCAGTACGAGAAGTGTTTAAAAATATGAAACAATCTATCGAAGATGAAAGAAGGGCTATGGAAAAACTTTGGAAAAATAGGGAGAAACAACTTGATAAAGCCTTATTAAATTCAGACCATATCATAGGATCAATTGAAGGTATTGCTGGTAAAAATTCTATTGACCTGAACCTGCTGGAAAATAATACTGAAGAAGAATAAACCGGGTTAATTATTCTCCAACCCGGACCTCTCCATTAATTATTTTGCACTATAAGGAAATTTCTTAGAAGCATTTCTCATCAATGCATTCACCAGGTTGTCGGCCGAAGAACCAATAGAACCGGAAGCCTGGTAATCATATTTCCATAACAGGTCGCCTGATCTGCCATCATGAATATTGATCGTTGTTTGCGCAGAATTGGTATTGCCCCACACACCGAATATCACTCCTACAGCAACAGCTGCACCATCAGACATCGGCTTATCCAGGCTGGTCCTGTTTTGAAGAATTGCATCAACGCCCAACAAAGCGGCAAGTTCTGTCCTGTCTTTCGATGCAAGGTCATCATAACTTATTCCCGCCTTCTTCAGCGTTGCATTGGTCTTTGTTACATCCTGGAAAGTGACCGTATATTCAAACTTCTCAGAACGGCGCAAGAACCAGCTGTACATTTTATCCTGTATAGCAAAGCCGGTCTTTTCATTCATTGACGCCAGTTGTTCAGCTGTCACTTTCTTTGATTCGTTTGGTCTTAACCTGGTGGACACATCAGCAGGCAATATAGCTACTGTTTTATGCTTTGCCAGCGCCGTATCAAATTCAGATGATGTATAAATTTTAGGGCCGCAACCTACCATTACTGTAAGAATAACCAAAGAGGACAGGATATAATTTTTCATGCAATACTTTTTTGCAAATAAAAGCATTAATTCCTTCAACTCATCACCCAGGCCAGCACCAACTGCTCAAACTTCCTGTAATGAATAGTTAATTCTGTTCCATTCTTGGAAAATAAACAAGCAATGGTTTCAGTAGCTTCATCCCGGTTCAGCAACCGGATCTCCCTGCGAAAATCAACACCGCCTTCAGCATACCATTTAAATACGGCTTCTTTGGCCGACCACAACAACGTTGGTTCCTGGAAAATATTCATAGCAGAATCATTGCTGACACCCGGCAGGAGTTTAAATATCCCATGTTCTTTTGCACTGAGGAATTTATGCATCACTTTACCGATCTTTTCAACCGGGATCTCAATATCCACTCCTACCCTGCTTGTCCGGCTAACGATCGCCGCTGCATAATCCCCGCAATGAGAAATAGAAAAATGATATTGCTCGTCCGGCAAAAATGGTTTGCGGGTATCAGCAATTTGTATCAGTTCATAAGGAAAATCAGGAAAAAGAAATTGCAACAAAAATCTTCCGGCCAGGTGTTGCAAGCGCTTGTGCGGATGTGTCACATCCCGGTGCTGCGGCACATTGCCTTTGAAAAACTCATCCGTTTCTTCGATCTTCCACACTCCCAGCCGGGTGTTTTCGTTGATTTGATGTTGAAAAAAAATCGGCACAAGAGGAATTTTTGATTTTAGATTGTAGATTTTAGATTTATTATTGCAACGTCTTAAACGAAGATAAGCTATGCCCTGAAAGCTCAGGGGGCGCCAATCAAACAATAATCAGTAATTAATAATCAATAATGATTTTATCTGACACAAGAATACTGGAAGAAATAGAAAAAGCCACCATTAAGATCGTTCCTTACGACAGGGAATGCCTGGGCAGCAATTCGTATGATGTTCATTTGGGGAAAACACTGGCCACTTATAAAGAGCACATCCTTGATGCTAAAAAACACAATACGATAGAACATTTCGAGATACCCGATGAAGGATTTGTTCTATATCCACATATCTTTTATCTCGGTGTAACATTGGAATACACCGAAACTCATGCCCATGTTCCTTTCCTGGAAGGTAAATCATCAACCGGTCGTTTGGGTATAGATATTCATGCTACTGCCGGTAAAGGTGATGTTGGTTTTTGCGGCAACTGGACTTTGGAAATTTCTGTCAAGCAGCCGGTGAAAGTTTACAAGGGAATGCCGATCGGCCAGCTTATCTATTTTCCTGTGGAAGGCGAGATCGAGATCTCTTATGATAAAAAGAAAAACTCCAAATACAGTAATCAACCTGATAAGCCGGTGGAGAGTATGATGTGGAAAAATAAATTCTAGATCAGCTGTTCAATTTCCAGAGTGTATAATTAAGGATTGCCGCAAAAGAAACCCAACTGATGTAGGGCACCAGCAACCATGCTGCCGTTTTACTGAGCTTTGCAAAAGCAAAAATTGTAAGCAGGATAAAAATCCATAAGGTTATTATTTCTACGAGGGCCCAGCCGGGTTGTTGTTGATTAAAAAAGATCAAAGACCAGAAAAAATTCAATAAAAGCTGGATAGAAAAAAGAATAATAGCTGTTCGCTTATAACGAGTATTTACATTACTGTTCCAAACCAGGAATAAAGCTATTCCCATCAAAACATATAAGGTGGTCCATACAGGGGCAAAAATCCAGTTTGGCGGATTCCACGAAGGTTTATTTATTGATTGATACCAACTAGCCTCACCCGTTTCAGTAAAAAAACCGCTGGTAAATCCAATAATAAGAGGAACAGCTACAGCAATGATCAGCTTTATGGTTTTATTCATGCACTTATAACAACAACAACATTCATTTTGTTCACAATGCATCTACCCCAAACTTCTTATAATAAGCGATGAGCCAGGCCACTACTTCATTATAACTTCTTTTGCCTGCCGGTTGGTTATTAGCTTTTAGAAATTCTCCGTAGCCACTCATGATGATATCCTGCAGAACATTTTTATACCGTTTGAAAAAAGCCCTGTACTCTTCTACATCTTTCACCAATTGCGGATGTCGTTTTTGTTTGAATGCCAGGGCAAGCATCGTATCCCTGCGGCCAACTTCAGTCACAGCATAGTTATACATATCAAAATAAACAGAATAGCGAAATGCATTGGACTCATAAGAACGGCAAGCTAAAAATCCTACAAAGTTTGCTTCGTTTTCTTTGGCATAACCTAACTGGTGTGCTATCTCATGTGTGGTCACAAATGGTTCGAGTACATGTGGTATGGTTGTATTCACCTGTCCTTCGCCGGAGAATGGATTATAATAACCCTGGAAGCCAAGATAATTTCCCAGGTAACTATAGATGGAGGGCTTAACAGATCTCACTTTGTATTTGAGGAAAGAATATTTTTTACCTAATTCTTTATATGCCTCATTAGCGCTGCGAAAAAGAATTCTCTTTTTATTAAATGAATCCCGCTGTGCTTCTGTTACAAACTGTGCATAGTAATTGACCCGCTGCTGAATGACAGTGGTCAATGTATCGAGATCGGCAAGTGTGTATTGCTTCACATCCAATTTCAATTGATGAGCAATACCCCGGCGGTTATAATTCAATCCCCACAAAAGATTAAAAAATACATACATGAATAAGAGAATAAAAATGACTTGCTGCAATCCTCCGACAAAATATTTGCGGGTAAAACGGCGCTTGATGATCGCTTTGACAAAGCTGATCGTTTTGTAAATGATCAGTAAAATCAGAAATGCATAAAAAAGATCCCCTACGCTAAAAGGTATCCAGCCAAACAGGAATCGTTGTATTTTAGAGATCAGCGGATAAATGCCCTGGCTGTAATTTTTTTCAACCCAGTCCGGGTACCAGGACGCCCATTTAATGAGAATAGTCAGAAGGATGAGTAAGACCCAGCTCCAACTCTTCATTAATCGGGCAAATAATCGGGCAAAAAATTGTTGCAAGTAATTAGCAATTAGGGATTAGGGAAAGGGATAAAAGTAATAAGAAAAGGGTAAAAAAAATGCAAAATACTAATTACCAATTCACTCTCTTACCTTACCTTTGCACACTCTTTTAAAAATTGAGCTATGAGTCGTCGCCGGGAGTTTGAGATAGCTTTTATTGGACTAAAACCGGGAGTTCATGAGTTCAATTATAAAATTGATGATAAGTTCTTTGAGGCTTTCCAACAGCAGGACTTTCGTAACTGCCAGGCCAATGTGAAGCTGCTGCTTGATAAAAAAAGCAGTTTTATGCAGCTCAGGTTTGAGATCGGCGGCACATTACAGGTAACCTGCGATCGTTGCAACAGCAGCCTTCCATTAGAACTGTGGGATGAATTCACTATCACAGTTAAAATGGTGGAAGAACCAGAGCTGATGAATGAGCAGGAAGATGATCCGGATATGTATTACATCGCACAGGGCGAAAGCCATTTTGATGTTGCCAACTGGATCTATGAATTCATCAACCTGAGCCTGCCGATGCAGAAAGCCTGTGAATATGAAAAAATGGATGGCCCTCATTGTAATTTTTCAGCTATGGATGTGCTGAAAAAAATGGAACCGGAAGAAAAAGAAAATAAACAAAACCCGATCTGGAAAGGATTGGAAAAATTTAAAGACTTAGAATAAACTCTTAATATTTGAACGATGCCAAATCCGAAACGCAGGCACAGCCAGCAAAGAAGTGCAAAACGCAGAACGCATTATAAAGCTGCCGCCTCTACATTAACAACAGACAGTGCAACAGGTGAAACACATGTTCGCCATAGGGCACATGTAAGTGAAGGAAAACTTTACTACAAAGGCAAAGTAGTAGCTGAAAAGTCGCCTGTTAAGAAGTAAAGGATTAAATCACAAGTCCGAAATTCCAAATTCCAAACGTGGTAGCAAATCGTTATCATTGGGATTTGGAATTTGTTATTTTGGAATTTATATCTTGTAGCTAAATGACGATTGGTATTGACATGATGGGTGGCGATTATGCCCCGCTGGAAGCTGTAAAAGGTGTTCAGCAATATCTGGCAAGTCATTCTATTCCTTCAAGCCTGGTGCTTATTGGTGATAAAACTGCAATAGAAAAGTTACTGGATGAACATGAGCTTGCTTCCGCCTATGTTCAGGTTGTTCATGCTGAACAGGTGATTGATATGCATGAACATCCAACCAAAGCACTGAAAGAAAAACAACAGTCTTCGATTGCTATCGGTTTTCACTTACTGGCTTCAGGAAAAATGGATGCGTTCATCAGCGCCGGCAATACAGGAGCTATGCTTGTGGGAGCATTATTCAGCATCAAAGTGCTGGAAGGGGTGATACGACCTGCTATATCCACCATTGTTCCAAAAGCAGACGGGGGCACCGGTCTTTTATTAGATGTTGGGCTGAATGCTGATTGCAAACCAGAACAACTGAACCAGTTTGCCATCATGGGTTCAGTATATGCACAACTCATATTGGAAATTGAAAATCCCAAAGTAGGATTGATCAATGTAGGTGAAGAAGAAGGAAAAGGTAATATACTGGCACAAGCAGCTTATCCATTGCTGAAAGAGAACAAACACATCAATTTTATCGGCAACATTGAAGGCAGGGATGTATTGACCGGCAAAGCCGATGTAATGGTTTGCGAAGGTTTTACCGGCAATGTGATATTGAAAATGGCTGAATCTTTATTCGAGATCGGTCAAGCAAAAAAGATAAAGGATGAGTTCTTTGAACGATTCAATTTCGAGAATTATGGAGGTACGCCGGTGTTAGGTGTATCCAAACCTGTCATTATTGGTCATGGCATTTCAGGTGCAAAAGCTTTTATGAATATGATTAAACTTGCACAAACCATGATCAAAAAGAATGTCATGCAGAAGATGAACGAAGAACTTTCCTGACCGGAGTTCAAAAACATGTTGACAATTAAAGTAAAAAGTTTTGGCATAAAGTCTCTTGAACCGTATTTTTGCAATCCCTAAAAAGGAAGGTTGATCTCGTAGCTCAGTTGGTAGAGCACAACACTTTTAATGTTGGGGCCCTGGGTTCGAGTCCCAGCGGGATCACAAAAGACTCTGATGAATTCAGAGTCTTTTTTTTATGCCTTTTTTCGTTTATATCATTTATAGCAGCGAATCCGATAAATTTTATATCGGACAAACCAACGACTTTACTGGCAGGTTAGAGCGTCACAACAGTGGATTTGAAAAATCAACGTCGCCTTATAGGCCATGGGTTTTGAAATGTCTTATACAAAAGGAAAATCGCTCTGAAGCAATGATTCTTGAAAAGAAATTAAAAAATCTCAATCGCATCAAATTATTACAATTCATCGAAAAGTATGGATAACCCTGGGCCGAGACGCGGCGAAGCCGGTCTCGGTGCCGACCAAAGCGTCGGCATTCGAGTGCAGACGACGCAAAACGTGTCTGCATGCAGACCGGAGCGTCTGCATCCCAGCGGGATCACAAAAGACGCTGATGAATTCAGAGTCTTTTTTTATTTGATTCCCGATAAGCCTTCGCATTACCTGATTGGTTTTTCCTATGTGAATATTTTCCATGAAGTTTGACAATTCGATCCGCCTGCTTGGCCCGATTCTGGCTGATAATTCTAACCACTTTTACAGAAACAATATTCCCCTGATCACCCCACTAGTGGTCTCTACTTTATTAAACCCTGAAGTATGCCTGGTACTCCCAACTATTACACCGATTATGTAAAAAAGTCATTTCCGGAACAGCAACAAGTGATCACTTTTAGCTATGATGAAGAAGAAAAAACGATCAATGGCGTTTTTCTCGAAGAAGCAGACAGGATCTACTTGTACGAATACCGTGGAAGCTATATTGGACATGAATTCCTTATTTCCTTTTCCAAAGACTCTATCTTTTACAAGCTGGTCAAAGTGGAGGATGCGCCTTCCCAAACAAAGGAATGTAAGCCCAAAGGTTTTCGATCCCTGCTCTAAACTCCAGGGGCTGTTCTCTTCTGTTGCCTGATTTTAAGTAGGTTTGTACTACAAGCAACATACTTATGCCTGATTATTTTAAAGATAAGGTAGTAGTAGTGACCGGTGGTACAGAAGGAATTGGTAAAGCACTAGTAGATGAACTGATCAGCCGGGGCGCCAAAGTAGCTACCTGTGGCCGCAATCATGATAAGATCTATCGCCTGCAGGCCGAACATCCCTCTGCTCATCTTCATACCATGGTAACTGATGTAAGCAGTGAGAATGATTGTCGTCGTTTTATGGAAACTACTATCAAAGTTTTTGGTGGCATTGATATACTAATTAATAATGCAGGTGTTTCCATGCGGGCTTTATTGAAAGAAGCTGATACAGACGTGATCCATAAAGTAATGGACATTAATTTTTATGGTGTAGTCTATTGCACCAAATATGCATTGGATTCTATCATTGAAAGAAAGGGGACCATTGTTGGTGTATCATCCATTGCCGGTTATCGTGGCCTGCCCGGGAGAAGTGGTTATTCTGCCAGCAAGTTTGCCATGCAGGGATGGCTGGAAGCCATTAAAACAGAGTTGATGGCTGATGGTGTGCATGTCATGTGGGTTTGTCCCGGCTTTACAACTTCCAATATCCGCAATGCAGCATTGAATAAAGATGGATCATCACATGGCAGCACACCAATGGATGAAGGGAAAATGATGAGTGCAGAAGAATGTGCCAGGCATATCCTAAAAGCAGTGCGGAAAAAGAAAAGAACACTGGTGCTTACATTTACCGGTAAACGTACTGTCTTCATGCAAAAATTTTTTCCAAAATTGGCTGATAAATTCACTTACAAATTTTTCTTTAAGAAAGGAAAGCTGGTTAAATAAATAAAAAATAAGGAATCAAAATGAAAAATAAAAAAGTACCGGAACTTCAACTTTTTCATTTTTTATTACTTATTTCTTATTCTTCATTTTGCGTATGCCTTTACTAACTCTGACATCCGATATTGGCAGCCCTGATTATTTAGTGGGAGCTGTAAAAGCACAGCTATTACAGGCCAATCCCGAGTTCCAGATCATTGATATCTCTCACAACATTCCTCCCTACAATTATCCCCAGGCGGCTTATGTATGCCGCAATGCAGTAAAGAATTTTCCCGACTATACTTATCATCTTATTTTGGTAAACCTGTTTGAAAAAAAACCTGAACAACTATTACTTGCTTTTCACAACAACCAATACCTTATTTGCGCTGACAATGGTTTACTAACAATGATACTGGAAGAAACACCGGAGATAGTGATCGGGATACCACTGGAAAAAACAGCGATAAAGAACACAACTTTTATTGCTTCAGTAATGGGGCATACGATCAATCAGCTCGTAAATGGTGAATCAATAAAAAATATCGGCATACCAGATGTAAAGTATTTAGAGAAAAGACATTTGCGGCCAACACTCGACGGAAATTCTATAGAAGGACAGATCATTTTTATAGACAATTTTGAAAATGTGATCGTCAACATTACCCGGGAACAATTTGAAGAACAGCGAAAAGGCCGGAGTTTTCGTATCGTATTCAAAAGAGATGAAGCCATTGACCGCATCAGTGAAAGCTATGCAGATGTAGCAGAAGGCGAAAAGCTGGCACTCTTTAACAGCGCAGGTTATCTTGAAATTGCTATCAATAAAGGGAATGCTGCCGGTCTTTTCGGTCTCAAAAGTTTCTCGGAAAAGATCAGGCAGGGGCAGTTGTCGTACCAGACAATACGAGTGTACTTTGAATAGTTTCAAAGGTTTAAAAATTTCAAAAGGCTTAAGAAATTAGGGGTCTGACCTCCCGTAAAACTTTTGAAACCTTTTAAACCCCCTTAAACTTTTTAAACCCTCCAAAACCCTATTTTTGCTATCTCTCAAAATCAACCCTTTATGAACTTCAGAAAAGTGAATAACATTACCGGATGGGGAGTCTTCTTCATTGCCTTCCTTACTTATTTTCTTACCCGTGAAGCAAGAGGATCCCTGTGGGATTGCGGCGAGTTTGTTTCCTGTGCGTATCATTTGCAGTTGCCCCACCCTCCGGGTGCACCAATGTTTACCCTACTCGGCAGATTCTTTGTTATCCTGTTTGGCGATAACGGACACACGGCTGCCAATGCTGTAAACACTATGAGTGCATTGGCAAGTGCGGCTACTATTCTTTTTCTTTTCTGGAGTATTACACATTTTGCCCGCAAAATGTTTGTGAGTGTTGGTGAAGAATTAAGCAGCAGTCAAAAATTCACTGTTATGGCGGCCGGTGTGGTGGGTGGATTAGCTTATACATTCAGCGATTCATTCTGGTTCAGTGCCGGTGAAGGTGAGGTATATGCTTTATCATCATTCTTTACAGCATTGGTATTCTGGCTGATGCTGAAATGGGAACATTCCGATGAAAAAGCAGGCAATGATCCTTTTGCAAGAGCAAGAAGCGATCGCTGGATCGTTGTTTTATTTTTTATGATGGGTCTGTCTATCGGTGTACACCTTTTGAACCTGCTTACTATACCGGCTATCGTGATGATCTATTATTATCGCCGTTACCAGGCTTCTACCAAAGGAGCCATTGTTGCATTCATTCTTGGCTGTTTAATAACTGGCCTCGTTCAGGTAGGTGTCATCCAGTATTCAATGAAAGCAGCAGGTTATTTTGATATTTTCTTTACCAATAAAATAGGCATGCCCTTTTTTACCGGCTTTGCGCTTTATTTTATTGCTCTTGCTGCGCTTATTGCATGGGCCTTGCGTTTCACTGAGAAAAATATCACTCCTGTAAAACTGATCAGTTGGTTTAGCTTGTTCCTTTTCCTTACAGCTTTACCATTTGTTATCGTTCCCGGCGATGGCCTTAAATTCCTAAGGCTTTTGCTGATACTTGCTGCAGCAACCGCTGCCGGTTATTTTATGAAGCCTTCTGCTTTACGGGTCATCAAACTATCACTGTGGTGCTACGCATTCATGATGCTGGGATATTTTATGTATTTCACATCCCTCATCCGTTCCAATTCTAATCCTGCTGTTGACATGAACAATGTTGACAATCCTATCAACCTTGTTTATTACCTGAGCCGTGAGCAGTATGGTGATGCCCCGCTCCTGTACGGACCTCATTTTGCTGCCAACTACAGAGATGATGATGGTGACCGGAAAGTAGATATGAAAGAAGGAGCGATGAGGTATATAAAAGGAAAAGACAAGTATATACCAACTGGCCGTGACATGAAGCCGCTGTATGAAAAATCCGACATGCAGGTCTTTCCGCGGATATGGGATGCGAGCAATGACCAGGGCCATGCGCAAGCATATGCCGAATGGCTGGGCCTGGCCCAGGATGAGCAAGGAAGATATGAAGCTCCTTCCTATGCCGATAATTTCGAATGGTTCATTACCTATCAAATGGGCTTTATGTACTGGCGATATTTTATGTGGAATTTCGCCGGTAAGCAAAATGATATACAGGGCTTCAGTAACAAAAGAGATGGGAATTGGATATCGGGTATTTCTTTTATAGATAATCAACGACTCGGAGATCAGTCCAAACTTCCTGAAAGCCTCAAAAACAATAAAGCAAAGAACAAACTTTACATGCTGCCGTTTATCCTGGGTATTGTTGGCTGTGTTTATCAATTCCTGAGAAATAAAAAAGATTGGGTGGTGAACTTCCTGCTCTTCTTCATGACAGGTATAGCTGTGGTGATCTATCTGAATCAGCCCGGCAGCCAGCCCCGTGAAAGAGACTATGCTTACGTTAGTTCATTTTATGTTTTTGCATTATGGATAGGCCTTGCGGTAGTAGCATTTGTAAGACTCGCAAGGGAAAAAGCAGACAAGATGACCTTCCAGAATACATTATTATTTGGTGCAGGTCTCACATTCCTTATAACATTTATGAGTTGCGCCAGCGAAGAGGCCGGCGATGGTTTACTGGTGTCAATTTTTGCAACAGTTCTGTACGCTGCAGTAACTGCTGCGATTACCTATCTTGTCAGGATGCTCTCCTCAGGCGGGCAAAATGCAAGAATGCTGAATATTTCCACCGCCGTGGTTTGTATGTTAGTTCCGCTGCTGATGGCACAACAGGAATGGGATGATCATGACCGTAGCCGTAAAACAACAGCGCCTGATATTGCCAAAGACTATTTGGAAAGCTGTGCACCCAATGCTATCATTTTCACTTTTGGTGATAATGACACTTACCCGCTGTGGTATGCACAGGAAGTGGAAGGCATTCGTCCAGATATCCGCATCATCAATAATAGTTTGCTGGGGATTGACTGGTATATCAATCAACTCCGTTATGCAGTCAACAAATCAGATTCATTGAATGTAATACTGACACCGGAACAAATAG
This sequence comes from Chitinophagaceae bacterium, assembly GCA_013140985.1. GTDB lineage: Bacteria > Bacteroidota > Bacteroidia > Chitinophagales > Chitinophagaceae > JJ008. Next base: position 73,399 of record JABFRU010000013.1, on the reverse strand, counting down.
AAGGTGACAACCGGGCCAGGATCTATTATCAGAAAAACCCGGGGGTAAATGAAACCCTTTATTACCCCATCCATGAGATCATTGATTATATAGGTAAAAAGACTACTGATCCAAAGACAGGACGAGATAGCGGACCAGAAACTTTACCTGTAAAAAGATACAAAATATCTGTGGATACAGCGCTGACAAGAAAGAACGGAGGGCTGAATGCTACCGACAGTATTCTAAGTGAAATGTATTGTGAATACAGCAAAAATTATCTTGACCGCAACGAAATTATCATCCTGAATATTATTGAGTCTATTGCAAAAGACGGGTGGAGACGCCCTATTTACTTTACGCACCCTTATGGCGATCTTGGATTTGGCCAATATTTACGCAAAGATGGTCTTGCATACCGTTTAGTGCCGGTAGGACTTGATGAACCACAGCGAAATTGGGTAACAGACCAGACAATGCGGGCCATGAGGATGGGCGGATCAATCAGGAACAACAATACAGATACGATGTACAATAACCTGCTGAATAAATTTGAATTCGGAGGCGCTGATAAAAAGGGACTATATTTTGATGAAGAGAACAGGCGTCATATTTTAAGTATGAGATCCGCATTTGCAGAAGCGGCTGGTAACCTTGCTGATAAAGGCCGCATAGAAGAGGCACAAAAACTGCTGAACAAAGTAGAGCAGGGCATCAGTACTGAAAATCTTCCGTATGCAATGGTGAGCAGGATTAACCAGCATAACCAGACAGCGATGATATACCTGGAAGCTTGTTACAAAGCAGGTAAAAACGATGTTGCGGAAAAGGTCAGGACAATTTTACGCAAAGACATGGAACAACAAAAAGCATATTATATCTATATGAATGGCGGCATAGAGCCTACAGTTACAAGATCAGGCATAATTTCCAACACTAAAAAATTTGAAGGACTGAAAGATGAGTGGTATGTGAATGACCTGCTACTGGAAGTATTGCTTGAGGTAGAGAAAAAATACGCCCCGGGTGTTATACCTAAAACAGGTGAAGGGCAAACGCCTGTTATCAATCCGCCACGGCCGAATGATGGCGCTACCAAAAAAGATACGGGCAAAAATCCCTGATAATGATTGACAAAGTCTATAGATCCCGTCCGCCAGTTGGCGGGCGGGATTTTTTTTGAACTTGTGACGGTTTAAGTTGTTGTTAATTCATTCTCCATAGCCCTGTCGAAGGAGGATGACAAACCCGCCACCGTAGAATTATCGTAAATTACATTTCGATGAGAGGTTTTCATTTTGCAAAATTTGACCCCACCAGCGATGGCAAAAGCCGTTTTGAACAACTGCTCGATATTTTTATGCAGTTACTCACCTACACCAGCGGCGACGTGGCTGAAGCGATGCAATGGATGAGTGAGCTCGACAAGCAATACCAGCTAACCGATGATGAATATGGTATGGGTGATTTTATTGATGAGCTAAGAGAGAAAGGATATATCACAGAAAATAATGAACAGGGCCAAATAAAGATCACTCCAAAAACAGAACAGGGTATCCGAAGAAGAAGTTTGGAAGAAATTTTTGGCAAACTAAAAAAAACAAAGCAGGGCGATCATCACAGCTTTAAACCCGGACAGGGTGATGAACTCAACCCGGAGACAAGACAATTCCAGTTTGGTGATATGCTGGAACAAATTGATTTTACAGAAAGCATCCGTAATGCACAGATCAATCATGGCATTGAAAGTTTCAGTATGCAGGAAGATGACCTGAGCATAAGAGAAACAGATTTTAAAGCGCAGACCTCCACTGTACTGATGATCGATATCTCTCATTCCATGATATTATATGGCGAGGACAGGATAACGCCTGCCAAAAAAGTAGCGATGGCGTTGAGTGAACTGATCACAACCAAATATGCAAAGGACACATTGGATATAGTTGTGTTTGGTAATGATGCCTGGCCTATTGAAGTTAAAGATCTTCCTTATTTGCAGGTGGGGCCTTATCATACTAATACAGTGGCAGGATTGGAACTGGCGATGGATATCCTTCGCAGAAGAAAAAATCCGAACAAACAGATATTCATGATCACCGATGGTAAGCCCACTTGTTTAAAGATCGGCAAACGGTATTATAAGAATAGTTTTGGATTGGACAGGAAGGTGGTGAACCGTTGTATCAACCTCGCTGCACAATGCAAGAAACTGAAAATACCTATCACCACATTTATGATCGCTACTGATCCGTATTTACAACGTTTCGTACAGGAATTTACCGAGATGAATAATGGCAAAGCATTTTTTGCTTCGCTGGATAAATTAGGCGCCTTTATTTTTAAAGATTTTGAATCCGGAAAAAAGAAGACTGTATATTGATTGCCGGGAAGACGGTAAGGCGAAAAGTTTTGTTTATAGGAAAAAACATTTTTGTCAGGTGAAAAAACGATAAGACTTAAAGTTAGTTGATATTACTTTATCTTATCAATCCTGATGAATGTACAAACTTACCAGGCATGAGGAATTTCTTTGTAAAGAGATCGTGGATTGCGCTTTCAAAGTTCATAAAGCGCTGGGACCAGGACTTCTTGAGAAGATTTATGAAATTTGTTTTTGTCATGAATTAGCAAAAAAGGCTATTTTTTTCGAACGTCAGGTTTATTTGCCTGTACAATATGATGGATTGATTTTTGATGAAGGATTAAGAATGGATGTATTTGTTGACAAGCTTATAATTTGCGAATTAAAAGCGATCGACACTGTTAATCCAGTATGGGTAGCCCAAATCCTAAGTCATCTTAAAATGACAAATGTACATGTGGGCTTCCTGATCAATTTTAATGCGGGTTTAATAAAGGAAGGTATCAGAAGATATTGCAGAGAATAACTAAAAATGAAGGCTTATCGCCTTCCCCTCTTACCGGCAATGAAAAAAAATATAACTACACTCGGTGAACTGAAAGCTTCGGGTTACCAGCCCAAAAGCATCAAAGAAGAGATACGGCAGAACCTTATTGCAAAATTGCAGAAGCAGGAAACAACTTTCCCGGGAATCGTTGGCTATGAAGATACCGTAATACCTGATGTGGAAAGAGCCTTGCTAAGCAAACACAATATTCTTTTTTTGGGATTAAGAGGACAAGCCAAAACAAGAATGGCAAGACAGATGATCGAATTGCTGGATGAATACATTCCCTGCATATCCGGCAGCGATATCAATGACGACCCGATCAACCCTGTTTCAAAATTTGCAAAAGAAGAAATTGCAACGCATGGTGATGAAACACCGATCCGTTGGATACACCGCAGTGAACGATACGGAGAGAAACTGGCAACACCGGATGTAAGTGTTGCCGATCTTATTGGAGATATTGACCCGATCAAAGCTGCCAATTTAAAATTGAGTTTTGCAGATGAAAGGGTCATTCATTATGGCATCATTCCAAGAAGTAACCGTGGCATCTTTGTCATTAATGAACTACCCGACCTGCAGGCAAGGATTCAAGTGGCATTGTTCAATATCCTGGAAGAAGGTGATGTGCAGATAAGAGGTTTTAAATTACGATTACCACTGGATATTTTATTTGTATTTACTGCCAATCCCGAAGACTATACCAATCGTGGCTCTATCGTCACCCCATTAAAAGATCGTATCGAAAGTCAAATACTCACTCATTATCCAAAATCACTGGAGAATGCTTTGGAGATAACAGAGCAGGAAGCAGAACTGAGTGATGACCAGAAAACAAAAGTAAAAGTGAGTGATCTTGTAAAAAGGCTGATCGAACAAGTTGCATTTGAAGCAAGGAGCAGTGAACTGGTTGATAAAAAAAGCGGCGTTAGCGCCAGACTTACTATTTCTGCTTACGAAAACGCCGTGAGTTCGGCTGAAAGAAGGGCTATCATCAACAATGAACAACAAACACAGGTTTGGATCAGCGATTTGGCCGGCATCATTCCTTCCATCACAGGAAAAGTAGAACTGGTGTATGAAGGTGAACAGGAAGGTCCCTACCAGGTGGCTATGAATTTAGTGGATAAAGCGATCCGCTCCCAGTTCATTCAATATTTTCCTAACCCAGAACAACTAAAAAAGAGAAGAAACACCGGTAAACTTTCACAGGAAGACCAAAAAGATGATAACCCTTATCGTTCTATTACCCAATGGTTTGACAAAGGGAACAATCTCAACATTTCATTCAATACATCTGATAAGGACAAAATATTATTGCTGTACAAAGTAGATGGCCTTCATGCTTTGGTAAAAAAATATTTTGCACAGGCCAATGAATCCCAGTCAGCTTTACTGATGGAATTTGTTTTGCATGGCCTCTCTTCTTATTCACTGATCAGTAAAAAAATATTTGAAAGCAAGATCGAGTTCAAGGATCTTATCGGCAGCATGATGAATTTGGGTGCAAAAGATTATACCGAAGAAGAGTTTGATGAGGAAGCATAAAGAAGCTAAATGATATTGACCTCTCGTTCCAGGCGAACTCCGAATTTTTCCTGCACACTTGATAATATCTTCTCACTGAGATCATATACCTGCTGCCCGGTTGCATTGCCATAATTCACCAACACTAATGCTTGTTTTGCGTGGCATCCTGCATCGCCACTACGATAGCCCTTCCAACCGCATTGTTCGATCAGCCAACCAGCAGCCAGCTTGATCGTTCCATCCGAATTATTATATCCAACGATTGCCGGGAATTTTGTTTTTAGTTCTTCAAATCTATCTTTGGAAACAGAAGGGTTTTTAAAAAAACTTCCGGCATTGCCGATCTCTTTGGGGTCAGGCAGCTTTGATGAACGGATATTTATTACAGCCTGTGAGATGGCCTGGATACTTAATTCCTTCACCCCCATTTTTTCCAGCTCTTCATTAATAGCTCCATAATTTGTATGAAACCCGGGCTTCTTTTTTAACCGAAATATAACCGAAGTAATGACAAACTGATCCTTATATCTTTCTTTAAAAATACTGTTGCGGTAACCGAACTCACAATCATTACGACTGAATGAGAAAACTTTCTTCTCCTGTAAACTAAAAGCTTCAAGACTATAAAAAACTTCCTGCAGTTCCACACCATAAGCGCCGATATTCTGCATCGGTGAAGCACCGACATTACCCGGTATCAAAGAGAGATTTTCTACTCCTGCCCAATTACGACTGATACAATACAAGACAAACTGGTGCCAGTTCTCCCCCGCCCCTGCTTTTACATATACATATTCATTATCCTCGTGCAATTCATCTATACCGGTTATTTCATTCTTTAATACTAATCCGTCATAATCCTTTGTAAAAAGAATATTACTTCCTCCTCCCAATACTAATCTTGTTCCCTGAATCTTGATCCTTGTGCCTTGCCCGATGAGTTCTTCCAGCTCGTCAATATCTTTAAATACAGAAAAATATCTTGCTTTGGCATCGATACCAAATGTATTATACCGCCTGAATGAAATATTTTCCTGAATTTGCATAATGCAAATGTCCTTATTTTAACCCTTAAAATAAAACCATGATAACAGGAGTACATACCATGTTTTACAGTTCCGATGCTGAGGGCCTTCGATTTTTTTTACGGGACAAACTGGGATTAAGGGCAAATGATATTGGGCAGGGCTGGCTTATCTTTGATCTGCCCGAAGCTGATATGGGAGTTCATCCGGCTGATACTAGTGGTGAAGAAGGTGGTTTATCAGGAACTGCTGATATTTCTTTTTATTGTGAGAATATACAGGAAACAGTGGATGAGCTAAAGTCAAAAGGTGTGGTATTTAGAGGAGAGATCGAAGATCATGGCTATGGCTTTGTTACACATTTTAAAGCGCCGGGTGATTTTTATATACAGTTGTATCAACCAAAATATAAGAAATGAAAGAATTTTTTCCTTATTACTAATGATAACACTTAGTTCTGTTACGTTAGCGCAAAAAGATACAACGATTCAATCTACAGCCGATTCAATATTTCAAAAAGTTGATTTAGAAGCGGCTTTCCCCGGCGGAAATGCTGGTTGGAGAAAATATTTGGAAAATAATCTTAATGCTGAGGTGCCTGCTGTAAATGGTGCTCGCCCCCGTACATACACAGTTATTATCCAGTTTATTGTTGATACCTCCGGGAATCTTTCTGATTTTAAGGCACTCACTAATCATGGATTCGGAATGGAGCAAGAAGTTACAAGAGTAATCATCAAAGGTCCAAAATGGGAACCTGCAATACATAATGGCCGTAAAGTAAAAGCATTTCGCAAGCAACCTGTAACATTCCAGGTAAATAGAGAATAAAAGAAATTTATTATTTATTATTTTTTAGACCGCATCCACATCCGCCACGATCGTTACACTGCGAAAACTTTTATTTTGATGAAGAATAGCAATTTGCTCAAGCAGATATTTTTTACATTGAACGATCGTCTTTGTATCCCTTGGCAATTTCAATAGCAATTCGATCAGGTATTGATTTCGTATGCGGCCAATAACCGGTTCGGCGGGGCCAACAATATATTGACCATATTTTAACTTCAAGGCTTCAGTATAATAATAAGCTGCCCTTTCCACCACTTCTTTCAACTTATGCTTGAAAGTGAGATGTATGATCCTTGAGAAGGGAGGATAGGAGAATTCTTTCCGCTTCTTCAGTTCTTCATTGAACATTGCTTTGAAATCATGTTGCTGCACAACCTGCAATAATGGATGACCGGGATTGGAGGTTTGCACCAATACTTTTCCTGTTTCTTCTTTTCGTCCGGCTCTCCCACTCACCTGTTCCATCAGTTGAAAAGCCCTTTCATTCACTCTAAAATCAGCAAAATGCAATAGACCATCAGCATCGAGTATGCCGACAAGATCGACATTATCAAAATCCAAACCCTTTACCACCATTTGTGTACCAACCAATATATCAATGCGTCTTTGCTCGAACTGCTGTATCAATACATCATGTGCATTCTTCCCTTTCACTGTATCAATATCCATCCTCGCAACTTTTGCATCAGGAAATGTTTCCTGCAATTGCTCTTCAATTTTTTCTGTGCCAAAATTTCTTTGAATAAATTTATCACTCCCGCAAGCCGCACAACTATGCACCGGCGGGTAAGTTGTTCCGCAATAATGACATACTAATTTATTGCTAAGCTTGTGATAGGTCAGAGAAACATCGCAGTATTTGCACTGGGGTATCCATCCGCATACTCCGCAAACCTGGTAGGGTGCATAGCCCCGGCGGTTCTGAAAAAGTATTACCTGCTTTTTTCTTTCCAATACTTCATTTACCGCTTCTATCAATTGCGGAGATAAGATGATCTTTGATCTATCTTTTTGAACGATCTTTCTTGTATCAATAAACCCGATCGGCGGTAGTTTCAGATCGCCGTAACGTTGCTGCAATTCTACTAAACCATATTTACCGGTTGTTGCATTGTAATAACTTTCAACAGAAGGTGTGCCGCTGCCGAGCAATGTTTTTGCATTGAACAATGAAGCAAAATAAATAGCCGCATCCCTCCCATTATATCTCGGCGCAGGCTCCTGTTGTTTGTAAGAAGCATCATGCTCTTCATCGCAAACGATCAGACCTAAATTTTGATACGGAAGGAAAACAGAGGATCTGGCTCCCAATATCACCCTCAACTCTCCTGATTTCACTTTATTCCATATTTCCACTCTCTCATTCTGTGAGAATTTGGAATGATAGATGCCGATATAACCCCCGAAATGTTTCTGCAATCGCCGGATCACCTGGGATGTCAATGCTATCTCCGGCAACATATACAAGACCTGTTTGCCTTGTTTAATAAATTCTTCGATGAGTTTAATGTAAATATTTGTTTTGCCACTGGAGGTAATGCCGTGCAATAAACAAACCGTTTTGCCTTGCAATTCATTTTTTACCTGTTCAAATGCTTTTTGCTGAACTTCTGTCAGTTCAAAATCTACCTGCACATTTTTTGGCAAATACCGGATACGATCAATGATCTTTTTTTCAATGCGGAGGATGTTCTTATCAACCAATCCTTTCAATTGTGGATCCGAAGCACCTGATTTTTTCAGTAATGATGCTTTTGTTACTTCACCTTCGGTCTTGACCAAATGAAGATAACTGAGCAGCAGTTCCATTTGCTTAGGCGCTTTTGTCCAATTGTTCAGTAATTCCGATAGTTTTTCTTCATTATTGTATTCAGCATTCAGCAGAACATAAGTTTCTTTTTTGGGAACATAAGTTTGTTTCAGCGATTCCCATACATAACAAACCTTTTTATTGATCAGGCGATTAATAACCGGATATACATGTGATGAATCCAGCAACTGCTGCGCTTCAGACAGATTCAATTCCTTTTTTATCAATAATGCTTCGCCAACAATAAACTCATCATGATCAAGCGCAGAAAAATCATCGCCGTATTCTTCATTGTAAACTATAATAGTCTCACTTGATAGTTTGAAATGGGCCGGCAATGCCGCCGCCATCACTTCTCCTTCACTGCACATATAATAAGAGGCGATCCACTCCCAAAGTTTCAATTGCTCTTCATACACCACAGGTTCGGCATCAAGTACATTCAGTATATCTTTTGTTTCGAAAAATTCAGGTTTTCCTTCATGCAATCTCTTTATTATACCTGCATACTTTTTGCTCTTACCTAAATTCACTTCTACCCTGCAGCCAGTTTTTGCCGCATCAGCCAGGTGAGCCGGAACAGACCATGTATAGTTTTTAGGAAGCGCTGATGGTATAATAACTTCTGCGTACAAGAATGAAAGTTTAAAGGCTCAATTTAGCTGAAAAAAGCATACTAGTTTTTTCTCCACCCGGCATCATACTCAATTAGTTTTTTTTCCATGATAGTATATACTTCATCTTTCAATTTGCTTACATCAGCTACAGTGTAGCCTGTAACCGGTATCTCAGCCAAATAAAGCAAACGGCTGCGGCCCGGTGTCATATTGAAGAAACTTTGATAGGACATCCTCCTGTATGCATCGAGAAACAAAACCGGTTTGATGGGTGTTTGTGTTTCAATAGCAACACGAAAAGCTCCGTCATAAAATTCTTTTAGCGGCGTAGTTCCCATATTAAAAGTTCCTTCAGGAAAAACGACTACGGAAATACCTTTATTGATCAATGATTTCAGGATCCTCACACTATTGGCCTTGTTAATAGCACTGCTGCGATCAACCGTTACGATTGCATTGCGGTAAATAAATCCAAAAACAGGCACTTTACTCATCTCTACCTTTCCCAACGGACGAATGGGCTGGCGATAAGCTTTTACCAATATAGCCGCATCGAGATAGGAAATATGATTGGAAAGAAAAATATATGACCGTTTCTTATCATGCGGAGCTTCATATATTTTTTTATGCCAGACAAAGATCAACGGGAACCACAGATCAGCCCAAAGCATACAAAGCCGGATGACCATGTTCCCTCCTTTTATCCTTCCAAAAAAACTGGCGATGATAACGAAAGGGAATATCAGCAGCATGATCAGCACAAAAAGCGTCATCGCATAAATGCAATAAATGAACTGGAATGGCTTCAGGATATAACGCATCAATTCCTGTTTTGATATTTATTGTCATCACCCGGACAACTGCATTTGAATTCGGTATCAAGATCAATGACCGTTACCACTGTTGTTGATTCATTGCATTGTGCAAATACAATTCTTACATGCTGGTCATCTCTTGTATTACCCTCTAGTGCATAACGGGGACAACGGGCATTTTGCAGATCGCTTTTATTATAATTGATCTTTCCATCCCGCATTATCTCTTCTACTTCAGCTTGCGAGATATGACGGCAGTCCATCCTGCATTTTGCATGTTTGCTGTATTCAATAAAAGAAATACGACGGTCAAATCCCCTGTCACGGTTTACCTCAGCAGACGGATCTTTCTTATCGTTATTGGTAACTTTTGGTTTTGGTTCGTTCTTATTATTACCCTTAAAGGACTTAATAATAAGAACAGCAGCTCCGAGAATAGCGATCAGTATAAAAGGCGCCCACTTTTTGTTCACAGTCAAACGTTTGGCTAAATGTAATTAAAAAGTTGACAGGTTAAAAGGTTGGGAAGTTTACAGGTAATACTTATCAACATTTCACCCTCTCAACCTGTCAACTTATCTTTGCAGACTCTAAAGAAACAGGCATTCATAATGGCAGCATCAAGAACAGTGGCATTTCATACATTGGGTTGCAAGCTCAATTTTTCCGAAACATCTTCGCTTTCCCGCATTTTGGAGAACGAAGGTTTTGAGAAAAAAGAATTTGATGACCTTGCCGATGTATATGTCATCAATACCTGCTCTGTTACCGATAATGCCGATAAAGAATGCCGCCAACTCGTAAGACGCATTCAACGAAAAGCTCCTGAAAGCTTAGTGGTGATCACCGGTTGCTATGCCCAGTTAAAACCAAAAGAAATTTCTGAGATACCCGGCGTTGATCTGGTTCTTGGCGCTGCTGAGAAATTCAATATTGCCACGCATATAAGAGAACTGGCAAAAGGAGATTCAGCAAAGATCTGCAGTTGTGATGTGGAAGAAGTGACAGGTTTTCATTCTTCCTGGTCGGTGAATGACAGGACAAGAACATTTTTAAAAGTACAGGACGGCTGTGATTATACTTGTTCCTTTTGCACTATCCCGATGGCAAGAGGAAAAAGCAGGAGTGATAGTATAGAAAATGTTATAAAGAATGCAGAGCAATTGGCAGCAAGCGGAGTAAAAGAAATTGTATTAACAGGAGTTAATCTAGGTGATTTTGGGAAAGGGCCCGATGGTGAATTGAAATACGATGAAGATTTTTTTCAATTGGTAAAAGAACTGGAGAAAGTAGAAGGCATTCAGCGCTACCGCATATCTTCCATCGAACCCAACCTGCTGACCAATTCGATCATTGATCATGTAGCCAACAGTGACAAGTTCATGCCACATTTTCATATCCCATTGCAGAGCGGCAGCAATAAAATATTGGGGACGATGCGCCGCCGTTATAAAAGAGAACTATATGCTGACCGGGTGAATCTCATTAAGACATTGATGCCTCATTGCGCTATCGGCGTAGATGTGATCGTTGGTTTTCCCGGGGAAACTGAAGAAGATTTTAAAGAGACCTTTGATTTTCTTCATTCATTGAATATCTCCTACCTGCATGTGTTCACTTATTCTGAAAGAGATAATACCCATGCACTGTCATTGAAACCTGTTGTTCCTGTCAATATCCGGCATGAAAGGAATAAAACGCTGCGCAATCTTTCTTATATGAAGATGCAATATTTTATCGGCCAGCATGTGGGACAAACAAGAAAGGTATTGTTTGAGAACCATGATAAAAGCGGGATGATGGAAGGTTATACTGACAATTATATCCGCATTACAACGCCGCACAGGAAAGAGTGGGTGAATGAGATCGTGGAATGGAAGATTTAATAAAGTGGAACGTACTGGACTCGAACCAGTGACCCCTACTCTGTCAAAGTAATGCTCTAAACCAACTGAGCTAACGTTCCAAATATTTTCAAACAACTGAGTGCCGACGCTCCGGCCGGCATCAAGACCAGCAAAGCTGCGTCTCGACTAACGTTCCGTCCCGGTAAAATTAGGAGTTTTCAACATTCTTTTTATAGCCATGCAACTTCCTTAGTTTTGGTTTGTCTTTTATTCATTATGAAGCAATTCCATATAACCATCAATTTTGAAATGACGGACGAGTTCATGGATCTCGTGCCTCCTCATCGTACCTATATCAATTATCTTATCAATAAAGGAACGATCGATCATTATGCAGTGACCATGGAAACACAAAGAGCATGGATCACATTAAATGCAAACAACAAAGAAGAAGTAGAAAAATTATTGAAAAAATCCCCGCTGTATAAATTCTGGACCTACGAGATCGATGAATTGTTTGTATTAGATGGCCAGCATTATCGGTTGCCTGAGGTAAGTCCGAATTAATATTACATGAAACTCTTCTTCGCTATTTTTTGTTGCTGTTCTTATTTCTTTAGCTATGCCCAGTCATGCAGCTGCCTCGACGAATTCTATTTTATAAAAGATCATATCGAAAAAAATCACGGTGGCTTTAATAAAAAGATCGGCTCGACGAATGAGCCTGCATATAAAAGATTTACTGACCAGTTGGAAGAAAATATTAAAAAAGACAAGAGTGAAAAATATTGCATCGCCTGGCTAAAAAAATATATTTTATACTTGCAGGATCATCACAGCAATTTTACTCCCGGTTCGGGCAAGGTCATCAAAGAAGATTCAGCAGCTGCCCTGGAAGCATTTTTTAAAAGCAAAGAATACCTTTCCACTGAATCAATCAACCTAAATAATATTAGTTGGATCCATCCCTGGAAAAACAGGGAACCCAATGGCATCGAGGGTATTTACCATACGCCTGATTCTATATATGTGGTGGCAATGCTGAAAGATCAGACAGATCGAAGAGATTATGTCGCTGTTATCCTGGATTCAAAAACAAAGCTTTGGTCACAAGGACAAGTAAAGATCGAATTAAAACAGGTCAATGATAGCTTGTTCGATGCATTCATTTATTTACGAAATCACAGCATGAACTATGAACAAATCGTTTACAAAAATGGCAGGCTTGAATTCAATGGCTGGAATAAACTTGGCATCCCTGCAAAAAACAAACAGGCTGCTATAGATAAAGAACTGATCAGGTTCACCGTCCTTGACAGTTCAACTACACTATTAAGCATTCGTTCTTTCAGCGCCGCTATTTTTAGTAAACTCGATTCTGCATATAAAAATGTGTTCCCTTTAATAAAAAAATACCCGCATCTTATTATTGATGTACGGAATAATGGTGGTGGTTCGGATTGGTCCTATAATGCCCTGATGCCATTGATATATACCGATCCTTTTGATAGTGATGTGGTGGAATATTATAGCACTCCTGCCAATATCAAAGCTTACCAGGATTATGACGATCAATTGAAAAAGAGTGATCCTTTTACTAAACCGGTTTTTACAAATGCTATCGGTGCGATGAATAAAGTAAGTCCTTATTCTTTTGTGCCCACGGGAAACGGAAAACCCAGGAGAATAACATACACAAAAAATAATGGTTTCCCCGAAAAGATCGCCGTTCTATATAATCGTAATTGCGCCAGCAGTTGCGAATCATTACTGTTTGAAGTTATGCACAGCAGTAAATCACTAATGGTTGGCGAAAATTCCGGCGGTTATACCGGGTATGGAAATGTAATGACGATCACAACTCCGTGTGGCAACCAGCTTTCCTGGACAACCACTGTTTATCGCAATCAATGGAAATATGAGTTTGTTGGTATCCCGCCTCAATACAAAATACCGGACAACGAAACTGATTGGGTTGAATACACCAGGAAATTATTACATAGATAATTTTATCCTTTTAAAGCCCATTTCGGTTTCTTCTTCATCACTTTTTTATAAACAGGACAAGTCGCTGCATGTGCCCCGGGCAAATAGGCAGTACTCATCAAAAATTCGTTGACGATCTCACCACCGGTGAAACGGAAAGTTTGTTTGAATAATTTCACCCATTCCTCTTTTGTTTTAGGATGATGATTATCCAGCCATTTTTTAAACGAACCATATTCTTTTTGAATGGTCTTAATACATTTTGCATTATGAACAGCCGCTTCGATCTTGAGCCGGTTACGGATAATGCCGGCGTCATTCATCAGTTTTTCTTTTTTGGCAGCAGAATACCGGGCTACTTTATCAATAGTAAAATCATCAAAAGCTTTGAAGAAATTGTCCTTCTTCTTCAAAATGGTTTCCCAGCTAAGACCGGCCTGGTTTATTTCCAATACTAATCTTGCAAACAAGAGGTTGTCATCATCAATGGGAAAGCCGTATTCATTATCATGATAATGACGGTGAACAGTATCCTTGCCTTTATTTAAAACATACTCGCAGTAAGTGGTTGCCATACAATGAATTTGGAGAGGAAAATAGTTAAGAAATTTTTGTCTGCAAAGCATCACAACCCTATCTTTGCCGTCCCAAAAAGGGAGTTTAGCTCAGCTGGTTCAGAGCATCTGCCTTACAAGCAGAGGGTCGGCGGTTCGATCCCGTCAACTCCCACTAAAGGCCCCGTAATTGCGGGGTTTTTTTATTCCGGCGGTTGCCACAATTCGATCTTATTCCCTTCCGGGTCTAATATCCAGCCGAATTTTCCGTATTCTTCATCCATGGGTTCACCCACTACCTCAACCCCTTCTTGTTTCAATACTTCTAATAAAGCAAACAGGTCTTTTACAATTAAATTGATCATCACCGGTGATGTACTGGGTGCAAAATAATCACTGTCCTTTTTAAAAAAACTGAACACATTATAGCCGGGCTTTTTGCTGCCGTCTTCATTAGCAAACTGAAACACGGTGTATGTGCCGGTGAAGGGAATACCCAAATGTTTTTGATACCAGGCAGCCATAGTTTTTGGATCATTGGCTTTTATAAAAGGTCCGCCGAGACCGGTCACTCTTTCCATTATAGAAGATTTTATTAAATATACAAAAAGGTAAATTACATAGCAGTCTATTGTTATCTGCCAATAATTTTTACTTTTGTACCTGATGCAAAATTTGAAAGGCGATATTAAAACGGATCAGCAGGAAGAAACAGATGTATTAACGCTACATGAAAATCTATGCAATCTTATTGTATGGAATGATGAAGTGAATACGTTCGAATGGGTGATCGAAACCCTGATGGAAGTTTGCGGACATTCACAGGAGCAAGCCGAACAATGCTCCTACATTATACACTTTAGAGGAAAATATGCCGTAAAACAAGGCAGCTATGACGACCTGAAACCTCAATGCGATGCCATCACTGAGAGAGGTATCAATGCTACTATTGAAGTAATGGCAGGTTAATATTTACCATGCCTCTTTTTGCACTTGATAAAAAACTTTCTTTTCCGCCGGTACATTTTGCAGAACCTGATGGGCTGTTAGCAATGGGCGGTGATCTTTCTCCCCAAAGATTATTGCTGGCATATAAGAGTGGAATATTTCCCTGGTATGAAGATGAACATATTTTATGGTGGTGCCCTGACCCAAGATTTGTATTGTTTCCTTCAGAATTAAAAACAACTAAGAAAATTATTTCTCTTATCAACAAAAATGAGTTTGACTTTACCATCAATAAAGCATTTCCCAAGGTCATTCATCATTGTAAAAAAATAAAAAGACCCGGTCAGCAAGGCACATGGATAACCAATGAAGTGGAAAAAGCATACTGCAAAATGTATGAACTTGGTTTTGCACACAGCGCAGAAGTATGGAAAGATGGCGAACTGGTCGGCGGCCTTTATGGTATTAAACTGGGCAAAGTATTTTTTGGTGAAAGTATGTTCAGCAAACAAAGCAATGCATCCCGTTATGCTTTTACCAAATATGCGCAGCAATTAAAAGCAGAAGGAATTGAACTGATAGACTGCCAGGTCTATACCGAATACCTGGAAAGTTTTGGGGCGAGAATGATAGACAGAAAAGATTTTATTACGCTATTGCATAAATGGACAGATTCACATTCTCCCCTTTAGGGGCAAAATACATTTTCAACAATCAAACTTTAAATGGGGGTTCAAAACCTGCTGCCCAAATAATGCGGCAGCATGGCCCGCCATGTATTCCAGTCATGCGGCCATTCTTCTCCCCACATATCCAGTTCGTACCAGATGCCTTTATCATACAGGATCTTTGCAAATTTTCCACTCGCTGACGGGTCTTCATAAGAACCACTGCCGGTAAGGATATGAATATGCTTGCTTTTCCTGATCTGTTCTAAAACATTATGATCAGCAAGATTGCTCATGTAGTGAAAGGGGCTGTTGAAATATACATCATCGTCAAAATAGCCTTTGGTGTATTCTGAAAGATCATATACACCACTCATGGCGATCACACCATTGATGATATCGGGTCTCTTTAAAAATAAATTCATGCTATGCAGTGCCCCAAAAGAAGCCCCACAGGTAATGATGGGGGTTTCCGGGCTTGTATTTAGCCGGATAAAGGGAACTACCTCATTATATACATAATCATTCCACTGCTGGTGACGGACCGCTTTATACTTTGGATCCAGTTTATCATTCAGCCAGCTATCATTATTGATACTGTCAATTGAAAACACTCTGACTTTTCCGCCATCAATAAAAGGGGCAATATGATCCATTAATTGGAACCTCTCATACTCGAGATAATCAGCTGCAGCAGTAGGAACCAGCAGCAATGCAAACCCTGAATCTCCGTAAGAAACGATTGGCATTTCCTTATTAAGAGAAGGGCTGTACCAGGAACTTAGGTCTTTTTTCATGCTGACATTTAAGGTGTTAAACAATTAAGCATCAATCAATCAAAGCGGCAATGTACTGCGAAAATAGCTGAAATAGGATAATGATTAACCCCGAAATTTATAAAATAATAGTAAAAACTCTTGGTAATTTACGCAGGTAATATTACTTTCAATTTTCAGTATTTTTACTAATATTGATTTATCCATTGCCTCCTGTGATTCCCTTAGAAGTATCCGGCAAAACCAAAATGATACCTCAAAATCCATTTACTCTGAATACCTATTGACAGATGTTTGAGAACTATCAACGGCAGCTGTTTTTGATGAATATTAAATAAAAAGGCGAATGAATAAGGGCATAATCCGTATCATAGTGGTAGATGACCACCCTGCTGTACGAAAATCAATCAAAATATTGTTGGGAACAAATCCTGGTTTCGAAATAATTGCTGAATGTGAAGATGGCCATTCTGCCATTGAACAAGCAACACAACTTATTCCTGATATCATGCTGGTGGACATCAATATGTCGCCGGTAGATGGTTTTGAAGTGACTGAAGTTGTGCTTAAAAAAGTACCATCAGTCAAGATCATTGCACTCTCAATAAATAATCAATTAAAATATGCTACTGAAATGCTCCGGGCGGGGGCAAGGGGATACCTGACAAAAACATCTCCTCCAAAAGAGATCATCCAAAGTATTATTGACGTTCATAATGGCGATATATATATCTGCCATGAGATAAGAAAGCTTATACCTCCATCTGACTAATTAAAATACCCTTTCCCATTTCAATTCGTTTCGTCATCTACCCGAAACCGGGTAAATTTGCCGCTCTATGGGGCTAAGTAAGAATTTTGATCATAAGGCTGCGGAAACAAAGTGGTACCAGCATTGGCTTGATAAAAATTATTTTCACAGCGAACCGGATAACAGGGAACCTTACACGGTAGTTATTCCACCACCTAATGTGACCGGTGTGCTGCACATGGGTCATTGTCTCAATAATACTATCCAGGATATATTGGTTCGCCGTGCAAGGATGCAGGGGAAAAATGCCTGTTGGGTACCCGGCACCGATCATGCTTCCATTGCCACTGAAGCTAAAGTGGTGCAGATGCTCCGTGAAAAAGGAATTGCGAAATCCTCCCTCAGCCGTGAAGATTTTTTGAAATATGCCTGGGAGTGGAAAGAAAAATATGGCGGTATCATTTTACAGCAGTTAAGAAAACTGGGTTGCAGTTGTGATTGGGAAAGAACAAGCTTCACCATGGACCCGGATTATTATGCATCCGTCATCAATGTGTTCATTGATCTTTACAATAAAGGATATATCTATCGTGGCAAAAGAATGATCAATTGGGATGTAAAGGCAAAAACTGCATTGAGTGATGAAGAAGTGATTCGCAAACAGACCCGGCAGAAGCTTTATCATTTAAAATATAAATTGGATGTTCCGGGTGATGAGAATATCACCATAGCAACGGTAAGACCCGAAACCATCATGGGTGATACAGCGATCTGTGTTCATCCTGAGGATGAACGATACAAACATCTTCAGGGAAAATTTGCCTTTGTTCCATTGATCAATCGCCGCATTCCTATTATTACCGACGAATATGTTACAATGGATTTTGGTACCGGCGCTTTGAAAGTTACTCCGGCACATGATATAAATGATAATGTGCTTGGTCAAAAACACAACCTCGAAGTGGTTGACATTTTTAACGAGGACGGCACATTAAATAATGAAGCCCAAATTTTCGTTGGTGAAGACCGCTTTGAAGCAAGAAAGAAAATTGTAAAAGAGCTTGAAGCAAAAGGACATTTATTAAAGACGGAAGATTATACAAGTGAAGTTGGGTACAGCGAAAGAACTGATGTGGTGGTTGAACCAAGACTATCACTTCAATGGTGGGTAGATATGAAAAAGATATCAGGCCCTGCTTTGATATCCGTATTGGACGAAGAAATAAAATTTTATCCTGCCAAGTTCAAAAATCTCTATCGCCACTGGATGGAGAACATCAAGGACTGGTGTATATCAAGACAGCTTTGGTGGGGACATAGGATACCCGCATGGTATGATGCCGAAGGAAGATTTGTCGTAGCAGCAACAGAGGAAGAAGCCATCAGGCAATTCAACATTCAACATTCAACATCCAACATTACTAAACTCAAACAGGACGAAGATTGCCTGGATACATGGTTCTCCTCATGGCTATGGCCCTTTGAAGTTTTTAAAGGATACAGCAACCCCGGAAATGCAGATGAGAAATATTATTATCCCACCAATACATTAGTAACTGCTCCGGAAATTATTTTTTTCTGGGTGGCGAGAATGATCATGGCGGGATTTGAATACAAAGGCGAAAAGCCATTCAGTGAAGTTTATTTTACCGGTATCGTTAGAGATAAGATCGGAAGGAAGATGAGCAAGAGCCTTGGCAATTCTCCTGATCTCTTGGAGATGATAGATAACGAAGGCGCCGATGCTGTTCGCTTTGGTATTATGATCTCCTCTCCTGCCGGCAATGATTTAATGTGGGACCCGGCTGGCAATGAGCAAGGATCTTTCTTCATTAATAAGATATGGAATGCACTGAAGCTGGTAAAGATGTGGGAAGCGAGACAGTCCGCAGTCAATAGCCCACAGTCCACAGAAAATTTTGCAGTAGATTGGTTTGAGAACAGGTTGAATGAAGTAAAACTTCAGTTGGATGACCAGTTCAAAGATTTCAGGCTGAGTGAATCATTGAAAACCATTTATTCTCTCATCTGGGATGATTTCTGCAGTTGGTACCTGGAATGGGTGAAACCCGGCTTTGAACAATCCATTGATAAAACAGTTTATGAAAAAACAGTTTCTTTCTTTGAAAAATTAATGCAACTGCTACACCCTTTCATGCCTTTTGTTACGGAAGAAATATATCATCAATTAAGAGAACAGGAAGATGATCTGACAGTTAAACAATTTTCCGGTGCCTATGATGTCAATGGAGTAACACTTGGAACAGGATCTTTTTTGAAAGAAATAATTACAGGGATCCGTGATGCAAGAAATAAAAATCATTTGAAACCTAAAGACAGCATCCGGCTTCACATTCAAACCGCTGATCCCGGGCTGTATGAGACAATTAAAGATATTCTGTGCAAACAAGTAAATGCCGAATCAATTAATTATACCCCAACACCAGTTACAGGCGGCATTACAATAGTAATTCAAAAAGATAAAATCTTTATCGAAACAACAACTGCATTAGACACTTCAACCCAAAAAGATCAACTACAAAAAGATCTCGATTACCTGAAAGGATTTCTTATTTCGGTGGAGAAAAAACTCAGTAACGAAAAATTTGTTCAGAATGCAAAACCTGAAGTAATTGATAGCGAAAGAAAAAAGAAAGCCGATGCCGAAGCTAAGATAAAAATGATCGAGGAAAGTCTTGCCTCTTTGTAATTCTTATCTGGGTATGATATTTACCGGCATAATGAATTCAAATATGGTTCCCCGGAAACCATCAAACTGGTCCTGGTCCAATACACGGCTCACTCTAAAACCAAATGTCAGTTGATATTGATTCCACCATTTGGTATCGAAATAGATCTCTCCGCCCACACTCCGCTGATCGGCTGTTTGTGTCTTATCCCTTGAATATACTTTTGTAAAATCATAAAAAGCATTGGCCCGTATCCGCTGGATATATAAAATATTTCCAACGCCCCAGTCAGGATGCCACAATGGAAAACTATAATTGGCTGACAAGCGCCACATCCTTGAAAAATATCTTCCAACATATCCTCTCGAATAAGCAAAGCGGTTACTGAAACCAACCTGGTTAAGTGTATCCCTTTGCTGGAAAGAACCTGTGAATACAAGACTGTGATTAGAAAGAAAACCCGGAGCATAAATGGTTCCGTTACCCAGGAACTGGTAACCTTTATAATGTGTAACAGCATGCCGTTGTGTGAGTGACAAAGCATAACCTGCCCTCGGGTAAATATGCTGTACTGCCTGCTGTACATGCTGGCCCCATGTTAAAAAATGCTGGAGGTAGCTGAATGATGTGTTGCCAACAGAATCCTTGAAAATATCCTTATTAAATTCATTACGCAGGACATAATAACTGCCAATGCTGAAATTCTTATACGTCTTGCCGCTGACAGGATTTAACTGGATGATAAGACCTGCATGCGAGTTCAATTGATTCCAGCGTCTTGTCAGATTTGGATTTATTTGCTGCTCCACATCAAATGTATATTCGGTGCCAACATCTATAAAAGGGAACCATCCTCCATACACTGCATTAAAACCAACGGCGCTTGTCTTTTCATTATCATTATATAGATAGTAGAGTTCGGTCTGCATGGTATTCAGGACGTTCTTCCCATAAAGTGTATAGGTAAAGATCGGATCCTCGTAATAAGGCCGCCAGCTATGAAAGTTCAGCAACCCTGTTCCTTTGCTATAATTTTTTACTGGAAAATTTCTTTGAGGGGTACTACTTACTAAAACATCACCGGTTTGACTACTGTGCGAAACAGGCATTTTTTCGGCAAGTGTTTCCTGCATGGCGATACTTACTTCTTCCCAGTCTATATCTTTTTCATCTTTTTGTTTTAGCTGGTAGCCTTCTGCTGTAAAAGCTGACCATGTTATTTTCCCGCTACCTGCATTCACAAAATAATTTCCCAGTGGTCCGCTGGTGATTCTTCCTATTTTTTTATCCTCCATCCGCAATACAAAAACATCGTCATTACCATTGTAAGTGGCAGTAAAATAGATCTTGCCATTATTCACAGAAGGATACCCGACCACATTATAGGAAGGCAAGGTAAGCCGTGTGATGATGCCGGTAGAAATTTCAGCAATGGCCAATGCCATTTTCCCATCTTTCAACCTGACAGCTGTTACCAGGGAGTTTTCATCAATGAATTTAGGATCGGTGAACAAACTAATCTCTGATGAACGAATAGTACTTATCACTTGCCCATCCTGTGCATTCAGAATATGCAATTCGCTTTTACCATCGCTGCTGTTTTGCACAGCGGCTACTTTTGTACCGTCATTGGAAATATCAGGAGTAAAATATTTCGATTTATGTGTAAGTCTTCTTTGCTGGCCTGTTTGCACATCCAACACTTTGATCACACTATAATCTAACCAGCTCCAACGGGCATCTGATTCATAAGAAGCATACACCACCTTGCCATTGCGATAACTGAACTGTTCATCAATGGAAATATCTCTTATTTTCAATTTATGTTCACCGGATGCATCTTTGATATAAAAAGCAGGACGATGACGCTGGCTTGACTTCAGGTATAGCAATGAACTATCGCCGGTATCATAAGGAAAGTAATAGCTGGTGACATAATTTTTTTTTATGGGCAACAAAAAATCTTTATCGCCCGGTACTACTTTTTCGACCGTCGTTTTGTATGACTCCAAAGCTTCCTCCCTGAATGTTGTATAATCAAGCCCCGTATGTTTTTTTATCGCTGTTTGAAAAGGATAGAACAATCCTTTGAATGCACTGGCATCCTGTGTAACTTTTGTCCAGAAATCCGACCCATATTTTTGCCGGCCATAATTCACCAGCAGGTAACCAAGATTATAATGATTAGGTACATAATCTTTCATCGAACCATTGCGGAGTTTCATCCATGAATATTTTTTTCCGGCCTGCCACAAGGATGGATATGCATTGGTAAATAACGGGAGCCTGCCCCTGCCCTGTTTTGATAAAACAGTTTCGTTATATACTGCATCTCCTTCATAGAACCAATCGGGAATTGCTGCATTTATAGCTAATGAAAGTCCATCATCACCAAATAATGTATAAGCAACTTTACTCAACCCATTTTTGAAATTATTGAACTGCTGCACATGGCGGTATTCATGCAAGGCTAATTGATCGGGCCATGAGATACTTCCCTGGTCAAAATTACCGGCAAAAGGAGTTAAATAAAACTCGCTTCGAAAAGGACCGAGACCAACATAAGCATTCGAAATAGTTGTTTGGTTTTGTAAAACAATATTTACCTTCTTCAGCTTATCACCCAGCGAAACAGGTTTTTCTTTTTGCAAATAATGTATGATGGAAGCAATGCGGTTCGCCTGGCTGTCAAGGCCGGGTGGAAAAATGATCCTTGCTGTATCGGTATTGATCTGTTTCCATTTTTGTGAAGAAGGATTGCCACCAAATTGTTGTGCCGGTAAATAACCGGTGATCAACAATAAAAAAACAGCAAAAGAAAGTTTCCGCATGGTGGATATTTTACGGGAAGATACAAGAAAGGTTTAAGGGTTTAAAGGTTCAAGCGTTTAAAAGTTGCTATGCCAAACTTTTAAAACTTTAAACCCCGAAACTTTTAAACTTTACTTCAACTCAAACCCTTCGAGGAATTTAGTATTGAAATCACCACTGCGGAAACGTTCGTCCTGCATTAATTGCAAATGAAAAGGAATAGTTGTCTTTACTCCTTCAATCACATATTCACTTAATGCCCGGTACATAGTTTGTATCGCTTCCTGTCTTGTCTGGGCTACAGTGATCAGCTTGCCGATCATTGAATCATAATAAGGAGGTATCACATACCCGGCATATACATGACTGTCCACTCTCACACCATGACCACCGGGTTGATGCAGTACAGTTATCTTGCCCGGTGAAGGACGAAAATCATTATAAGGATCTTCTGCATTGATGCGGCATTCGATAGCATGATTCTCCGGGATATAATCAGCGCCGGATATTTTCTCACCCATGGCGATCTTGATCTGTTCTTTGATAAGATCATAATTGATCACTTCTTCTGTTACACAATGTTCCACCTGTATCCGGGTGTTCATTTCCATGAAATAGAAATTGCGGTGCTTGTCAACTAAAAATTCAATAGTGCCCACACTTTCATAGTTGATAGCTTGCGCAGCTTTCTTGGCAGCTTCGCCCATTTTGTATCTCAACTCATCTGTCATAAAAGGTGAAGGTGATTCTTCCACCAGTTTTTGATGACGGCGCTGAATAGAACAATCTCTTTCACTCAAATGACAAACAGTGCCGTACTGGTCGCCGGCCACCTGTATCTCTATATGTCTTGGCTCTTCTACAAATTTTTCCATGTAAATGCCATCATTCTTAAATGATGCAGCCGCTTCTGCTTTCGCAGTATCATACGCTTTTTCTACTTCGCTTTCTTCCCATACTATACGCATTCCTTTTCCACCACCTCCGGCTGTTGCTTTCAAAATAACAGGATACCCCATATCTTTTGCAAGCCCTTTTGCCTCATCTACACTTTGCAACAATCCCTGTCCACCAGGAACGACAGGCACTCCTGCTTTGATCATTGTTTCCTTTGCAGTGATCTTATCTCCCATAGAATTGATCATATCGGGAGTAGGGCCAATGAATTTTATTCCATGATCATTACATATCTGTGCAAACTTTGCATTCTCTGCCAAAAAACCATACCCGGGATGCACTGCATCTGCATTGGTGATCTCAGCAGCAGCCATCAGGTGTGCCACATTTAGATATGAATCGGAGCTTTGTGGCCGGCCGATACACACGGCTTCATCAGCAAATTTTACATGAAGGCTATCCCTGTCGGCAGTAGAATAAACAGCTACAGTTTTAATACCCATTTCTCTTGCCGTGCGGATAACCCGAAGGGCAATCTCTCCACGATTAGCAATTAGTATTTTCTTGAACACAATTAGTAATTAATGATGAATAATTAATACTTCAAAAGAGAAAGCTATTGCTTTTGAATTATGCCGGCTCAACGAGGAACAACGGCTGATCATACTCTACCGGCGAAGCATCTTCTACCAACACTTTTACGATCTTACCTTTTACTTCACTCTCGATCTCATTAAAAAGTTTCATGGCTTCAATGATACAAACCACCTGGCCCGGATTAATATCAGTGCCAACATCTGCAAGATTTGGTTTATCGGGCGCCGACTTGCGGTAGAAAGTTCCGATCATCGGGCTTTTAATTGTTACAAGATTAGATGCCGCAGTGTCTGCTGCTTTCGGTTTTTCAGCATACGAAGCCGGCTGTGAAGCAGCAGTTGGTTGAGGGGCAGCTACCTGCACCGGAGCTGCATGTACTGGTGTAGCAGACATTACCTGTGTAATATGCTCTTCTTTCTGCTTAATAGTTACCCTAAAATCTTTTTGCTCAATAGTAAGTTCTCCAATATTGGATTTGTTGACCATTTTGATCAACTCCTGAATTTGTTTAAAATCCATGTTTTTCAATTTATGTGGGAGGGTTTTGGTTTTAGTGAAAAAAATCCCGGCTTATGTTTAATTGCGGGACGGGGCTAAGGTAATGAAATCACAATCAGAAACTCAATGATTTTAGCCATTTTTGGCCGGAAATGAATCAAAATTCAATAAAAATGGCCTAAAACCGGGTGATTTCAGGCCATTTTCCATTAAATCAGGTTGATCATTCTTTTACTCTTTCTACATATTCCCCTGTCTTGGTGTTGATACGAATCAGTTCTCCTTCATTTACAAATAAAGGCACTCCTATTATACCGCCGGTTTCCAATGTAGCTTGTTTTAAAGTACGGGTAGCAGTATCACCTCTTAAGCCAGGTTCAGTATATACAATCTTCAAAACAATTTTATCGGGAAGTTCAGCGCCAAGAACCTGGTCATTCTCGGTATTGATCAGCACTCCTACTTCCTGTCCTTCTTTCAAATATTGCGGGGCATCGATAGTAGCCTCCTGCAATGCTATCTGCTCAAAGGTTTGATTATCCATGAAATTATACCCCGTATCGTCTTTATAAAGGAATTGGTAATAACGTCTTTCCACTCTTACAGGAAAAATAGTGTCGCCGGAGTTCCATGTTTTTTCAATGGAGCGGCTGTTATCTACCCCTTTCAGTTTTGCCCACACTTTTGCTGCCGCACGGGCTGTTTTATTTTCTCCAAACTCCACTACAGTGTAGAGGCTGCCATCCAGGTTGATGATCAAACCCCTGCTTATATCTGCTGTATTTGCCATTTTAAAATGTTTATTTTTTGAGGCGGCAAAGATAAGGCAGCGACGGCTGATGGCAAAAGGAAAATCGATCAAAAGAACCGATCTTATATTGAACAACTCTTCAAAGAAAAGAAACGTCAATAGGTCTGTTTAATGAGGAACAATATCTTTGAGTTATGAAAAAGAGACCCTTGCTTTTGGTATCGCTGATAATATCCATTACTACCCTTTCTCAAACCGATAGTATTCAACCGCCCTATAAAAAGTTTCCCAACTTTCCCCCGGTAAAATTATTGCTGGTTGACAGTACTACCGGTACTATCAAGGATGATCTGCCAAAAAAGAAAGCTGTTATGCTGATGCTTTTTAGTCCCGATTGTGATCATTGCCAGCATGAGACCGAAGAAATAGTAAAGAACATTGAGAAATTTGAAAAAGTAACTATCGTAATGATCACTACAAGACCTTATGCCGACATGATGGCTTTTAGGGAAAGATACGGACTGGCACAATATAAGAATATCATTATGGGACAGGACCCGCAATTCTTTCTTTTTTCCTTTTACAATGTCAGGAATCTACCCTTCCTTGCTTTTTATGATAAGAAAGGGGAACTTATCTCGGTGTTTGCAGGCTCGATGCCGATGGAAAAAGTATTAATAGAGCTGGAAAAATAAAATTTCGTTCATCTTCAGCACTACCCTGTTTCCTGCTACCTTTGCGCCGAAAATATTTCTTCAATTATAAATTAATCTATAATGAAAGTAACTGTTGTTGGCGCCGGTGCAGTTGGCGCTACTTGTGCAGACAATATTGCCCGCAAAGAACTTTGTAATGAACTTGTATTGCTCGACATCAAAGAAGGTCTTGCCGAAGGCAAAGCACAGGACATGATGCAGACTGCCACACTTCTTGGCTTTGATACAAAGATCACCGGCAGCACAAATGATTATGCTAAAACTGCAGGCAGCGATGTTGTTGTTATCACTTCAGGCATTCCCCGCAAACCGGGTATGACAAGAGAAGAACTGATCGGCACGAATGCAGGCATTGTAAAAACTGTTTGCGAAAATATTCTGAAACATTCACCCAATGCCATCATCATTGTTATCAGCAACCCAATGGATACAATGACCTACCTTGCATTGACATCAACCGGTCTTCCGAAGAATAGAATTATTGGAATGGGCGGCACATTGGACAGCAGCCGTTTTAAATATCAATTGAGCCAACATCTCGGTTGTTCACCTGCTGATCTGAATGCTGTTGTTGTCGGCGGACATGGCGATACTACCATGATTCCTCTTATCCGTTTGGCCACATGGAACAGTGCTCCTGTTACAAATTTCTTATCTGCAGAACAGCAGGAGAAAATTGTAAAAGACACCATGGTAGGCGGAGCAACATTAACTGCATTGATCGGTACATCAGCATGGTATGCACCCGGCGCAGCCGGTGCTGCTTTGGTAGAAAGCATTGTAAGAGATGAGAAAAAATTATTTACCTGTTGTGTTTCTCTCAATGGTGAATACGGGCAAAAAGATATTTGCCTCGGTGTTCCTGTTATCATCGGAAAGAATGGCTGGGAGAAAATTCTTGACTTTAAACTGAACGATACCGAGCAGGCTGCTTTTAATAAAAGCGCCGATGCAGTGAGGAGCATGAATGATGTGCTGAAATCGTTGTAATCACCGGTTGTACAGTAAAAAGCCGGCAACTCAAAACAGCGTTGCCGGCTTTTCTATTTTAACTCTTTAGCCGTACTGCTATAAATTTTTTTATACGAAAAAATTTAGCAGTTGAAAAATGATTGATGCTGTTTTTAAAATCAGGGCCTTAACTATTATTTTTATTCATCAAAATTTTTTCAATTCACAAATCAAACCTCAATCATTATTATTTAAAGCCCCTACACAATAAAGTAAAAAAGGTAAATGCTACTTTTCAGTTCCCCGACTATTATAGTTTTTACTTTTCATTGTCCTTAATTTATTAGCCTGGCCTGTAAACCAGGAACGAAAAGATTTCATCCCGAGGTGCACTCTGTATGGAAACGCTGTTTATGCGTACTTCAAAAGTTGTCTGCCCGGTTTGAATAGCTCCAAGAATCCTGTCAGGATTTATGGTAGTTGCCAATATCACACAGTAAATCTGCATATCTGTACAAGTAATCTGGTAGCGGCCTTCACTTAACCTTGTTACTGAAAAATTACTGGTTCCATTAAGCATAGCTCCTGTAGAGTTTATTAAGCCAAAGCATATTGGTACCAGGGAACTGGGCCCTGTAACGGCAGACCTTGTAATTTTTTCCATCCAGGTCAATATCGCCTGAAGGGTTAATTGTTACCCTGTCATTTGCGTTCATCCGTATTATCAGGTTGCCGGTTGTATTGCCGCTGTTGGTACCCATTCGTACATTATCTCCTGACAACTGAAAGTACCCTGTGTTTACATTGCTTCCATCCCTTAATTGTAATATGGCTCCTGAGTTATTAACTATTAAATCGCCATTAGTGGTAATATTTCCCGTCAGCAATGAAGTACCGGCAGCTGAAATATTTCCAGCCGCAGTTAGATTTCCCGATGTATTGAGGTTTGCGGCAACCACATTACCATCAGCCAATACATCATCCCGGCTCCGTATGTTGCCGTTTACATCTAGGCGTTGTGTAGGCAAAGATGTACCGATGCCAACACTATCACCCGTATTATACACCCAGTTACGGGTAGATGACTGCACCCAATACGTATTGTTGATAAGGTAACGCCATACGCCATCCTGGTACTGGTAAAGTCTGTTAAATGTGGTATCATACACAATCAACCCATTTGCGGGGTTTGAAATCAATACCCGGTTACTGGATGTCATCCTTGGTAATAGCAGGCCCTTATTGGTGCTTGCCACATCCAACTGTGCACTGGCATTGGGATTGGTGGTGCCAATGCCTACGTTTTGTGCAGTTATGGCTTGGCAGGTTATAAATGTCAGTAAAAAAAAGAATAGCTTCTTCATAGCTGGTTTTTTTTAATAGAACCCAAAGTTGGCTAACTATAAAAAGCGGGGCAATAGCGAAATGGGGTGAAATAATGCGGGGCCGCTCTGTGCCACAGGAGGTGGAGGTAGTTTACAAATTCCGCTTTCCTACAAAAAATACCAACAACAAAACCAGGCAATAAAACAAACCCTATCGGGTTTGATGTTTAGTTGAAAACTAAACACAACTTTCCTAAAGTTAAATTACTCAAAGAACTGAACACTCAGCACAACTGTGAAGTATGAATGATGTACTGAAGACGCTGTAATAATTATACTGCTTAAAAGCCGGTTATTACTCACTGATTTTTTTTCAGAGTCTCCAAAATTAACGCTTCGTAGCCGACGTCTCACAGCCCAGCTATGTGTGCGGCGTGGACTCGGCGTCATTCTCTAACGGCTGTCTCAATCAATACGGCGAGTCCGGCCGCTAAATTGTTTATACTACTAAATACTGCCGGTCGAGACATCGCCTGTAAAATATAAAATGGACACTCAGCAGGGAAGCAGAAAATTTTAATTATTCTATCCCGAGATGGCATTTAATGATTGCCTGTATTAATTTGTATTATATGCAATGAAACAAAAAGACTGGGAGCAATTCGTATAAAGAACTCTCATAGTATTCGGAGAAACAAATGTTGTATAATAGATTCCGCATGGTGGAAGGTCAGTATGACTAATGAACAGCACAGTTCCGGAATTAAATTGAGAACAGGTAATATCATACTGTCTATTGCTTCCGCTACTGGTAAAAGTCACCGTAAAATTCCCTGTTCCGTTTGTAATGCCTCCTCCAACAGTTAGCAGCCCTATACATACAGGCAACAACGGTGTACTGCCGGTAACTGAACTCCTGGTAATCTTTCCATCAATGTCAATATCTCCGGCAGGGTTTATTGTCACCCTGTCATTCCCATTCATTCGTATTATCAAATTACCCGTAGAGTTGCCGCTGTTGGTACCCATCCTCACATTATTTCCTGATAGCTGAAAGTACCCTTTATTTACACCGCTGCTTTTTAATTGCATAGTTGCCGCAACATTGTTCACTATTAAATCTGAATTAGTGGTAACATCACCAATAAGTAAAGTAGTACCGCCTGTTGTAAGAATTCCACCAGCCGTCAGGTTGCCACCGGTGCTGATGTTGGCAGCGCCTATATTACCTGTAGCTGTTATATTATTATCAGCGAGTATATCATCCCTGCTGCGTATGTTACCACTTACATCTAAGCGCTGGGTGGGTATAGATGTACCAATACCCACACTATCACCCGTATTATACACCCAGTTTCTTGTGGAAGATTGCACCCAATACGTATTATTGATAAGATATCGCCACACACCATCCTGGTACTGGTAAAGTCTGTTAAATGTGGTATCATATACAATCAACCCATTTGCGGGGTTTGAAATCAATACCCGGTTACTGGATGTCATCCTTGGTAATAGCAGGCCCTTATTGGTGCTTACCACATCCAACTGTGCACTGGCATTGGGTGTGCTGGTGCCGATGCCTACGTTTTGTGCGATTGCAGCTTCGCAGGTTATAACTGTCAATAAAAAAAAGAAAAGCTTTTTCATAACAGGTTGTTTTAATGTAACCCAAAGGTGAAAAAGATGGAAAGGCGCGGCAATAGCGAAATGGGGTGAATTTTGTTTTTGCTGAGGTTTATTATTCACTTATTAAATAAGCACTAATATAACCAGGATTTTGAGCAGAGATGGAACGCCCAAAAAATTTAAATTTGACAGTTGAGCCTGCATTTAAATAAAGGTCAATATTAAAAGGATGGACAAACTTTCTTATACCATCCAGAGTGACATTATCAATGTTATCATAGTACTCAGAAAATGAAGTTAAAGGGATAAGTGTTGTGTTATTTATAAATATATAAGGTTCAAGAAAAATCAGAAGACGATGGCCTTCTTCTACAGCATCGTTGGTACCAGACATCGTTCCTTCAAAATGGTATAATCCACTTTTAGTAACTGTAAAATCAGTTGTTATGAAATTAAAATTAATACTTCCATTATCATATAAAGTGGTTGTACCATTAATTAAAGAATCGTTATTAGGAAATTGACCATAACTGCTATATCGTATAAAAATCCTGTCATTGTTACTAAAAGCAGCATTTTGCCAGCTTGCATTACCACTGGCATCGCTGGTTAATACCCTCCCCGATGCCTGGTTGCCATCGGTAATTCTTACATCTCCATTTACATGTAGCTTAGCTGTAGGGGCACCTGTTCCCAGGCCTATGCCTACATTACCGCCATCGTTTTGCAAAATCAGGTTATCTGTGCCGCCATTGCTACGCACCATAATTTCATTATTATCCAATATCATGTTTCTGCCTGTTGTACTTCCAAGGGTAATATACCCGTCTGAAGTAAGCGAAGCATCCTGCAAGCCCAGTATCTGTGTGTTTCCTGTAGAGTCAATCAATACCCGATCCTGTCCGGCCATGCGGATAATGGTTTTGCCTAACTGGTTGCCGCCATTTGTACCCAGGCGAAGGTTATCTCCCGATAACTGCATGAAGGTTTTGTTTATACCTGTGTTTTGAAACTGTATAATACTAGCAGAACTATTTAATGTTACTGTTCCGTTTTCCTGTAAAAGATTGCCCACCAGATGTAATCTTGAGGAAGGTGTAGTAGTGCCGATACCTACGTTTTGTGCTGTTATGGTTTGGCAGATAATAACTGTCGGTAAAAAAAAGAATAGTTTCTTCATACAAGGTTGTTTTATTACAACCCAAAGTTGGCTAACTATAAAAAGCGGGGCAATAGCGAAATGGGGTGAATTAGTGCGCAGTTAGTGGTGAGTAATGAAAGTGCAATGGTGCCCTTAGCCAAGAGCAGAATGACAGATAATTGGATTAAACAATCTTATCCCTTAAAGCTATGCTTACCGCTTCTATACCAGAGTGTACATGCATTTTGGCATAAATATTACGTACATGGGTTTTCACAGTATCAACAGAAACAAACAGAGCATCTGCTGCCAGTTTATAGCTTTTTCCCTGTACCAATTGTTGCAATATTTTTTTTTCCTGGTTGGTAAGGCCGTATTCATCACTGGCCTGTTGCGGCTGCAGGTTGGTTTTAAAAAGTTCCAGTACCCGGCGGGCAATGCCCGGTGTCATGGGTGAGCCGCCATTGCTAACATCTTTTAGTGCATCTAAATATCCTTGTGGTGTGGTTGATTTTAAAATATAACCTGATGCCCCGGCGCAGATGGCGTTAAAAATATATTCATCTTCAAAAAATACTGTTTGTATCAGTACATTAATTTCGGGTAAATGTTTTTTGATAGCTTTTGTGGCTTCAATGCCACTCATGCCGGGCATTTCAATATCCATCAATACTATATCACAGGGGTTGGCTTCCAGCACTTTTATCAATTGGTTACAATTGGACCATGCACCGGCGCAGGTATAACCGGGAGATGTTTCCAGCAATAACTGAAATGTTTCCCTCAGGTGTTTATTATCTTCAAATATGGTTACTCGTATCACAGCAATTATTTTATAATCAAAAATGAGAAAATTAGTTTCAAAAAAAAATAGCGAAATAGGGTGAGCTTGTCAATAGTCAATGTTCAATAATCAAAAGTAAATGGTTGCATTAGTTAGTTAATGGCATTGTTAGTTTTACTGTTGTTCCATTACCTGGTATTGAATCAATAGCCAGTTTACCGCCAACACCAGCCGCTCTTGCTTTAATGTTTTCCAAACCATTACCTTTTAGTACAGTGCCTATATCAAAACCTTTGCCTTCATCTTTTACAATCATCGTAAGTACATTGTTTCCATTGGCAGCAGAAACCGAAATTTTTTCTGTACCAGAGTATTTCACCGCATTATTCAATGCTTCCTTAAAAATGAGGTACATGGTTTTCCGCTGCTCCATTGTTAAATCTTTTTCATCTAACTTATCTAATTCAAGGGTAAGGTCAATATTTTTTGAACCGCATATTTCGTAAGAAAACCTTTCCATCCGTTGTTTTAAATTACTGCCTTCCGCTGCTTCTGGCTTTATCGTCCAGATTAAATCACTCATTTTCTCCATTGTTTCTTTGGCATTGCCACTCATGCGTTGCAGTATATCATCTTTACGGGATGCTGCAGTACCAGGTTGTGCTGCCATCTGGCTCAGCATGTGTATGCTACTTAATGAACTGCCCACCTCATCATGCAGGTCAGCAGCTATCTGGTTGCGGAGTTCCAATTCTTTCATCCGCTGCTTTAGTTTGTTCCGGTTAATAAAAAGAGCTAATGCTGCCAGTGAAATAAGCAGCAGGCCCAGCGCTGCACCATAAATAATGCGTTGGCGGGATATTTTTTGTTGCTGCAATTCCCCATCCTTTTTCAATAACTGTATTTCACTTTCCTTTTTGGCGGAGGTATAACCTTCCTCCATTTTTATTATCTGCATCTGTAAATCTGCACTTCGGATGCTGTCATTTACTTCATGATATTTATTATTATACTCTAATGCTTTTTCAAAATTTTTATTGGTAACATAAAATTCCACCATGTTTTTATA
Organism: Chitinophagaceae bacterium; assembly: GCA_013140985.1. Classification (GTDB taxonomy): domain Bacteria; phylum Bacteroidota; class Bacteroidia; order Chitinophagales; family Chitinophagaceae; genus JJ008. Next base: position 40,473 of record JABFRU010000013.1, on the reverse strand, counting down.
GCCTTCAGCTTGCCGGCCCAGGTCGCCTCTTTCTTTAAAAAGTTCCTGATTTTTGTTTAGTTGCTGTTCGTCTGCATCCGTTTTCTTTGCTGTTTGCAGAGCCAGTATTTCTGTTTCCATTGCCGCTACGGAAGAACTGTCTTTTAGTTGTTTTGCCAATTCTTTGCTTTGATTGAAATAATCAAGCGCCAATTTGAAGTCTTTTTTCTCCTTATATAGTTGTGCGATGTTCTGGTAGTTGCCCATTTCTTCCGGCAAACTTTTTACTTCTTTGGCTATGACTACGGCGTTATTATAATGGGTCAATGATTTATCCAGATCACCTAGTCCGCGGTAAATATCACCAAGTGTACTTTCAGAACTGCCCAGTCCTTTCCGGTCTTTCAAAACTGTTTTGATTTTGATAGAATTATTAACATATACAAGTGCCTGGTTGTATTGTTTCAATTCAGTAAAAGATTTGCTAAGGCCCTGGTAGCAAAAAGATATGCCCCGCTGGTTACCGAGTTCTTCAAAAAGTGCAAGTGCCTTCAGGTGGTTCTCAGCAGCTTTTTTGTAATTACTCATTGAGATATAGTTGTTACCAAGATTCAGTGTCTGGCCTGCAGTAGATTCTTTATCGCCTCTTTTTTTATTAAGGGCAATGGCATTTTCAAAAAAGGGGACTGCTTTTTGATAGGCCCCGGTTCGCCTGTAGTAAAGTGCCCCTACTGTGTAATAATTAGAACCCACATCATCTTTTTCTGACCCTTCTGCCTGGTCATAAAGATTTTTAACTTGTCCAATATAGTATTCGGCACTATCAGGCTTACCTACATCATGCAGAAAGTAAACTAACTGCGAGTAAGAAGAGCTTAGCCTTTTATAATTTTTTATCCGCTTGCAAATAGCAATAGCAGCATCAAGGTAGTTCCGGGATTTTACAAGGTCCTTACGGGAATACTCATAAGCCAGGGAGTTATAGGCTTTGGCAACTTCTGCTTCATCTTTGTTTTCGGCGATTACTTTATTGAGGCTGTCTTCAATGCTTTTTTGACTGTAAAGCTGGCCTGCAAACAGGTTAAGCAAAAAGTAAAAAAATAGTTTTTTTTTCAAGATAAGCTGTTGAGGTTCCAGGGGAATACAAGCCGGATACTAAACTACAAATAAATCCCGGCTTGAAATAAAATGGGAATTCACCTATTCGGGTGAATTTTATGGCTGTATAGAATAACAGAGCCTGAATAGCTTTCCTTCAAAATCAAATGGAGTAGTTGCTTTTGTTAGGTCTTTTATAGAAGAAGCATTTATCTTCTCTTTATCTAAAATAAAATCTCTGTAATTGGTACTGAAATAAAGCTGGCCTCCTTTCTTCAACGCTTTCAAACAATCATTGATCAAGGAAACATGGTCCCGTTGTATATCCAAAAAACCTTCCATCCGCTTGCTATTACTGAATGTTGGCGGATCCATTATAATAAGATCAAAATGATCAGCAGGCACACTCTTTAAATATTGCAGAACATCAGCATGGATGAATTTGTATTTATTTTCATTCTTTACCTCATTTACCTGAAAATTTCTTTCCACCCATTGCAAATAAGTTTTAGAAAGATCAACTGTTACTATTTCTTCTGCCCCACCAGCAGCAGCATATACTGAGAAAGAACCGGTGTATGCAAAAAGGTTCAATACTTTTTTCCCTTTGCATTGTTCTCTTACCATTTGTCTTGTGATACGATGATCAAGGAATAAACCAGTATCAAGGTAATCACTCAGGTTCACAATGAATTTTAAACCATTTTCTTCAATTACAAATTCATGTTGCACTTCATCATATTTCTGGTATTGCCCTAACCGTCCGGGTTTTCTTTGCCTTAGTTTAAGAAAAATATTATTTTTTGAAATGCCAGTCACTTCAGCAATTACTGCAAGGCTTTCTTCCATCCAAACATCATGTTCTTCCTCTGTCATACCATGCCGGCGTTTGTATTCCGCCACATACAATTTATCGCCATATATTTCTATACAAAATGGAAATTCAGGAAGGTCATGATCATATACCCGGTAGCAACTAACATTCAGTCGTTTTGCCTGCTTACCCAGGTGGCGAAAAACTTTCGTCAACCTGTTCTGAAACATTATTAGTTTATCGTTGCTCAATCGCCGGTATTTTTTACGAAATTAGCCTTTCCATTTATGTATGCAATTGTTGATATAGAAACTACGGGGGCTTATGCTGCGGCCAATAGCATTACGGAGATATCCATTCATGTCTTTGACGGTGAAAAAGTGACGCAGAAATTTGAAACATTGATCAATCCCGGTCAGCCGATCCCTAACTATATCTCCGCCATGACGGGCATTACCGATAAAATGGTAGCCAAAGCCCCTGCTTTTGAAGAAGTAGCTCAAAAAATTCATGCTATACTCCATGACAAGATATTCATTGCACATAATGTGAGCTTTGATTACTCTTTTATAAAAGGTCATTTAAGAGAAGCAGGGTTTGAACTGAATTGTAAAAAACTCTGCACCGTACGATTAAGCCGTAAGATATTCCCGGGATTTACTTCCTACAGTCTTGGTAAACTATGTGATTCTCTCGGCATTATTATCAATGACAGGCACCGGGCCGGCGGTGATACAGAAGCCACCACAAAAATATTTCAGTTGCTGTTGCAAAACGACAAAGAGGATCATATCCGGAAAAGTTTGCAGCGCAATTCCAAAGAATGGATACTCCCTCCCAACGTACCTAAAGAGCATTTTGACAAATTGCCCTACACTCCCGGTGTTTATTATTTTCACAATGAAAAAGGAAAGATTGTGTATGTTGGCAAGGCCAATAATGTCCGATACCGGGTCAATAGTCATTTCAGTAATAACTCAGAAAGCAGGCAGAAACAAAATTTCATGCGGCATGTGCATGCGATCAGTCACCAGGATTGTGCCACCGAACTGATGGCCTGCATCCTTGAATCAGCAGAAATAAAAAAGAGATGGCCTATCTTTAATTCATCTCAAAAAAGATGGGAAGATGTGTATGGCATATTTCAATACGAAGATCAGAGCGGTTATATGCGACTCGCTATTGAGAAGAACAGGAAGAGACTGAATCCCGTTTTTACTTTTCATTATTTGGTAGATGGTCATGCCATTATCCGAAAACTGATAAAAGATTTCAAGCTTTGTCCAAAACTTTGCTTTATGCAAAAGGATGAAGGAAAATGCGAGGGTATTGCGGAAGGATATTGTTCAGGCGCCTGTGAGAAAAAAGAAAAAGCTGATGCTTATAATAAACGGGTGAAAAAAGCCTGCGACTCCCTTCGTTCACAACCATCTTTTGCTATTGTTGATAAAGGATTGACCAATGATGACAGGTCATGCATACTGGTGCTCGATGGGCAATTTTATGGAATGGGATATATTCCTGCCGATGTTCAAATAGTAAACCCCGAAGAAATAAAAGACCATATGACCCAATACAGGGAAAATAGTTTTATCCGCAACCTTATTAATGGTTACGTTGCAAGATTTCCTTCCAAAACACTGCTGTTTGAAAAAGAGACTGTTTAATCGGTCCATTTAAAATTCTTACTCAGTGGCATTTGTGAAAAGATATGTATCACTTCCACCGGTGGTGCGGTGAGCTTTCTTGCAACCGTATCCAGCCATGCCCCATCTACCGTAAGAATTGCTGACAGCGTTTCAGGATCTTTCATGATCGTATGCTGGATCGTCCATCTTGAATAATCTTTTTTAGAAGAAAGTAATTCAAGGTTGATAGTGACCGGGTCGCCCAATTTAATTTCACGGCGAAATACACATTCTTCCCTGAAAAGAATAGGGCCAAAATGCAATTGCTGCATCATTAACGTAGTTAATCCATGCTGACTCAAAAAATCAAGCCGGCAGGAAGCGGCCCAATCATAATAAACAGAATGACGCAGGTGAAAATTAGCATCAATATCAGCCCAGCGGATCTGTACTTGTTGTGTAAAAATTTTCATTTCTGCTTTAAAGGATAACGAAATTATGTGATTGAAGGCAACCGAAATACCATTTCAACCTGTATTTTTGCACCCTTAATAAAATAAATATGAAGAAATCAGTTCTAATCATTGTTTGCTTTGCTGTGATCAGCAATTTATATGCACAACCGGGCAAAACACCGGTTCCTGTAAACCCAATGAAAACCTTAACTGACTCTGCCAGTTATGCTGTGGGTATGAGTGTTGCAGCGTTTTATAAACAACAGGGTATTACAAAACTAAATAGCAGTATGGTGTCAAAAGCTATCAGTGATGTATTGGGAAATAAAAAATCTTTGCTGGACGATGCAACAGCCAATGCAGTTCTCAATAATTATATGATGATGCTGCAAAGCCTGAAATCAAAACCCCGTATTGATTCAGGAATTGCATTTCTTGCAAAAAACAAATTAAGACCCGGGGTTAAAACGACAGCCAGTGGTCTCCAGTATGAAGTGATCACAGAAGGCACAGGAATAAAACCTACGATGGCTGATACATTTGTTTGTCATTACCGGGGCACTCTTTTGAATGGTACTGAATTTGACGCTTCTTATAACCGGGGCCAGCCTCTCACTATGGCCCTTACTGATGTTGTTAACGGATGGAAAGAAGGTTTACAGTTAATGCCAGTAGGATCCAAATTCAAACTTTACATCCCCCATACGTTGGGATATGGGGCCTCTGATTATGGTCCTATTCCCGGTGGCTCCGTACTTGTTTTTGATATGGAATTGCTGGATGTAAAAAAGAAGCAGGAATAAACAGCTTATAATGCGGAAAGCAGAGCCGTAAAAGAATTTTAAATAGTATAAATTGAAAAGGGGACAGCTGAAGCTATCCCCTTTGTTTTTCTAAAAACCCTGAGCATTAACGTTTATACACTATGATCTTCTCCACGGTCTGATTACCGGTTGCCGGAGCAAATATTCTCAGGGTGTACATACCGGGTGTCAGGTTCTCGATCTGAATACTATTTGTTGTAATTGTCTTCCATTCTTTTATTACCCGTCCGCTCATATCGTAAAGCGATACATCACGGATGACATTGGCATTATCTCCAAACAATACGGATACTTTACCATCACTGGGATTCGGGAACACTGTCACTTTATCTTTCTGGTCTTCACCACGAACGATCCTGATATCGCTGTATTTGATCTTTCCGTCAATATCAACCTGTCTTAACCTGTATTGAGAGATGCCCTTGAAATTATTTGGATCAGAATACGCATAACTCAATGGTGAAGAGCTGATACCTTCCCTTGCAAGGGTCGGTTCAAATGCAATAACTTCCCAATTTCCATTATCTCCCAATGTTCTTTCGATATAGAACCCTGTATTATTGAATTCAGATGCAGTAACCCATTTAAGATCTACCTGTGCATTATTTCTCTTAGCTGTGAAAGAACTCATATTAACAGGGAGAATAATACCAGGGCAGAAAGTAATAACTGTCGGATCATCGGGGCCAATAGTACCCGGGTCATTTGACAGGTCAGTTGACCCAATAATTGCCGGCAATCCGCTGATCACAGACTGGAGAGGAACATTGTTATAAATGCCTCCCAATGAATACAATTCCACCTGCAATACAAATGATAATGTGGCTGCTGCATTTCCTGTCTGGAAATTTGTCACCACCAGTTGATTATAATTAGTACCTGTTGCTGGTGATACAATGCTAAGCGTAACAACAGAACTGGCAGTAGCAACACCTGCAGCGATAAGATTTGTTTTTATTGTTGCCGCAGATTCAGTAAACCTGAATCTTTTCAACGGATCGCTGATATTTAATGTATAAGTAAGTCCTGTTTTCTGGCTGCTTGTCTGGTTGGTTACAGAAACTGTAAGCGGGAAATCAGGGCTTGGATTGATCGCTGTAGGACAAACCTGGTTGCTTGGATTAGCTGTGAAATCAAGATCATGGAATACACGACCGAAGCTACAACTGCATCCGTCAGCATAAGTATAAGATGCCGCTGTTCCAACCTGTGTTTGTGCAGCGTTTGTTTTATTGATCTGCTGGAAAGTTCCATCCTGGCGATAACCAAATAAACCACCCACCTCATCAAAGAATAATGCAGCTATATAGTTGCCGCCAGAGTAGGCCCCAACAAGTGTTAAAGCACCATTGGTTTTATTCACTTTGTAAATATTCCTGTTGGCATTGACACCTGCTGCACCATACATCTGTCCGTCAGTAGGATCGATAGCGATATCGACAAAATTTTCTCCACCGGCTGCAGAAACTGTACCGAGATAGGTAGCGGCTAAAGGTGCAGCAGGAGAATTGATACCTGAAATTTTATAAAACTCGTTTGCCGTAGTCATGAAATAGTAATCACCATTTGAATCAAAGCAACCTGCATAAGACTCATCCGCTGCAGCTATGTTTGCATTGGTGATGGTACCAAGGTCATTCACATTATTCGGGGTAACGTTACCAATTTTTACAAGATGCATAGGCGAATAACGAATGCCATACATGTATCCATCAACAGGGTTGATTCCAATTGCATTGAAGCCAATACCTGTTGGATTTGTACCGAAAGGATTTGCAGTAATGGTTCCGCCCGACACAGTAAGCTTCTCCATTGATGTGGTAGAATTGGGATCACCGGCATCGCCATGACTGATAAAGAACTGTCCATTACATCCTACAGGAGAATTCGCCGGAGGCGCAACATTCACTGTAGTTGTATTAGTAACCTGTGTTGTTTCTCCTGTTCTTCCGATAGAAACACTTACAGTATATGTACCGGCTGTCGGGAACACAATTGTTTTAGCATCTGAAGTACCGGCGATTGTATTAGGGTTTGCTCCGGGTATCGTAGCTCCTGTTGCAGTCCATGTATATGTATAGTTACCAGAACCACCAAAATTAGTAGCAGTGGCAGTAAAAGGCACATTCCCTCCAACTGATATGTTCTGTGTTGCAGATGGAGATAATGAAGCTGCAGGTACAGCTCTTTTTAATGCGATCAATAATGAACCATTGCCCGCACTTGCGGAAAGAGTTGCTGAACCAGCACCGGTAGTTCCAGTAGCAGGTTTGATACCCCAAGCTGCACCAACGGCACAAGTAGCACCGGTTGCAGAGCTCACATCAAATAATTCTGTAAGTGCGCCGGGTGATGTTGCAGTTGTCCAACCACTAAAAGTTGGAACCAGGCCAGACAAGCCACACATAATTATTGCAGCATTGGCACTTACCGGGCTTATTGCAGTTGCATTCAATGTAGCATCAGTGGCTACACCATTAATAGTACCCGGATCAATATCAAAAGGTCCGCCTGCACCTCCTGCTGCATTTACTCCACCGGTAACATCCACACCTCTGAAAGCAACAATGGCGCCTACTACTCCATCTGAACTTCCATCCATTGTAAAAGTATAATTGGTAGCTGATACATCCGCAGCTACGGCCACTTTGTAATAAATATAGCCCCATGCTTCAGGATTACTTCCTGCCAGGTTAGCATCATCGATCAATGTCCATCCTGATAAGCCTGTTGCACTACCAAGATCGCCACCGCCGGAATTATCATTCTCTACAATGACGGCGATCATTACATCATTCACCTGGATGCCTGATGGTTTGTTGATCGTAATGGATGTAGTGCCGGTATTGGCAGTGGTAGCAGTCCCTACCTGTGTAATTTGTCCAAAGGCATTAGTGCCTAAGGTCATGCTTGCTATAATAGCAAACATGAAAAGAAATGTAAACTTTTTCATGCTCTGAGTTTTTAGTTGGTTAACGATACTTTTTGTGCTCATATAATAAATGCTCATTTCAGCCACGATAATGTGGTGATTCAATGGAAGGACTCAGACGGCATTCAAAAAGGATGTGATTTCAGCTTTGGGAGATACTGGGTTATATCTAAGAAAGATTGGATATAAAAACGATGCTTAAAAAGGCCATGCCAAATAAATCAGCCATTCACTGTTAATTGCCATGCTTTGTTCTAATCAGGGGATATTGCGGCTTTTTCGAAAAGGAGTAGTGGCGGGATGTCCGATAATGGTTCGAATCAAAGCGCTAAACTATACAATCAGGCAGATTTATGCAAGCCTTTCGCATTATTTTTAACAATAATGTTCATAGATGGCAATTAAGTTTAATAAAATACTCTATTTCAATTGAGTTATTCTCTTCCAATACTCGTAAAAGCCCAGTCCAGGGACTCTAAACTGATCTTAAAAAGTCTGTAGCAGATCTTGTATTAAGCAATCTGGCTTTTACCCATTCAAGAGCTTGTTGAAGCTGTTCCTTCTCAGTTAGGTGAGTATTGTCTAATATAATAGCATCTTTTGCTTTTTTTAAAGGGCTTACCTCCCTGTGTGAGTCAATATAGTCCCTCATTTCCAGGTTATCTTTTACCTCTTCAATAGAAACATTGGGGTTCTTTTCGTACAGCTCCTTAAATCTTCTTTCTACTCTTACTGCATTATCGGCTGTCATAAATATCTTAAGTTCCGCTTTGGGGAATACTACCGTGCCAATATCCCGGCCATCCATAATAATCCCTTTTTTAGCCCCCAATTTTTGTTGCTGGGCTACGGCAAATTCTCTTATTTCTTTTATGGCGGCTATTTCACTTACTTTTTCTGCTATTACCAGGTCACGGATGACATACTCTACATTCTCTCCATTCATAAAGATCTCTCCAGATTGTGTATTATCATTGTATATAAATTCAAGAACGATCTCCTTTAATGCCTTCTTTACTTCTTTTTTATCCGTCCAGTCAACATGATTACGGAGAAAGTATAAGGTAATGGCCCTGTACATAGCCCCACTATCCACATATAAATAGCCCAATTCTTTTGCAAGCTGTTTGGCTAAAGTGCTTTTACCACAACTTGACCACCCATCAATTGCTATTACTATTTTTTTCATACTGAAGAATACATGCAAAAATGTCCCTAATTCGTCAAAGAAAAAAGAAGTGGCAAAAAAAACCACCAGCTATGCTGATGGTTCAAAAAAATAGAAGGAATAAATTAAGCTTCAGACTTCTGCTCTATTTTCCTCTTTAATGAAAAATTGAGCTTGCTGTTTTCGGCATCAGTATCTGCTTCCAGAACATCCCCGGCCTTTACATTCATGTTGAGAATTTCTTCAGCTAGCGGATCTTCGAGGTATTTTTGAATGGCCCTGTGCAGAGGTCTTGCTCCAAATGCCACATCATATCCCTTATCAGCAAGAAAAGATTTTGCATTCTCTGTTAATTCAAGACTGAAACCAAGGTTAGCCAGTCGCTTCATCACACCCTTCATCAGGATATCAATGATGTTGAAGATATTTTCTTTAGAAAGGCTGTTGAAGATAACCACATCATCTATCCTGTTCAAAAACTCAGGAGAGAATGTTTTCTTCAATGCCTTTTCAATGACCGCTTTATTGGCTTCATCCTGGTTTTCCAGCTTGGAGGCGGTAGTGAATCCAACACCTGCTCCAAAGTCTTTTAACTGGCGAACCCCGATATTGGATGTCATGATGATCAGCGTATTTTTAAAATCTACTTTGCGTCCTAATCCATCCGTCAATTGCCCATCATCCAATACCTGTAATAATATATTATATATATCCGGGTGAGCCTTTTCAATTTCATCGAGCAGGATAACACTGTAAGGTTTGCGGCGAACCCTTTCGGTCAACTGGCCGCCTTCTTCATATCCTACATATCCCGGAGGCGCACCGATCAAACGGCTGACAGTGAATTTTTCCATGTATTCACTCATGTCAATACGGATCAGAGAATCTTCAGAGTCGAACATATATCTTGATAATGCCCTCGCCAACTCTGTTTTACCTACACCTGTCGGACCCAGGAAAATAAAAGTACCGATAGGTTTTTTAGGATCTTTTAATCCAACCCTGTTCCGCTGAATGGCTTTTACTACTTTTCCGATGGCCTCATCCTGTCCTATCACCATTTCTCTCATATCTACGGCCATCTTGCGAAGCTTTTCAGTTTCTGCTTCTACCATTCGCTTCACAGGTATTCCTGTCATCATGCTGATCACTTCAGCAATATCTTCTTCGCCAATAGGGAAACGCTTATGCTTGCTTTCTTCTTCCCATTCATTCTTTGCTTTTTCAAGATCTTCCTGCAAACGTTTTTCTGTATCACGGAGTGAAGCAGCTTCTTCAAATTTCTGGCTCTTCACTACTTTATTCTTTTCATTCTTTACATCTTCGATCTTCTTCTCAAGTTCAACGATATTTTGAGGAACATTGATATTTTTCAGATGCACTCTTGCACCTACTTCATCCATCACATCAATAGCTTTGTCAGGTAATAACCGATCTGTAACATAACGGTCGCTTAGCTTTACGCAGGCATCAATAGCTTCCTGGTCGTAGTTCACATTATGATACTCTTCGTATTTTGATTTGATATTATTTAATATCTGGATAGTTTCATCTACACTCGGGGGATCGATCATTACTTTTTGGAAACGACGGTCCAATGCACCATCTTTTTCAATGTACATCCTGTACTCATCCAATGTAGAAGCGCCGATACATTGTAATTCACCTCTGGCCAATGCAGGTTTGAAGATATTGCTGGCATCGAGTGAACCACTGGCGCCACCAGCACCCACTATCGTATGCAATTCATCAATGAAGAGGATCACATCCCTGTTCTTTTCCAGTTCATTCATGATCGCTTTCATTCTTTCTTCGAATTGGCCACGGTATTTTGTACCTGCCACCAATGCTGCAAGATCAAGTGATATAACTCTTTTATCAAATAAAACCCTTGATACCTTTCTTTGAACAATACGCAGTGCCAATCCCTCTACGATCGCTGTTTTACCAACACCGGGTTCACCAATAAGAATAGGATTGTTCTTTTTACGACGGGATAATATTTGTGATACTCTTTCTATTTCTCTTTCCCGCCCAACAATGGGATCCAATGCGCCGAGTTCAGCCATCTTGGTGATATCTCTTCCAAAATTATCCAGCACCGGCGTCTTGCTTTTTGCACTGCCCTGCGACTTGCCTCCCTTTGACTGGGAATATTTTTTTTCCTCATCAAAATCATCATCATTCTCATCGGTGTATTCGGCACGGGGGTCATTGGATTTTACAATGCCTAATTCCTGCCTGAAGAGATCGTAGTCCACGTCAAACTGATTTAAAATTTGTGTTGCAATATTTTCTTTGTTCTTAAGAATAGAAAGCATCAGGTGTTCGGTTTCTACAGTAGCACTCTTCAAAGCTTTTGCTTCCAATACAGTTACTCTTATTACTTTTTCTGCCTGCTTGGTAAGCGGAAGACTGTTGATATTGGCAATATTTTTTCCTGTCTTATCTTTTACTGCGAGTTCGATTTCTTTACGCAATTCATACAGGTCAACATTAAAACTTTTGAGGATACGGACGGCGGTATTATCTCCTTCTCTTATCAGTCCAAGCAATAAATGTTCGGTGCCGATAAAATCATTTCCAAGCCGAAGCGCCTCTTCCCTGCTGAACGAGATGATCTCCTTAACCTGTGCTGAAAAATTGTTATCCATTTAGATAATTGGTTGTAATACAATATTAATAAATAAATTTGGTTCCGGTTCCTCCGTAGTTATAAACGGAATGTTGATAATTTAAGTTGTTTGAGGCTGCTCATTTTATCATTTTTCGGAAACACTTCACAAAACTCAAGTAAAACTCACATTATGCAGGTCAAAACTGATACCAAAGAGAAATTTCATGTCATCACTCTGCCCGGCCCTTCAATTTCTGCTACTATGACAGAAGAAATGGCTGATTGCTTGCTGCCTTACCTGCAAAATGACGTTAAAAACCTTGTGCTAATCCTAAAAGAAATTTCCGAAATCGACATTCCTGCTGCTGAAAAACTGGTTTATATCCAGCAAAGGTTCTATGAGAACAGTGCTTCTTTTGTTATTTGCGAATTGCAGGAGCCTGTTGAAAAATTTCTCGATGAAAATGAACTCCTCGAAATAATGAATGTTACTCCTACGGAAAGTGAGGCATGGGATATTGTTCAGATGGAAGAGATCGAGAGAGAGTTTATGAGTGGAGAAGAATAGTCCGGAAGTCAGAAAGACCGAGAGTCCGGAAGAAAATTCATAATTTCTGACTTTCCGGCTTCCTGACTTTCCGTCTTTATTAAAGCAGCAAAACAAACTAAATTGCCGTCTTAGAAGCAACACACATCAAAATCACTGACCGTTCATGTTCGCTGTTACAATTCTCGGCAATAATTCCGCTGTCCCTGCATTTGATCGCCATCCTACCAGCCAGGTGGTGACACATGATGGCAATAATTATCTCGTTGATTGTGGCGAAGGTACCCAAATACAAATGATCAACTACAAGATACGCCGGAGCAAGATCTCACATATTTTCATTTCACATTTACATGGTGATCATTATTTCGGTTTGGTTGGCCTGATCAATTCATTCAGCTTATTAGGACATAAACAAGAATTACATGTTTTTGGCCCTTCGCCATTAAAAGAGATCATCGACCTGCAATTGAAGGTGGCCGATACAAATCTTTGTTATCCCTTGCACATACATACAATTACCGAAGCGGCAACTTTACTGGATAATAATAAGCTAACGGTAAAATGTTTTCGCACCAATCACCGGATAGAATGTTATGGTTTTTCCTTTGCTGAAAAAAGAAAGCTCAGAAAGCTCAATCCTGATAAGGCCAAAGAATACGAAATACCACAAGCATTTTATGACAGGCTGAAAGATGGGGAAGATTATACCCGAAAAGACGGGACGATTGTAAAAAATGAGTGGGTAACAGAACCGGGAGTAGCCGGAAGACGCTATGCTTTTTGTGCTGACACTAAATATGATGAATCACTCATCCCGCATATACAGGGCGCCGATATGATCTATCATGAAACAACTTACCTGGATAATCTTCGGGAGAGAGCCGAAACCCGTTTTCATTCCACTACCAAACAAGCGGCTACAATAGCAAAGAAAGCAGGTGTAAAAAAATTATTGATCGGGCATTTCAGCAGCAAATATGATACGCTGGAAGAATTTGAAGCCGAAGCAAGAGAGGTTTTTCCGAATACGGATCTGGCGCTGGAGGGAGTGGCTTTTACGATTTAATTTAAAAGTAAAAATTTTCAGTAGCCTATCTTTTATTTTTGAAATCACTTTGGCCCGGTGTAAGTTTTTCCAGGCTTGGTTGAATTTGGCTCGACCATCCAATAAAATCCTGACGGGAATTCAATCCTCCATCGTTGCTCATTATGCTTTCCTTCATCCCTGATCACTGTTTTCATTTTTGATTTAGATACTTTCAACATTTCATCAAATGCCTTTAAGGTAAGCGGCACCATTGTTTCCCCCTCCTGTTTACCAGCATAGAAATAAATATTTGCTTTTACCTTCTCTCCTTTTTCTTTGATATCATCAAATATCTTTGGTGCCACCCAGAATGCAGGCGAAAAAACACCGGCGCCTCCAAACACTTTCGGATACTTTAATACTGCATATAACGAGATCAATCCACCCATTGAGCTGCCGGCGATAAATGTGTTCTTCTTATCCTTCAATGTGCGGTAATTTTTATCAATGAACGGTTTCAATGTCTTTACGAGAAAATCAACATACTGATCGCCTTCTCCTTTATTCAATGTATCGGCGCTGGATAAACCCAATGTCTTTAATGAAAAATCATAAGGGCAATATTCATTGATCCGCTTACCGGCCCCGTTATCTATTGCTACAACAATCCATGGCCGGGCATATGCAGTATCAAAGAATTCATCTACTCCCCATTCGCCCGAAAAAGAAGTCGCATCATCAAATACATTTTGTCCGTCATGCATATAGAGTACCGGCCAGCGAGAGTTTTGCGGTGCCATATCATAAAACCTGGGCAAATAGATCCAAACTCGTCTCACCCGGTTGAGTTGTGGTATCAGAAATGCTGTGTCAATGATCTTTACATTCTTTCCGGCAGTACTTGTTCCTGGTTTGGTAGCAAAATGATCCTGCCACTCTTCAATATCTAATTTTATTATTGTATCAGCTGATATTACCATTCTCCTGTTCTCTTTTCCTGCACCGTCTTTTTTACATTCCACTTTATCCCATCCGCCTCTTGTTATTTTATACTCATAGGTTCCTGCCGGAAGTTCCAGTTCGATATAATACTCCCCGTTCCCCTCCCGCTGAAATATATAATTTTCACTCTGCGGGTTCCAGCCATTAAAAGATCCGGCAATGTACAAATCAAAACGCCGGGGTTCTTTTGGAAGATCATTAATTTTCAGCCGGACAGCGAATTGCGCATGAGAAGCAACAAGAAGAAATACCTGGATAAATATGGTCAGGCAGAATTTACCCATATATCATTGTTCAATTGTTTTTATCAATTCCCTGATCTTCGCATGATGCTTATCACTCACTTTCCAAACAGGCAGGCGGAAAGTATTCTTGCAAAGACCCATTTCAGATAAATAAGCTTTCACACCGCTGGGGCTTCCTTCAGCAAACATCGAAGCGATGATATCAATGTATTTATAATGGAGTGGTTTGGCGGAATCAAGATCGCCTTTCAAACAAAGACGAACCATATTGGAATAGTCCAATGGGTATGCATTGGCAACAACAGAGATCAAACCTTCGGCACCGGCCGCTATCATTTGCAAAGTGATCGGGTCATCACCACTTATCACCATAAAATCAGCAGGTTTGTTTTTTATGATCTGGTTGATCAGATCATAATTGCCACTGGCTTCTTTGGTGGCAAAAATATTTTTTAATTCATGTGCAATACGAAGTTGCGTTTCGGCTGTTACACTTTGTCCCGTACGGCCCGGCACATTATACATAATAATGGGTAACGGTGTTGCCGCATTCAACGCTTTGTAATGTTGAAAAATTCCTTCCTGGTTGGGTTTATTATAATAAGGAGAAACAGAGAGGATCGCATCATAACCTTTCAGATCAAATTTTTTAAATCCTTCGATCACTTCATTGGTATCATTACCCCCAATGCCGGCAACGAGTGGTCTTCTTCCTGCTACTTCTTTGACGACAAAAGAAAACACTTCTTGTTTTTCATTACCATGAACAGTGGCGCTTTCGCCTGTTGTTCCTAATACAACTAAATACTCAACTTGCCCTTTGATCCAAAATTGGATAAGGTTGCTGAAACTATTCCAGTCAATCGCTCCATCTTCATTGAAGGGAGTAACGATGGCGATACCGGTGCCGGTGAATTTATCTCGGAGTGACATTAGCAGGTTTTAAAATTTGCTGTATAACTTTTTTCTCGAAAACATTGATATCATTTTCAAATTTACTCAATATTGTCATGGCGGCTACAGGCGGCACCTTATTAAAATAAGCTTCTGCAAATGTGGACGTCCTGTTTGCGATCGTAGGCACCATTGTGAATTTTGCGATCTCTTCTTCCAGTTCAGGATCATCGTTATAGCTTGAGAAAGTCTTTTGCAACCCGGTCAATTCATAATAGAGGTTTTCACCATTTTTCTCTTTTATAAAGAATTGATTGCTCAGATCGAGATCATAATAACTATCTTCTGGTAAATTGTTGCCAACTCCACCGCAAGCAACTATGAACTCTGCTTTCAGGGACTTCATATAATTTTTGCCGTCGGTAACCTCGGTACGAAATTGCTCAAGAAATACCTCACCAAATTTTTTTGCGGCGGAATCGTACAGGGCATCCGTACTTTGATCCAATTTATCATTTAAAGAATGCAGCCGCTTGTTAACGCTGTCAAAATCATGCATGATCTTCTCTCCCTCCGAAGGAGTATTTTTACACGCAAAAGATCCAATAATAATTGCTGAGTAAAGAACAGGAAGATAAAGTGTGACTCTCTTTTTTCTTTCACCGGAAGAAAAAAGAGAACAGATCAAAGATCGCAACGAAGATGCCATGAAAAACTGAAGCTGGTTACAAAATTATTTTACTGCTTAAAGACTATACCGAAGAAAGATCAACTTTTCCGTTCTCAACTATAAACTATAGACTACAAATTATAAACTCTTATACCTCTTCCCAGAATCCCATCTTCCCAAATTTTTCAATACGGGTATTAACTCGTTCTACAGGATCGTTTTCTTTCAATTCTTTGATAACAGGTATCAAGAATTCTTTTAAACCCTGTGCCGCACCATCATAATCCCAATGAGCACCGCCATCGGGTTCAGGAATGATACCATCGATCAAAGCAAAGTCCAGCATCTTGGTCGCAGTTAGTTTAAGTTGTTCTGCAGCCACTTCTTTTTTATCCCAGCTGCGCCATAAAATAGAAGAGCAACTTTCAGGACTGATAACCGAATACCAGGTATTCTCCATCATAAATACTCTATCACCCACACCAATTCCCAATGCACCGCCGCTGGCGCCCTCACCGATGATGACACAGATGACAGGAACTTTTAACCGGATCATTTCATAAATATTCCTGGCAATAGCTTCACCCTGTCCTCTTTCTTCTGCTTCAAGACCGGGATAAGCGCCGGGAGTATCTATCAATGTAATGATGGGCTTGTTGAATTTCTCTGCCAGCTTCATTAACCGTAATGCTTTTCTATAACCTTCGGGATTGGCCATACCAAAATTGCGCATCTGCCTTGTCTTGGTATTGATACCCTTTTGCTGGCCAATGATCATCACCGTTTCTCCGCCTAATAAAGCAAAACCACCCACCATCGCTTTATCATCTTTTACATTGCGGTCTCCATAGAGTTCAATGAAGTTTTCGGTCATCTTATCAATATACTTTAATGTATAGGGCCGGTCGGGATGGCGGCTGAGTTGCACTCTTTGCCAGTCGCTAAGATGACGTGTGATCTCTTTTCTTTTATCGATAATACCCTGTTCCAATTTTGCGATCGTATCACCCAGGTCCAGCTTGGTCTTTTCCTGGCGGTGCTTCATGCTGGCGATCTCATCAATGAGGTCTTTGATGGGCTTTTCAAAATCGAGGAACTGTCTGTTGGCATCCGTAGGCATAGTTGATAATTAACTGTTGTGCGAAGCTTGAAGCTTCGCACAGCCCCGCTAAATTAAGGATTAAATGACAATGAGGGCCCTATCGGGAATGCTTGGATATCAACCAATAAATAAAAAACCCTGCAAGTAAGAACCTAGCAGGGTTTGCGGACCGGACGGGACTCGAACCCGCGACCTCCGCCGTGACAGGGCGGCATTCTAACCAACTGAACTACCGATCCAAGAACTTAATTTTTCAGGACGGCAAAGATAGGCTTGAGAGATTTTTTAGCCAAATGTTTTTAGAGATCAAAACTCACAAAGAAAGGTATAGTCCCCTCCTGTTCGCAAGAAGCTTCGAAGAAAATCGGGGCTTTTTTGTTTTTAGCATGCACGCCGATCATGATCAGCCTGGATCCGCACGAAGGAAGTAGTGAATAGGTTTATACAGAAGCAAAAAAGACAAACCTGTTAATTGTTTTGCTTCGTGCCCGCAAGACTGGTTTCTTGTAGTTGAATATGATCACTGTTGTACGTTCGATTCGTTGTTCGCAGTTGCGATGTTCACCACTATTTGTGAGTTACTTTATATAAGGAGCCCGGCTGTTAACCGGGCTCTCTACGTTTTGATCTTAGCGTGCTTTTTTCTTTGGATCCGCCTTCTTCTGTGCTGAGCTTTTCTTTTTTGTAGGCTTATTCTTCCTGGGTTGAGCGTTCTTTTTCGACATACAATTAAATTTAAGGTTAGTGAATTATTTACTTATGGCTGCAATGTATTTTCCTCCTGTTTTTTCATGTTGTCCTTTTAGCAAGGGCAACTATACAGCCAGAATATAGATAAACAAAGATATGCCTATAATGGTAGATATGATATTTCGATCAAAGTCAGCCGGTCTGGCATTTGGCCTCATACAGAAATTTTGGATCAGGTTCATTAATACCATCCGGTCCGCAAAAAGCTCCAAATAAGTTTGGGGCCTTTTTGTTTTATGACGTTGAGGTCGAATCGATGAATGGGTGATCCGGTCTGCAAAAAATTTCAACCTGATTTGGAATTTTTTGTATCATCCCATTACCAGTATATAAGTAAGACTATACAATTGTTCAGCCAGCAGGATCACTATTTTACATGTATCATATTTGTATTCCAATTTGAAGAAAAGGTCAGGCCTTACATTCATGCTGCAGTAATGCCGTTATGACTTCATCAATTATTTCCTTCAACATGGCAATATTGGAGAACAAAGCTTCCCCGGAGCCTGTATCTTCAGCATACTTTTCAATTTCCCTTACTACTGTGTAAAGAGAACCGATCCCCATGTTATCAATAGTGGGTTTTATTTTATGGGCAACAGCACGGACAGTATCAAATCTATTTTCTTTTGCGGCCCTTTCTATTTCTATAACCGAACGGGGTGTTTGATCAATAAAAAGCTGTACCATCTTTTCAACAAAACCTGTATTGCCCTGGCTTATTTTTTTCAGCTTCGATAACTCATAAAGGGGTTCTTTTCGCAATTTAGTTTTGCCCGAAGGTTGCTGAACTTTTTGCATCAGCCGTTTGATCTCATAAACAAGGGTTTCTTCTGTAAAGGGCTTGGAAACAACCCCGTTCATTCCCGCTTCCAGGCATTTATCACTTTCCCCTTTTATCACATTTGCGGTAAGTGCTATAATAGGTATTTTTTTATTGATCTCCTTCCGGATGAGCCGGGTGGCATCCAGTCCGTTCATAACCGGCATTTGTACATCCATTAATACAATATCATAATGGGAGTTTCGTAACGCCGCAATTGCCTCTTCCCCATTCACAGCTTCATACAGTACTGCACCATAGTTATTCAAAACCGTGGTAGCAACAAGCCTGTTCATTTCGTTGTCTTCAACCAATAATATCCTCTTTCCTTTCAAAGTAAAATCATCCTGTTCGGGCTTTTTGTCTTCAGGCAGGTCGGCGGCTGTTCCGATAATAAAAGGAATGGCAATATTTACTTCTGTACCTGCTCCTTTCACACTTTTTACTTTAATACTTCCATGCATTAATTCTATCAGCTCTTTACAGATCGGCAAACCAAGTCCTGTTCCTCCATACTTCCGGGCTGTTGTTTTGTCTTCCTGTGTAAATTTTTGAAAAAGGTTTTCAAGAAACTCCTTATTCATACCAATGCCGGTGTCTTTTACAGTGATGCTCAGGGTTTGCCTGTTACCGGTTACCGGGAAAAGTTTACATAAGACATCCACCGTTCCTTTATCAGTAAACTTAACAGCGTTACTGATAAGGTTTAGCAATATTTGTGTTAACCGGAAAGGATCGCCCAACAACACAGGGCATTTCGATCCTTCCATTTTATTTGTTAACAGTAGCCCCTTTTCCTCTGCCCGGTGTTTCATAACCTGCAAACAATGTTTGATCACTTCATCTGGTTTAAAGCCAATTTGCTCAATAGCTAATTTACCAGCTTCGATCTTCGACATATCAAGGATATCGTTGATCACTACCAATAGATGTTCAGCTGCCCTGTTGATCGTGTCAAGGAAAAAAGCCTGCTTGTCATCCAATATTGTCTTGCTTAACTGATGGCCCATACCCATGATTGCATTCATAGGAGTTCTTATTTCATGGCTCATGTTTGCCAAAAAAGATTCTTTGGCTCGGGTTGATTGTTCTGCAGATTCCCTGGCATCATGGAGATCTAACTCCAGTTGTTTCTGGTCGGTAATATCAAGATGTATCCCGATAGAACCAACCAGTTCGCCGGTATCATTGTATCTTGGGGCGCCGCTGATCAACCACCATCTTAACTCACCGTTTTTATTTCTCACTGTTATTTCATAAGCATCGGAAATACCGTTTTTTCTTAACGCATTTTTCCCTTCTATTAATTCCTGTGCTTCGGATCTTGCAAACAAAGCAGAAGCCTTCATTCCTATCAATTCCCCGGGTTCGTATCCGGAAATTTTACAAAAACTCTGGTTAACAAACTGGATGATCTCATTATTATCTACCTCAAGCAGTCCAAGGTTCATGTTGGCAATGATGCCCCTGTATTTTTCCTCATTGATGCGCAACGCCTGTTCCGATAATTTTCTCTCCGTGATATCAGTATGTGTACCTACAATACGCAGCGGTTTACCGGTTTCATATCTTTCAATGACCACGCCCCTGTCAAGTATCCATCTTACTGATCCATCCGGTGCAACCGTTCTGTATTCAACGGTATGATGATCAATAAGGCCTTTCTTATAGTTTTTATTTTTTTGCAGAAAGATCCTTCTGTCTTCCGGGTGTATCTGCTTCCACCAAAGCCTGCCGTTATCAACAGAACTTTGAGAGGTATGACCCTGTAAATGATTGAACGAACTGGAAAAATAAGTGTGCCCGGTGCCCAGGTCATACTCCCATACATTATCGCCGATTTTTTCCAATGCCGTCCTGAAACGGTTCTCAAACTCCTGCAATTTTTGCTGTGCCACTTTCTCCCTGGTGATATCTTCTACCACAGCAAAATACTGTACTACACTTCCATCTTTATCCAGTATTGACTGACCCGTTGCCCTGCCCCAAAACCATGACCTGTCTTTTTTATAGCAAATCATTTCTACGTCAAAATTTTTACCACCCCTGAACAAGTTGATCATGAGTTGCAGTGCATTGGAATCTGTATTTTCACCTTTTAGCAATTCAACAGGTGTTCTTCCAATAATCTCAGAACTGGTGAATCCTGTTATTTTACAAAACCCGTCATTGCACCAAAATATCTGCCCTGCGGGATTGGTATAAACCACTCCATTATTATTGGCGCTTGCTACCAGTGAAAGCCTTCTTAATTCATCTTCCGCATTCTTTCGCTTATGAATCTGGAGCTTTAGGTAACTGATGATATCCAGTATCTCATTATTATCCTGGCTGATTGCATGCTGATCTATCTCTTTGATAGTTTCTTTAAGCTTATCAATAGAAAGTTTTTTCACGGCGGCCTCCTCAGCAAGTTTTTCATTAACCCGCATATATTCCTCCTCGCTGATGGCAAATGCACGGCTCGCCAGTTCATTATCCCTTTCGTAGGCATTATAAGAATCATTCACTGCCTGGAGAAATAGTTGTAATGACGGATCATCCTGTAAACTTCCAGGGAAAAATTTTTTAATCTGTCTTGCCAGGAGTTTATTGGATCTCATGAAACGTAGTTATTGTCATTGTTTGATTGTGCAACTGGCAATGACCGGCAATGACCTGCGGGGATATTTCTCCATAGGAATAAAAACCTGACAGAATAGTTTTATGATCAAATATTTCATCAACCGCTTCTACTTCTTCTTCTATTCTTGATTGCAGGATAAGCTTCCGGCCAACACAACTTATTAATAAGGCCAGGGAAGGCGGTTCTTCGTTTGGCAAATGGGTTTGTGAGGCAGCGCCGGATGCAGCATTTGTCAACTTATCAAAGTTGGCTTTCATGAATCTCACTTTAGAACCCATAGGTATATCCCCGGCAAACGTCATACTTCCTTCGTGATGATCAATAGATAAAATGGTCCTGACAACAGGTTCCTCTATACCGGGCAACTTAACTGCCAGGGGAAATAATAATGCTGATCCGGGTAAGGATTCTGCTTCCGGGCCAAGGTATTCCTTATAGATATCAAGAGCATTTAAGTATTCAATTTCATATAAAATATTACCGGCAGATTTTGTTACTGTCTTTTCCAACCCAAAGGTCTCCCATCCACCCATTGAACCATGCCGGACCTTTAATTTGTTTCCATAAAAACCAATGCCTGCTATAACTCCCTGCCTGGGTCTTTCGTTGATACCAACACATGTTGATTGAAAATTACTCCCATCCCCGGCCAATCCGCCGGTTACGAGTACCTGTTGCTTATTTACATGATTGATGCCGCGGACCAGTTCACTTCCATTTACTTTACTCCCGTCTGATAGCACCAGTAAATAGGAAAGCCCGGCAGGATCAAATTCTTGAAAAAGTGAACTGCCGGCTTCATAACTGTTGCTGAATGCATCAATATCCACTGTAAAAGGTTTTACAGATGTGCTGTCAAATTGTATGGCGGTTATAGAAAGTGTATGATCCAGCACATTAGTATGATAGATCTCCCCGGCGGTAGAGCAGATCGCAATAACGGCCCGGGGAAATCTATCTTTCAGCAGTTGAAAAACATCAATGGATTCCAATACCTGTTTGGCTCCGAAACATAACACCAACTGTGCTTGTTGTTCATCCAGCGGTTGACTCATCGGATGCAGTTCGGGGCAATGATTGCTCCACGAATAAATAGCGGTTTTCATAAGAGTGGGGTTAAAGGGTGATCTCTTTTTGCTGAATCATTTTATAGATTGTTGATTTGCCGATATCAAGTTTGCCGGCGATCTGCACTACATTGTTGTCATACTTCTTCAAATAATGTTTAATGATCTCCAGTGTGTATTCTTTCATTGTTTTTTCTTCGGTAAGGAAAGAATTTCTCCGGCCGGAAACAGTATAGTTAATATCATCCGCCTGTATCTCCGGGCTATCACTCATAATGGCCGCCAGTTCTATCATGGCTTTTAACTCACGGACATTACCGGGAAAATGATACTTCATCAGCTTCTCTTTTCCCCCAGTACTAATATGCCGGGGTACAATCTTATTTTCTTTGGAAAATTCGTCCAGGAAATACTTCGCAAGAATCAGGATATCATTACCTCTTTCCCGCAGGGCGGGCAGCAGGATGGGTAACCCCATGACCCGGTAATAAAGATCTTCCCGGAAAGTACCTTTCGCTACTTCATCGGCAAGATTGCAGTGTGTGGCAACGATCAGCCGGACATCCAGTTTTATTTTTTCGCTTCCACCTACCCTTGTCAGTTCTCTTTCCTGCAATACCCTCAATAGTTTACTCTGTAAACTCATATCCATATCGCCGATCTCATCGAGAAATAAAGTGCCTTTGTTTGCTTCTTCAAACCTGCCGGTTCGTCTCGCCATTGCCCCGGTAAAAGCCCCTTTCTCATGACCAAATAATTCACTCTCCAGCAATTCATGCGGTATGGCCGCCATGTTAACAGCGACAAACGGATGCTTTTTTCTTTCAGAATTATAATGAATGGACTTTGCAACCAGTTCCTTGCCGGTTCCGGTTTCGCCGCTTATAGAAACATTAATAGTAGTGCCCGCTGCCTTTTCTATCAGTGAAAATACTTTTTGGATACCCGGGGATGAACCTTTGATTATTTTTTCGAACCCATACTTTTGACCGAGTTCCTCCCGGAGATGTTCTACTTCCTTTTTTAAATTTTGATTTTCCCGGATACGCATCACTGCATTCCAAAGCAAGTCTTTGGTATTATCATCTTTAACCAAATAATCAGTAACACCAATTTTTAGCATCTCTACCGCAACACTTATATCCTCCTGTCCGCTGATAACAATTACAGGGATATCCGGGTTTACGGCACGAATATTTTTGAAAAGCTCTGCCCCCGTAGTATCAGGCAAGGAATAATCTATTGTTATGAGTGATGGCTTTTTATGAAGATTTGAAAGGCAATCTTTCCCGGATACAAACCTGGTGATCCGGTAGTCAGGGTTCAATGAAAGATGGTATTCAAGTATCTCGCCATACCATGGATCGTCTTCAACTATGAAGATGGAATAGTTTTCCATAAGGTGGATTTGTTCCAAGAATAGGACTTTCGTTCCATAATTCAAATGATTTTCGTTTCAAAATTGGCAACTAAGTGTTCCTGCTTATATAAATCATGAGAAAACAAACAACAATTAATGATAATGCCTGGATATTTTTCCCGCTAACCGATCTGCCAATTTTAACCCCCACATTTCTTATGCTTTGGCTAAAACAAAAAAGGGGAATTAATGATTCGTTGAACAAGAAGCTACTTTCTCCTTTATCGTCCAGAGACTGGAAATTCTTTCTATTAATTGGAAATATCAACAGGTGTTTCAATTAATATGTTTCAGTATATCAATGCGATAGAATTTGGCATCATTAGTGAAAAACAGTGCCAAACATCGAAAGTTGAAATTGATCCCTACCCTTCTTATTTTTTTGCTTTCCATTTTACATGGAAATGCACAAGGCAATAGGATATTGTCTGGTGGGGAGTTAATCAATTATGGTATTGTTGACATTACTGTAGTAAATGGTCTTAAATGGAGTACAGAAAGGTCAGCCACTCCGGGTTATTTCAGCGCCGTTGATACCGCCGACTATACAGGATGTTCCGATGAAATACATATTGACGGATATGTAAAAAAATACGGTAACAGGAGTTTTATTTTTCCTATCGGAAGTGATAACCAATTAAGGACACTTGAAATTTCAGCTCCTTTATTATCAACGGATGCTTATGCAACCGCCTGGATCCCCGGCAACCCATCTGCTGAGCTTGACCTCACCTCTCCTTTTGCAGGTCATCATCCGGTAACAAGTCATTCAACTTCCATTTCCTCTGTTAGTACAGTTGGTCAATGGGATTGGTTGGTTGGAGATGGGGCTAACCTTGGTGATGGCACTACCGGGACCGGCGAAGGACTTATCATCCGGGTAAGTATTCCTGATATGACCTCTTTTGCTGATGCTGCCAGTCTCCGGCTGGTGGGCTGGGATGGAACAAAATGGATTGATCTCAGCGGAGGACCAACAGCAAACGGCAATACAGAGAACAGCATTTTAGAAGGGAAAATGACATCTCATATTTCGGCGATCGGAATTGGAAAAACATATTCAACACTTCCGCTTACACTGGAAAGCTTCACTGCAGAAGAAGTCAATTGTAAAGTAATCCTGAAATGGAAAACCACCGGTGAGTATAACACGGATAAATTTATTGTTGAACAGAGCATCGGTACATCAGGTTTTCAGGGCATCTCCGGCATACCCGCTACCGGATCACTCAACGGAAGCAATTATAGTATCACTGTTACTCAACCTGCCGGTCTTAGTAGTTACCGGCTGAAGATGACAGATAAGGACGGAAGGTTCACCTATTCTTCAATAGTGCAGATCCGGAATACCTGCGAAAGCAGTGATCATATGCAAATCTTCCCTAACCCTGTCACTTCCGGAAACCAGGATATTAATGTACGGTTCAAAACCTCATACCGGGGCAAGGCACAGGTAATGATATTCAACAGTCTTAGCCAGCAGGTAGCCGTTAAGACAATTGAGGTTACTGCCGGCGAAAATCTTGTGACTGCAAATGTGCTGAACCTGCTAAATGGCAGCTACATTATCCGGGTGGCAGGTGCAGACGGAACATTAATTGGAAATGCACAAAAATTCATTAAGCAATAAAAGAAATTAATACTGTGAAGCATCAATGTTTACATAAGATTCTATCAATTATCATTTTCACCATTGCTATGACATATGGAACATCATTATATGCCCAGATTAAAGTAGGTAATAATCCTGGTAACCTGAATGCAAATGCCGTGCTGGAAATTGAATCATCTAACAAGGGTTTGCTTTTGCCAAGGCTGGCGCTGACATCAACTACCAGCCCGTCTCCCATGAATGCTTTCATTCATGGTATGATAGTTTATAATACCGCAACACAAAATGATATTATGCCGGGTATGTACTATAGTGATGGTGTGAAATGGCTGAAGATGATCGCAGGTGCTATTGGCGGATCACCCGCAGAATTATGGAGTATTAATGGTAACAATGGTACAAATAGCGCTACTCATTTTTTAGGCACAACCAATAACACCGGACTGCGTTTCAGAACAAACAATATTGAAAGAATGAGTATTGGTACAAATGGCTGGGTGGGTATCGGCACTTCTTCGCCTGCTGCTGCATTGGAGGTAAAAGGTGAGGTGATAATTGACACTTTATTGGCAGGAAATGCTGCCACCGATAATATACTTGTAGCAAATGCAAATGGAGGAAAAGTAAAATCAATCCCGGCTTCCAGTTTTATCGCAGGCGCACAAAAAAGAATGGAGGTGGTAGTTGTGACAGGTCAAACCATTTTCAATACACCTGCACCGATCACCGATAGTAATAGAATCATGTTGTACAGGAACGGTATTCAAATATCGTTCACTGTAAATACTGCAACTTCTATCGTATCAGAAGTTCCCTGTGTAGCAGGAGATGAAATCAGAATTATTCAACTTTTATAATAAACACTTAAAAAACAAAAAAAATGAGAAAAATTCTAGTCCTCGCAATTGCGGCAATCACATTCAGCTTTGCTGCAAATGCGCAAAAAGTACCTACAAAAGTTATTGATAACAAAGGTACCATCAAATGGGTGCTTGACAGTACTACTGCTGTGATCACCAAAGCAGACAGTACCATCCTTTATGTTACTCCAACGCAAATGAGAGACAGCCTGGATAATTTTGTCAGGTACGCCGATACAACCAGCATGCTTTCCACTTATACCAATGCGGCAGATAATGGGTTGACCAAAACCGGTCAAAAGATTCAGCTAGGTGGCGCATTAACAAAGGCAACTACCATAACAACAACAGCCGAAAACTTCCTCGCTATTACAGGGCTGCAACCTGGTTCTAATACTACTGATAGTGTAATGGTGATTGATCCGGCAAGTGGTCAGCTGAAATTCATCTCCGCCTCTTCATTATTTAACGCATTGACCTTTGGCAATGGTTTGACCAAGACCGGCAACTCTGTTCAACTGGGAGGCACTCTTACCAGCTCTGTTACCCTCGGAACAGATGCTACCAATACATTAAAAATTACCGGTCTCCAGGGTGGTAATCTTTCTTCGGATAGTCTTGTGGTAGTAAATGGCGATGGCACCCTCAAAAAAGTTACTGCAGAATCATTATTACAAAGCGGCAGTGAATCCTATACAGCAACAGCCGGACAATCTGCTTTTGTAGTGCCAAATATGCCTGCCACTGCTTCTAAGGTTTACGTTTGGAGAAACGGTGCCAAGCTGGTTGTTACAACTGATTATACAACATCTGCCGGTAACGTTAGCCTGGTTTCAGCTATTGCCAACCTTGTTACAGCAGGTGACCAGATCGAGATCCAGTGGGTGAAATAAAAAATCCGTGGTCATTTAACCTTTCTGAATGAATATTAAATATTGTGTTGTTACCGCAACTTACCCGGTTTCCGGGTAAGTTGACGGCCACACAAACTACCCCATGAAAAAAATAATCATCATACTCGTTTTGATCAGCATTGCCGGAAGAGGAATGTCGCAGGAGGTTATTAATTCAAAAGGAACAAAGGTTTTTATAGACAGCAGCAAGTGGGCTGTTTCAGGGAATAATATTTACTACAAAAACTCCGGTAATGTGGGAATAGGTTCTTCATCACCCACCGCACAACTACATACAACACTTGATGTAAGGTTCGCCGGCATCGGAACTAATACCACCAATACAAAGGTCCTTACAACGGATGCATACGGCAATGTAACAACCCGTCTTTTTTCAAACTTGTTGTCAGGCAATGCCCTGACCTCGCTGAATGGGTTAACGAATTCCGTACAAACATTTGCCATCGGTACTTCAGGCAGTTCCTTCAATATTGTTTCTTCGGGCCAGGCTCATACCTTCAACCTTCCCGCAGCCTCTGCTACCAGCAGCGGAACACTTTCTTCAGCTGACTGGGCTATTTTCAATAATAAAATAAGTATAGTGACTGCTACAACCCCAGCCGCTGTTACTAGTGCCACTAATACCGCAACAATTAATAATACCGGGGCTTACTGGAATGCAAATAAATTGCAGGGTAATGCTATTGCGGCTACAACACCAGCAAACGGGCAGGTCCTCTCCTGGAATGGAACATCATGGACCCCTGCTGTAGCGGCACCTGCCACTACCACACATACTATCAGCAGTGCTGCCAATATCATTACTTCAGTGGTAAATGGTGTCTCTGTAACTGCCCCTGCAGTAAATAATGTAAGTAATACAAGTTCAGCTAATGCTTTAACAACTACGATAAATGGCATTACAGGCTCTTCCGTAAATATGGTCAACAGCAACACATTAACACAGAACGAGAGTAACCAGTTAGTAAGTACGGTAAATGGCGTGGCAAGTAAGGCATTAACAGCTGCTATTACAGGTGATGTTACCGGTAACATGGGAGAAACTACCGTATCAAAAATTAATGGGTCTCCTTTAGGCAAAACTACAGGCGCCACCAGTGGACAAGTATTAAGCTGGAATGGTGCTGAATGGGTGCCTGCTACCACTGAACAGACTACAGGTGCGGCAAGGCTTACTTCCAACTTTTCAACATCATCCACTTCTGCAACCAGTACAAACCTCAGTTTCGCTATTGATGCAAATGAAATCTATTATGTAACGATTGAAGGAACGGCCAGCAAGTCCTCTTCCTCCTCCGGTATGAAATTAGCGATCGCTGCACCTTCTGGCTGTACTATTTCAGGTGAGGCTTATTTAGGAGGCAGTTCTTTATCAACTGCACCTACCCCGAGTTTAATCACTTCAATTAATACACTGGGTTCAACCTTTGCTACAGGTAATGGCGTCAGGGTAACTTTCAGAATGACATTCCAGGTCACTAATTCTTCAGTTGCGGGAAATATCACTTTACAGGCAGCAACAGTGTCCAGTAATACTGCAATCATTTATGCAGGTACGAGGATGAGTTGGATCAAGGCGAACGCTTTATAATATGCAATCGGTACAGTGATCAGAACATAAAAAATTGCTCCCCCCGACGATATACTCCCGTAGCGAAGATTTTTTAGATCAATGATTGCAAGGAAGCCATCGTTTGCAGCTCCATTAAAAATAATCGGTCCGGTTTTCCGGAGAATTTACAATCGTTTGCACACATAAAACCTCATGACCCTGCTCAATTTTTACAATTTCATGAATTAATTCTACACAGTCATGGTTTTACATGGCTACATTTGCATCTAATCCAGATCAGCTGCCCGGTGAGAGTATATCACAGGGCGTTTTTATTTAAAAATGTGAATAAAAAACAGGACCGTCCTGTACGAAGACAAACAATTCAACGTTTTGTTGAATGATTGGTTAACGGTTAAAAAGATCTAATGAAAAAAAGACTCAGGGGTTTTTATCTTATTGCTTCATCATTTGTGATCGCTTTATTGAATCTGCCTTTTGCATTTGCTAAATCTGCGACAGGCAATAGATTGTTTACGGTCCCGGCTCCTGTGGCTAAAAGAGCAAGTTCGTCTGCGCCGCTGCTGACAACGATGAGATCGGTGTATGATAGCCTTCATTTGAATCTTTCGGGATTAAGCCAGCAGGCTTTTGAATATGCAAAAAAAGGATTCAGCAAACTGGTAGAGGAAGGAAAACTTCTGAATGATTCGATCATCTCCATCATTGACTTCAGTCTTCCCAGTAATCAAAAGAGATTATTTATTCTTGATATAAAGAATTACAAAGTACTTTTCAATACATTGGTAGCACATGGAAGAAATACCGGTCGTGAATGGGCCACTTCTTTTTCCAATCAGCCTGAATCGTACAAAAGCAGCCCCGGCTTTTATATCACCAAAGAAACTTATGAAGGCAAAAATGGCTATTCATTAAAATTAATAGGTTTGGAGAACGGCATTAATGATAATGCATACGAAAGAGGTATTGTGATACATGGGGCGGAATATGTTTCGCAGGATATGGCCAATGCACAGGGATGGGTAGGCCGGAGCCAGGGATGTCCTGCTGTGCCAACTCATTTAAACCGCCCTATCATTAATACCATCAAGAACGGCAGCTGTCTTTTCATTTATCATCCTTCTTACGTTGACCGTTCGGAGATACTCAACTAATAGTTTAAAAGTTCAATAGTTCAAAGGTTTAAAAGTTGGGTCGCTCTTATTTGGAAACACTCTGTAATAACACGATAACCTTAAACCCTTAAACTTTTAAACCTTTAAACCCTACAAGCTATCTTTGCGCATTAATCATTTGCTATGCTCAAGATCGGCGTATTTGGGGTGGGTCACCTGGGAAAATTTCATTTGAATAACTGGAAAGAGATCCCCGGCACCGAGCTCGTTGGCTTTTATGATCCAGATGATGATGCTTCAAAAAATGTTTCTGAAAAATATCAATTGGCCCGTTTTGTTGATGCGGATGCATTGGTTGATGCCTGCGATGTAATAGATGTGGTAGCCCCTACCAATTATCATTTTGAACTTTGTGAGAAAGCCATCAAAAAAGGGAAACATGTCTTTGTTGAAAAGCCATTAGCCAACACAATGGAAGAAGCAAGACTATTGGTAAAACTGGTAGAAGAATCAGGCGTTAAATGCCAGGTGGGACATGTTGAAAGATTCAATCCCGCCTTTCTTGCCATTAAAGACATGTCACTGAATCCAATGTTCATCGAAGTACACCGTTTGGCGCAATTCAATCCAAGAGGAACGGAAGTAAGTGTGATACTCGACCTGATGATACATGACATTGATATCATTTTAAGTTTGGTAAAAAGTGATGTGAAGAGCATCTCTGCCAGCGGTGTAGGTGTAATGACGGAGACACCGGATATTGCCAACGTAAGGATAGAATTTGACAATGGATGTGTGGCCAATCTTACTTCAAGCCGCATCTCGATGAGGAAGATGAGAAAGATCCGCTTGTTTCAAAAAGACTCTTATATCGGCATTGATTTCCTGAATAAAAAAACAGAAGTGATCCGGTTGAAAGAGCCGCAGGACTCCAATGTATTTGCCTTTGATATCGAAACACAGACCGGCAAGAAAACAATTGCGGTAGCCAACCCGCTTATTCCCGAAGTAAATGCCATCAAAGAAGAATTGACTGTTTTTAGAAATGCGATCATTAATAATACCCGGCCTGTCGTTTCTGAAATGGATGGCCTGATGGCAATGGATGTGGCTCACCAGATACTCGAAAAAATTGGGAACAATATTATTACCCGTTAATGCGATCCGGCAATAAAATAGCTATTGGCTGGTATGCAGCATTGGATTATATAATGGCTGCGCTGGCATGGTTGCTTTTTTATTTTTTCAGGGCCGAGGTATTGGATGATGCCGGCGCTTACCCCATCAGCAGCCGTTCATGGTTATTAGTAGTATTGATCGTTCCTGTTAGCTGGCTCATGTTATATACACTGGCAGGAACTTATCATGCTTTGTATAAAAAATCAAGGCTCGAAGAATTCACTCTCACTTTTGTATGCACCCTGATCGGCGCTATCATATTAATGATCGTATTTGTGCTTAACGATCCGCATAGCGGTGGCAACGCTTATTATTATATGTCATTTGGTGCATTGGTGGGCATCCATTTCTCCCTTACTTTTTTTGGCAGATGGCTTTTTTTGAATAAAGCAAAAAGGCAATTACTCGGCGGAAAAATATTTTTTAATACGCTGATGGTAGGTAGCCAGGATAATGCTGTGCAGATATATAAAGAGACACAAAAGAATTTGCTGGATGGTGGTTATCGGTATGCAGGATTCATTACTCCCTATGAAACCGGTAAAAATGGTATCCATAAACTGATCCCCAAACTGGGAACTGTGAATGAACTCGAAAAGATCATTGACAGTAATGATATAAAGCTGGTAGTGCTGGCAATGGAAAAAAGTGAACAAACTGTTTTAGAAAACATCATCAACCGGCTCAGCGAAAAAGATGTTGAAGTAAAAATTCAACCCAGTACGTTGGATATACTTTCCGGTTCGGTGAAGACGAGTAATGTAATGGGCGCTGTATTGATCGACCTGCAAACCGGCCTTATGGCCGAATGGCAGCAGAATGTAAAACGGCTTATTGATGTAAGCGTTGCATTAATCAGCCTTATACTTTTATCTCCCCTTATGTTGTATGCAGCAATAAGAGTAAAATTTTCTTCAAAAGGGCCTGTGTTTTTTTCACAGGAAAGAATTGGATATAAAGGAAAAATATTCAGGATGTTTAAATTCAGGTCAATGATCAATGATGCGGAGAAAGACGGGCCGGCATTGTCTTCTGAAAACGACCCCCGCATTACCCGCTGGGGAAGAACGATGCGTAAATGGAGAATTGATGAACTGCCGCAATTATGGAATATATTGATCGGTGAAATGAGTTTGGTGGGGCCAAGACCTGAAAGAAAATTTTATATTGACCAGGTCATTGCCCACACGCCCTTTTATAAATACCTGCTGAAAGTAAAACCCGGACTTACCAGCTGGGGTATGGTGCAGTTTGGTTATGCCGAAAATGTGGAGGAGATGATCGAACGAAGCAAATTCGACCTGCTGTACATTGAAAATATTTCGCTGGCACTTGACTTTAAGATCATGATCCATACACTGAGGATCATATTTAAGGGGAAGGGAAAGTAATTTTAGATTTTAGATTGCAGATTTTAGATTTTATTTTTGACAAAACTCCATCCTTGTGAGAAAATGCCTCCTTTTTGTTCTTTCCCACTTGCTACTAGCCATTTCCCACTCCCAACAAAACTACTGGCAACAACAAGTCAATTTTGTTATTGACGTTACATTGAACGACAAAGAACATACACTCGATGGGTTTGAAAAGATAGAATACATCAACAATTCACCCGATACATTAAAATTCATCTGGTTCCACCTTTGGCCCAATGCATACAAGAATGATAAAACAGCCTTTACTGATCAAACGCTGGAAAACGGCAATACAAAATTTTATTTTTCAGATAAAGAACAAAGAGGCTATATCAACCGGCTTGATTTTAAAGTGAACAATTCAACAGCGGTTGTTGAAGATCATCCCAATCACATTGACATCATCAAGCTGGTTTTACCATCTCCGCTTTTACCCGGTCAAAAAATTACGATCACCACTCCTTTTCATGTAAAACTTCCTTTTAATTTTTCAAGAGGCGGACATAATGAAGGGAGTTACCTGGTCACACAATGGTTTCCCAAACCGGCGGTATATGATAAGAATGGCTGGCACCCGATG
Organism: Chitinophagaceae bacterium; assembly: GCA_013140985.1. GTDB lineage: Bacteria > Bacteroidota > Bacteroidia > Chitinophagales > Chitinophagaceae > JJ008. The sequence goes on along the minus strand of JABFRU010000013.1, from coordinate 7,534 downwards.
CCTTATCTTGACCAGGGAGAATATTACAGTGAGTTTGGTGATTATAAGGTTACGATAACCGTTCCCAAAAACTATGTAGTAGCAGCCAGCGGTGAACTACAAAATGCAGAAGAAAAAGAATGGCTGAAAACAAGAGCCTCTTTCAACTGGAAACCTGCTGTGATAAAAGAAAAAAATGCAGGCGGTCAGATCAAAACAATTACTCAATCCTCCCCAGAATCTTCTACAGACACAAAAACATTAACCTACAAACTGAGCGATGCTCATGATTTTGCATGGTTCGCCGATAAAAGGTTTATTGTAAAACAGGATACTTTATATCTTCCATCAGGCATCTATATCGATGTGTTTGCTTATTATACAAAACCCGCTGATATTGCCTGGCAGGGTGCTGTTCAGTCAGCCAAAAGAGCTACCCTTCATTATTCGGCACTGGTGGGTGAGTATCCTTATACGACTGTAAGTGTTGTTGAAGCGCCGCTTGGTTTTAATGGCGGTATGGAATATCCCACCATTACAGCCATCGCCCCGATCACTGATCCCAGGGCACTCGATAACATCATTGCACATGAAGTGGGTCATAATTGGTTCTATGGCATTCTTGCCAGCAATGAAAGAGAACATCCCTGGATGGATGAGGGAATGAATAGTTATTATGATGCCAAATATGACCTGCTGCGCTATGGCAAGCAACCACAAATGGAAAGACTGGCTTTCGAAACAAAGGCCGTAACAAAAACAGATCAGCCAATTGAAACTCCTTCTGAAAAATTTACAGAAGTAAACTATGATCTGACTGCATATTATAAAACAGCTGAATGGCTTCGTTATTTGGAGTCGCAACTGGGAACGGAAACATTCAATAAAGCCATGCAGGAATATTATCGTCGCTGGCAATTCAAACATCCGCAACCGGAGGATTTTAAAAAAGTGATGGAAGAAGTAAGTGGCAAAGACCTTGATACTGAATTCTCTCTTTTAAATAAAAAAGGGACATTACCCAACCAGTGGCGTAGCGGAACAAAAGCAGCTTTTCTTTTTAATTTCAAATCGGTTGGGGAATATGCAAAAAATCCAACAAAGAACCTTATTATTTATAGCCCTGCTATTGGCGCCAACAATTACGACAAACTGATGGTCGGTGCTTTTGTTACCAACGTAAAACTTCCTCCTTCTAAATTCCAGTTTCTCGCTATGCCTATGTATGGAATTGGCTCAAAGTCGTTCAACGGTATTTGTTTTGCTTCCTATCATTTTTATTCGGATGGTTTGTTCAGGGCTGTTGATATTGGTGTAGCTGCTTCTAAATTTACGATCGACCAATTTACCGGCACAGATAATAAAAAAACCTTCTTGGGGTTTCATAAGATCGTTCCAGGCATCAAACTTACTTTCCGGGAGAAAGATCCAAGAAGTAATTTCAACCGCTTCATTCAATTCAAATCATTTTTGATCAGCGAAGATGGCCTTAGTTTTTACCGCGATACTGTTATTGCTGGCATTGACACCACAATAACAACCAAACACAGAACGGTCAATACTAACAGAACATTGAATCAATTGCAATTTGTTATTGAGAATAACAGGGCACTTTATCCTTATCGTGGAGAATTAAAAATAGAACAGGGAAAAGATTTTGTAAGGGCCGGGTTTACGGGAAATTATTTCTTTAATTATCCTAAAGAAGGTGGTTTGAATGTTCGTTTATTTGCCGGCAAATTTTTCTACCTGGGTGAGAAAACGATCTTTAAACAATTCTCTACCGACAGGTATCATTTGAATATGACGGGTCCGAATGGTTATGAAGATTATACCTACAGCGATTATTTTATCGGCCGCAATAAGTTCGAAGGGTTTACAAGCCAGCAGATCATGATAAGAGACGGCGCCTTTAAAGTAAGGACCGACCTGCTTGCCGACAAAGTGGGAAAAACAGATGACTGGCTGATCGCTGCTAATTTCAGCACAACAATACCGGCCGCCATCAATCCATTAACGATGCTGCCCATAAAAATTCCGTTGAAGATATTTTTAGATATCGGCACCAATGCAGAAGCATGGGATCAAAAAGAAGAGAATGATCGTTTTTTGTATGATGCTGGTCTCCAAATATCATTGCTGAAAGAAACAATAAACATTTATTTCCCGATTATCTACAGTAATGTTTATAAGCAATACATTCAATCTACTATTGAAAAGAAAGACAGGTTCCTGAAGAAGATCTCTTTCTCTATTGATATGTCGGGCTTTAATCTTCGAAAAATTGACCGCAATCTTTCCTTCTGATGAGCGGCAACATACAATATCTCAGCAATGATAAGATTGACAAGGTCAAATGGGATCAGTGTATTGATAAGGCGGATAACGGCTTGATCTATGCCTACTCTTTTTATTTGGATGCAATGGCAGAGAACTGGGATGCTTTGGTCCTGGATGATTATGAAGCTGTGATGCCGCTGACATGGAAAAAGAAATATGGCATTCATTATTTGTATCAACCTTTTCTTACTGCACAATTAGGTTTATTCGGTTCCAGCATCAATGCTGAGTTGGTGGAAAAGTTTCTTGGATCTGTTCCCGCTAAATTCAAATACATTGATATTTACCTGAACAGGCATAATTTTTTCCCGCTGGAACAATTCAAACTATATCCCCGCAGCAACTATGTCCTTGATCTCAATAAGAAGTACGACTATTTATATAGTAAATACAGGGAAAATATCCAGCGTAATATCAAAAAAGCAATGCAGGCCGGTTGCAGCATTCAAAAAAGATTTGATATCGTAAAAGTGATCGAACTGGCATTGAAGCAAATGAAAAGGCATTCAAAAGAATCAGGGGAGAATGTAAATCGCTTTCGCAATTTGTACCAGTTGCTCGACCCACAAAAGAAGGCATTGACCTATGGCGTCAGTTTGAAAGATGAGTTATTAGCATCTGCTGTTTTCTTTTTCTCGCATAACAGGGCTTATTATATTTTGGTGGGCAATAATCCCAATGGGAAAAACATCGGCGCTTCTCATGCATTGATAGATGCTTTTATAAAAGATCATGCCGGTAGAGATTTAGTGCTTGACTTTGAAGGTTCCGATCTTCCCAATCTTGCTTTCTTCTATAATAGTTTTGGGGCGGTGGAAGAAAAATATGCGGGGTTTAAGCTGAACCGGCTTCCTTTTTACTTGAAATGGTTGAAAAAATAGTTTCAAAGGTTAGTAGTTCCAGAAGTTTGCGAGATTATTGTTTCCAGAACTAACTTCTGAAACCATTGAAACTGTCAAACCTCTGAAACCCGATCAAGTATCTTTTCTGCTATAAGGAGGTCCACTGGCCTTGTAATCTTAATATTATTCTCCTCCCCTTCTATCAACGATACACTGATGCCGCTTGCTTCCACCACTGTCGCTTCATCGGTAAAAGGCTCTTTATAATCTGCTTTAAAAGCCGGAAGAATAATTTTGCTTAAAAATGTTTGCGGTGTTTGCACTAACATCACTTTATTTCTGTCAAATACTTCGCTGCCTTTATCCGTCATCAAACGAACACTATCTTTTGAAACAATAACAGGAATGGCTGAACCGGCATTCAATGCTTTTTGATAACAACGATGGATCAATTCTTTTGATAGCAAACAGCGAACGCCATCATGCACAAAAATGACGGACTCATCATTTACCAGTTCCAATCCATTCTTTACTGATTGAAAACGGGTAGTTCCACCTGCAGTGATCTGGATCCTTCCTGTATCAAAATAACCGGTAATTATCTCCTGCCCGGTGCTTATATATTCAGCCGGGAGAACAAGAATTATTTGAAGATCATCATACGACTCTAAAAAAGTCTTTATGGTGTAATACAGGACTGGCCTGCCTTTCAGCAGCATGAATTGCTTGGGAAGATTGACTCCCATTCTTGCACCTGTACCCCCGGCTACGATGATGGCGTATTTTTTCACAATGCAAATGTAAAGGAGAGATCAGTTACTGCAATATGATTACAAGAGGCTGAACTAAGTATTTTACTTTATATTAATTGAAAATGGTTGCAGTATATAAACTCTTCCGTCTTTATTTTTTGCACTGATGCAAGATAACTCAAGAAAAGAACCCGGCCTGATCATACTCAGCATAAAACTGGCTTTCTTGCTAAGAAATGGTCCCTGGTTGAATGTTTCCATAACATCTTCAAAACCTTCGCCTCCAACTATCATTCTGAAACTTACAATGCTGTAATTACTGTCCGTCGCATATAATAAACGGCAGGTATCGCAAACTATAGTCCTGGACGAAGCTGAGTCCTTAAGGAACATTTGAACCTTTACTGTTGTATTGGGTTCACAATTCTGGGCAAATGAACTTGTATTAAAAAAAATAAAACCGATTAGCAATATCCATCTCATACCACTGTAACGAAATTGATGATAAAAAATTACGGCCATCCTTGTATTATTTATATATCGCAATTTCATTGATCCCATTACTGTTTCTCATCCCCCTATACATCCCCTCACTATTAAATACCATTGCCCCATTCCCTTTTGCATCCACTCCGATCATTCCTCCTTCCCCATCTATCTTCATTAACTTATCATGCACCACAATATTCATTGCTTCTTCCAGCGAAAGGCCTTTGTATTCCATCAAACAACTTACATCATAAGCTGTCACGGCACGGAGAAAAGGCTCTCCATGGCCGGTACAACTGATCGCACAGGTTTTATTATTGGCATAAGTACCTGCACCAATGATCGGGCTATCCCCTATCCTCCCAAATTGTTTATTCGTCATTCCGCCGGTGCTGGTAGCAGCAGCAATATTGCCATGAGTATCGCAGGCCACAGCGCCAACTGTTCCAAATTTTTTATCCTGCACTTCCACATTATGGTCCAGCATTGTTTCACCTGTTTCCTGTGCTTTCTTTAACTGATCGTAACGAAATTCGGAATAGAAATAATCATCCGGCTCCGTTTTCAATCTATGCAATTTTGCAAATTCAGCAGCACCCTCTCCATTCAGCATCACATGTTCGCTTTTGGTCATAATGGTATAAGCCAGTTCAATGGGATTGCGGATATTTCTTACTGCTGATACTGCACCTGCCATCAGATCCTTTCCGTTCATGATAGCGGCATCCATTTCCTGGCGGCCATCTTTGGTAAACACAGAACCCCGGCCTGCATTAAAAAGAATATTATCTTCCAGCGAAACAACGGCTGCTCTTACAGCATCAATAGCGGTATTCCCTTTTTTAAGCAAGGCATAGCCAGCTTTCAATGCATCCTCCAGGGCATCCCTGTAAGCTGCTTCTTTTTCGGCTGTCATACTTGCCCGGAGAATAGTACCCGCCCCACCATGAATGACCAATGTGAATGTTCCCATAATTTGTAGTTGCTTTATACCATGTTTAAAAGTTCAAAGGTTTAATGGTTTAAAAGCTGGGTCGTCTTATGAAAGGTACTTTTGCATTATCACGATAACCTTAAACTCTTAAACCTTTCTCAATACAATTAGAAGACCGAAATTAGTTATTTTGCTGCCTACTATTTTCCAATGATCAAAAAGAAACTTTCCCGACCCGATTATCTTATTATCGCTGCCAACCTGCTGCCTGTCCTTGGTGTGTTTGTATGGGATTGGAGCCCGGTAGAGGTCTTCATGGTCTATGCATTGGAAACGATCATTATCGGATTTTTTACTTTGCTGAAGATGGGGATCGTTACTGCTGTTCGCAAAACGGATGACTGGCACAATGCAGGCAAAACCACCAGGCAGTCAGGCCTGTTCTTCATGCTATTCTTCGTTGTTCATTATGGGATGTTTGTTGCCATTCAAACAGGATTGTTTGTACAGGCATCGGGCATTGGTTCAAAAAATAATATTGGCTTCTTCGATTTTTTTATTCACTGGCCAAGATACCTTGGACCAGGTGCATGGTACATGATAACCGGGTTTCTTATCAGTTATGGTTTTGGTTTGATATGGAATTTTTTAAGAACAAAACAATACAAGACCATTCCGATGATGATCCTGATGTTTCAACCCTACGGACGCATTTTCATTCAACAGGTCACTGTTATATTGGGAAGTATGTTCTTAAGTTTTGGCGCAGGAAAAATTTTCATCCTGATCTTTGCCATAGTCAAAATATTCTTTGAAGTATTTATCAATTATAATGGGATACTCAATAAAGCGGTGGATGATATGAAAAAGAATGAAAAAATGTGAGGATGTGAAAGTGTGAAAATTACTGGTATTCTATTCCCACATCTCCACATTTGCCACATTTTCATATTAGCTCAACAAAAGTTCACACTCATGCAACAGCTTCTCTTTGTTGATAGCAACTGTACCTACTTCTTCGCAAACCAAACCACCGGCAATATTCGCTACTTCGGCCATCAGGTGAACATTCTTGGTAACGGCATATACCATTGAAGCAACAGCGATCACGGTATCACCGGCCCCGGACACATCGGCAATACTGCGAAGATGAGAAGCGATAATGCCGGACCTGTTATCCTGTTCGTAAAAAACTCCTTTCTCTGAAAGAGTGATAAAAGATATTTTATGCCTGAGGATGTTCTGTAATTCTTTATGTATATTCTTCAGCACGGGCAGGCTGATCTCGCTGAAGAGCATATTCAGGCCATCTTTTACTTCTTTTTGGTTAGGCTTAAAAATATCCACGCCTTTATAAGAAAAGAAATTTTTTCGTTTAGGATCTACAGCGGTAACAATTCCTGCCTCACGGCAAAGGCCGATAACTTTTTGGATAACATTTTCGGTCAGCACTCCTTTATTATAATCTTCCAGTATCATCACATCGGGATCAGCCGTTGCGATATAAGATTTCACCTTATCTAATAATGCTTTTTCATCCTGAGCTGTGAGATCGGCAGTCATTTCAGCATCTACTCTCATCATTTGCTGGTTGCGGCCAATGATGCGGGTCTTATTCGTCGTAATGCGGTTTGTACTTTTTACCAGGAAAGAAGAATCAATATTATTTCCATCCATTAGTTCTTCCAGCAAAAAACCTTCTGTATCGCTGCCGGTAACTGACAAGGCCGTAACCTGTGCGCCGAGTGATTGACAGTTCAACGCTACATTACCGGCTCCACCGATCCTGTATTCTTTATGATGCAATGTAACAACCGGCACAGGGGCTTCGGGTGAGATACGTTCTACCTTGCCCCACATATAAGTGTCGAGCATCACATCGCCTATCACACCAATCTTGAGTGAAGAAAAAGAATCGAATAGTTTTTTAAAATCTTCCATCGGTTAAGATCAGGATTGTTTTTTCTTACGGGAAACGGCAATATAATAAAGCGGAATGCCCAGCAATGCAATGCCCAATCCCCATAATGAATATTTCATTGATTGTTCTGATGCAGCAACCAGTCCTATGCAAAATCCGATCGCCAATATGATATAAATAACAGGTAGAACAGGATAACCAAAGGCCTTATATGGCCGTTCCATATCTGGCCTTTTCTTACGAAGAATAAATATTCCTATAATAGTTAGAATATAAA
>JABFRU010000002.1 GCA_013140985.1 Chitinophagaceae bacterium | reverse complement strand
GTCATCAGTAATGAAAATCAAAAAGCAACGGGACAGATACAATCGCTGGCACAACTGATGCGAAAAACCTTTGCCAATGCAGAAAAAGATGATATACCGCTGGAAGAAGAGATCAGCTACCTGCGGAAGTATATTGATTTTGAAAAAAATGCTTTCGATAATAAAATTGATTTTGATATAACAACCGGTGAAAAACTGGAAAATGTGCTGATCCCCCCAATGATGATCCAGCCCTTTGTAGAGAATGCCATCAAACATGCTGAATTAAAAAAAGTACAGAACCCTTATATCAAAGTGCTGATCGACATAGAGGACAACCTGTTAAGCATTAGTGTAAAAGATAATGGCACAGGGATAAAAAGGGATAATAACAATCTGAACATTCTATCCCATTCTATGTCGGTAATAAAGGCGAGGATACAATTGTTATTCCAGGGGAAAAATGAACCTGCTGCTGAAAATGTTTTCTCAGTACAAACTATGCCGGATATAGATGCCGGAACAATCGTAAAATTTTACCTTCCTTTAAATTATGGTTATTAAAATAATGTATGCTGGTGATCAATTCCATTCCACGGTTTATTTTCCTCGTTGCCTTTCTATTGCAGAATTATTTTGCAGTATCCCAAATAAATGCTGATTCCATTCAAAATATTCTGCCCAGGAAAAAAATTGATTCGGCAATGATTGCCGACTACCTGGTGAAAATGGAATCGCTGCGTACTACGGAACAAGAACCTTTTATGGTGATCGGTAACTGGGCATTGAAGAATGCAATAAAGTTGGATAATAAATATCTTATGGCGTTATCTAACCTCAAGATAGGTTTTGCGATCATTTCAACGTCAACTGATTTTACGAACGCCACCCGGCATTTTACAGAGGCACAAACCATCGCCGGGAACCATCACTTTCCTGCTATTGAGGCTGAGGCATTAAACGGTCTTGGCCATATTTATCTGCTGAATCGCCAGTATGCAAAGCATGAGGAATACACATTACGTTCGATACAGATCTGCAAACAGATCAACCTGCCCGATGGTGTTGCGGCCGGCTATTCCAACCTTGCCACGAGTTCTTTCAGAAAACGGAATGAAGACCCGGCCATGATCCGCAAAGCCATTGATTATATGCTGCTGAGTATACAGACCAGTGAGAGCATGAAAGATAGTTTTGCGCTTATTCCCAGTTATATGAGCATTTCGAGGATGTATAGCGAAGAAAAAAAATATGATTCGGCCCATTTCTACCTTGATAGATCAGCCAGGTTCATTAAAGGAACTAAACGTGATATTGATTATAATCTTTATTATTATTACAAAGGATCATTGGCTCACCAGCAAGGCAATTATAAAGAGGCGATCAAAGAATATCTTGCCAGTATTGATTACTCAAATAAATTCAACATTCCAACCTATGTTATTACCAATTACAAGGCCATGACAAAAACGTACAGGGCCATGAATGATTATAAGAATGCCCTGTACTACACTGAAAAATTTAAAGCTTATGAAGACTCCGTATTGACAACTCAGAATTTTGCAAAAGCTGCCGACATTCAAAATAAGTACGAACGGGAAAAAAAAGATAAAGAATTATTGGCAAAAGACCTGCAACTGAAAATAGCTGCGGAAAAAAGAGGTAAGCTAACTATTTTTTTTATTGCAAGTCTTACTGCATTAGGCTTGTTAGGAGTGTTTGCTTTATTGTTACTGCAAAATATAAAAGCAAGAAAAAAAGCTTACTTGCTGTTGGAAGAAAAAAGTCTGCAAATACAGCAGCAGGCTATCGAACTCAGCAAACAGGCCAGGCTGATCGCAAAATTCCAGTCACAAATGAACCCCCACTTTGTTTTTAATGCGTTGCACAATATACAGGGCCTTGTTATCAGTAATGAAAATAAAAAAGCCACCGACCAGATACAATCACTGGCCCAACTGATGCGAAAGACCTTTGATAATGCCGAAAAAGACGATATTCCGCTGGAAGAAGAGATCAGTTATTTGCAAAAATATATTGACTTTGAAAAAAATTCATTTAATAATAAACTCGACTTTGATATCAGGACTGGTAAAAAAGTAGAGAATATATTGATACCACCTATGATGATACAGCCTTTTGTAGAAAACGCTGTGAAGCATGCTGAGTTAAAAAAAGTGGAGAACCCTTATATAAAAGTGTTGATCGAAATAGAAAACAACCTGTTAAGCATCTGTGTAAAAGATAATGGCCTGGGTATAAAAAAAGATAGTGATAGTTTGGATATTCTCTCCCATTCCATGTCAGTGATCAAAACAAGGATACAACTGATGTTCCAGGAGAAAGACAAACCAGTGAATGAAAATCTTTTTACGGTGAAGACCGTACCGGAAGTTGCTGAAGGAACAATGGTAAAATTTTATTTGCCCTTAAATTATTCATACTAAAGAATGATCCGTATGATCAAATCAATTATTGTAGATGATGAAATGCTGAGCCGGAATACACTAAAAAAATTGCTGGAAATACACTGCCCGGAAGTAGAAGTAGTGGCGGAATGTGAAGATGCCGGATCAGCAGCCCTACATGTGTCAGGTTTAAAACCAGACCTTGTCTTTCTTGATGTAGCCATGCCCGGGAAAAATGGTATTGAGTTCCTGAAAGAATACGGAGAAATAAATTTTGAAGTGATATTTGTTACTGCACATGATAAATATGTATTGCAAGCCATACGTTTTGCTGCTGTGGACTATTTATCCAAGCCTGTAGAAGAACATTTATTGATCACTGCTGTTACCAATGCAAGAAAAAGGATACAGGCGAAGACAGCCAATCATAATATGGAGACCTTTCTGCATAATATACAACAAAAGACAAACCAGCAGGAAATGCAATTATGTGTACCCGGCATCAAAGGTTTCCAGATCATCAAACTCAGGGATATCGTTTATTGCGAAGCCGATAATACTTATACAGTATTGCACCTTACAGAAAATAAAAAACTGGTTGCCTCCCGTCCTTTGATGGATTATGAATCGCTCCTGCAGGACACTTCATTTATCCGTATCCACAAATCTTTCCTGATCAATATTCAACATCTGAAAGAATACCAGAAAGGTGAAGGTGGTATTGCCATTATGAGCAATGGGAAACATTTAGATGTATCGAGAAGGAAAAAAGAACATTTTATCAACTACATGAAGCAATTCTTCAAATATTAGGATAATCAGTTACGCAGCACAATATCTTCGTTCTTTTTAAACCACTCATAAAATTTTGCTATCCCGCCTTTCAAATTTGTTTGCGGATCATACCCCAACAATGTTTTGGCTTTTGTGATATCAGCAAATGTTTTTGACACATCCCCGGCTTGCTCCGGAAGTTGTTCAATGATTGCCTGCTTGCCAATCACCTCTTCAATTGTTTTGATGAGCTCTTTAAGAGGAATGCTGTAATTATTTCCGAGGTTGATGATCTCAAAATCGGTTTTATCATACTTAACAGCGGCCATGATGCCGCTCACAATATCACTCACAAATGTATAATCCCGGCTGGTGCTGCCATCACCATACATTGTTATGGGTTCATCTCTTAAAATGGCTTTGATGAATTTATGAATAGCAAGGTCAGGCCGTTGGGCAGGACCATACGCTGTAAATATTCTTAAAGCAATAAATCGTATATCGAAAAGTTTGCTATAGACATGCCCCAGCATTTCGCCGGCTTGTTTGGTCATGGCATAAGGACTAACAGGCAATAATGTTTCATTCTCTTTCCATGGAAAATGATCATTGATGCCATATACACTGCTGCTCGATGCAAAAACAAATTGTTTTATCTTCTTTTGTTTTGCAAACTCCAATAAATTCTGCAGCCCGATCACATTCACCTGCTGGTAAGCCATCGGGTTTTGAATGCTTGGACGTACGCCGGCTTTTGCCGCCAGGTGAATAATAGCATCCACTGGTTCTGTTATCATTTCCGCCAGCTCATTGGCCGAAGTAGTGGCAAGATCGCAATACAAAAAATGAAAATGGGGATCGTCTTTGAGTTCCCGGATGTTGAATTGTTTGATATCAGCCGGGTAAAATGGATCGAAATTATCAATACATGTAATCTTGATTCCCGGGTTCGCTCTGAAAAGATCCTTTATAAGATTGCTGCCAATGAATCCGGCTCCTCCTGTGACGATATAATGCGGCATAAAGGGCCGCAAGATATACAATAATAAGGTTCTTTTTTTCTGCTATTACCACTAATAATTATTTTAGCCCGGCTGCCTTCGGGCATATTTTTACGATTGTAATGGTCAATAGTATCTATTTTATTACTTCAGATGAAAGTTGCATTTATTACCCGTTCTACGCTGCACAAAGTTCCCGGTGGCGATTCTATTCAAGTGTTACAAACTGCCCGTCACCTCAGTGAATTGGGAATAGAAGTTGACATCTTGTTAACGAATGTACGTATCAACTATAGCCATTACGACTTATTTCATTTTTCCAATATCATCCGCCCTTCAGATATACTTTTTCATGTGAAGCGGATAAGAAAGCCTTATTTCATTTCTCCTCTCCTGGTTGATTATAGCGAGTATGATAAATTATATCGTAAAGGATTTTCAGGTTTTATTTTGAAGAACTTCTCTCCTTTTACCAATGAATACATAAAAACAATAGGCCGGTGGATAGTTGGTAAAGACAAACTGCAGAGCAAAAATTATATCTGGAAAGGGCAAAGGAGAAGCATGAAAGAAATAGTGAACGGCGCTGCAGCGATCCTTCCCAATTCAGCCACAGAAGGGCTGGCATTGAAAAAAATGTTTGGAGTAGAAAAACCGTCTTTTATTATACCCAGTGGAATTGATACAACATTATTCACCCCGGATAAAACAGTTGTAAAAGACGATAAACTAATACTCTGTGCCGCCCGGATCGAAGGGATCAAAAATCAACTGAATTTGATAAAAGCGCTGAACAATACAAGCTATACATTGATGCTGATCGGCGCTGCAGCACCCAACCAAAAAAAATATTATACAACTTGCTGCAAAGAAGCAGCCAGCAATGTTGTTTTCCTGGATCATATACCACAACACCTGTTGATCGATCACTACAAAAAGGCAAAAGTGCATGTATTACCCAGTTGGTTTGAAACATGCGGTCTTTCCTCGCTGGAAGCAGCGGCGATGGGTTGTAATATTGTGATCACAGACAAAGGATATACGAGAGATTATTTTAGTGATGATGCCTTTTATTGTGATCCGGCTGATCCATCATCAATATTGAATGCCATTGAAATGGCATCACAAAATAAAGCAAGTGAAAATTTAATGAACAAAATACAGGAACAATATACCTGGCAACATACCGCAGCAGCAACACTTGACGTATATAAAAAATTTATCTGATCATGAAGATCGGCATTCTTGGTACGAGAGGAATACCCAATCATTATGGAGGGTTTGAACAATTCACTCAATTCCTTGCACCGGCATTGGTAAAAAAAGGACACCAGGTTTTTGTTTATAACTCGCATCTTCATCCTTACCAGCAAAAAGAATGGAACGGCGTACAGATCATTCATTGCAAAGACCCGGAACATAAACTGGGAACATTTGGCCAGTTTTTGTATGACCTGAACTGCAACAGAGATGCCCGTCAACAAAATTATGATGTGCTGTTGCACTTCGGATATTCCAGTGATTCTATTTGGTGGCGGCGCTGGCCAAAAAACACCATCAATATTGTAAATATGGATGGCCTGGAATGGAAAAGAACAAAATACAATTGGCTAACAAGAAAATTTCTGAAACGGGCAGAATCATTAGCCGCCAAACATTCGCATATTATGATTGCGGATTCACCAGCCATGCAGGAATATCTTTTCACCACCTATAAAATAAAACCGGTTTACATTCCTTATCCCGCCGCTGTCTTTATAGAAGCAGATCCTGCAACACTAAATTCATATAATCTCACACCATACGAATACCTTTTACTGATAGCCCGGATGGAGCCGGAAAATAATATTGAGATGGTGATCACTGGATATTTGGGATCAGGTCATCATTACCCATTAATCATAATTGGCAACACTGATAATAAAACCGGGAGATATTTGACCAGCAAGTATAAACACACTAAGATAATTTTCGCAGGACCTGTTTATGATGATCTTGTATTGAATAATATCCGCCATTATTCTTCATTGTATTTTCATGGCCATTCTGTTGGGGGAACCAACCCTTCCTTATTAGAAGCAATGGCTTGCGGATGCAATGTTGCTGCACATAATAATATCTTTAATAAAGCAGTATTGCAACAAGAAGCTGATTTTTTTTCATCGGCTGCTGAAGTTGCTGCGATCATCAACAAACCAAAAATTGGATCAACAAACGATCAGAACAGGATAAGGAATATTGAAAAGATCCGGAACATTTACGATCCTGTAAAAATTGTAAATGCTTATGAAGAGCTACTCCTGCATGCCTGCCAATAAGAAAAATATTATCTTACAAAAACATCCCAACGAAAATGATAAAATCACCTGACCGGAATTTTCTATGACCCGTAAACTGCTTACCGATGTTTCTGCCAGCACATTCCAGGTGATCATGAACCAGGTATTGGGCATTGCGGTATTCCTGATCACTTCCCTATACTTACCCAAAGACGTTTATGGTGAACTGAATTGGTCCTATGCCGTTCTGATGTTCGTCGTTACTATTTTAAGCCTGCGATTAGAACAGATCGTAGTCAGAAGAGCAGCCGTTGACCAGGATACTTCAGGCATCATGACACTTTTTATGGTGCATGTATTGTTATCGGGCCTGGGATTTTATCTCCTGCTTTTAGTGCTGAGTTTTATTTTCCCGGCATTTTTTACATTGCATAGTTTTTTGCTGGCACTTGGCATAAGCCAGCTGCTTACTTTTTTTGCACTACCATTTAAGAATGTAGCAAACGGCAAAGAAAAATTCATCTACCTGGCCGTTATGTCATCAACAGCCAACCTGATCAGGACAGTCAGCTTATGCATCATTATTGCTTTCTCTGAACTCACAATACAATGGGTGCTGGGCATATTTATTGCCACTTCATTTATAGAATTAATGGTTAGTTTTTATCTGGTCACCAACCGGATGCAGGTAAAACTTTCTGCTCATATTCGGTTTAGCGATTATGTTCTTTTATTAAAAGAATCGTTGCCGCAGATTGGCGTAGCTGTTTTGATGGCCGGTATATCAAGAATGGACTGGATATTACTTGGTTTTTTTTCCACCGCAGCTATTACAGCAGAATACAGTTTTGCTTACCGGGTCTATGAATTATCCCCTCTCCCACTGCTGATCATCGCACCGGTATTATTAAGCCGCTTTTCCAGGTATTTTGCTGCCAATACCGAGCAATCCCTATTACAACAAAAAGAAAGGCTTAGTCTTTTGGTGCGGGGCGAGATGATATTAGCCTCCATAGTGCCGCTTATCCTGAATATCATTTGGGCGCCTTTCATTGATTCATTAACGGGCAATAAATATGGCGCTGTAAATCAACAAACATTTCTCATTCTCTCCTGTTGCATTCCTTTTCAGTATATCAGCAATATCATATGGTCAGCCAATTTTGCGCAGAACCGGTTAAAGTTAATTTTACGGATCACTCTCGTTACATTTTGCATCATTCTGATTGGTGATCTCATCTTCATCCCGCTGTATAATGTAACAGGGGCAGCATTGGTCTATCTTTCAGCAATGATCGTTGAATATATTAATTACATGCGGTCATCCTCCTTATCTAAGATCAGGGATACATGGCAATCATTGATCATTTGCATGATAGCTGCAGGCAGCACCGGGCTGGGAGCCTTTTACCTGTTTGATGATGTTGCTTTGCGCCTCCTCTTCGCCATACCCGTATTTTCTTTTTTATTGCTGGCAACCAGGCAATTGAGAATAAACGATATAGGTTATATTCTCCGATCGATCAAAAAGAAAAAACCTGGATAAATTTCTGTGCTGTTAATACTAACAAACGCTATAGACCGGTTCAAGAACAATTATCTCAGTAAAATAAACTGGATCCTATTGCTTTTCCTGGTATTTTTTCTTAATGTAAAAATGCCGGTAAAGATCGCCGCTGTTGTTTTCTTCCTGTTATTGAACAGAAACCTTTTTTTAGAGAAAGATTTTTACCGTCAAAAGTTCATTTGGTTCTATGTCAGTATGATCATAATAGGAGTGATCAATCTTCTTATCAATATCACCTCCATCTCTGTCCCTTACCTTTTCACAACATTGACCGGTATTCTTTTCTGGCTGCTATGCATAGGTGCAGCATTGCTAAATAGCTGGTTCGTTAAAAAGACCGACACGGATAAATTGCATGCTACCATTACCCTCTTTTTTATTTTGAACATTGCTGTAACAATTGGCCAGTTGATTTTGATCATGCTGGATGCAGGTTCATTGAATCCTTACATATACCAGGGCATGCGTCAGAAATACTTTATTGGAACGGGAGATTTCATGACAGGCATTACGCTGGACGTTTCTACCACAAATGCCATATTAAATTCCTTTGGGATCGTTTATTTTTTGAAACGAAACAAAATGCTCCTTGTATTGCTCTGCATGGTGGTACTATTGCTTACGGCAAGCAACTTTACCAATGTATTGTTGCTGTTTGTGCTTTTTTATCTTTTTATTTTTCAAAGTACAAAGGGTCAAAAAAGCATCATTGTGGTTTGTTCTTTATTGATGGTGATCTTCATGACCAAAATATCTCCGCAGAATGACAATTATGTTATTGGCTTTTACAACAAATTCTTTGATAAAAAGATCAAAGCAATAGCCCAGCAAAAGATCGTTGCTCCTGTTACAGAGAAACCCGATAGCCTTCTTACTGCTGAAGAAAAAAAACAAAAAACGGCTATGCTTTACCTGGATAGTCTTGCTAAAAAAACGTTAGAGGTCCGGGTTAATAAAGACCCTTCCTTACCAACAACAATGGCGACAACAGCCAGTATCTCTTCAGGAATAAAA
Organism: Chitinophagaceae bacterium; assembly: GCA_013140985.1. Lineage (GTDB taxonomy): Bacteria > Bacteroidota > Bacteroidia > Chitinophagales > Chitinophagaceae > JJ008. Next base: position 308,296 of record JABFRU010000002.1, on the reverse strand, counting down.
CCAACTATTCCCAAAGCCAATATCCATACTGAACCATACCAGCGAAGAAGAGATACAACAGCTTATCAAAAAGGGTTGATGGAATTCGCACATACAACGATCCCGGCTTTTGATACAAGTCTCAGCCAGACCAAGGCCCGGAAAATCCCCGGAAAGTTCATTGCCTTGCGCCAAACTTTTCAATTTCTCAAGGTTCATCCACTGAAAATGATTACCGGCACTGGTATGGGAAATTTTTCTTCCAAACTTGCTTTCCGTGCCACAGCCCTGCAAATGGCGGGAAGCTATCCGAAAAGAATGGCATATATACACAATGATTTTTTGAACAACCATCTTAATCTTTATCTCACCTATTTCAGTAAGGATATCGAATTGCATTCACTGGTCAATAGTCCTAATTCAGTATATGATCAGTTGATCGCAGAATATGGTTTGGCAGGAATACTTGCCTTCATCCTGCTATACCTTGCATTTTATATAAAATACCTGAAGAAACTCAGCTATGGTATCCCACTATTATTGTTATTACTTGGCTGTTTTGGAGTTGAGTATTGGTATGAGCAATTATCAATTGTAATACTTTTTGAACTGCTGATGCTATTGAATATAAAAGAGCAAAACGATGTACAATGAAATTAACAGTACTGATACCTGCCTATAATGTTGAAGCATATATTGCTGAAGCTATCCGGTCAGTATTGGCTCAAACTTTTACTGATTATGAATTACTGATCATAGATGATGGTTCTACTGATAATACTGTTGCCGAGATACGCAAATTCAACGATCACCGCATCAGGTTGATCGAAGCTCCTCATGAAGGGTTTGCTGCAACATTGAACAGGGGTATCCGGGAAGCCAAAGGATATTATATTGCCCGTTTCGATGCAGATGATATCTGTTGTCCCGACCGCCTGAAGGTTCAGTACGACTTTATGATCAGCCATCCTGAATATATTTTAACAGGCACCGATGCCGATTATGTAGATATGAAAGGCGAGCATATATTCACTTATACCTACAAAGGATATAGTGATGAAGAGATACGACAACTTAGCCCTGTTGTATGCCCCTTTTCACATACAACGATAATGTATAAAAAGGAGGAAGTCATTAAAGCAGGTGGTTATAATATGCATTCCCCCACTTTTGAAGATCATTTGCTATGGTTGAATATGATCCCGATGGGAAAAGTGTGTAATATCAGGCAATCGTTGGTAAAAGTGAGGTTCAATCCCGAATCGTTTACTATTGATGAAAAATGGAGAGGAAAAACATGGATAAAATTAAAACATAAATGTTTGAGGGAAGGTAATGCAACGGCTGCAGAAGCTGAAGTATTCCGTCATATCATCAGAACACAGAATACGGATAAAATAAAAAAAGCATCCTACTATTCATTGATGGCTAAAAAATATTTGTGGGATAACTATAATCCTAAAAAGTCCCGCCGTTTCCTGAAGAAGTGGATGGGCTATTATCCGGTCAAGCCAATGCCTTATCTGCTGTATGGTATGTCATTCCTTCCCCGGAATGTCGTTTTTTTTATTTACCGAAACAGGCCGAACAGTTACTGATATGGAAAAGCTGATTCAAAAAGAAAGTCTGGAGAACAAGATCACTTATTATCATATTGCCGCATTTGTCATTTTACTTCCTTTTGACAGGTTCTACAGCGAATTGGTTCTAATAAGCCTGTTGCTGCATACTCTCATTCATATCAACAGAACAAAACTTCGGTCAGCTTTCAGTACAAAAAATTTGATATTGAGTTCAGCTTTCACACTCACACTTGCCGGAGCTATTTACACATCTGACACAACAGAAGCATTCAAAGATCTGCAACGGCAGTCAGCCATCTTGTTATTTCCTTTTATATTTTCCATTGCCGGGCTTGACCTGCAGTTATACAAGATCAGGATATTGAAACTATTCGGCCTTACTTGTGTGGTCATCCTGCTTTACCTCTATACAGATGCCCTTCGCATACTTTTATACAATAAACTTCCTGTAAATTCTTTATTTTCCCAGGCATTCCTTAATCACAATTTTTCTGAACCGATAGGTCTGCATGCCACTTACTTGTCCATGTATGCTGCTCTATCAGTAGCAGTTTTTTCGTATTTGTTTTTAAAAGAAAAAAGAAATAATTACCGTTTGTTATATGCTATTGCTATTTCAATCTTATTGGCGGGTTTGCTGCAACTAGCCTCCCGTTCGGTCTTATTAGCCACCATAATTTTCATCATCATTGGCTTTCCTTTATTATTATTTACAGGTGTGCAACGATTCAAATTCATCATAGTGTCGGTCGTTGTTCTATTGGTGGCCTTACTTGGAATAATAAAAATCGATTCATTCAAGAAAAGATATATAAGTGAATTAAAAAATGACCTGACCCAGACCTCCATTAATAACGAAGTATTAGAGCCACGGATACTGCGTTGGCATTATGCTCTTCAGCTAATAAAGCAAGCTCCGGTCATCGGTCATGGAAGTGGTTCAGAAAAAAGATTACTGAAAGAAAAATATTTTGAAAACAAACTTTACAATTCGTACTTAAATGAATTGAATGCTCATAATCAATACATGGGCATCTCATTAAAAACGGGAGTTGTTGGACTACTTATTTTCTTATTAACACTCTTCTATGGGTTTGCGATCATTTGGCGAAGCCGGGACATTGTCTTTGCTGCATTCATGATCATCATCAGCATTGTGTCTTTCTCTGAAAATATACTCGATGTGAACAAGGGTATCTTCTTTTATGCGTTTTTCTTTTCCCTTTTTGTTCATAGCAGCAAACCTTTTGGTGCTTTGTTCCGATTAAAAACCGGAAAATCTTAATAATGCATCCTCTTTCCGTTGTCATAATTACTTTTAATGAAGAACACAATATTGCCCGTTGTATCAATTCAGTGAAAAAAGTGGCCGACGAAGTGATCGTATTGGATTCCTTTTCTACTGATGCTACGACTGATATTGCCCGCCATTTGGGGGCTGTTATTTACCAGGAAAAATTCAGAGGCTATATCGGTCAAAAGAACCTTGCTATAAAATACGCTTCCAACAACTATGTACTTAGCCTTGATGCTGACGAAGCACTCGATGAAAAACTTGTCGCTTCCATTCTCGAAGCCAAAAAAACTTTCGATTTCAGGGCTTACCGCATGAACCGTTGCACCAATTACTGCGGCCATTTTATCCGTCATGGCCTTTGGTATCCTGATAAAAAGGTCCGGTTGTTCGATCGTCGTATTGCCAGTTGGGGTGGTTTGAACCCCCATGATAAAATATTATTGCAAGACAAATACAGCATTAAACATTTGAATGGAGATATCCTGCATTATTCCTTTGAAAAACCTGAAGATCTTGTTTGGCAAAACAACCGGATGACCTCTATTGCCGCTGCTTCGCTGTATGCAAATGGTCGCCGCAGCTCATGGTTTAAGATGTTGTTCCATCCTTCCTGGGCCTTTTTTTATGGCTATATCTGCAAATTAGGTTTCCTGGATGGTGCCGATGGGTTCACTATTTCTGTCAGTACCTCCTACCAGTCATTTTTAAAGTACAGCAAATTGTACCGACTACAAAAAACAAACCGGAGAAATATCAATGACCTGCCGGTAAAAACAATAGAAACAGAATCAAGATCTGTTGTTATTGAAAGATAACCGGCATTTCGTTTGCAATACACCCCGCTTTCTTTAATTTTCAATTGGCAAGCCGCTATACATGAAAAGCATTTTTAACAATACATGGTCGATTCTTCATAAAAAAGAGAAAAGAAGATTTGTTCTTCAAACATGCATGGATATTATGATCAGTATTGCTGATATAATTTTTTTAGCTGCTTTGCTATGGATCATAAACTTTTATATTCAACCTGGTACTCTAAAGAATATTTCTTTTTTACCGGCCTGGATCACCGGTCAAAAACCAGTAGTACTCATTTCTGTTTTTGTTGTTCTTTTTGCAATAAAAAATATCGCTGCTTACCTGGTAACGAGAACACATTATAAATTTACCAGCGCTGTGGCTGTTCGTATATCAAAAAACATGATGGACCGTTACCTGCGATCTGAGTATCCTGAATTTGTCACCACCGATTCATCCGCATGGATACGCAAGATCGCCTTGCAGCCTTTCGACTTTGCCCAACAGGTGCTATCAGGATTTCAACAGGTCATTGCACAATTCATTCTTATAGTCATTGCGATCACTGCCATCCTTTTATTCAATGCAAAATTATTCCTGCTATTGCTGGTCATTTTGCTTCCGCCTGTGATTGTCATATTCTTTTTTATCCGCAAACGCCTTTCGGTCATTAAAAAAAGAATCCGCGACAACAATGAACGATCTTATCAATACTTAATAGATACACTGAAAGGGTATGTAGAGGCCAATATTTACCAGCGAAAGGAGTTTTTCCTTGAACGATTTATTAAGTATCGCCAGAAATTCAGCTCAGCGCTGTTTAACTCATTATCCCTGCAAAACCTGCCGGCAAGAATGATCGAGGTATTTGCGATCGCCGGGTTGTTCCTATTGGTGCTTATTGCTGAATGGACAGGCAATACCAACAGCAACTCATTGGTCACTATTGGGGCTTTTATGGCAGCAGCTTATAAGATCATTCCGGGATTTGTAAAGCTGATAAACCTGTCAGGTCAGATAAAAGCTTATGAATTCTCGTCTGAAGAACTGGGTCAAAAAGCTTCCGATGAAAAAAATCGTTCTTTAAATGATACCGTTATTCTTTCCGTTGTATTGAAGAATATCAGCTTTCAGTATGCAGGCAAACCCGTGTTGAAAGATCTTTCATTTTCTGCCGGGAAAGGAGATTTTATTGGGATTCACGGCGAATCGGGTATCGGGAAAACAACTGTCATAAATCTTTTGCTGGGCTTTTTAAAACCAAATGCCGGTGAAATATTGATCAATGATATTACAGCAAACTGCGAAACATTAAAACAATACTGGCCCTCCATCTCGTATGTAAGACAGCAATCGTTTTTTATTTATGATACAATAGAAAAAAATATTACGCTGCAGGAAGAAGCATCCGACGAAACAAAGCTTGCTAAAGCATTAAAGTTATCGGGGCTTGATAAACTCATTGCGGCATTTCCGGAAGGCTTGCAAAAGATCGTCACCGAAAATGGCAAGAATATCAGCGGCGGGCAACAGCAAAGAATAAGCCTTGCAAGAGCTATCTATAAAGATGCGGATCTTTTGTTGCTGGACGAGCCGCTTAATGAACTCGATGAAACATCTTCTGCTGCTGTACTTGAGCAACTAAAAGAATTATCCGTTAATGGCAAGATCATTATCCTGATCACACATGATAAAAAGAGTCTTGCCTACTGTAATAAAACTGTTTCCATTGACTGAAAAGAAAACACTGGTCATTCTAACTCCCGGCTTCGCAAAAGATGAAGAGGACAGCACCTGTATCCCCATGCAACAGTCTTTTCTCCGGACTATTAAAAAAAACTATCCGCATCTCAATATTATCGTTCTTGCTTTTCAATATCCATATCATGCCAATAAATATGAATGGCATAGCATGACCGTCATTCCATTCAATGGACGAAATAAAGGAGGATTGAGAAAGTTCTTTCTGTTCCGGAAGATATACTCAGTATTACGATCGATCCACCGGGAAAATAAAATAGACGCCATTTTAAGTTTTTGGTATAATGAATGCGGCATTGCCGGTAAACGTTTCGGCGACAAACACAGGATCAAACATCTTTGCTGGGTATGGGGTCAGGACGCAAGGAATATGAATAAATATCCCCGGAAACTAAAACCATCAGCCAATGAACTTGTCACTCTATCAGATTTTCTTCAGGATGAGTTTGAAAAAAATCATAGTGTAAGGCCCTTTTCTGTTGTTCCGCCTGGTATTGACAGCGATCTGTATTCATCACCGCCCGCAGAGAAAGACATTGATATTATTGCTGCCGGCTCTTTGATTCCATTGAAGCGTTATGATCTTTTTATTGATCTTATTGCTGAGATCAAAAAAAAGATACCCGGAATAAAAGCAAGGCTGATCGGCAATGGCCCCGAAAGACAAAGAATAGAAAGGCTTATTCATGCTTCGGACCTGCAACATAATATTACTCTTAGCAATGAGCTTTCACATACAGAACTCCTGAAACAAATGCAAAGAGCAAAAGTTTTTTTGCATACATCATCTTTTGAAGGGTTTGGCATCGTATGTATTGAAGCATTGCAGGCCGGTGCACATGTCATTAGTTTTACCAAACCAATGAAAGCTGAAATCCCTCATTGGGAGATCGCAGTTGACATAAACGATATGGTTGAAAAAGTACTGATCATCCTAAGCGATCCCCCTGCTGACCATAGCAGCATCACCCCATTCACAATAAAGGCTTCAGCAGAGAAGATGATAAACTTATTTGCCCTTTAAAAAATAAAGAAATGCTTTGGCGATCTTTTTGGCCGGAACAATACTGAATGGCTTATATCTCCATGCCTTCCCAAAATTTTTTGCAGCTTTTCTCCTCTTTTTATACTTCAGGTATTTTTCGCCAAAATTGAGATATGATCTGAACAGCACTTCTTTGGCCAACTTTTGCGGCAGCATCTTTTTATCTCTATATGATTTGAAAACATCAATTCCCTCTTTATGACTTACTTCCCAGTTTACTAAAGAATAATTTGTATCATGCACCCGACGATACATTAATGGTTCATAAAGCAGCACTGCTTTAAAGTTATACGAGAGGCGATATATAAATTCCGGGTCAGCAAAAAGACTGGTTTCACTAAATGGGCCAGTCGCTTCAATACACTGTTTTCGTACAAGCAATGCCTGCGTCCAAACTCCTATTTCAGACCGGAAGATGGAAAGAAAAATGTTATCAAACCGGATCCCTTCTCTTTGCTTATAATAATATTCAATTGGCTCTCCTTTTGTTTTGAAATTATATCCCCCCGTAAGACAAAATCCCGCTTCGGGGTATTTCTGTAAAGCAGCTATTTGTTTTTCCAGTTTTGAAGGATGCCAGAGATCATCATGATCTATAAATGCAATGAGTTCTCCTGTAGCTTTATCCAGACCTATATTCTTTATTTTGCCATTAATGCCAACTCTTCCTGCCTCGTATAAGCGAATCCTTTCATCTTTAATTCCTGCAACGATTTCACAGGTATGATCAATTGAACCATCATCTACTATTATCAATTCCCAATTTTGATAGGTCTGGTGGCTCACACTTTCTATTGTTTCGGCAATATATTTTGCGCCATTATAACTAGATATAATGATACTTACTTTAGGGTGTATATTTCTGTCAGCCATTCTTTACTATTGTTATGACCCTGTTTATCTTTCGGGCTACCGCTTCAAAAGAAAGTTCCTCCCGGAACTGTTGCAACACTTTTTCTTTTTCTGCTTCCCGATCCAATTCATTTGCTTTTTTTAAAGCCTGTAAAAGCCCGCTAACATTTCCCGGTTCAAACAACAAACCACATTTACCAGGGCCAGTCATTCTCCTGAAAGAATTGATACTGCTTAAAACAGGAACGCACCCGCATGACATTGCTTCTAAGGCAGCTATTCCATTTCCCTCGTAATGTGAACTTGAAATAAAAAAATCGGCAGCGCCATACCAATTCTCCAATTGATCATGTTCAACCTTGCCAACCAGTCGTATATTTTCATTGGCGCCGATCAGTTCCCTGCATTCGTTTATCAATTCGTCTGACTGATAAATGATATACAAAACCGCCTGTGGTTGATCCTGCTGAAATTGTTTAAACGCTTTGATCAAAGTAAGAGGGTCTTTATTCTGATCCAGCCTTCCCACCCATAATAAAACAGTCGAGCCTTTTATTGATAAACTTTCCCTTGCGATATTCTTATCCCCCGGTTGAAAAGAAGACGATGCCTGGATCACCTCATGCATTTTTTGTTCATCAATGATGTCTCTCCAATCTTTGGCAAACTCGTTTGAACTGAACAAATAGGCATCCACTTTTTTATCCGCTATCTTTTGTAGCCATTTATTTAGCTCTTTAGATGGTTTTTCAGAACGGTGAAGTACAATGATCCTGGTTTTCTTTCCCAATTTCCACCTCAGTTGTATTATTTGCAATGGAAAAATAAATCCATTTACAAAAACCACATCCGGTTTCATTTTTTTTATGAAGCGATGCATTTTAAAAGGGAAACGGGTCACTTTATTTTTAAGTTTGATAAAATGATAATGAACCCTGTTTTGTTCCAGCTCACCTTCGTAATTGATCCGTTCAATGCTTATTACTTCATGCTCCTTTCCCAACTCTTCTAATAACCCGGTATAAAAGGAAATTCTTTCCAGCCACTTTTGTGGATGTGTAAACTCATCTGTTTTGCTATAACTGGTACTTACTATTCTCATCCGAAATGGAAAATATTTTCTTTAGTTTTAAAAGATGAAGTTGATCAAAAAGATACTTGGCAGATTGAATGGCCTTTATTACCCGCAGGAATATCTCTGCCTTTCCGAAGGATCTTTTGAGCAACCTCTTTCTGTCTATCTCATCATTAATGGACTAATAGTTGAAGATATTACAAACCATCACAACTTTGTTGGCTATAGTCCATTGATCTTTGCTTTATCATCTTCACCCAACTTATCTCATCAAACAGAACAGATCACCCTTGCATTTTCTGCCAAAGCACTCCCTCTGAACGAAAGATTTATTAAAAAGGATGCTGTGGCTTTGCTTATCATGAAAAAAATAAAAGAGCAAACTACAGGCGATAAACCGATTTTCTACTTTGAAGGAATGAATGGCCGGCACCAGTTTTTATCCCGTTTCCATCAATTCATCAATCAATTGCAAAACCGCCTTTATCAAAAAAGACCAGGCAATGTTTTTCTTCCCGGCAATCTCTATAAACAAGTACAAATTGCTTATTCAATTCCACGGAATATTTCATTGATCACTCTAAGGCAGGATGGCAAGTACAATCTTTTTCCTACCGACCTGCATGGCCCTGTTGATGAAAACTATTATATAATTTCTTTGCGGCATGAAGGCAAGGCCTGCGCCCAGGTCATGAATGTGAAGAACATTCTTGTTTCACAAGTTCACAGCGATCTCTACAAAACTGTTTATTCTCTTGGAAAAAATCACATGCAGGATCTCAAAGAAAAAGAAAAATTTCCTTTGACTGAACAACTGTCTTCCCATTTGCAATTGCCCATTCCCCTATCCTCCGTTATATGCCGGGAACTTGAACTAAAAGATCATTTTACCCATGGTATCCATAGGGTCATGCTCTTTAAAACCCTTTACCAGCAAGAGCTTCAGCCCCGTGCTTCCACCCTGGCCCATATCCACAACGCATATGCCAGCTGGCGGCATATTAATCGTTTGAAGGGCAACTATTTAATGCGATAATACGATTTGGGAATGAAGTTTTATCATGAACAGGGTACTCTTATTCAATCCCCGCAGCGCCAGGTACAAACCGAGGATACCAAATTCCATTCTCAGTATCGCATCATCTATTGAAGGAATGCTTGATTATGTAATGGTGGATGGTAACCTTGAAATTGATCCATGGGATAAAATTCATCAGTATCTCAAAGAAGAAAATATCAAATATGTCGGGATCACTTGTATGCCCGGGCCACAATTAAAACAAGCCATTCCCATTTCAAAAAAGATCAAAGAGCTTTTTCCCGGAACCATTATTATCTGGGGTGGCTATTTTGCATCCAATCAATCCAACGTGGTTTTAAATTCCGGTTACATTGATTTTGCAATAAATGGCCCCGGCGAAAAAGCATTTCCCTCTTTGCTCGATGCATTGGAGAACAATAAGCCCTATGAACTGATCCATAATCTCATTTACAAATCAGGCGATACGATCATCAAAACAAATAAAGATGAATTGTATGAACCTGATGAGCTTCCGTTTTTACCTTATGAAAAACTGAACAGCTTTTATCCTATCCGCAAATACCTTGGCAAAACATATCTTGGCAGCAAAACGATCGCTTATCATTCCAGCTATGGCTGTCCCTTTAAATGTTCCTTCTGTGCCGTCGTTCCTATTTACAATGCAAGATGGAAAGGAAGATCAGCACAGCTTATTTACAATGATATCAAATACCTGAAAGAGAATTTTGGCGGGAATGCCATCGAATTTCACGACAATAACTTTTTTGTATCGGAAAAAAGAACGGTTGAATTTTCTAAATTCATAGAGCCGGAAAATATGATCTGGTGGGGTGAAGGTCGTATTGATACCATTGATAAATATTCTGATGAATCATTGACAACGATGCGACAAAGCGGTTGCCGCATGATCTTCTTTGGCGCTGAAACGGGAAATGATGAACTGCTGAAAAAAATGGATAAAGGCGGGACACAAACTGCCGAAGGCATGAGAAAATTTGCCGCAAGAATGGCAAAGTTTGATATCATTCCCGAATACTCATTTGTGCTGGGCACTCCTGCTGATACAGCTGAACAGGTGATGAAACAAATTGACCAGGATATTGCTTTCATCAAAGAAATAAAACATATCAATCCGAAAACAGAGATCGTCATCTATGTCTATAGCCCGGTACCGACTGAAGGATCTGATATGTACAACCAGGTATTACAATCGGGTTTTCGTTTTCCTGAAAAACTGGAAGACTGGATAAGTCCGCATTGGGAAAACTTTGACCTGCGCAAGAACCCCTTGACACCCTGGCTCACTCCGGAGATGATCAATAAGATCAAAGATTTTGAAACAGTATTAAATGGCTACTATCCTACTGTCTCGGATGTAAAATTATCAGGCTTCAAAAGAAAAATACTGAGAAGCATTTCATTCCTGCGCTATAAAACAGGAGTGTATTGGAAACCTTATGAATTAAAAGCCTTACAACTATTGTGGAAATACCGTCAACCGGAAATTGAAGGATTTTGAGAATAGTATTAAAACATATTGTGGCAAGAACTTACCGGCCGATGCTGGTAAAATATCTTTCCAAAACAAGAAGATATAACTACAAAGACATTGAACTCGAGATTCCACCGGAGGTCTTTCACCCCGGCTTTTTTTCAAGTACACAATTATTGCTGAGATACATTGATACATTTCCTTTACAGGGAAAAACATTCCTGGAATTAGGTGCCGGCAGCGGGCTGATCGCCATACATGCAGCAAAAAAGAATGCGGTTGTGACTGCATCGGATATCAACCCTGTTGCAATTGAATACCTCAGGAAGAATAGCAGCCGGAATAAAGTAAAGATCGAAATGATCCAATCGGATCTTTTCAAAAATATTCTTCCAACAAAATTTGATACCATCGCCATCAATCCCCCCTATTACAAAAAGCAGCCGCAGTCTTTATTGGATCATGCCTGGTATTGTGGCGAGAATGGAGAATATTTTACAAAATTATTTGAACAATTGACGGAATATGTTCATGAGAGTTCAGCCGTTATCATGGTACTCTGCGATGGTTGTGATATAGCAATGATAGAAAAGGCCGCCGCTACGAATGGATTTAATTTTCAACTGATGCAAACAAAACAATACCTGCTGGAAAAGAATTTTATTTACAAGATCGGAAGGAAATGACAGAAGAAACAATACATATCGCCAAACAAAAATTTGAACAACTCTATTTTTCTCTCAGGGAAAAAGAAGGAAGGATATATACAGATGAACAGTTATTGCATCTCCCGGATGTTAAGAAAGATCATCCTCATTTTGCGGAATGGCAACTAAGAAATAAGTCTTACCTGCGATTGAAAAACTATTTGGCAAAAAGAGTTTTTCCTGTGAAAATACTGGAAGTCGGTTGTGGCAACGGTTGGTTGTCACACCGGCTTTCATTTTTACCCGGGGCTTGTATTACAGGCATTGATATAAATAGTATTGAATTACACCAGGCAAAAAGAGTTTTCAGTCATATATCCAATTTACATTTTATCAATACAGCTATTGATATGATTGGACCGGGCGAATCCGATCATATCATTTTTGCGGCCAGCATACAATATTTTTCTTCATTAAAAGAGATCCTTGATAGCGCTATACAAAAATTAAAACCACAGGGTGAAATTCATATACTCGATACACATTTCTACAACCCGGGAGAGATCGCTGCTGCTAAAGCAAGAACTGTTGATCATTTTACCAATCTCGGTTTTCCTGAAATGTCCTCTTTCTATTTTCATCACACCATGGATGAACTAAGTTCTTTCAAACATGAAATTATTTATCAGCCTTCTTTTTTTCAAAGACAATTTAATAATAACAAAAACCCATTTCCGTGGATCTGCATTAAAAACGCATGACGATAACTCAATCACTATACCACACTTACCGGCGATACCGCACTTTGAAGACGGATAGGATCTCTGCGTTGCCTATTGTTATCCTGATGCCGCATAGTGCCTGCAACTGCCGTTGTGTGATGTGTGATATCTGGAAAGACAATAAGAATCTCAAACAGCTTACAGAAAAAGATATTTCCGGCCTCTTGGTATCGCTGAAAAAATTGGGTACACAACAAGTGCTGATGTCTGGCGGAGAAGCCTTGTTAAATCCAAACTTTTTTTCTTTCTGCCGCATACTGAAAGGACAAAATATCAAGGTCACTTTACTTTCTACCGGCATCACATTGGAAAAACATACTGAACAGATCGTAGAATATGTCAATGATGTGATCGTATCCCTAGATGGTGATGAAGCAACACACAATTTCATCCGGAATATCACCGATGCTTTTAAAAAATTAAGTAATGGTATAAAAAGTTTGAAAAAAACAGACCCGGCTTATAAAGTAACTGCAAGAACAGTCATTCATCGTTTAAATTTTAAACACTGGCCTGCCATCATTGATACTGCCAAAGAGATGAGATTGGATCAAATTAGTTTTTTGCCTGCCGATGTCAGCAGCCATGCATTTAACAGGGAAGTATTGTGGAGCGATCAACGACAACATGAGATCTTGCCTGGCGAAAATGAATTGCAGGAATTGAAAATAATTCTTGAGAAACTGATCGAAACAAATAAAGAAGATTTTAAGTCTGGCTTTATTGCTGAATCCCCGGCCAGGCTGCGGAATATCTATGATTATTATGCCGCATTTTACAGACACAATCCATTTCCTTATAAAAAATGCAATGCACCCTGGGTCTCTGCAGTTATTGAAGCCGATGGAACAGTGAGACCTTGCTTTTTTCATGCACCGATGGGAAATATCAGGGAAGAAAGTCTTGAAACAATATTGAACAGTGAAGCAAGCATCCGTTTCCGCAAAGAACTCGATATGAATAAGGACAGTACTTGTGTAAAATGTGTTTGCTACCTGAATCTTTCACCGGGAACAAAATTGAGCTGATGAACTATGAGTAAAATACTTTTTTCCCATTCCTATTTTATGCGGTTTGACCCGAAGCAATGGGCCACCGGTCAGCCTTATCCGCCTATCGGAACTTTATATGCCGCTTCGCTGATGCGTAAACATGGACATGAAGTTTCATTCCTTGACACCATGTTCGCTTATGGTCCCGAGGAAGTGATCATACCACTGCAAAAAAATCAGCCAAAATATTTTATTCTTTATGATGATGGTTTTAACTATCTCACCAAAATGTGCCTGACCAATATGCGGGAAGCTGCATTTGAAATGATGAAGTTTGCCCGGCAGACAGGATGCAAAGTAATCGTATCAAGTTCTGATGCAACCGATCATTTTGAACAATACCTGCAGGAAGGCGCTGATTTTGTTATATTGGGTGAAGCAGAACAAACCTTGCTGGAAGTAATAACCGCACTTGATAATAACAAGACTGATTTTTTTTCTATTCAGGGTTTGGCCTTTAAAGAAAAAGAAGCAGTAGTGAAAACAGTTCACAGAAATGTGATGAAAGAGCTGGATGAACTCCCTTTTCCTGCATGGGATTTGGTGAACATGGAAGCCTATCGAAGAACATGGCTGAAACACAAAGGATATTTCTCATTGAATATTGCCACGACAAGAGGTTGCCCTTTTAAATGTAACTGGTGTGCCAAGCCTATTTATGGCAGCCGTTATAATTCCCGTTCGCCGCAAAATGTGGTAACCGAACTGAAGATGTTGAAAGACAACTTCTCTTTCGATCATATCTGGTTCTGCGATGATATTTTCGGATTAAAGCCCGGCTGGGTTCATGAATTCGCTGACCTCGTTGAAAAAGAAAAACTTTCTTTCAAATTCAAGATACAGGCAAGGGCCGATCTGCTGGTGCAGGAAAATTATATAAAAGACCTGGCAAGAGCTGGTTGTGAGAATATCTGGATGGGTGCGGAAAGCGGTTCACAAAAGATTCTGGATGCAATGGACAAAGGAACTACGATCGAACAGATCAATGAAGCAACAAGACTTTTAAGAAAAAATAATATTCATCCATCCTTCTTTATCCAATTTGGTTATCCCGGTGAAACAAAGGAAGATATCATCAGGACGATCGGGATGATCAATCATTTATTGCCATATGAAATTGGTATCTCCATCTCCTATCCATTGCCGGGTACGGTTTTTTATGAGAAGGTAAAATCGGAATTAATAGAAAAAACAAACTGGACCGATTCGGATGAACTGGCGTTGATGTTTCGTAATACATATGGCTCCACTTTTTATAAACAACTGCATCGCTATGTACACAAAAGCTATCGCAAGCATTTAGCCATGCAGGCTATCCGTTCATTATTTGTTAAACCGTCTTCGCTTCGTTTCAGCAATATAAAGAAGGCAATATCTTTATTATATTATTCACCGTCTGCCTGGATAGCAAGGCAAAAATTACAGCGACTGGAATCACCTGTTTCATGAACGATCCGCAAACACACATAACAGAACAAGCTGCTGCTTCGGCATTCAGCAAACAAGCTCCCGTGTTTGATAAATTGTACGGTGCCGATACGATTATTCAATACAAAAGAAAAAGAGTCAGGGAACATGTTGAACGATTTTTACAACCCCATTCTCATATCCTCGAGTTAAATGCCGGTACAGGAGAAGATGCTCTCTATTTTGCAAAACAAGCCCATCATGTTCATGCTACTGATATTGCTGAAGGCATGAAAGAAATATTATTGAAAAAAGTAAATGACCAACACCTGCAATCAAATATCAGTTATGAGCTTTGCTCATTTACTGAATTGGAAAGCCTGCAGCAACAAGGCCCTTATGATCATATCTTTTCCAATTTTGCTGGGCTCAATTGTACGGGCCGTTTGGATAAAGTATTAGGCTCATTTAACTGGCTCCTGAAGCCCGGCGGCTATATCACACTCGTCATTCTTCCTAAGTTTTGTCTCTGGGAATTTTTGTTATTATTCAAAGGAAAATTTAAAACTGCTTTCCGTCGCTTTGCCGGCCGCAAAGGAGCCCGGGCACATATTGAAGGAGAATATTTCCGATGCTGGTATTATAATCCATCATATATCCGCAGGCATTTAGCAGACTCTTTTAAGAAAGTAAGCCTGGAAGGTTTATGTACAATCGTTCCTCCGTCATACATTGAAAACTTTGCGGCTAAACGTCCTACGTTCTATCGTTTTCTTGAAAGAAAGGAAAACAAATGGAAAGCCAAATGGCCATGGAGAGTAATGGGAGATTATTACATCATTACTTTACAGAAGAAACTGTAAGCGGAGGATAGGATATGCCTGATATCTTTACTATTTTTTCTTCATACTGTTGCAATACTTTTGCCTGGAAATTGCCTGGGTTTGATTTTGCAAAATGACGACCGGTGATCATTCCCATCATAACACCTTTGTAATTTGTCTTTTGCTTTTCTGTTTTGTTCTTCCAGCGCCGGGAAATGATCCTAAAAAGAAACTTGTCTAAAGCATTGCCTGCTTTGTTGTCGAGCAGCCACTCAATGATCTTTTTTAAAACAGTTCTCCGTGGATCTTTTTGCAGTTGCTTTTTATATGTACAATTAGGAAGCCATTCGTTAGCCCATTGATTGACAGTAAAAAAATGCTGCATTATTTTTTCTCCGCTAACAGGCAAAACCGTTTTCAATTCAATAGCGGAAAAAATATTTTTTTCTTCCAGCAACAATGCTTCTTCATCTATATAATAGTTCATGCAATAGTAATGCTGGCGGCCTGTAAGAAAAGTAAGCTTCTTGAACAGGTGCATAAAAGTCCTTGCCAGCCACAGCCTGTTAGTCTTAGTGATAATGAAAAAATCTATATCTGCATTCTCCTCAGCAAAATTTTTTGATAATGATCCGGAAACAGCCACTCCGCTTACGAAAGGGAATTGATATAAAAAACGTCCGATCTTCCCTGCCTTTTTCAATAACTTTTCTGCCCTTTGTTGTCCTTCATTTCTGCGATGCATGATCAGCGGATTATCCTGCAAGCAGTAAAACCCCTGGTGTGAAAAAACAGCTCCTTCATTCAGCAACTCAGACAAACATTGTTCAATGCTGCGGTTATCGGCAGGCTGATTCATGAATTCCACTATTTCTTCTTTGGAAAGAGGGTAACGGAAAATATCAAAATAAGCCAGGGCCCTGAAAATGCTTTCTTTGCGGGCAGTATGGTCTTCAAATGCAGGAGTCAAAAGACCATTGGCTTTATTTAGTAAAGATGTCCTCATTTTTAAAGCAACCCTTCAGGGAATTCGGCCGATTACATTTTAAGTTTTGATCTAAACTGTGAATATGACCAGTCGTCATACCAACTTACAAACGTCTCCCGAAACCAGCTGGCATGTTATTACCCAAAACGGCATTATCCGCAGCTTCGTTGCCAGCCGGAAAAAGTATCTTTTCTTTAAGCGCTGCTTTGATGTTTTCTTTTCATCGCTTGTTATTTTGTTGCTGATGAGCTGGCTGCTACCATTGGTGGCACTGGCTATTAAATTAGATTCCCGCGGACCTGTTTTTTTTCGTCAAAAAAGGATCGGCAGAAATGGGAGATCATTTATGTGTATCAAATTCCGGACAATGATCCAAAATAAGGAAGCAGATGAACGGCCTGCTGAAGTAAATGATGACAGGATCACTAAAACAGGAAAAATACTTCGCCGGATCAATATTGATGAATTGCCTCAATTCTTAAATGTATTTGCAGGACAGATGAGTGTGGTAGGTCCGAGGCCGCATATGCTGGCTGATTGCATCCGTTTTTCTTTTGTGATTCATTCGTACCAGTTCCGCAGCCTGATGAGACCGGGTATAACCGGGTGGGCACAGGTAAATGGATTTCATGGCCCCACTTCCGATTATGAAAGCATCAGTCTTCGCTATTATTGGGATGCACAATATGTTCGAAAAGCTAACCTCTGGTTGGACCTGCGTATTACTGGTGTCACTATATTACAAATGCTGCAGAACATTAAAACATTGTTCACTGGTCGATCTAAAAAAATTACAGAAACACAAAGGCCTGAACTTTCCGAATAAACATGCTTTTTTTCTTGCCTTCGAACAGTGAAAAAAGTCAAACATTATTGTTTGGCTTTTTTGTTTGCAAGACCTCAAATAGAAAAGAGCCAGACGATTTGTTTGACTCTTTTGTCGGGAAGACAGGATTCGAACCTGCGACCCCCTGGTCCCAAACCAGGTGCCCCGCCGATGGCGGGGCTACTTCCCTTCAATCAATTTTCGAAATGCTTCCCCACCTTTCCAATTCTTAATTTGCTTTTCCCTTTTTAGAGCTTCTTCTTTTGTATCCCATTCTTCAATTAATACTAATTCAAAGGGAACTCGACTCTTAGTCGATCGTTGTAACCCTGCATTATGGAAATTCAAGCGGGCATGAACATCAGATGTACTTCCGATATAATACTTGTTATCCTTTTTACTTCTTAATATGTAAACATAATATGCCATAAAAAAAGTGACTCTTTACAGAGTCACTTAACTTAAGTCGGGAAGACAGGATTCGAACCTGCGACCCCCTGGTCCCAAACCAGGTGCGCTACCGGCCTGCGCTACTTCCCGAACAATCAGATGTCCCGCTAACAGCGGGACTACTTCCCGAACATTTTGGGAGTGCAAATATAGCGGCTATTACCCTATTTATCGCAACTATCTTACTCTATAGTATAAAAACAAAACCCACCTTCGTCCCGTTTGTAGCGGGACTATGGCGGGTGAAGCGGAGAGGGAGGGATTCGAACCCTCGGTACAAGTTTAAGCTCGTACAACGGTTTAGCAAACCGGCCCTTTCGGCCACTCAGGCACCTCTCCGAAGGGGGACAAAAATAAAGAATACTCGCTAGAAATCTAAAAAAACAAATCCCAAATTCCAGCCACTTCGCCTGGAATTTGGGATCGAATATTATAAATGCCCAATTGTTACATCGCCGCTAACTGAACCTTCTGTTGCAATTCAAGTACATTTTCTCTGAACACTCCATCGGTATCCATCAGATCTTTTACCGTTTGACAGGAATGAATAACAGTAGTATGATCCCGGCCACCGAAATGTTCGCCGATCGTTTTCAATGAATTTTTGGTAAATGCTTTGGCGAGATACATAGTAATTTGTCTTGCCTGAACGATCTCTCTCTTGCGGGTCTTTTGCAGGAGTTTATCGTAAGGCACATCGAAGTATTCGCAAACCATTCGCTGAATGGTTTCGATAGTGATCTCTTTACTGGACGATTTTACAAAATTGCGTAGCACTTTTTTAGCAAGATCGAGGTCGATCTCTCTCCTGTTCAGCGAAGATTGTGCCAACAGTGATATTAAAGCTCCTTCCAGTTCTCTTACATTGTTACTGATATTATATGCGATATACTTCACCACTTCTTTGGGCATCTCCAGGCCATCATTCTTCATTTTCCTTTCCAGTATATCGATACGGGTATCATAATCCGGTACCTGCAGGTCGGCACTTAAGCCCCAGCGGAAACGACTCAATAATCTTTCCTGTACCCCTTCGAGGTCTTTCGGTGGTTTATCAGAAGTTAATATCAGTTGTTTGCCTGATTGATGCAGGTGATTGAATATTGCAAAGAATGCATCCTGTGATTTCTCCGCTTTGGCGAAGAACTGAACATCATCTATAATTAATACATCGATAAGTTGGTAAAAATGGATAAAATCATTGATCGCATTATTGCGGCTATGATCCATGAACTGGTTGATGAACTTTTCAGAACTCACATAAAGGACCACCTTATTGGGATTAGACCTTTTCACCTCATTGCCAATGGCTTGAGCCAGGTGTGTCTTTCCCAGGCCAACCCCTCCATATATAACAAGAGGGTTAAAGGAATTGGCGCCTGGCTTTTCAGCTACCGTTTTTCCTGCCCGGCGGGCCACCCTGTTGCAATCGCCTTCAATAAATGCTTCAAAAGTATAAATGTGATTAAGCTGCGGGTCAATCTGCATCTTCTTCAACCCCGGTATAACAAAAGGATTCTTTACAGGATTATTTATGACTAATGGAAAATCCATTTCGTTATTTGAAAATGTTTTAAATCCTTGTCCGCTTACATCCATAGTAACAGGCTTGTTCTTACTGTTACCACTATCCACCATGATGCGATATTCCAATCTTGCATCTTTACCCAACTCTCTCTTCAACGTCTTTGCCAATAAATTTACGTAATGTTCTTCGAGGTACTCAAAAAAGAATTGGCTTGGTACCTGGATGACGAGTACATTATTTTTTAGGGAAACCGGTTTGATGGGTTCAAACCAGGTTTTGTAATGCTGCCTTTCAACAATGTCATTGATGATCTTCAAACAATTCGTCCAAACTTTTTCAGCATTCTTCTCCATCAGATTAGTAAGCAGTTTATATCGGGTTAACTATAGTCGTTCAAAATAAGGTGTCCGGATTTCCTACTCGCAATATCATTAAAAAAAGTTGGACAGGGAGGCGAATATCAATATTTCTTTTCTAAAAAAAAATTTTTAATCCCCTGTTTTTTGTGAAACAGAAATACTATGAGAATTTGCCAATTTTTTGCCCGAAAATTTGGTAAATTCAAAATCTAGTCTGCCTAAAACTATGCCTGCCCAACCAACCTGGTTCACTATCACATCATCTCCTTTTATGTTCTTATAGACGGTTGGAACATCTAAAAAAGTATGGGTGTGACCACCAATAATGACATCGATATTCTCTGATCCTTTTGCGATCGTTTCATCACTTGGCTTATCACTTTCTTTGTATTGATAACCGAGATGCGATAAACAAATGATCATATCGCAGCTTTCATCTTTTTTTAATTGATCAGCAACTTCATTTGCTTTTTGTAACGGGTCCAGGTATTTTGTTTCTCCAAACAAATTATCCGGTATCAATCCACGACCTTCAATACCTATACCAAACACTCCAATTTTTAATTTCCCTTTTTTAAAAATCTTATACGGTTGTGTTTTTTGTTCCATAGGTGTTGATGTAAAGTCATAATTGCAGATAAGCATCGAAAAGTTTGCATGACTGGTTAATTGTGTCGCTAAATTTTCCATGCCTGCATCAAAATCATGATTGCCGATGGTACATGCATCATAATTCATCGCTGCCATTGCTTTTATTTCCGGCTCACCTTTATATAAATTAAAATAAGGTGTGCCCTGGAAAATGTCCCCTGCATCAAGCAGTAAAACATGCTCTTCCTCTTGCCTGATTTTTTCAATTATTTGAGCCCTTGCTGCTACTCCTCCCAGCCCCTGGTTGCGGCCTCCATCCATCGGAAAAGGTTCGATGCGACTGTGAGTGTCATTTGTGTGCAAAATGGTCAGTTTCAAGGGAGAAAAATAGTCCGCCGCCCTTGAAATAGATGGCCCAACGAGCAAAGCTCCGGCGGCAAAAGCCCCTTTTTGTATGAACTTTTTTCTACTGTACATGGGTAACCCGGTTTTCTTCACTGGCTGAAATATTCTTACCCTGGCTCTTCAACATTCTTATGTAATCAAAAATGGCGTCCCGCATCAAATAACCATTCGCTATTTGTGGTATGGGCCGGAGCATATTTGCATTATCACCGCCATTAGCCATAAAATCCGAATTGACAGTTATATATGTCGCATTCATATCAATCGGCTTGCCACCGATCATTACATTCACTGCTTTTTTATCTTTTATCTGCATAGTAATGCCCGCTACCGGCCAACCACCTTGTGCTGCAAAGTGATCAAGCAACTGCTGTAATACATCGCCTTTTAATTTTTGAAGTATTAATAAATTATCAAACGGCATTAGCTCAAAGATCTTTCCTCTCGTTACAATACCTGCTGGCAATTGATTCAATCGAATACCACCATGATTCAAAAAAGCTGCGTCAACATGTGTATTGTATTTTTCTTTTGCCATGACAAAAAATGCATCTACCATAAAGTTGCCAAGGGTTCCTTCAGGCATTCTTTTTTCCAGTGTTTTATCAACAACACCTACGATATCATTCATACTTTTATTGACACTGTCGCTATAGGGCTTTATAATACTTAAAAGTTCAGCATCCTGTTGACCGGTGCTGCCAACCCGGTATGTTTTGTATTGCAGCGACTGGCTTTGATAAGAGGTATTGCAGGATAAAGCGATGAAAAAAAAGAGAGAGAAAACTAACGGGTGTAAAAAAATCCTTTTCATAAAAATTGTACTCCTTTGAAGGTATAAGATTTCGTAGTGGCTGCAAAGCATTTGTCATTTATTATTAAAAATCTTTTAAAGGAATTATTGTTGCATCTTTACATACCATTTCAGGATAAAAACCTGACTGTATGCAAAAGAATATCTCCCTGAAGGTGCTGCCATCAGAGGCAGCCAACGAAAATCTCGTAAAGCAATATATCGCCAGTGCCGAAGCGGTATCTCTATCCGCAATAACCGGCATAATTATCCAAAAACAATCGATTGATGCGAGAGGGAAACAGGTTTGGATCAATCTTTCGGTAACTGCATTCATCAATGAACCCTTCCGGCAACGGGAACTGATGAAATTCAATTTTAAAGATGTAAAGAATGCCAATAAAAGGGTGATCATTGTCGGTGCGGGGCCGGCCGGCTTATTTGCATCCCTTTATTTAATAGAAAAAGGGATTAAACCTATCATTCTTGAAAGGGGTAAAGATGTAAGAGCCCGGCGCAGGGATCTTGCTTTGCTTAATAAGGAAGGAGAAGTGAATCCCGAGAGCAATTATTGCTTTGGCGAAGGTGGCGCCGGTACGTATAGTGATGGTAAATTATATACCCGCAGCACCAAGCGGGGTGATATCAACCGCATCCTGAATCTTTTTGTCCATTTTGGAGCAGAAGAGAATATATTATATGAAGCTCATCCGCATATCGGCACCAACAAGCTGCCGCAGATCATCACTGCCATGCGAAAGACGATCATTGATTGTGGCGCTGAATTTCATTTTGAGAAAAAAGTCGTTGACCTTGTAAAGGACAATGACAAAATAGTTGAAGTGGTGACAGCCGATGGCTCTGCATTCAACGCAAATGCTGTTATTCTTGCCACAGGACATTCTGCCAGGGATATTTTCCAATTACTGAATGCAAAAAAGATACTGATAGAGTCCAAACCATTTGCCTTAGGCGTAAGAGTTGAGCATCCGCAATCTTTAATTGATAATGTGCAGTATCACTGTGCCGTTAGAAGTGAATTCTTACCTCCGGCTTCTTATAATTGGGTGCAACAAGTGGATGGTAAGGGAGTTTTTTCATTTTGTATGTGCCCGGGAGGTATCATTGCGCCGGCCGCAACTTCGCCGGGAGAATTGGTCGTAAATGGATGGAGTCCTTCCAAACGAAATAATCCTTTTGCTAACAGTGGTATAGTGGTAACTGTAGAGGAGAAAGATATGCAGCCATTCAAAAAGTATGGGCCATTGGCAGCAATGCATTTCCAGCGATCGATAGAAGAAAAAGCATTTGGAGCAGGTGGAGGAAAATTTGTAGCACCTGCACAGCGGTTGGTCGATTTTACCAATAATAAACTTTCTTCTTCATTGCCCGGTTGTTCCTATTTGCCGGGCATCCATTCTTCTTTATTAAAAAATGTTTTACCGGGTTTTATTCATCAAAGTCTTCAGCAGGCATTTAAAGAATATGGTAAAAGGATGAAAGGATACCTGACCAATGATGCGATAGTGGTAGCGACTGAATCAAGAACATCATCGCCTGTGCGAATACCGAGGAATCCAGCAACATTACAGCATCTGCAAATAGAAAATTTATACCCCTGTGGTGAGGGTGCAGGTTATGCCGGTGGTATTGTAAGTGCGGCAATGGACGGAGAGCGGGTAGCAAAACAAATAGCTGCAAGTTTTGCCTGTAGTTAATTGTTTTAATAATATTGAAGAATGAAAAAAGTGATATGCCTGCTGGTTTTACTATATCATTCCTTTATTAGTTCGGGGCAAAACCATGCGGCAGAATTTGAAGCAATAATGCGTTCTGGCAACAGTGCGAGGGCTTTCGAATTTGTAAGAAATATGTTCGGGGCTTCTTCCACAAAAGACCCTTTTCTTCATTTTAAACCAAGAGGCATTAAACAACTGATCAGTTTCTACAGTAATGCTACACAGCGGATCGAGGCAACATCACTGATCCGTTTCGACCAGACCCGGGAATTCTGGACAAATTATTCCCGGCAGTTTACAGCCGGTAAATGGAATTATAAGAACCTCTACAAAAATGATTCTCTTGCCTGGCTGGCTGCGAACTATTCCATTACATTGATCTATGCCCATGAAGTGGGCCATTATATGAGCTATAATCATTTTTACGATTTTGCTGATGATTATAGCTGCGAAGAGGTGGTAGCCAACCGTTGCCTGGCAGCTTTTGCTCATGCTTTTGACGGCAACAAAAACCTGGATAAGCATCAGCAATTATTTATTGAGTTGTCAAATCAGACAGCGGCTAATATTCCTGATTCAAATAAGACACATTTCTATACTCCCATGGAGCAATGGTGTGCTGCCGATCCAATGAAGAATTTTTTTGATTATTTCGAATCTGATACAACCCGATTTCTCCGGCTATACGGGTATGCACAATTCAGGATGATGGAAGAAGCTCTTGTTAATTATAAAGATGGATCATTAACAGTCTTTCTGCAAAAGAATTTTTTCGATTTTTATAACCGTTACACAGGAATAGCTGTTGCAAAACCTTTACGCTATACGATCATTCATAAACAAGAGTTCAAAAATGCAAGCAGGCTTCTTTATTTTATTAATCTGCAAAAAACCTTAACCGGGAATTATTTCCATCCCCAATACCTGACAGATATTAGTTATTGTTTTGATTATAAAGGAGAGATTTATGAATCATTCATTAAAGAAACAAGGATGAATGAAGAAGATACGATTGACGCCAACAACTATTCTTTTTTCAGGTTGATCAACAACAAAAGAACAAGCAGTAACTATATTAATTCAAATGATTTTGTTTATATCGATTCAATGCCAGGTCAATTATCAGATGGCCGGTCAGTCAGCAGCAGTGTTGATATTCTTTCCACTTTTAAAAATGATTCAAATTGTTATTACCTGGTTCGTGAACATGAGGGCACTTTTTCTGATCTTGAATTAGACAGTACCAGTATGCGTTACCGGGTGATCAACCTTCTGAACGATAATAATACATATTACCTGCGTAGGTCCGTCATAGCCGACTCTATGTATCGAAATGCCAATATGGAAGAGCAGGAATTATTTATGGCAGGTGTTAATAATGGTATGCCGGTTATGATCAGTAATGAGTTAACAAAAAACCATGAGCAGGTCATCAGCATATATCCGCTGGAAACAAGCAGTTTATTGCCAGACCCTCCTATTTGGCAGGGAAAAAATACTGAGAAAGGGTATTTCAATATGCGTTACCCAACACTATACCTCGATGAGAAAAATAAAACCATCCTCTTATGCTTCTGGAATCCGGTGAATTCGGCTATTTCTCTATTGAAAATATCCGAAAAGAGCAGTGAAAGCTATTTACTCTATGAAAGGTCGTTTCAGGGAAGCTATGGTCCTAAAATGGAAGTGATGGGATTGCGGTTGGTTGCAAATAACCGGCTTTATGTTTTTGCAAGAACCCGGCAACCGGGTAATAGCACTCAACCTACCATGCAAAAACTCCTTTTAAAATGGTAAGCATCAGAGCAATTACTGTTTCATTACCGGGTATGCTTTCTGCCATCCGTCCTCATTCATAAGCTTTACAAAATACTGACCCCTTGGCAGGGCCCTGATATCAAGTTGTATGGCTTGAGTGTTGTTAGCAACGATCCATTGCCCGCATTCTTTCCCGTCTGCCGAAAAAAGAGAGATCCTGTTGGGTCTTGTATCACCATCAAAATTGATGGCCAGTTTATCAACAGCCGGATTAGGATAGATTGTTACCCCACCCGATTGATCATATTTTGCAAAAAGGATAGATGAATAGTAAGAGCTGCCTTCATTTGATATTGCTTTGACACGGTAATAAGAAGAAGTATTAAATGACCTATCCGTATAAGAATAAGAAGCAATAGCTGAAACTTCTGCTCCGACCGTTGCTATTGTTTCAAAACTTACCCGGTCAAATGATCTTTCAAGTTGATATTCTTTCACTTGCTGAAAATCGTCATCACTCCATTGAATAACCTGCTCTCCATTTTTTTTATAAGTACTTGCATTGATAAATTTTGACTCCAGTACAAGATCAGTATGATAAATTCCAGGAGCTGAGGCAAGGTCCATACCTCCGGTTCCTGCCCCGGTATTTGTCGGGAAGTATGTGTTATTCGTATAGGCCAATACTTGTGCACTTGTAGTGGCCGTAACATCGCTTCCCATCAACGCATATCCGTATACATTTTGCATGGAAGTAATTCCAAGGTCGCTAAACCTGATAAAGACTGATCTTATCGATTGCAATGGAACCAATGAAAAAGGTCTTAATGCATTATCTGCTACATCTTTTCTCATTACATAAGTTGCAGCGGATAGCAAGGCAGCTCCGTAGAAAGCGGTAGATACAGAAACAACGTTACCGAAAGATGTAGGGTTACCATTAGCGTCAATACTTTTTATAGCCGCAATTTTAAAAGCATCATTTCCGCCTCTTTCTGCTATCAGGAACCCTGCAGAAGAGGGAGCCGTAGTGGCCATACCGGCCAAAAAAACAAAATCCACTCTTTCAATATTATTATGAGTAAGGTCAGATGTAGAATCATTTGTAAAAACGTTATCACTTCCCCGGTTGATATATCCATCCTTCATCACTCTTTCCATATAAGCATGATTGCTAACAACAGGGTAAGCGACCGGGAAGGGCATATTGAAAGTAAGATTATCGATAACAGCGTTGCCCTGGCAATAGATATGTTGTTTATTACCTGCAGAAGGTATCCAGGTGTTAGCTACTCTTCTTATTATTATTGTATCGAATTTATCGAATTGAACATAGGTCTTGCTGGAGATGGTAAAATCAACAATTGAAACATTTCCTGTGTTATTATATTTGACAGAATAGTTTGTATTAGCAAGTACGCCATTTACGCTATTACCATGTGATCGGATGGTCTGAGTAGAAGTTCCGCCGGATACTACAATATTAGAAACTGTATTAAATGTGTTGACAGGCGTTTGAGCCGCCGAATAATTAAGGGAAATTATTACACATAGGCATAGGCCTATTACGGAGTAATTCTTCATTTGGTACAGATTTTCTACTGCAAACGTAATACGTAAAAATTGCAGTTGAAATAGTAAATTTACCAAAATAGATTTTTTTTTCAACTGTTGCACACAATCCAGAGCACTTTTTATCAATAAATTGAAATTGATATTCCCGTATCGTAAAAACACTTACAGTACGGCCAGGAGCAGTTCACTCCCTGTATTATACAGTTGACCGATTAAAGCTTATTATTTCTGGCGGAGGGGTAATTTTATCCTTTAAATCACTTTTATGTCTGCATTACTGGAGCTTCAACAACTCAAAAAATATTTTGCCACTCAAAAAGCTGTTGATGATATAAGCCTTACGGTAGATAAAGGAAATATATTCGGACTGCTCGGTCCCAATGGCGCCGGAAAAACTACGCTGATCCGGATGATCACCGGTATTTTTTATCCCGATGACGGCCAGATCATCTTTGATGGCAAAAAATTCGATCCTATCAATGATGTGGCTTATATCGGTTATATGCCGGAAGAAAGAGGGCTTTATAAAAAAATGAAGATCGGTGAACAAGCTATGTATCTCGCACAGTTAAAAGGCCTCAGCCGTAAGGATGCATTAAAAAAGATCAAAGAATGGTTCATCAGGTTTGAAATGGAAACATGGTGGAATAAAAAAGTAGAAGATCTTTCAAAAGGGATGAGCCAGAAACTACAATTTGTTACAACTGTATTACATGAACCCAAACTGGTAATATTGGATGAACCTTTTAGCGGCCTTGATCCGGTGAACAGCAACCTGATCAAAGACGAGATATTTAATCTGGCTCAAAATGGTTCTACGATCATCTTCAGTACACACAGAATGGAGCAAGTGGAAGAGATATGCAATCATATTGTCCTGGTCAATAAAGGAAAGAAAATATTGGATGGTACAGTGAAGCAGATAAAACAGGATTTTAAAGAAAATTTTTTTAGTGTCGGAGCAGATCAAATGCCTTCATTGAATGGTTCTTCTCCATTTGAAGTGATCAGCTCAAAAAGTGATTCATTCATAGTTCGTATCAAGGAAGGAAGCAGGCCCAATGATGTATTACAGTACTTGTTGCAGCATGGAGTAAATATTCATTCATTCAATGAAATATTGCCATCGCTGAGCGACATTTTCATTAAACTGGTAGAGGGCACTCCTACTGCAAGACAATTTCAAAAAATAAAAGCATAGTTCAACAGTAAAAATAGTTGTATGCACAAGATCCGTCTTATAATACAAAGAGAATACCTGACAAGGGTCAGAAAAAAAACATTTATACTTAGTACAGTTTTATTCCCTTTATTATACCTGGGGCTGATAGTTGGCTCGGGATATATTACCGCTAAAAGCGGCCGCAATCTGAATGTGGCCATCATTGATTCTTCCGGCGATTTCTCTGCTGAAAGGATCGCTAAAGCAAATGCGGCTGACAAAAGTTCAAAACTTACGCTGGTTGATCAACCGGCTGACAGTATCAAAGGAAAGTTGAGCAACCTGGGTTATGATGGCTATCTTATTATTCCTGCATCTGCTTCCCGGGATACAACAATGCCGAAGCTTTTTCTCATCACCACTCATACCATGAGTATGGAAGGATCGATGCCGGTTCAAACAAAGTTGAATAATATCTGGAGGTCGGTGGTCAACGAAAAACTCGGTATTGACGAGGCCAAGAAAAAGAAACTGGAACAAAGTGATATCATCCTTATTCCACAGAACATGAATGATGTAAAGGCCAGTTCCGGTGTTGCCACTGCTATCGGGACATTTTCTGCGATACTCATCTACATCATTCTGATGTTGTATGGCTCACAGGTAATGATGGGTGTAATGGAGGAAAAAACAAGTCGTATTGCAGAGGTGATTGTGTCTTCTGTAAAGCCTTTTCAATTAATGATCGGAAAAATTTTAGGTATTGGACTGGTTTGTTTAACTCAAATATTGCTGTGGATCATTTTTATTTTTGTTATCTATAATATTACAGCCGCATCCGGAAAAGGCGACCTGATGAGCGGAATGGTTGGCGGAATTCAGGATGTATTTACCAGCACCAATATGCCGCTTATTCTTACCTGCTTTATTTTCTACCTGCTCGCCGGCTTTTTCTTTTATTCATCTTTATTTGCAGCAGTAGGCAGTGCCGTAAATGAAGATATGCGGGAAGCACAATCATTAAGTTTTCCATTGATGATGCCAATTATTTTTTCCATTGCCACTATGTCGGCTGTTTTAAAAGATCCTACGGGTCCACTGGCATTCTGGGGCAGTATGATCCCTTTCACTTCTCCTATATATATGATGGTAAGGCTTCCTTTCGGTGCACCGGAAACTGTACCCTGGTGGCAATTGGGACTGAGCATGGCCATATTGATCGGAGGTTTCATTTTTACCACCTGGTTTGCCGGCAAGATCTATCGTACTGGTATTCTGATGTATGGTAAAAAGCCAAGCTGGAAAGAAATGTTGCGCTGGGCCTTCAGAAAATAAACAAGTCGGCTTTTGTTAAAATTTTCTTTTTCTGAAAAAAGTTGTAACAAAATACGAAGTCAATCGTATATTTGGTACGAAGTTATTCGTGAAAAACAAATACAACTACTTAAAACATCAAGTATGAAACCAACAACCTTCTCCCGCAGCCGGGTATTACTAGTGATCCTTATTGCCGCACTTACCATCGGGCTTGTTTCATGGGGCACCCGTCAATCGCCAAGCCGCTATGACCAGGTCATCAACGATACCGTTCCAAAGAAAAAATCAAATGACAGGGATAAAAAGATCCGTGACCTTGATGATGTGCTGGATGAACTGAACGCTGTGGATATGAAAGAGACCATGGATAAAGCGATGAAAGAAGTGGCGGAAGCCATGAAAGAAGTGGACTTTAACAAGATCCAGAAAGAAGTAGAAGAGTCAATGGCTAAAGTTGATTGGAATAAAATAAAAGAAGATATGGCCAATGCGATGAAGGAAATTGATATGGGCAAGATCCAAAAGGAAGTACAGGAGTCAATGGCTAAGATAGACTGGGATAAAATGAAAGCTGAATTGGAAAAAGTAAAAGAGATAGACCTGAAAAAAGTGCAGGAAGAAATGGAAAAAGTAAGAGAAGAAATGAAAGACCTTGGCCCAAAGCTTGAAAAAGAATTAGCCAACGCCAAAGAAGAGATCGAAAAAGCGAAAGAAGAAATAAAAGCATTCAAGGAATTTGTAGATGGCCTGGAAAAAGACGGTCTTATTGACAAAAACAAAGACTATACATTAAAACATAAGGACG
Source organism: Chitinophagaceae bacterium (assembly GCA_013140985.1). Classification (GTDB taxonomy): domain Bacteria; phylum Bacteroidota; class Bacteroidia; order Chitinophagales; family Chitinophagaceae; genus JJ008. Next base: position 278,364 of record JABFRU010000002.1, on the reverse strand, counting down.
GTGAACTGTTCATCAATGGAAAAAAAGCAACTGAGCAGACCTACAACAAATACCGTTCTTTCCTGGAGAAGCATAAAAAATTCAGCATAGAAAAAGAGGCGGATGATTTTGATATAGATATGGACTAAAGACAGTGTGTTTGCCAAAGCCGGCCATGAAAAACGACAGCCCCGTCAAAAGCGGGGCTGTTCTGTTATAAGTTATTATTGAAATTCTTATTTCGCCATCGCAAATGAGAAAGGCGAAGGAACAATATCAAAATCATTTGCCTCGATCATCTCGATATTCATCTGGAAAGCTTCATCGGTTTTGATCACCACTTTTTCTTTAGTGATCTTTTTATAACCGGCTTTTTCAAAAATGAATTTATAAGTACCGGGCTTCAACTCGTCAAAGTTGAAATTACCGGCATCATCAGTAACTACGATCTTCTCTTTTTTAGATGAAAGGATAGCTGTAACGCTTACGTCTTTCATCGGTTTCCTGGTTTCTGAATGAATAACAAGACCATTCAGTTCATCTTTTTTACCATCACCCGGTCCATTGTTGGCTTTAGCCACTACGAACCCCAGCAGGGTGATCGCCAGCAGAAGTAATTTCTGTTTCATGTGACCTTATTTGTTGATTTTAAAGACCAATACTTCACCTTTCATCACTCACAGGCAGTAAAATTAAAGCTTTTTCAATGGCCCGGCCAAACCGTTCATAAATTCATTCCACACTTTTTTTACAATTTCTGCAGCAGGCAAAATATCATCCAATAAGGCGCTAACCTGCCCTATTTCCAGTTCACCCTGCTCCATATCCCCTTCAAACATTCCTTTTTTGGCCCTTGCCCTTCCCAGTAACGTCTTTAATTCTTCTTCCGTTGCTCCTCTTTTTTCCGCATCCTGCACATCTTTGAAGAATTGGTTCTTCATCATCCTTACAGGAGTCAATTGTTTCAGGGTAAGTTGTGTATCTCCTTCCTGAGAGTTGATCACCAAATTTTTAAAATTAACATGCGAAGAAGCCTCCTGGCTGGCTACAAAACGACTTCCAATCTGAACTCCTTCTGCACCCAGTACCATGGCCGCCAGCATTTGTCTTCCGGTGCCAATACCACCAGCAGCAATCACTGGTATTTTAACTGCATTAACTACGGCGGGAATTAACACCATCGTGGTTGTTTCTTCCCGGCCGTTATGTCCCCCGGCTTCAAAACCTTCGGCCACCACCGCATCACATCCTGCTTCTTCCGCCTTTTTTGCAAATTTTGAAGAGCTGACCACATGCACAACCGTAATTCCTTTTTCTTTCAGTATCCCGGTCCATGTTTTAGGATTGCCGGCTGATGTAAATACGACCTTTACATCTTCTTCAATTATTATCCGAATATGCTTATCAATATCCGGATAAAGCAATGGAACATTTACAGCAAAAGGATTGCTTGTTGTGGCTTTGCATTTTTGAAGATGCTCCCGCAACACATCGGGATACATGCTTCCGCTACCGATCATTCCTAATCCGCCGGCATTACTTACAGCGCTTGCCAACCTCCAGCCACTGGCCCATATCATTCCTGCCTGGATGATGGGATACTTGATATTGAAAAGTTGTGTAACCCTGTTGCCAACGAAAATATCAGTCATGTAATTTTTTCCAAAATTAAGTGCTAACCACCGTACAAAAAGTACGGAAAAGATACTGAAAGAAATTGTCCAAAGCTCAAAAACTAAACAATTCGCTTCTGAAGTTATCTAAACGCCTGGTGAGAATACAAAAGGAAGCTGTAAGCTAAAACAAATTGAAAATGATCTGTCTATTATCATGCTAATTATTTGGCTGGGTATTTTCATTAAAAGACTGGTAAAGTATTTCCATCATTTTTGTTCTCACTGTTCCTATTGCAGCCGATGATTCAAGATTGCAAAGAAATATTACCGTTAGCTTTTTGTCAGGGCAGCGAAGGTAATAAGTGGTAAACCCCGGGTGACCACCACTGTGGTAATACATACGGCCAACAGCCGGATGTTTCGCCAAACCCCATCCAAAACCATAGGTGGGATTTAGGTTGCTGCTTTTGTTTACAATCAGTAAAGAATCATTCTTATCCCGTGCCGGCACATAAGCCTTTTGCATGTAATCATCTGCAAGAAGTTTCCCTGAGTTTACTATTTTATCCCATTGCAACAAATCCCTGGCCGAAGAAATTACTGAGCCATCGCCATAAAAATTTCCCAAGTAAAAAACAAAATCCTTGCCGGGTAAAAGGTGGGAGTATTCATACCTGCTGCTGTCAGTTAACCAGGTATGGCCATAGGCCAGGTTGCTATTGTCAATTTTTCTTATATCCGTTACCATCAGCGCCCGGGTATTCTTCATGCGGGCCGGACGAAATACATTTTTCTTCATAAACTTTTCGTAACTCAGGCCAGAAACGTTTTCAATAATCATTGCCAGCAAATCATAGCCAATATCTGCATACATCCATCGGGATCCGGGTTGAAATTCAAGAGGCGGCTTATTGGCGACAAGGTATTCCAGCAACTCCTTGTTTCCATTGGAAATGTTATGATTGAGTTGAGGGCGGATCTTTTCCCAAAATTCCGGCAAACCTGAAGTATGTTGCAATAATTGCCGGATAGTAATATTATCATAGGGGAATAAAGGAAGGTAGTCAGCGGCCTTATCATCAAAACTCAATTTACCTTTTGCCTGTAACAACATTATGCCAAACGCAGTAAACTGTTTGGAAACAGAGGCTATTTGAAATGTTGTATGTATTGTAAACAGGTTTTGGCTTTTATAATCAGCATAGCCATACGATTTTTCGAAAACAGGTTTACCATTTTGTGCAATCAATACTGTGCCGCTGAAAGAATTTTGTTTATGACTTTCTGTGAACAAAGAATCAAGGCGCACCTTGTTTATTTGTGCAGTTAATAACTGGCTACAGGTTATTAAATAAAAAAAGAAAGATAATTTTCGTTTCAAGTGGTATTAGTTTTTGTTTAAAAAAGAATTAATCCAACCAATAAATTCATCCGCATCCAATATAGAAAAAGCATGCGGATGCCGCTGGCCATTGCTCCAAAATCCCTTGCCCAAAGCAGTAATCAATTCCGCATTTTTGTTTCCTAATAATAATAACTGAGATATTGCGCCGACAAGGTCAGTAATATTAAGATACTCTAACCTGGCTCTTCTGTTGTCTATCCACCATCTAATATCGGGGTCGCAATACAACCTTACCGGAATTTTTTCCAGGTATTTAATATTACCGCCATCTTTTGCATCAGCATAATAGGCGGACATTTCTTCATATTTCCCGGGAACCTGTTCCGGCGAACCGCCATACATAATCTTAAATCTTCGGAGTTGTTCCTGGCTTTCCCCGGAGCTTGCTTTTGAGAAGCTAATCTTCAACCCGTATTCAAAACTATTCCAAAGTCGTTTTAGATCCAGCGGAGGATCAACACCAAAAACAAGATTAGGTCTCAAATATGAATCAGTATTATTCTTGCAGGCCATCTCGGCATAATGCAATGCCCTTAACCCGCCTATCGAATGTCCGCCAATGATAAACTTTTGTTCGGGAATTTTATACTTTTCAATAAGACCAGGAAGTAACCCTGTCAATCGTTTAATATAGATGTTTTCCCTGTCAATACTATCACAGTCATTCAAAAAATAAGGCATTACAACAGTATAACCGGCTTTACATGCTTTATCAGGCAGTTCTGTCTCTTCCAGTATTTCAACTGGAGTAGTGCAAAATCCACCAAGTATTATCAATAATCCCTTTGAAGAAGAATCAGGCCTTAATGCCATGTAATAATTTTGAGCAGAGTCATTCTTTGACAGGTATATAATTTCACTATTTTGGCAATAAACAGAAATACTGCAAATCAAAATGCAGGCGGCCATTATTAGTTTCATAAGTTTGATTTTCCTTTCATAAAAAAAACTATCGTAAGTAAAGCAAATGCCAGCGAAATCCAGTAATACATATTCATTTTTTCATTAAAAACATATAGCGCAACGAAAATCGAAGTAGTGACAATAGCCAGAATGGAATACAATGTATAGTATGCAGCTCCGTGATTGCGATATAAGAAATACAAAAAAATGTTCAACAACACAAGTCCGGCACCAGTGGTTGCAAACCATTTAGCATTAACATAGAAATAGTTGCTTACTCCTTTTGTGGTAAAGAACATAGCAACAACAAAAAGTGTTGCAGAAGCAAATAGCAATGAAAAGGCCCCAAAGAAAAATGGATTAGAGTATGTAGTTGCTTTTTTTTGCCCAATGGTTACCATTGCATTTCCAATACTTGCTGCAAAAGCAAGCAGAAAAGGAGCAAGTATTTGTTGAAGTTTCATTAGCCAAATGGTTTAACCATCACTTCATAATCAAAACTCATGCTTTCAAAGTCATAGCGATATGTTGTTTCCTTTTTAAACCCGTGCCTTTCATAAAATTGAATCGCTTTCTCATTTCCATCCCAAACTGCCAGCCAAAGTGTTTTCACGCCTTCTGTTTTCACTTGTTCAAATAGTGCTTCCTGCAATCGCTGGCCTATTTTATTTCCAATATAATCGTTCAATACATATATTTTTTGAAGTTGGGCTGGCTTAGGATCTGCAAGCCGGTCATATGGACTGCATATTTTTAATTTTGCATATCCCACAGGCAATTCATCAGCATAGGCAAGCCAAAAAACATTATTGCTTTTTTCGATACTGCCTTTCATTTTTTGGACCGAAAAAGTATGTTTAAGGTAGTTTCTTAAAACCTCTTTATCCCAAATATGCCCAAAAGCCTCTTTAAAAGTGATTTGGGCCAATAAGGCAAGTGTTGTGGCATCATTCACCGATGCTTTTTTGATTGCTAACTCCATGGGGATTGATTTAGCAGGAACAGTTAATTTTCACACCATTGGTTATAGCCTTTGACCCCTCAGTTGCATATCCATCAAACTTCCACCATTCAATGCCGCCCATAAGTTCTTTAACTTTAAAGCCAAGTCTCGACATATTCAAAGCCCCTTTAGTTGAGGCATTGCAACCAATGCCATCGCAATAAATAACATACACAACGCCCTTGTCCAAATGCTTTGTGCTTTCCTCATTCATTTGCCGGTGAGGGATATTGATCGCAGTTGGTATATGTTCAGTTTCAAATGCAAAAGATCTTCTTGCATCCAGTGGGATGATTTTCCCGCCATTATTTAAAGCTTCAAACAGATCTGACGGATCTGTTTCAAACGCCAATTTATTTTCGTAATGTTTAATTTGTAAATCCATTTTTATAAATTTTATACCACAAAGCTACAAGGCCGGTCATTCAATAAATACGAAATGAATTCATAACAATCATTCATTATTTTCATACAAACCGGCTGGCCAAATTTTGTTACTTTGTTTATAATATACTAAACGAAAAATGGAAATAAGGCATTTAAGGCTTGTAAAGGCAATCGTAGAGGAAGGTAGCATCACAAAGGCCATTGATAAACTGCATTTAACCCAATCTGCATTGAGTCATCAATTGAAAGAGGCAGAGTACCAGTTGGGTACAAAAATTTTTTTACGGCAAAATAAAAAACTAGTCTTAACCAAAGCAGGAGAAAGACTTTATGAGACGGCTAAGGAAATTGTAGGCAAACTATCAGATACAGAAAGAGAAATAAAACAAATGATATTTGGCGAAATTGGTGAGATAAGGATCAGTACTGAATGTTATTCAAGTTATCATTGGTTGCCATCTGTAATGAAACAATTTCAACTATTATATCCAAACATTGAGCTAAAAATTATAATGGAAGCCACGCATTACCCATTACAGAAGTTATTAGCAAACGTACTGGATATTGCCATTGTAAGCGACCCGCTGAAAGACGAAAACATCAGGTATATTGAGCTTTTCCAGGACGAAATGGTGATGGTAGTCTCTGAAAATCATTCCTGGGCGAATAAAAGATATGTTGTTGCCGAAGATTTTATTAATGAACATTTGCTCATACATTCACTGCCATTGGAAACGGTAACGATCCATCAATTCTTATTGGCGCCGGCAAATATTTCACCTAAAAAAATAACACCCCTGCCCCTTACCGAAGCATCATTAGAAATGGTAAAAGCTGATATGGGAATTATGGCAATGGCAAAATGGGCTTTACAACCTTATCTAAAACATAATTCAATAAAAGCCATCAAAATTGGAAAGAATGGCCTTAAAAGAAAACATTATATCGCAGTGATGAATAATAAAACCTATCCTGACTATTTTATCCATTTTATTGAATTTTTGCAAACTGAGATCAATTTGCAATGGAATGCCTGATCAAAATCAAACCCGAAGAGGGAAAAATCGCTTTCGTTACACCTATCCGAGGTCAATACTTGCATTATCACCGATATTCAGCGACCGGGTCTCTCCTATCAGGTTGGTATCGCTGCCAATGATAGAATCGTCCAGCACTATATCAAATAATTTGGAAAAAGAACCGATGATAGAATTCTTTACAATGGAATAATCAATATTGGTTTCTTCACCAATAGATACATTCGGACCAATAATAGAGTTTTTGATATTACATCCCTTGCCAATAGAAACCGGCGGAATAATAACTGTATTCTCAAACTGATCGGGGGTTGTTTGCGTAGCGAATTTTTTTAAAAGCACCGCATTTGACTCGAGCATGGTTTCCTTTTTACCACAATCGAACCAGTTCTCCACTTTAAATGACTTGAATTTAGCCCCCATCTGTATCATGCAATCCAGCGCATCGGTCAAACTATATTCACCATGACTGCGAAGCCCCTGCCGGATATTATTTTCCAGGCATTGGAACATCTGCTCACTCTCTTTGATCTTATACACTCCCACCATTGCCATATTGGATTTGGGAATATGCGGCTTCTCCACCACATGGCTGATAAAACCATCTTCTTCAATTTCTGCCACACCAAAATCTCTCGGGTCATCCACTTTTCTTACCCCGATCATTGAATAAGGGTTATCCATCATTTCCTGCACATCATACTCGCAGATCGTATCGCCCAGCACCACCACCACTTCATCCTTGTTCACTATTTCACGGGTCAGGCGAATGGCATGACCCACTCCCTGCCTGTCCACCTGGTGCACATAATGTACCTTCAAACCGGGATATTTATTTTTTACATAATCCTCGATCTTATCGCCCAGGTATCCTACAATAAAAACAAATTCAGTAATACCAACACCTTTCAGTTGGTCAATAATAATACTGAGAACATTCTTGCCGGCCAATGGTATAAGGGCTTTCGGCTGCGAATAACTCTGTGGTCTGAGCTTAGAACCTGCTCCTGCAACGGGAATAATAGCTTTCATCTATTAGCTATGTTGTTTAATAAGAAATCAAAAGCCAACGAAAGTAAGACATTTGGAATAAACAAAAACAAGCCCCTGAAAGGCAAAGAGATTTATCGCTGGCCTACTTTTGCAACTTCGGGTTTAAAGGTTCAAGAGGTTCAAAAGTTCCAGATGTTTGAATCCTCAACCTCTTAAACCTCTTAAACGTTTTAAACCTCAACATGACTGATAAAATTGTTTTCGATCTTATAAGAAAAGAACTGGAACGCCAGCGCAATGGTATTGAATTGATCGCTTCTGAAAATTTTACTTCCTTTCAGGTATTGCAGGCCATGGGCACAGTGCCTACCAATAAATATGCAGAAGGTTATCCTGGCAAAAGATATTATGGCGGTTGCGAAGTGGTGGACGAGATCGAAACATTGGCTATCGAACGTTTAAAAAAAGTTTTCAATTGTTCCTGGGCCAATGTGCAGCCACACAGCGGCGCATCCGCCAATGCCGCCGTTTTTTTGGCTGTGATGAAACCCGGCGAAAAATTTTTAGGTCTTGATCTTAGTATGGGCGGTCATCTTACACATGGAAGTCCGGCTAATTTCAGCGGCAAGATTTATTCTGCCATTCATTATGGTGTTACCAAAGATGGTATTGTAGATTATGAACAATTAGAAACAAAGGCAAGAAAGGAAAAACCAAAGATGATCATCTGCGGCGCTTCTGCTTACAGCCGTGACTGGGATTATAAACGTATCCGTGCCATTGCCGATGAAGTCGGCGCTGTTGTTTTTGCAGATATTGCACATCCTGCCGGTTTGATCGCATCGGGATTATTGAACGATCCTTTTGATCATTGCCATATTGTTTCTTCTACTACACATAAAACATTGAGGGGACCGAGAGGCGGCATCATCATGCTCCGTCATGATTTTGAAAATCCCTGGGGAATAAAAGATCCCAAAGGAAATTTAAGGATGATGAGTTCCTTGCTTGACCTGGCTGTGTTTCCGGGTTCGCAGGGCGGGCCATTAGAACATGTGATCGCTGCCAAAGCAGTTGCATTCGGAGAAATTCTATCCAATGATTTTAAATCCTACGGACAACAGATCATTGGTAATGCACAGGCGATGGCAAAAGCATTTGTGAGCCGTGGTTATAATTTGATCAGCAATGGAACGGACAATCACTTAATGCTGATCGATCTCCGCAATAAAAACCTGACTGGTAAAAAAGCACAGGAAACATTGGACAAAGCACATATCACTTTAAACAAAAATGCAGTGCCTTTTGATGATAAGTCACCTTTTGTTACATCCGGTATCCGTGTAGGTGTGCCGGCTATCACCACAAGAGGTGCTAAAGAACCGGATATGGAAACAGTGGTCAGCATGATAGACAAAGTACTAATGAATGCTGATGATGAAAAAGTAATTGTATCTGTGAGCGGAGAAGTCAGGGAATTTATGAAACAATTTCCGCTTTATCCTGAATTGGGATAATTAACTGAATGTTTCAGGTTTCAAGTTTCTTGTTCCAGGTTGTCATGATTATTTAATGTCTTTCCGGGTTTGAACGACCTAACATGAAACCAGAAACCCGGAACTTGAAACTTTAAAAGTTTTTTTCCGATATTTAGACAACCAAACCCGTTATGATCCAGCGTCAGCAAACTCTTTGGCTTTTATTGGCAACACTGGCTGCCCTTCTTAGTTTTCTTTTCCCATTCGCTGTGGGTGGGGAAAAAGTTGGTAACGCTGCTGTTCCTGTGGTTTTTGAACTGGATGCCGGAAGCCGGTTTCTTTTAATGATACTTACAGGCGCCACACTTTGCCTCTCAACGGTTACAATATTTCTTTTTAAAAACCGGAAACAGCAAATGATACTTTGCCTTGTAGGATTGTTTATCTCTGTGCTGCTTGTTATTATGTATGTTAGTCAAACAGGTAAACTGATAAAGCCAACACTTGCCTTATGGAGTATTTTTCCTTTTTTAATTGTAGCAGGTTATTTTATGGCATTCCGGCTTATCCGGAAAGATGAGAAGCTGATCAAGACATTGGATAAGCTGCGATAAAAGTTCCAAAGGTTTCAGGAGTTCAAGAGGTTTAAAAGGTTATCGTGCTACTGCAAGACATTTTACAATTTCGAAAACTCACAAACCTCTTGAACTTTTTGAACTTCTTAAACATACTTTGCCGTATAACTTCCTTTTGCTTTTTTCAGATCGGCAGGTTTACCGGTAAAAACTATTTCACCACCACCATCGCCTGCTTCAGGTCCCAGATCAATCACCCAATCGGCTGAGCGGATCACATCGCTATTATGCTCAATAACGATGATAGAATGACCTTGTTCGATCAATGCATTAAAAGAGGTCAGCAATTTTTTTATGTCATGAAAATGAAGTCCTGTGGTCGGCTCATCAAAAATGAAAAGTATCCTCTCTGAGTTCCTGCTTTTTCCCAGGAAAGAAGCCAGCTTTACTCTTTGCGCTTCACCACCTGACAATGTCCCGGATGATTGCCCCAGTTTTACATAACCTAATCCCACATCACTAAGCGGTTGAATAGCTTTGGAAAGATTTTTCTCATCATAAAAGAAATTGATCGCTTCATCCACACTCATCTCCAGCACATCATAGATATTCTTGTCTTTATATCTTACTTCCAGCACTTCTTCTTTGAATTTTTTTCCGCCGCATGATTCACAAATAAGGTGCACATCAGCGAGGAACTGCATTTCAACGATCTGTTCGCCTTCACCTTTACAGGTATCACAGCGGCCACCATCCACATTAAAAGAAAAATGCTTGGGTTGAAAGCCCCTCATTTTACTCAACGGTTGCTTTGCATAGAGGTCTCTTATCTCATCATAAGCCTTTATATAGGTAACGGGATTACTTCTTGATGATTTACCAATTGGGTTTTGATCTACCATTTCAATTTGCCCGATGGTGTCAATATCGCCGCTGATCTGTTTATGAAACCCGATCTTCTCTCCAAATTCTCCTTTTATCTTCCTCAATGCCGGGTAAAGAATTTGTTTGACCAATGTTGTTTTACCGCTGCCACTTACACCACTCACCACGCAAAGCACATTCAAGGGAAATTCAACCGTTATATTTTGAAGATTATTATGCTTTGCTCCTTCCACCTTCAGGCTGCAGTTCCATTTGCGGACTTGCTTTGGCGCATCGATTGTTAATTCATGATTTAAATATTTGCCGGTAAGACTAAGAGGATTTGAAGTGATCTCATCATAATCGCCTTCTGCCACTACTTCGCCACCCAGGTGCGATGCCAGTGGACCCATATCAATGATATGATCGGCTTCCCGCATCATCATTTCATCATGCTCTACTACTACTACTGTATTCCCGAGATCTCTTAACTCTTTTAATACTTTAATTAGATTCGCTGTATCTCTTGAATGAAGCCCGATAGAAGGTTCATCCAAAATATATAATGAGTTGGTCAGATTGCTCCCCAAACTTCTTGTGAGTTGTATCCGCTGGCTTTCACCACCGCTTAATGAATTGGCCAAACGGCTCAGTGTTAAATATCCCAGGCCGACTTTTATCAATGTATCCAAACGATTATGCAGCTCAAGCAAAATTCTTTTTCCAATTTCTTTATCATGCTGATTGACCTTAAGTTCATCAAACCATAGTTTCAGATCCTTTACCGGCATCGTACTCAGTTCCCCGATATGCTTGTCTCCCAGTTTTACATACAAGGCATCTTTTCTTAAACGATAGCCATTGCAATCCGGGCATTCTGTTCTGCCACGATAACGGCTCAGTAAAACCCTGTACTGCACTTTGTATAATTGTGATTCCACATCTTTAAAAAAATCACTGATGCCATATACGCCATTACTTCCTTCCCATAATTGCTTATACTGTTTATCAGAAAGATCAGCAATGGCTTTATGAACAGGGAAATCAAATTTCTTTGCTCCCTTCACAAAATTCTGCCGCCACCAATCCAGCTTTTCTCCTTTCCATGGCGCCACCGCACCATCATATACACTTAATCTCCTGTCAGGGATTACGAGATCAGCATCAATACCTAAAACCTGCGAGAATCCTTCGCAGGTTGGACAAGCGCCAAAAGGGTTATTAAAAGAAAAAAGATTGGGTTGCGGTTCTTCAAATTGCATTCCATCCAACTCAAAGCGATTGTTGAAATGCAAAAGTTTTTCTTCGTTCACATCTAAATAAACATCTCCTTCGCCTTCATAAAATGCTGTACCGATCGAGTCTGCCAAACGATGTTTATCATCTTCATCAAATTCTTTTACAACGATCCTGTCAACAAGAATATGTGTGACCTTCTTTGATTTGAGTTCTTTATCATTCAGCTCTACTAATTCTTCAATTCTGTAAGTAACTCCGGCTTTCTGACTTTTGACTCCCGGCTCCCGGCTATAGACTCGGCTAAATCCTTTTTGCACCAGAATATTCAGCTCTTCTTTTATGTCCCTGTTTTTATGTTGCTTAAAAGTTGCGAGGATATAAACTTTATCGTCTTCTTTCAACTTTGTGATCGCATCCAGCACATCGGTGACATCATCTTTTTTTACTTCTTTGCCTGAAACAGGAGAAATTGTTTTCCCAACCCTGGCAAAAAGCAATCGCAGGTAATCATATATCTCGGTCATGCTTCCTACCGTACTGCGGGGAGTTCTTGTGATCACTTTTTGTTCGATAGCGATCGCAGGGCATAACCCTTTAATATAATCCACATCGGGTTTGTTCATCCGGTTGAGGAACTGGCGGGCATAGGCGCTGAGGCTTTCAGCATAACGCCGCTGACCTTCTGCATAAAGTGTATCAATTGTAAGGGAGGATTTGCCTGAACCGGACACACCCGTGACCACAATTAGTTTATTCCGTGGGATCTCAACAGTTACATTCTTGAGATTGTGGACCCTTGCCCCCTTAATAAGGATATTTTCTGCGGAATTTACGGTCTTCTTTTTGGAGGGGTTTTTCCCTTTAATTATTGTTTCCATAATCATTCAATCCTGTACAACACCTTGCCGTCCACATAGTACCGGGCAAATCATTAACATTTCTTTAGCTACTAAAATTACAATGCTGACAGACAAATGTTTGGTTTTTTCCTGAAAAATTCTATTTTTAGTTTCCAATATATCCAAAACATGAAAAACCTAAATCTACCGAGCCTATAGCACATACTTCTACTTTTTCTTTTTAACCGATCATTTAAGGAACCAATATCTATTGACTATTCCGATTGCGTGTCAACCGGAAGCAACCTAAACCTGTAGGAGTATGAAAGCTTTATTGAAAAAAACTGACCATGAACTGATCCATCTATTCACAGATGGAAATTCTGAGGCGCTTGAAACCCTGGTGCTGCGGCATAAGGACAAACTCTACACCTCAATTTTGTTCCTCGTAAAAGACAAATACCTTGCTGAAGACATCTTCCAGGATGTTTTCATTCGCATCATTGATACGATGCGTGGCGGCCGTTATACAGAAGAAGGAAAGTTCCTTCCCTGGGCTATGCGTATTGCCCACAATCTTTGCGTGGATCATTTCAGAAAAGTAAAACGTACACCCACTATTCGTAATGGCGAGGATAAAGATATTTTTGAAGTGCTGAACTTTTCGGAAGATTGTGCCGAAACGGTAATGGTAAGAAGACAAAGCCATGACCGTGTAAGGGACATGTTGCAAAGATTACCCGATGATCAGCGGGAAGTAATTATATTGCGTCATTATGCAGATATGAGTTTTAAGGAAATTGCAGCAGCCACCAATTGCAGTATTAACACAGCATTGGGCCGTATGAGATACGGATTGATTAATTTGCGTAAGCTGATGACCCAAAAACAAATTGCACTCTAGCCTCACCCCTTCCCTCTCCTTGCGGAGAGGGTGAAGTTCTTGTCATTCTGTATCTCCATCCGGAGAAAAAAGAATTCTGATGAAAAGGAATCTCTCTTTTGCTTGCCATCGGAAGGCTGGTACAGAATGACACCTAATTAAAAATCCTCTCATAACCGGGAGGATTTTTCTTTTTATATTTTTGCCAGGAATTATTTTCTTGTTTTCTTAAATGCATCTAAGCCGCATTCCAACCACTTGATGAATTTACCATCGTTAGGAGTATAGTACTTTGTCTTGGTCAGCGCTATTTCATCCGGGCTGAGAATAGCATATTGCGGTTGAGAAGTAGCTCCAAAATTCTCTTCCTGGAAAACAGACCATTTATCTCCTACTGATACAATAGAACGTTCTGCACCATTGGATAAGGTCTCAACAGTTTGTTCAGCCAGCGGCAGTTTCCCTTTTTCATCAACATACAATGAAACAACAATGAATTCATTTCTCATCAGGCTATCTACTGTCTTATTAGGCCAAACCTTGTCTTCCATTCTTCGGCAATTCACACATGCCCAACCTGTAAAATCAATGAGCAAAGGTTTATTCTCCGCTTTTGCTTTTGCAAGAGCACCCGCATAATCGTTATGCATCGGTTGGAACAGATCTGTTTTATCCTGCTTATAAAAACTATAACTCCGTGGTGGAGGAAAACCGCTGATCAGTTTAAGATCGGCCCATTTGGTATTTGTAAGACCCGGAAGAAGATAAAGAGTTACAGAGGCAAATAGTATTATAAAGCAAATCCGAACGAATGAAAACTTTTTTACCAATGAGCTATGCTTGAAACGAAGTTTACCGAGTAAATAAAGCACTATCAGCAAACTGATTAATATCCACAGGCCTATAAACAATTCTCTTTTCAACAATCCCCATTGTTTTACAAGATCTGCATTGGAGAAAAATTTTATCGCTAATGCCAGTTCAAGAAAGCCTAATACCACTTTTACATCGGTCATCCATCCACCAGACTTGGGTAATGATTGCAGCCAATTAGGGAACATAGCAAATAAAGCAAAAGGCAAGCCTAAAGCAATACCAAATCCTGCGGCTCCCACAGTAAGCGGCCATGCACCCTGATCTACTACATCTACTAATAAAGTCCCAAGTAATGGACCAGTGCAGGAAAACGAAACAATGGTTAGTGTGGCGGCCATAAAAAATATTCCCCCGATATTGCCTAGTCCCGACTTTGAATCCATTTTATTTGCAAACCGTGACGGGAGTGTGATCTCAAATAATCCAAAGAATGAAAGTGCAAATACCACGAAGACCCCAAAGAACACCAGGTTCACAGTGGCGTCGGTTGATATCTTATTAAATATCTGCGGGCTGATACTTTTGCTCGCTACATGAAAAGGGACAGTGATCAGTATGTAGATCAAAAAGATGAACAATCCATACAAAGCGGCATTACGAACACCGCTTGTTCTATCGGTTGATTTTTTGGTGAAAAAAGTCACCGTTACCGGTATCATCGGAAAAACGCAGGGAGTCAATAATGCAATTAAGCCATACAAAATCCCTAATAAAAAAATAGTGATAAGACTTTTCCCTTTTGTAGAGTCATCTCCGCAGGGATTTACCGGGTTCTCAACATCAATAGAGGGTATTTTGATGCTTGCAGCCTGTGCTCCTCCCTCAAGTAGAATAACAAAAGGGACGATGGTGGATGGATAATACGAACTGTCACTATTACGACCGAATGTATATAAAAGTGTTCCCTGCAATTTCGCCGGGACTGTTCCTTTGATGATAATAATGGCTTTCCATTTTACAGTATTCTCAAAAACATCTACTTCAGTATTCTCGAAAATGACGCTGTTTATTTTATCAGGAGTCCCTTCAACAATAAAATCACCTTCCTGTATAATGGAAGAATCAGGAAATTGAAGTTCGGTTGTTTTTACATCTCCGACAATTTGATTGGGAGCATATACCTGCCAGCCGCCGGATATAGTTCCTGAAAAACTAAGTTCAAATTTTCCTTCGCCGGTCTTTTTACTTTCAAACTTCCAATTTTGAATGGCAGTATCCTGGCCCCGTGCAGAGAATGAAGCTGTAACCAGTAAAACAAAAAATGCAATTAGTTTTTTTGATCTGAACATGTCCTTCCTTTATAAAAAACAAACGAGTCCTGTTGAAGAACTCGCTATATGATTCAATTTATGGTATCAATTTTATTTTATTGCAATACTGATTGTAACAGTTTTCGGAGGCAGGCATTTTTTATCATCGCAGGTCTGGTATTCTACACTACCGGTAAAATTTGTTTTGGCTGTTGATTTCAGTTTTATTGCCTGCACAAAATCAACACTGTTTGAATATTGATTAGCCGGATATTCGCCACTTACCGCTTCCATTTTACCTACTTCTTTTATTTTTCCATCCAATACAAACAATGGATTTTTGTTGATGGTAAAAGCAGTAGGCTGTGCGATGGCATTCTCCGGCTGAACCTGTGAATACAAATGCCAGTTTGTTTGGATCGTAGCTTTCATGTGGATCTCATACTTCTTGTCATCAATCTTAGTGGCGCTGAAACTCCAGGTAACAGGATTCAGCTGGGCTTTGGCCGCTACTGCTGCAAAAATGACGATCGCTGATAATACTAACCTCTTCATTATTTCTTTCTTTATACTATTTGCAAATTTAAATCTGCCGGACCAAGCTTTTATAAGGAAAATGACAAAAGCTGTTAAAACAGTGGTAAGATGACGGTTTTAGCAAACTAGTTGCTCCGCCATCAGCATGGTTTTAATGATCTCCCGTCCATCGGTATTACCCAAAACAGTCGAACAGGCCCTTTCCGGGTGTGGCATCATACCGAAAACATTGCGATTTGCATTACAAATACCCGCAATGTTGCGTATGGCTCCGTTCGGGTTTGCTTCACCGGTCATATTTCCTTCCTCATCACAATAATAAAATATCACTTGCCCGTTAGCCTCCAGTTCATTTAATGTTTTTTCATCAGCATGGTATCTTCCTTCACCATGTGCCACCGGTATCTTATAGATCCTTTTTGTTTCATTTGTTATAAAAACATTTTTACAAACAAATTGCTGATGCCCGTTTCGTAATAAAGCGCCGGGTAATAAATGCGATTCGCACAATATTTGAAACCCATTACAAACTCCAAACACTTTTCCGCCTGCATTGGCAAATTCGATCACACTTTGCATCATCGGGCTGAAACGGGCAATGGCTCCGCAACGCAGGTAATCGCCATAAGAAAAACCACCGGGTAAAATGATACAATCTTCTGTATTAAATTTGCTGAGATCACTGTCCTTGTGCCAAAGCATTATTACATCCTGGCCAAGATCATATTTCAACGCATCATACATATCCCTGTCGCAATTGGAACCGGGAAAAACAACAACGCCAAATTTCATAATCAAATTTTCAGGTGAGGAAGCACAAAGATAAAACAAGAACAGCAACTGTTTTACACCAATTGCCAACCCGGGCCATAATACTGGTATGCCAAAACAAAAGCTACTCCAAGCCAAAAAAGTAGTACCGGGAATATCCGGAAAGTTGAATATAAATAGGTACAGGCATGAAAGGCTGCAAAAGGGATGGCCGATATTACCCAATTCTCGAAACCGTTGTTACCATTGACAAAAGGAATAAATACAGCACCAAGCAGGTATAATAAAAGCAGGCTCCATCCTTTTCTTACCTGTATCAGCATCCGCCGAAGGTTGATCTGCACATAATAGCCCCCTGCGAGAAAGGGAACTACAAGCAAAAATGCGCTGCCGGCAAGCCATGCTGACTGTTTTACCGCCGGCATACTTACAAAAAAATGCGGCCATAATGCCTGCCAGTTCCATTGATCACTGATAAAAAGGTATAGTGCATAAAAATAAAAAGGAGTGGTAAGTCCTAAAATGCAAAGCAGCCATTCATTTATCCGGAACGGCCGCATAACAGCCAGGGCAAACAATATCCAGACAATAAAAGTGATTGCCGGAAAAAAAAGAAACGATGCGACTCCCATAGCAAGGCCAATATTAAAAATAGAACCCCTGGCATTTTGCTGATGATATACATTGAATAGTCCTGAAAGCACAAAGATCAAAATTGTATTAACGATAAGAGGAGCTGAAAAATAATTCCATTCCGGGAAAAGCGATGTGATCAGTAAATAAGCCATACCTGACAAATAACCCGGCCGGTTCATCATCCGTTGTGTATTCATGAACCGGTTGAATGACGCTGCCTGGATAAACAAAAGAGCAAATGCAAGTAGCGGATAAATAACAGGATTTGCCCGGCCGGTTGGTTCAATGAGATCAAGAATAGCTTTGAAGAGGGTACTGTCTTCTTCCCGTATTGCTACTGCATGTGGATGCATGAACATGGGGAGCTTGATCAATACACCGAATGCCAGCAATAAAAAAAGATTTGCCGGGGTTTTTTGTTTAAAGATTCCAATCACGGATAATGGACAGAATTAGGATTAGTTATACTCTAATTTAGCAAAACAAAGATAGTTACGATAACCACATGGAATGATCATTTGTCTTGCACCCACCTGCTTCGCATATTTCGGCATAAAATCATACCCCTTATCGAGGTTTTTCAGCGTAGGATTACGATTCAATTGCCCATCTGTTCCTATGCTGAAATCTGTCAGCAGATTATTTCTTCTTTCCTGGAAATTAAACAGGAAATGAAGCTGGCCGCCGGTATTCATCATTTGATAAGAAAGCATGTCATCTGACTGGTCGTCAAACTGGCTTTTTCCCATCACATTATTCCATTCCTGGTTGCCTTTGCTATCAAATGACATCACGGTAATGTTATCGGCATGATAGCGAACAGCCTGGTTGCTGAACCTGCTGCTGCTACCAAAAAGCCTGTAATTATTAGTATAGTAGTAATCATTATAAGAATTACTATAAAAAGGACTTCCGTACAGGTAATCCCAGCGATTCCAGTTATTGAAGCGGGAAGTGGTATAATATGATTCGCTGCCCAATACGAAACCGCCATCTCTCCGCAAAACTATATTGCGGATAAAATAATCATTAAAAGCAGATCGTACCCCTGCATCTCCCCTGGCCTCTCTTCTTAATTCATCAGAGAAAGTAGTTGTGTCCTGCAATATGGTATTGCCCGATATTTTATCCCACACATAAAAGAAATAACCATCAATATTGCCCCGCCTTTCTTTGTAATAAAATGAAGTAAGGAAATATCTTTTATTATAGTTATCAATTTTAATATGCAACTCATCCAGCCATGTTTTTTCAATGTTTAATTCCCTGGTCATGATCGAGTCGGCCATTGCATTTTTTATCATCAGGGATGCACTGGTGATATTGTCATTACTGTTGCGGTAAAATTTTGAAAATACCAGGTCCCCTTCATTATCCAATTGAAAATCGCCCAGATACTCATTGCGGTCTTCCATTGGCAGGGTGAGACGGCTTTTTTTCAAAAGAACCAGCTTATCATCAAACAGGGAGGTGCTTATTACATATAGTCTCCTGTTCTTACTGTTGATCTTAAAAACAGATATCCTGCTTTTATCTTCGTTGGTCAAAACTGTATATATTTTATTGTTGGCCGCAAATCCAAGCTGCGTAGTATCCATATCTATAACATCACCCACTTTATTTCCACTTGCATCCAGTTTAGCCGCCATACAGTACACAATATTTTTTTTCTGGTACTGGTAGATCATGTAGCAAAGATCATTGTAAGGGAAAAAGTCAACGTTGATCATCCTGTCATTATTAGGCACAAAGTCAAGATCAGACCGGCCGATATCTTTCATATCATTATCCAATACGGTGATCCAGCTTTTGCCCCGGTTGTTTTTATAGATAAGAAAATTGCCTCCCACTTTTCCGGCTATTTCAAAACTCATGCTGCGGGTATCGTCTTTACCGGCTTCGGAATATACAATTCGCTGAGCCGAAACAGGTAAAGTTGCAGCAATGATGAGCAGGGCCGGCATCCATTTCTTACGAAACATAATTATTATTTTTTCTGCTTAATAAAGTTACCATTTGAAAGCCAAAATCGTTCCTAATATTTTACCGTGATGCGTTTAAAATTGACTTTACATTAATGACCTCATAAAAAGTTGGCGGGATGCATCCCGGCACAATTTATCCCCATAAAAAAAGGGATGAATGGCAAAGTTTTCAGTGTTTGTTCGTTGTATTTCATTTTTGCCTATACCTTTGCCAACAGCCTCTTGCAGAATTAAACAATCTGTACCGGGATCGAAACCACAACATCAGAAAGTGAAAATACCGACCAATAGAGTCACCGCTGCCGGATTAATTATTGCCCTGGGGATCATTTACGGAGATATTGGTACATCACCTCTCTATGTTTTCAATGCTATTATTGGCGACCGCCAAATAAATGACACACTGATCATAGGCTCACTGTCCTGCATCATCTGGACACTTACACTTCAAACAACTATAAAATATGTTGTGCTGGTATTAAGAGCGGACAACCGGGGCGAGGGCGGCACATTCGCTTTATATGCTTTGGTGCGAAGAAGAAAAAAATGGCTGGTCATTCCTGCCATGATTGGTGGGGCAGCCTTGCTTGCTGATGGCATTATCACACCACCCATTTCTATTACATCTGCTGTTGAAGGACTTCAGGAGCTGCCTGTTTTAAAAGGGATGGAAACACAAACCATTGTAATAATTGTTCTTTCCATTCTCGCAATTTTCTTTTTTCTTCAGCAATTTGGCACAGCCTCAATCGGAAAGATGTTTGGGCCAGTAATGTTTATCTGGTTTTCCATGCTGGCTATACTAGGCGCTATTCATTTAACTGACGATCCTTCTATTTTCAAAGCGTTAAGCCCTCATTATGCTATCCAATTTTTAAAAGATTACCCAGGGGGGTTCTGGTTATTGGGGGCGGTGTTCTTGTGTACCACTGGTGCAGAAGCACTATATAGTGATCTTGGGCATTGCGGAAGGGATAATATCCGAACCTCTTGGATCTTTGTAAAAACCTGCCTCCTTATTAATTATTTTGGACAAGGCGCTTATTTATTGGCCAATCACAGAGGACATACAATAACCTCACAGTTCAAAGAGCAAATTGGCATCAATGCTTTTTATGATCTTATGCCGCAGTGGTTCATTATTGCTGGTGTTATCATAGCTACATCTGCGGCCGTCATTGCCAGCCAGGCCATGGTTTCCGGCGCTTTTACTTTAATAAGTGAAGCTATGCGGCTTAACCTATGGCCAAAGGTTAAGATCAGGTATCCGTCAGAAGAAAAAGGACAGCTTTTTATACCCGCCATCAATATGCTGATGTTCCTTGGTTGTGTTGGTGTTGTTTTGTATTTCCAAAAATCTTCCAACATGGAAGCTGCTTATGGCCTTGCCATCATTGTTACCATGCTGATGACGACCATTCTGCTTTCAAATTATTTGGTACTTCAAAGGGTAAAATCAGGATGGATATATCTTTTACTGATTGTTTACCTGGTTGTAGAATTAGGCTTCCTTGTTGCACTACTGGTAAAGTTCACCCATGGCGGTTATATTACATTGATCATCGGTATGCTGATGTTCCTTATTATGTATATCTGGCATCGGGCAAGAAAGATCAAGAACCGCTATGTTGAATTTGTGCGGATGGAACATTATGTTTCCAAGATACAGGAACTGAGTAATGATAAATCCGTTCCCAAATATGCGACCCATGTCGTTTATCTTACCAGTGCCAATAATCCAAAAGAGATAGAACATAAGGTCATTTATTCAATCCTGAATAAAAAACCAAAACGGGCCGACATTTATTGGTTTGTACATGTAGAGACTGTGGATGACCCTTATACTTGTGAATACAAAGTGGATCATATCATTCCCAATGATATTATCCGGGTTGATTTCAGGCTGGGTTTTAGAATGGAACCACGCATCAATCTTATGTTCCGTAAAGTAGTGGAAGATCTTGTGGCCAATAAAGAAGTGAACATCATAAGCCGCTATGAAAGCCTGGCGAGCAGCAACACAGTCGGCGACTTCCAGTTCATCGTTATGGAAAAATACCTGAGCCAGGATAATGAGCTTCCATTTATCGAAAGGGTGATCATGAAATTCCATTTTTGGCTGAAGGAACACAGCTTGTCTGAAGAAAAAGGTTTTGGTTTAGATGCTGCCAATGTTACTATTGAAAAGTTCCCGCTGATCGTGGCGCCTGTCACAAATCTGAAACTGAAAAGGATCGAAGATTAGATAAAAGATAATAGTTGCTCGTGCCCTTTGACTTTACTTACTTATTTTAGAGTGACTGAAGTCTTGAAGAACTTTTAGTTTTTATCTTTTAACTATTATCTGCTTTGCCCGTATTCATTTGGTATATCATCATTGGTATTGCTGTACTTTCCATCCTCGCATATTTTCTGCAGGAACGGCTGATTTTTAAACCGGAAAAGCTAAAACAGGATTTTGAATTCAAATACGAAGTTCCTTTCAGAGAATATTTTTTCGACATAGAACCCGGTGTCCGCATCAATGGCCTTCACTTTTACCGGGACAATCCAAAAGGGCTGATACTTTATTTTCATGGTAATACAAGAAGCATAAAAGGATGGGCCCGGTATGCAAAGGATTTTTATCGCTACGATTATGATGTAGTGCTCCTGGATTATCGTGGCTTTGGCAAAAGTACCGGCAAGCGAAGTGAAAAAGAAATGCTGGGTGATATGCAGTATATCTATGATAAACTCAAAGAAAAATATTCAGAGGATCACCTGATCGTTTATGGCCGGAGCATGGGCAGCGGCTTTGCTACCAAACTTGCCTGTGATAATAATCCCCGCTATCTTATTTTGGATGCACCTTATTTTAATTTTCTAAGAGTGATAGAGAGGTTCCTTCCCATTCTTCCTGTAAGAGTGGTATTGCGATTTCATCTCCGCACCGATAAATGGATAACAGGTGTGAATTGCCATACTTACATTATTCACGGTACCAGGGATTGGCTGATACCGATCCGCCATAGTGAGGCGTTGCAAAAGATCAATCCGGGTAAAATTACACTCATCCGCATTCATGGCGGCCGCCACAACAATCTTCCCTCCTTTGATGAGTATCACAATTTTGTGCGGGATATCCTTAAATACTAAGGGAGTGGGAAATAACGAGTAGCTAGTAGGAAGAAAATCTACTTTACACGCCAAATCCCACTAGCCACTCGTTATTTCCCACTACCCTTTCTTGTTAAGAATTGTCTAATTGACCGGGGCTCCGGCTAACCGGAATACTATTTGAACGTCCACTATGAAAAAGGAGACCACCATGAAATCAAAACTTTACTTTTTATCTTTTATTACAGCAACGATCCTCTTCATCTCTTGCAAAACTGCAAGTAAGTTATACGAAAAAGGAAACTACGATGAAGCAGTTGAGCTGGCAGCCAAAAAGTTGCAAAAAGATCCGAACGATTCCAAACTCAGGAACATCATTGAAAGCTCCTACAAATATGCAGTGGAAGATCATGAAAGCCGCATACGCAATAATTCAGAAAGCAGCAATGAACTGAAATGGGAATGGATGTACAATGAATATGCAGCACTGCAAAAAATGTATGATGCCATCCGGAAAGTTCCTGCAATATTTGAATTGATTCATCCAACAGATTATTCTACCTATATGATCACTTATGGTGAAAAAGCAGGTGATGTTCGTTTTGACAGGGGATTGTCATTTATGCAGGGGTATAATAAAAAGAGTTACCAAAACGCTTACCGTGAATTCCAGGTGGCTGAACGTTTCAAGCCCGGCAACAGGGATATTGTTTTAAAAATGAACGAAGCGTATGAATATGCTGTCACCAATGTTGTTATCCTTCCACTTGAAGAAAATAATGGGTTCCGGTTCAGTTCATATGCCAGCAGCTATGAAAGTCTTGATGATAAATTACTCAGGGACCTTCAATACAACGCCGGCAATGAATTTGTAAAATTCTTTTCTGACCGGGATGCAAGAAATAGAGAAATAAGAGTTGACCAGGTTGTGGATATGCGTTTGGCAACATTGAATGTTGGCCACTACTATGATGACCGCAGTACAAGAAAAGTATCAAAAGAAGTAGTGATAAAGGAAATTGTCTATCGCCCTGATTCCATTGTGAGAGAATATGGGAAAGTATATGCGACCATTACTACTACCAGGAGAACTATGCATTCAGATGCTCTCATGCAGGTAAATGTTCGTGACGCTGATGGCGGCTGGTTGTGGAGTGATAATTTTTCCGCCAATCATAGCTGGACAACTGAATTTGCAACCTATACCGGCGATGCCCGGGCATTAAGTGAAAGCGATAAACAACTTATTGATCGCAGGCAGGAGCAAGCTCCAAATGAACAGGAAGTGATCAGGTGCCTGATGGACGAGATAAACAATAATGCATCCTACCGTATCAGGAACTATTTTATCCGGTAGCCTCACCACAATCCTCTCCTTGCGGAGAGGAAGCTGGCCGGATCTTACCCGACAGAAAAGGACAGGATGAACTACCTGTCCTTTTTCTTTTCATCTTTGCTGAGCATGAAAAAGAAAAAAATATTCAAATGGCTCTGGATCGCCTTTTTTATTTATATTATTGGTGGCGTAGCATTATACTTTTTGCAGGATAGGATCCTTTTTCACCCGGTACGATTGAAAAGAGACCACAATTACAATTTTTCTGAGCCGCATAAGGATATCAGCATTCCCATCAATAAAAAAGATACGATGAACCTGGTTGATTTTTCATCAACCGATACAATAACAAAAGGAGTGGTCCTCTATTTTCATGGCAATAAGAGAAATATTTCCTGGTATGCAAATTACATTCCATACTTTACCAAACATGGCTACGAGGTGCTAATGATAGATTATCCCGGTTATGGTAAAAGCACCGGCAAATTGACCGAGCAAAAACTATATGACTGGGCATTGGAAGCATATAAGATGGCCCATACCCGCTTCAGCGCCGACAGTATTATCATTTATGGTAAAAGCATGGGGACAGGCATCGCAGCACAACTTGCATCAATAAGAGATTGCAAAAGAGTAATATTGGAAACTCCTTACTATGATTTTCCATCAGTCATCAGCCATTATCTTCCAATCTATCCTGTGAAATGGATGCTGCATTATTATTTGCCCACCAATATTTATCTAAAGAATGTTTCAGCGCCGATCACCATCTTCCAGGGAACAAAAGACCGGATCGTCACTTATAAGAATGCGAAAAGATTAAAACCACTATTGAAAACAGGAGATGAATTTATTACTGTAAAAGGAGCCGGTCACAATAATCTTTTCAAGTATAAAGAGGTAGCAGGGAAACTGGATTCTTTGCTGAGGCTTTAACTTTCTTATTTTTTATTCCTCGAGAATCACTTTATTTTTTGTGATCTTTAGCTTATACCCCACTCCGATCTTTAATGCATAATTCCTGTCGGTATGGCTAACAGGAAAATCAAAACAAACCGGGTAATCATATTCTTTTACAACATCTCTTATTATCTCATAAGCTGTTTGCCCGAATGGACGTTCTGTATCTTTTGTATCAGTAAAACCACCAACAATTAATCCGGCCAGCTTAGATAATTTGCCGCTTCGTTTTAATTGCCGCAGCATACGGTCAATATTATACAGGTACTCACTGATGTCTTCAATAAATAAGATCCTTCCTCTTGTTTTACTATCAGAATCTGTTCCAACCAAATGAGCCAGCAGAGCCAGGTTACCGCCCACCAACTCTCCCACTGCTTCACCTTTACGATTAAATTCATGCGGCGGACATTGGTATTTTATTTTCTTTCCTTCCAGTGCATTTTTCAACGATTGCACAAATTCATTTTTATAGCCATCCTCATTAAATGCACCGGCCATTGGTGAATGAAGAGAAGAAATATAATACTGGGAGTATAAATGAGAATGTAAAACAGTTATATCGCTATAGCCGATGATCCATTTTGGTTGCTTCCTGAATTTTTTGAAATCAAGTTTATCAATAATGCGGGTCATACCATAGCCGCCTCTTGCACAAAGCACTGCTTTCACCGTATCATCATCCAGCATTTCCTGCAGGTCAGCTAAACGTTCTTCATCTGTTCCGGAAAAATAATTGAAGGCATTCCCAACCGTCTTGCCTACTTTGGTAGTAAAGCCCCAATCTTCATTCAATACCCGGATACATTCAGAAACTTTTTCAACCGGCATGGCGCCAGAGGGACAAACAATACCGATCGTATCGCCTTTTTGTAAGTAAGGAGGGATTTTGATCATTGCGTAGTTGATTTTTCTTTTCGTTTCTTCTCTTCGTTTGTTATCAGTCGCATCATATCTTTTGTTACATAATACTCCGGAATATTTTCCGGCTTTATAGCCGGGTCCGGGATATACCAATTGTATTTTGAGAATGCTTTCTTCAGCAATTCATCTTTAAAATCATAACCGGCACGGGCATAATTGAGATTGCGGTAAAGCCTAAGCTCCACATCCGATAATTTGGAAACAGCTTCTGTCGAATCACTCCACATCAGTTCCATGAAACCAGCAAAATCATTCTTCGCAGTTGGCTCGCACCACAGGTTCACTTCGTTATGTATGTTCCAGAAAGTAATAGAAAGGTCTTCTGTGGGTTTAAAATTTGCTGCTCTTAGCTGCAACGCTCCTTTTCGCAGGTAAGCCATTTTCAAAACCGGTTTTCCATCAGCATAAAAGGGAATGGAAAAATTATGTTTAGTGATCCTTCCAATACCTGATAACTGCCATGCTGCCGGCGCTGTGCCAAATGCAGATGGAATAGAAAAATAACTGTCATCTCCCATATTGATGTTAAGTTCAAAGTCATCAATACCATTATTAGCCCAGGTGGTGCCGGTGGTGAGGCGATAATCAAAGTCTCTATGTGCTTCTACAGAACCGCCTCCTTTATAGAGATAACTATGACGGATAACAGTAATGCCTTTGAGGAACTTTATAGTGAAATGGTAAACGAAATCATGACCCTGGGCGATTTTCGAACTCACTTTAAAACCGGTCTCATTCATCTTTGCGATCTTATATGGCAATATGCGATCGCCAGCCATTACCATAAAATCTTTTACAAAAGGATGTTTTGCTTCTTCATCCAAAACATCGCCGCTGCCGGGAGGTGTTACAAAACCAACCGTCAACTCTTTTTCCGTCCCGGGATTGTAGAACTCGAAATAAATATCTACCTGCATCCAGTCACCCTTTCGTTGCAGGTTCAGTATTTCTTTTTTTAGTTGGATCGTTGTTTCTTTTAAAGGCACCAATGTATTGCCCATGGCGTAAAAAACACCATCGTTGGCCTGTAAGGAACCTCCCAATAACAGCAGGATAGATAATTTGAAGTACTTCATAGCTTGATATAATAGCAAGCTAAAATAATGAGATTGGCTGTATTCCGGTATTTTTGCAGGCTAATAAAGATTGAAATTATTCATGACGACCCCTAAACGTTACTTAATCACTTCTGCCCTTCCTTATGCCAATGGGTTGAAACATGTGGGCCATTTGGCGGGTGCATATATACCGGCTGATATCTATGTCCGTTACCTGCGGGCACAAAAAAGAGATGTGGTATTTGTTTGCGGCAGTGATGAGCATGGCACTGCTATTCCCATGCAGGCAATCAAAGAAGGAACAACATCGCAGGCTATCATTGATAAATATCATGTGGCCATGAAAGAAGACTTTGCTGATCTTGATATTTCTTTTGATATCTATCATCGTACATCGGCGCCCATACATCATGAAACGGCACAGGAGTTTTTTACCAAACTGAATGATGCGGGTGAATTAGAGATAAAAGAAAGCGAACAATTCT
Source organism: Chitinophagaceae bacterium (assembly GCA_013140985.1). GTDB lineage: Bacteria > Bacteroidota > Bacteroidia > Chitinophagales > Chitinophagaceae > JJ008. The sequence goes on along the minus strand of JABFRU010000002.1, from coordinate 251,246 downwards.
ACGACGAAGAAGCAAAAACTTTTTTAGCTGATCGTTTTATCAAAGGTATTTGTCCCAATTGCAGCAGCGACAGGGCTTATGGAGACCAATGCGAGAATTGTGGAAGAACATTAAGTCCTGATGAATTGATCGATCCTGTCAGTACATTAAGTGGTAAAACTCCTGTCAGGAAAAAAACTACTCACTGGTACTTGCCATTGGGGAAACATGAACAATTCTTCCGGGACTGGATACTGGAACAACATAAAGACGATTGGCGGAATACAGTTGTGGGCCAATGCAGGAGCTGGATAGATGGAGGTTTGCAGTCAAGAGCTGTAACGAGAGATCTTGATTGGGGAGTGAAAGTTCCATTGAAAGAAGCGGAAGGAAAGGTTTTGTATGTATGGTTCGATGCGCCGATTGGATATGTGTCTGCGACAAAACAATGGGCCCTTGATAATAAAAAAGACTGGCGGCCTTATTGGGAGGACAAGGATACCAGGTTAGTGCATTTTGTAGGAAAGGATAATATCGTTTTCCATTGTATCATTTTTCCGTTGATGCTGAAGCTGCATGGAAATATTTTACCGGATAATGTTCCGGCCAATGAATTCCTGAACCTCGAAGGTGATAAGATGAGTACCAGCCGCAACTGGAAACTGGATCAAAGAGATTATATCAATGATTTTGTAAAAAAAGAAAATGGCGGCGGTCAATGTGTGGATATGCTTCGCTATTATCTTACACAAATTGCCCCGGAAACAAAAGACAGTGAATTTACCTGGAAAGGTTTCCAGGATGCGGTGAACAGTGAATTGGTAGCCATCTTTGGAAATTATGTGAACAGGACCTTTGTGTTGATGCATAAACTATGCGGAGGAAAAGTACCCAAACTACATGAAGATATTCTGGATGATGAGGACAGAAGATTATTTGAGCATTTGCAGCGTACAGCACTCACTGTTCAATATTCAATAGAAGAGTTCAGGTTCAGGGAGGCTTTGTTTGAGATCATAGACATAGCAAGAAAAGGCAATCAATATATGCAGAAAAAAGAGCCCTGGATCGTTGCCAAACAATTAGCTGAGAATCCCGGTGCGCAAAAGAGTATTGACAACTGCCTGCATATTTGTTTGCAGCTATGCGCTAATCTTTCCGTATTGATCAATCCCTTCTTACCCAATACAGCAAAGAAAATGCTGCACATGATGAAGGTGGTGGATAAAATGCTGGATTGGGAGAATGCAGGTAAATTGAAACTGCTGAGTGTTGGCTATAGTTTAAGAGAACCACAATTACTTTTTAGAAAAATCGAAGACGAAGAAATAGCTTATCAAATTGAAAAATTGAAAAGCGGTTTAGTAAAATCAAATGCTGAAAAAAATAAAGCTGTCAAAATGGAAGAGAAATCCCCGTCAACCAATCAACCTGTTAACAAGTCAACTATTCAATACGATGATTTTGCAAAGCTTGAATTAAAAGCAGGCACTGTATTGTCCTGCGAAAAAGTGGAGAAAGCAGACAAGTTATTGAAACTCGAGATCGATCTCGGCACAGAAAAAAGAACGATTGTATCCGGCATAGCGTTACATTATAAACCTGAAGATGTCGTTGGTAAACAGGTGATCGTTGTAACCAATCTGTCACCAAGAAAAATGAAGGGCATCGAAAGCCAGGGAATGATATTGACAGCAGAAGACAGCGATGGAAAATTACAATTGCTTAAGCCGGAGAATCCCGTTGCTCCGGGTTCGAATGTGAGTTAGGATAGCCACGGAAACACACTAAATAACACGAAACAGTTTAGCCACAGATAAACACAGATAACACAGATCAGCACAGATATTTTTCGTGCCGGTTTGTGTGATTTCGTGGCTTTCCTCTTTTTCAGTAACTTATTCTTCAATTAATTGATCGAATATTATGTTACGACCTTTTCTCTTTACCTGCTTGTTTCTTTTTGTTGCCAATAACATCATTGCTCAAACCCAGGAAGATTTCAATTCCAAACTTTCCGACGTATATACCAATGCGGCTGATAAAAAGAAAGCATTGACCATTGCAAAGGAATTATATAATATCGTCGAAAAGAAAAAAGATCTGCAGACCTATACCAATTATTATTTATTAAAAACAATTTTTGAGAACCAGGCTCCCGATACAGCCCTGGCAAAAACCTGTGGCGAAAAAGCGGATAAGGCCATGAATGCACTGGTCGGTATTTCTACCCCAACACCCGGCGATACGGCTACCAATCCTTTCAACCAATGGTATTATGTTATCTATCCGGGTTTGTTCTCTAATAAGGATCCGGAAATCGCCAACAAAGCAATTGATTTCATTGAGAAAAACCCTTCTTTCAAAACGCCGGACACTTATTATTATATAGCTTATGCTTTTGAAAGGAGTGGAAATTTTCTGCAGGCCAAAAGATATTATGAAATGTCTATGTCAATGGAGCCGGCTGATAAAAATGCATATCGTTCTTATATGTTCTATGCAAACTTTCTTTCCAGGTCCGGTGATTATTTAAAAGCTGATGAGTATATCCGCAAAATGGAATTGCTATCCCAAACAGGTGATGCAATGTTCCGTGACTCATATAAGTCAGAAGCGATGGGCTCAAAGGTCATCTACTATCTTAATATCGGCGATTATCAATCTTACTCAAAAGCTGCAGTTGAAAATGTAGATTACTTATCTGTGCTGTGGCATAAGAACAATGATAATCCTTGTGATCCTTATCCCGGCATCCGGTTCACTAACTCTGCTTATGCAAAAGAAATGTTGAAAGAGTATGATGCCGCAGAAAAATTATGGAAGAGCCGTGACTCGGTAAATTATATCTGGGTGAACTGTCATAATAAAACGTATCCCAACAACCAGTACTCTCCTATTTCAATGTACCCTGTCTATCTTATCAGGAGAGGTAAGTTCAATAAATTACCAAAGCCTGCTTCTTTCTTTATTAAAGAAACAGAAGATCATTATAACAGCTATAAAGATTATGCCGATATCAGTGTGAATTACATGAAAGCGGTGCAGCTTGGTTTTTTGGGCAGCCCAAAATATCCTGAACTTTTTAAACCATTAATGCAACAGGTAAAGGCAACAAAAAATTTCAGGGAATCAACTCAACCGTTCTCCACCTATGCTTACCTCAGCATGCGGGATAAAAGTTTTGATGAATCTGCAAAGACATACACTGAATTATTCAGCCTGAATGCCGACTGGATCAATGATATCATTTTCACTTTTGGAGAAAAAGCATTTGTTACTTATTATAATTCCCGGCTGAAAGAAGGTTATGAGAATTACCACAGCTTTGTGAAGATCGCCAAAGAAAAACAACCTTCCCTCCTTCCTTTATTAGCACAACAGGCATACAACAATCTTCTCTTTACTAAATCAATTTCCTTAAAAGGGACAGAAAGAAGAAAAGAAGCATTTGTGAATGCCAATGATCCCGCTATCATTGCTCTTTATAATGAATGGATCGATAAAAAGCAACAACTGATCCGTCAATACATGAAGACTGATGATCCATCCGGGGCTGATACGACCAGTAAAGCAAACCAGGAACTGATGAGCTGGTTGCAGAAAGAAGTGAACAAACTCGAAGATCAGCTTACCGTAAGATCAAAGGATTTCAAAAAATATTTAAAGATCACTCCTCCTGACTGGAAAACGGTAAGAGATAATTTAAAAGATGGGGAAGCCGCTATCGAGATGATACGTTTTCAATGGAAAGACCAGGCTTACTATTCAGACACTTCCTATTATGCTGCGTATATCATTAAAAAGACCAGCCAGTATCCTGAAATAATTTATTTGCCCGATACTCCTTTCGATTTGGAGAATAAATATTTCAGGGGCTATAAGAATAATATCAGGGTAAAATTCGAGGACGAAGAATCTTACAATCATTTCTGGAAACCCATCAAAGAAAAACTAAGCGGTATAAAGAAAATTTATTTTTCTCCTGATGGAATTTATCATTTGATCAATATTGCTACACTGAAAAACCCGGAGACCGGACAATTCTTACTCGATGAATTAGATATTCAATACACTACAGCGGGTACAGATATAAATAAAAACGTCGCAAAAGATGAAATAAAAACGGCCGTACTCATTGGAAGACCTTCTTACAAAACTGGTGTGATGAGTATAGTGGCGGTTGCCAATGCCGCTACAAGATCATTGGTAAGAGGATTCAGGGAAAATAATATTGCCGATCTGCCCGGAACAGAAGAAGAAGTATTAAGTATCAAAAAAGAAATGGAACTGAGCCGGATCGGCGTCACTTCTTATTTAAAGGAACAAGCCACCGAAGACAAATTGTATAAATTAAAAAGTCCCGGCATTTTACATATCGCCACACATGGTTATTGGTCACCTGCGGGTAATAACGTAACCGATGGCTATCGCACATTCAATGCAATGATAAATTCCGGTTTGTTGCTGACAGGTGTTACTAATTATTATAATTCGCCGGTATTCCCGGATACCTATGATGGAATACTCACTGCTTACGAAGCGCAAAATCTGGACCTGGAAAATACTTCGCTGGTAATACTATCAGCCTGCGAAACAAGTTTGGGTTTTCTTGATGCCGGCGAAGGTGTATATGGATTGCAAAGAGCATTCCGTGCTGCCGGCGCTTCCAGTATCATGACCAGTCTCTGGAAAGTGGATGATAATGCGACGAAGGATTTTATGATCCATTTCTACCAGCAATATTTAAAAACAAAAGACAAGAACGCCTCTTTCATTGCAGCACAAAAAGCGATCAAAGAAAAATACAAGCATCCTTATTTCTGGGGCGCATTTGTGATGACGGGAGAATGATACTTAAGAATTAATAATAATTGATTAATAATTGGCCAAGCTGTAGCGCTACTATCATCGTCCCTTCCCGCATATTGCGGGACACTGGTACTGCATATCGCTATTCAGCAATTACTGGAATTCTCTTATCTTCGATTTCGAAATAGTTGCATAACTAACTAATTGAGATTTGCTCACAGATTACACAGATTTACACAGAATGGATCTGAATGATCTCACATATAAAATAAGAGGTGCCATATTTAAAGTACATAGTTCTTTGGGACCAGGACTACTTGAAAGTGTTTATGAAGCTGCGCTGACTTATGAACTCATGCAAGCAAACCTTCCTGTTCTTACACAAGTTGGTGTACCCGTAAACTATAATGATGTTAAATTAGAATTAGGTTTTCGTATGGACATTCTGGTTGATGACAAAGTAATTGTCGAAGTAAAATCGGTAGAGGTTTTGCATGATGTACATAAAAAACAATTACTAACTTACTTAAAGCTGACAGGTAAGAAAATTGGGATTTTAGTCAACTTTAATGTAGCTACTTTAGTAGATAAAGAAAGTATTATCAGAATTATAAATTAAACGGATCTATCTGTGTAAATCAGTGAAATCTGTGAGAGACAAAAACATAGAAAAGAATCATGAAAAAGGCTATAAAAAAAGTTGCCATTTTAGGCAGCGGAGTAATGGGTTCCCGTATCGCTTGTCATTTTGCAGGCATTGGTGTTCAGGTATTGTTATTGGATATAGTACCGAAAGATGTAGCTGCTGATGCCAAAGCATCTGAAAGAAATAAAATTGTCAATGATGCACTGACCGCTGCCATCAAATCCAACCCCTCTCCTGTTTATCATAAAGATGTTATCAAAAAAATAACCACCGGCAATTTCGACGACAATATGAAAGATATTGCCTCCTATGATTGGGTGATGGAAGTGGTGGTGGAGAGATTAGACATCAAACAAAAAGTATTTGAACAGGTAGAGAAATTCCGTAAGCCCGGCACATTGATCACTTCCAACACCTCTGGTATTCCGATTCACATGATGGCCGAAGGAAGAAGCGATGATTTTAAAAAACATTTTTGCGGAACACATTTCTTCAATCCTCCCCGCTATTTACGTTTACTGGAAATTATTCCAACACCACATACCGATCCGGCCATCGTTGATTTCCTGATGAACTATGGTGATCTCTATTTGGGTAAGACCACAGTGCTATGCAAAGACACTCCTGCTTTCATTGCCAACCGCATTGGTGTATTTGGTATGATGGCCATCATGAATGTGAAAGAAAAATTAGGTCTTAGTATTGATGAGATAGATGCGTTGACCGGGCCTATCATCGGTCGTCCTAAATCTGCTACATTCAGAACGGCTGATGTTGTTGGTATCGATACATTGGTAAAAGTGGCGAAAGGTGTTGCAGATAATTGTCCCAATGATGAAGCAAGGGATAAATTCAATATTCCCGCATGGCTCGAAAAAATGATCGCCAATAATTGGTTGGGTGATAAAACAGGACAGGGTTTTTTCAAAAAGACAAAAGGCGCTGCTGGTGAGAAAGAGATACTGACGCTGAACCTCGATACAATGGAGTATGGCCCAAGGGTAAAACCGAAATTTGCTACTCTCGAAACAGCAAAACCTATTGATGATCTTCATACAAGATTAAAGATGCTGGTTGCCGGTACAGATAAAGCCGGTGAATTCTATCGTCTCTTTCATTATGGCTTGTTCTCTTATATCTCTCACCGTATTCCTGAAATTAGTGATGAACTATATCGTGTAGATGATGCGATGATGGCCGGTTTTGGCTGGGAGATCGGCGCATTTGAAAGCTGGGATGTACTCGGTGTTGCCAAAACAACGGAGGCGATGAAAGCTGCCGGTTATAAAGTAGCTCCGTGGATTGATGAAATGCTGGCAGCCGGTAACAAATCATTTTACAAAGTAGAAGGTGGTAAAAAATATTCTTACGATCCGGCAAGCAAAACATATAAAGCTCTTCCCGGTGCTGATGCATTTATCGTCATGAGCAATTATACCGATAAACAAATATGGAAGAATGGATCTTGCCGTTTATATGATCTCGGTGATGATGTATTGGGATTACAATGGTTCACCAAGATGGGAAGTATTGGCGGCGATGTATTAAGTGGTATTCAAACAGCGATAGACAAAGCGGAGAAAAATTATAAAGGACTCGTCATTGCCAATGAAGGACCCAATTTTTCTGCCGGTGCCAATGTGGGAATGATTTTTATGCTCGCCATCGACCAGGAATATGATGAACTGGATATGGCCATCCGCATGTTCCAGAATACAATGATGCGGGCAAGATATTCTTCTATTCCGGTTGTCACTGCACCGCATGGTTTAGCATTGGGTGGCGCATGTGAATTGAGTCTTCATTCCGATAAATGTTGTCCTGCTGCTGAAACCTATACCGGTTTAGTAGAATTAGGTGTTGGATTGATTCCCGGTGGTGGCGGTACCAAAGAATTTGTTTTAAGGGCATCAGATGAAATGCATGAGGATGAACCCGAGACCATCACCTTAAAAAATCGTTTTCTTTCTATTGCCACAGCAAAGGTGGCTACTTCAGCACATGAAGGTTTTGGCTTAGGTGTTTATAGAAAAGGATTGGATGAAGTGGTAATGAATATCAATCGTCGTATTGCTGAAGCAAAAAAGTCAGTGATAGAAATGTTTGACAGTGGTTATACAACTCCTGTACAGCGAAAAGATATAAAAGTATTGGGTCGTTCTGCACTCGGTGCTTTGTATGCCGGTATTCATGCTATGAAAACAGCCAACTATGCAACAGAACATGATTCAGTAGTGGCAAAAAAATTGGCATATGTCATGTGTGGCGGCGATCTGAGTGAACCCACTCTCGTTTCTGAACAATACCTGTTGGACCTGGAAAGAGAAGCCTTTCTTTCTCTTTGCGGTGAAAAAAAATCATTGGAAAGGATACAAAGCGTATTAAAAAGCGGAAGACCGATCAGGAATTAAGGAAGCCGGAACTCCGTTCCGGCAAAACACTGGAAATCGGAACTCTGTTCCGATAAAACAACAGAAAAACCTGGTCTTTTTCCCAATATATTTCAGCAGCACAAATCTATTTTATATGGAACGGAACGGAGTTCCGTTATCCCAATGGAAGAAAAATACTTCTATACAAGAAAGCTTCCCCATTGGCAATCTGAAGAAGAGTGTTTCTTTATTACATATCGTCTCGCAGGTTCCTTACCAGCCTCTGTAATTACTCAACTAAAACAAGGATATTTTTATCAAAAAGAACTTCCCGAAAACCAATCACAAGACCGGAAAGAATTACTCAGGGAATTCTATTCTTGAATCCTTTGAAAACGAACTGGAGAAAAATCTTAATGAGCCGCATTGGCCAAAAAATGATCGGGTGGCAGAGATCGTTTTCAACGCACTTTTATTCAATAATCATAAACAATACAAGCTTTGGGCGGTTTGCCTGATGAGCAATCATGTCCATATTTCGCTACTTACATTGCCAGGCAGTCCCCTATTGAATGTCATACTGCAAAATCATAAGAGATTTACAGCAGTTCATTGCAATAAGGTACTTAATCGTTCAGGACAATTTTGGGCAGAGGAAAGCTTCGATACATTGATCAGGAATGATAAGCATTTTTATGGAGTTATCAATTATATCATACAAAATCCTGTCAAAGCAGGTCTTGTTAGGCGCTGGTATGACTGGAAATGGACATATCTCAATCCTGATATAGAAAAGGATTATAAAATAATCACAGATAAAAACTGATTTGCTTTATCTTTCGCTTTATTTGACGGAACGGAGTTCTGTCTTCCACAAAAAAACTAAAACCATGCAAGCTACTGTTGTTGATTTTGCCAAAGACCGTGTCATCTATAATATTACAGATTGCACACCGGAAGAACTGGATAATAAACTCAACCTGTTCTTTTCTTCAGAAGGATATAAATTGAAATCCACCGTTGGTGAAGTGAGAACCTATGAAAGAGGAAACAGGACGATGCGCATTCTCTTCGGCGCTTTCTCAAAATATAATAAGCAATCGGTAACAGTAAAACATGAAGGCAACCTGTTCTCTGTATTGCTGCAAAAAGATTCTACCGGTATATCCGGCGGCCTGATCGGTATGAACCAGGTAAAAAAAGAATTTGCCCGGCTGGCTGAAGCGTTTAAGAACTACTTTAAGAACTAACCTGCTGATATAAATGAAAGAACTCCGACCTTTAGTGTCGGTTTTTTTTTATTGCCAATAATTCTACATTTGAAATAAATACTGATTATGAAAAAGGTCACCTTATTGCTCATAATGGTTTTTTGTTATTGCTATGTACCGGCGCAGGTCAATTATGCCGGCACATACGGTTATCAGCTTTCAAATGAAAGTCATCCTAAAGATAAAAAAGCGATACCTGGTGGTACATTGGTTTTAGTAAAAATGGAAGGCAATAAATATCGTTTCTGGCTGGATGTATTGAATGGTGCTCCCGGCTGGAACAGGGGAGAAACAGACGGGACTATTACATTTTCCGGCGACACCGCTTCTTTCGACAATACTTTTGAAGACGCCACCAATCCCTGCATCCTGAAATTTAAGATGGGAAAGAATACCATCAACATTAACAGCCAGTCCACTTCATTCAATTGTGGTTTTGGCAATGGTGTGAATGCAGATGGAGATTATCCAAAATTAAAAGTGCAACCTGTTATTGACAATAAATGGCTGAATGATCAATACCATGAATCGCCGGTCGTTACTATTACTTCTAAAAAAGCATTACTGTATCATGACGAGAATTGCCGGATGGAAAAAGAAGGATCATTTATAAAAGGGATCTCGTTGCTTAATATCCAGGAAACAGAAAATACTTTCTATACAGAATATATCAGTCCGCAGGGAAAATTCATGTATGGCTGGATAAAAAAAATTGATATAAAATAGTATGGGATCAGCAGAATTCGGAGATCAGCAGTTAATTATCTATTCACATATCATTACATATGGCGCCGCCGCTGATCCGGCAATTACGGAAAATATAAGGGAAGAAATAGAGACGATGTGGAATGAACCGATGGCAGGTTTAATATTTAACGGTTTAAAGTTTAAAGTTGTATTTCGTATCACCGCAGCTTTCATCCCTGGAATAACGGATCTCGACATCTATCAGAATCTTGACCCCCGCAATAATTACTTCCGCATTGAAGAATTTGCGCATGGCAATATTTCATTTGTAGATGGGTTGGGGTGTAACAGCGGTTATTTTAAACTGGAAAATTTATATAAAGGCTCTACTACAGCTGCGCATGAATATGGTCATACATTGGGATTGGACCACCCAACCGATCTTGATCTTAGAGGCAAGGGAGTACCCGGCATTATGTACCCAAGGGGGACATTAGTTGATCCGCAATACCAATATGATTCTGCTATTGCAGCCGGAGCAAAAGGTGGCACCCTGCATCCTATGTTCCGAAAAGTATTGAAACAGGATATTGATGATCTGAAATTACATCTTCTAGATTTTGAAAATGGGAAAGCTATTCTTGGTGAATTTACCAATGTCTGGCACGATGGGGATAATTCAATTGATCTGGGATAAGTTTCATAAAATCCGACCGGATATCAGCAACCACAACCGTCTTTCCTCTTTGCTGACAGAGAAAAAATATACTTTGCTCCTTGTTTTTTTGATAACTCCATCTGCCGTAAATTGAAGGTTCATTTTAAAGCTAAAAACTAATTCTATGATAAAAAAATGGATCATTTTCTGCGTGATCGGGATATTTACCTGCCTGCCCGGTACTTCCCAAACACCCTATCCCAACACTCAACTGGCAACTGCGGATATGTCAACATCTGCAAAAGACAATATAAAGATGAGAGGCACTGGTGCACCCCGCCTGCCCAAAGATTATTACTGGAAGAAACTGGACAATGGGCTCGAAGTAGTAGTGATCGAAAATCACAAAGTGCCGCTGGCAACTATCGAGATCGCCGTAAAGAATGGTGCCTATACCGAAGGGCCAGAATACAGCGGTCTTTCCCATTTGTTTGAACATATGTTCTTCAAAGCAAATAAGGATTATCCTGACCAGGAAAAGTTCATCAAAAGAACAGAAGAACTGGGAATGGTATGGAATGGCACCACCGATGTGGAAAGAGTGAACTATTATTTTACGTTTGACAAAGACAGCCTGGCAGCCGGTTTAAATTTTATGAATGCTGCTATTCGTTTTCCAATTTATCGCACAGAAGATATGCAAAAGGAAAGACCGGTAGTGGATGGTGAATTTCAGCGGGGAGAAAGCGATCCCTGGTTCCAGCTATGGATAGAGTCGCAGAAAAGATGCTGGGGTGATAATTTTACAAGAAAGAACCCTATCGGCGAGCATGATGTGATTAATACAGCCACGCCTGAAAAAATGATGATCATAAAAGATAAATATTATTATCCCAATAATTCCATCCTTGTTATTTGCGGGGATGTAAATCATGAAGAAGCATTTCAACTGGCTGAGAGAACTTTCCGTGAGTGGCAAAGCAGTGATTTTAACCCGCATGAAAAATATCCTATACCGGCATTCACTCCATTAAAAGAATCCAGTGTGTTCATCAAAGAGTCATCCATCGCACAAACACCTTATGTAATGATGCAATGGCATGGACCTGATTTCCGCAATGATTCCGCAGGAACAGTCATCGCCGATGTATTCTCTGCCATTCTTCGGCTGAACTCTTCCAGGTGGCAACAAACCCTCATAGATAAAGGATTGGCTACTTATGCAGATATTAGTTATACAACCAACAAATATGTAGGTCCTATTGCTTTATATGCTGTTCCCAACCCTGAAAAAATGCAGGAGTTTTATGAGCAGCTTATTGACCAGATCAATCGATTTGGTGATGACGATTATTTTACCGAGGACCAGATCGCAACCGCCAAAGAAGTAATCCGCCGCAATAAGATCAGGAATAGCGAAAAGCCATCTTCTCTTGCATCTCAGCTTACTTATCAATGGTGCAGCACATCGCTGGATTATTTCACCGACTATACAGATGCCTGTCTTGCAGTATGTAAAGCAGACCTGCAGAACTATGCTAAAAAATACCTGGTAAATAAATACTATGTAATGGGCATGATCATTAATGATCGCATGAACCGGGGATATAATCCGGGTACCTATTTTAAACAACGTTAAATAACTACTTATGAAATGAGCCCCGGTTTTATCGGGACGAATTCCATGTGACCCAAAAAAATAAAAAATATACACATGAAAAAAGTATTTCAATATATATCGCTGTTGATCATTCCTGTTTTTTCAACAGGAGCCTACGCACAATTGGGTAAGGCATATGACACTACTATTAATGGTGTGAAAGTGATCGTTCAGCCAAGTGGCAATGATATTGTCGTTATTCAAACCATTATTAAAGGCGGTGTTGAAAATTATCCTGCCGAGAAAGCAGGGATTGAAAATCTTGCCATCTCTGCCCTGACAGAATGTGGCACAGAAAAAAATGATAAGAATGCTTTTAAGAATAAACTGGACATGGTAAGTGCACAGATGTATGGCAACAGCGGAATGGATTATGCCACTTTCACCATGAACTGCATCAAAGGCGATTTTCATATCGTTTGGCCCCTATATGCAGAAGCATTAACAACTCCCCGGTTCGATTCTAAAGAATTTGACCGCATCAAACAGGATGCGATCAATAATATCAAAGCCAATGAATCCAATCCTGATGCTGCTATTGATAAAATGGCAAAACAAAATGCATTTGCAGGAAAAAGTTATGCAAAGGATCCAGGCGGCACAGAAGCAACAGTAAGTAATTTGACAGCCGCTGATACAAAAAAATACTGGCAATCTGTTTTTACCCGTTCAAGAATGGTCATTGTTATTGTAGGCGATATTGACAGGTCTGTTCTTCATGAAAAAGTGGGCAGTTTCCTGGCAACGATTCCTGCAGGTGTTCCATTCAAACAAGCAAGGTCAAGCTATACACCAACAGCTAATACATTCAAACCACAGCCCAGAGATAATGCTACCAATTATGTACAGGGTATTTCCAGCGGGCCGCAGCCGGGCACTCCTGATTATAATGCATATATATTGGCCATGCGGGTCTTTAGCAGCCGCCATTTTATAGAAATAAGAAGCAAGAACGGTTTATCCTATGCACCCGGTGCATGGCTGACACAGGGAACGACCACTTACTCGAATGTGTATGTTACCACTACTGATCCCGATAAATACATTGCTGTTGCAAGACAATTGATAGATAAGGTAAAGAAAGAAGGTTTTACTAAAGATGAATTAAAAAATATCAAGACACAATATCTTACCAATGTGTATTATCGGCAGGAAACAAATGAAGCACAGGCCGGCTCATTAGCTTTTAATGAAGTAGTGCATGGAAATTGGAAAAGGGCCAATACTATTAAAGATGATGTTAAGAAAGTAAGCCTGGATGATATGAATAACGCTTTCAAAAAATATATGAGCAATATCACCTGGAGCTACCAGGGCGATCCAAAAAAAGTGACACCTGCATTATATACTCAAAAAGAAACACCCAAAATTCCTGAAGAGAAAAAAGCATTTTAATAGCCAAAAACATATTGAAACTCTGTTTTGCGAAAGCAAGCGGAGTTTTTTATTTAAGGCATGTCAAAGAAACGTCTATCTTCATCCAACAATAATCATTTGAATGAGTACTGTTCTTTCGGTAAAAGGTCTTTCAAAATCTTATGGTCATGTCCGGGCGTTGAATGGAGTATCATTTGATGTACCACAGGGATCTGTGTTTGGTATTTTGGGTCCCAATGGAAGTGGTAAAACAACCTTGCTCGGTATTGTGATGGATGTGTTGAAGGCAAGCGGTGGTGAGTTTTTATGGATGGGAAAACCCGGAAGCGAAATACTACGCAGGCAGATAGGCACTTTGCTCGAGACACCCAACTTCTATCATTACCTGTCCGGCCAGGCAAACCTGAAGATTGCTGCTGCCATAAAACAAAAAGGCAAAGAAGATATTCCTGCTGTATTGGAAAAAGTAAACCTGACACAACGAAAAGATTCAAAATTCAGCACCTACTCTCTTGGGATGAAACAACGCCTTGCCATTGCTTCTACACTGCTTGGCAATCCCGATATTTTAGTTTTTGATGAACCCACCAATGGATTAGACCCAGCAGGTATTGCGGAAATAAGGCAATTGATAAAGAACCTGAACCACCATGGGAAAACAATCATCATGGCCAGTCATATTCTTGATGAAGTGGAAAAAGTTTGTACCCATGTGGCCATCATTCAAAAAGGGGTGCTGAAAACAACAGGCACTGTAAGTGAACTGCTATCCGGTAGTACTTCAGCATCCGGGGCTACTATTGTTGAAATAGAACTGGCAGCCGAAAACCTTTCTTTACTGGAAGATGTATTGAGAAAAATGAATGGTCTTACTGAAATAAATCGCTCCGAAAGCGGTGTCTCCATTTTGTGCGAAGAAAACATCAGCCCGGCAGCCATAAACAAATATTGCTTTGAGCAAGGTGTTATTTTAAATCAGCTTATTATCAAACGCAAATCATTAGAAAAAAGGTTTTTGGAAATTACGGGCAATCAAAGCGACAGATAAAACCTAAAACATTATACCTATGCTCAGGAATTTACAGATAGAATGGATGAAAATAAAGAACTACCGGGTGTTCCAGGTGTTCTCAGCTTTGTACCTCGCCGGGATTATCCTGATAGTTTATATATTCTACAGGGTTTATATTAATCTTGTAGGCAGCCTGCAGCAGTCAATGACTGGTCAAAAAGGAAGTGGCTCCGATGTGTTAAACCTTTTTTCATCGGATCAGCTTTTCCAAACAGTGTGTTTCTGGACCAGCTTCCTTTTATATTTTCCGGGAATGATCATTATCAGTCTTTTTATCAACGAAGTCAATTTTAAAACAAATCGGCAAAACATCATTGACGGATGGAAAAGAGAAACTTTTATCTACAGCAAAATCGGTCTTATCGTATGCATGTCAGTTGTTATTGCCGCAATGAGTTTTATTGCAGGCTTTATCATGTCGCAGGTGGTGGATGTTTCCATTTCTGCCAATGCATTTAAAATGATCGGGTTTTCATTTATACAGGCATTCGTTTACCTGATGTTTGCATTACTGCTCGCCACTTTTTTCCGCCGCAGCGGTGTGGCAATAATTGTATATTTTATTTACGGATTATTATTGGAGTCATTATTTATGTGGCTGGCAGCCAAAATTATTCCCGGTATGCAGCACTTCATGCCGCTACAGGTTGCAGATTCTTTAATCCCCTTTCCCCGGCTCCGGGATTTGTACCTTAACCTTCCGGCTGAAAGTATTATGCTGATCGCCTCGCTGGCATTTGCAGGGCTGTATGTTTTTCTTACAGTAAGAAAATACAAGTATGATGATTTGTAAGCAGAAGTAATTTTTTACCTGGTATCATCTCTTTCTTCTGCACTGCAGAAAAAAATAGCAATGCCTGTATTCCCGGCAGTTATCGCAAATTCCTCACTTCGCTTTGCCTACTATTGCTCTCACCAGTCTTATCTGGGCCATATGCTACCGCATCAATAGCCGGAGAGACCTGAAATAAGATTCAGAAACCTTTTATTCTTGTTGGGGTATCTTTTCCGCTAATAAGTGTTGAAGCGCTTTTGGCGATCGCTTTAATAAATTTTGTCATGTTTTCAATATCGATCCGCTGCACATCATCGCAGGGTTTGTGATAACAAGGTTCACTATCATCGCTTCCCATGATAGTGTGAGCTGGTATCCCCTCTTGTGCAAACGTATAGTTGTCTGATCGCCTAAACAGGTATTGTGGGTCACTGTACTGACCTGCTATCTTCACATCATCGCCTTTTAGGTTTCGCTTAAGTATCTTATAAAGGCTTGAATAACCAGAACCTGTAAGCATAAAAGTATTTTTACCTTCAATATTGGCGATGCCGATCATTTCAATATTTATAACCGCTTTTATGCTTTCCGAATTTACATAATTAATAAACGCCTGTGACCCCAAAAGTCCCAGCTCTTCCCCGGCAAAAAGACAAAATATGATCGTTCGTTCATTGTCCTTTCGCATGGAAAAATATTTTGCAAGTTCAAGTACTGCCGTAGTACCGGAGGCATCATCATTAGCGCCGTTAAATAACCCATCTTGACCATCGAGCCCTTTATTTACATGGTCGTAATGAGCAGAGAAAATGATGGCCTCATGAGGTAAACTGCGGCCGGGTATTATTCCAATAACATTGTATAAAACCGAAGTAACTAAATTCTTATTGGGTATAACTTTTAAACTGACCGGTTCTTCTTTTACTCCTACAATCAGAATATTTGAAGCGGGCATTCCACCGGGAGCTTTTATATTATTGATAGCTTCTGAAAAATGGGTAGTATCATCCAGTACTATTTGTAATAAGATATTATCGGTCTTGTTCCAGTTATAATATAAAATAGAATCGGCCAGTTGAGACGTAGTCCGCAGTATAAGAAAATCAGAAAGCTCCAATGCTGGTACACTTAATGAGCGGGAAAAGAAATAATACAAACTATCATTCAGTTTTTTATCATTCCATTTTACATCTACCATGGCTGTCTTACCACCAAATGAAGTACGGAAAGGTTGGTAGAAATTTTCAAACCCAGGAAAGGGTTCTAACCCAAAAGAGCTGAACTCCTTATTGATAAATTCAGCCGCTTCTAATTGTTCTTTGGAATAATTCACCCGGCCTTTTAATTCATCTGAAGCGAGGTAAGTGATCATTTTTTTGACTGACTCCTTATTAATAGTATCATTGGCCGTTTGAGAAAGACCTTTGAGAGCAGTAAGTATCCCTAAAGCAAAAAGAGGCAGATATATTTTTACTGTCATACGCTAAAAATAACTACCTCTAAGCTCAGCATATTTTTTTTCATAAAATACTAGAACTTGTTAAACTCTTTTACCTCATTCCCCGCCGCTGGGCACTATAGCCTCTTCTCTCATGGTTGCCGCCCGTATTTTGCGATTGAAAATTAGGTCGTCGTGGTTTAAAGGATTGCTGTTGCCGTTGAACTGGCACTTGTGCTACACTATTTGCATTCATTGCAAAGTCATGCTCATGAATAACAGGGATATTTTTTCGGATCAGCTTCTGAATATCTTTTAATTCATCTCTTTCTTCTGCACTGCAAAAAGAAATAGCAATGCCTGTATTGCCGGCTCTTCCTGTACGGCCGATGCGATGCACATACGTTTCAGGAACATTTGGCAGATCAAAATTGATGACATGCGTCAGGTCATCAATATCAATTCCCCTGGCAGCAATATCAGTAGCTACCAGTACACGGAGGTTTCCGTTCTTAAAATCAGCCAGTGCATCCTGTCGGGCATTCTGTGATTTATTGCCATGGATGGCAGCTGCTCTTATATTATGCTGTTGTAATATCCTTGCTACTTTATCTGCACCATGTTTGGTGCGGGCAAAGACCAAGGCCGACACGATCGCTTTGTCTTTTAATAAATGGAGTAACAATTGAGGCTTTTCCATTTTGCCAACATGATAAAGGCTTTGCTCTATTCTGTCAACCGTAGTAGCAGGTGGTGTTATTTCCACTTTTGCAGGATCCGTCAATAAAACATTCGCCAGTTTTTGAATTTCCGGCGGCATGGTGGCTGAAAAGAAAAGTGTTTGTCTTTTTGGCGGCAACTTGGCGATGATCTTTTTTACATCATGGATAAAACCCATGTCGAGCATGCGGTCTGCTTCATCCAGGACAAATATTTGAAGTTTGTCTAAGCGAATATAACCCTGGGTCATCAGGTCCAATAAACGACCGGGTGTAGCGATCAATACATCCACTCCCCTGCGCAATGCATTTGTTTGATGCATTTGTGATACGCCACCAAAGATCACCGTGTGGCGGATCCCGGTATGTTTTCCATAAGCAACAAAGCTCTCACCAATTTGTATGGCCAGTTCTCTTGTCGGAGTTAATATTAATACTTTGATGCCGGGCGCCATTGGTTTTTGTTCATGCAGTATCTGCAGGATAGGAATGGCGAAAGCGGCTGTTTTGCCGGTGCCTGTTTGAGCACAGCCCAAAAGGTCTTTACGTTGCAACACGATCGGTATCGCTTGTTGCTGGATAGGTGTTGGAATAGTGTATCCTTCTGCAGCTACTGCTTTAAGGATAGGTTCAATAATTGATAATTTTTTAAAAGCCATGATAGGTTTTTATGTTTAAATCACAGATGATCTGTGTATGGGGCTGGCTAAGATGTTGTAGGTTCTGAATCAGCGAAAGTTTGTCTAAGTACCACCGGCTTACAACTTGCCGTGTCATTGCGTGGAGTAGGTTGCGAAGATAGGCTTTTATTTTTTGAGAGAGGGAATTATGTTTCCGGCTGCATTACTACTATCATCGTCAATTGCGTCGCACACTTGTACGTTCTGTTCGCTATTGGGCAACATGGTAAACCATACTAAATAAAAAAGCTATTCCTCCTTCGAAGAATAGCCTCATTAAATGCTGTGGACATTATTGCTTATTTAACTGCCCTTCTTTTCTTTAGCATATCAACAAAATCCTTTACCCTGATTTGTTCTACTTCTTTCACAGAAAGTCCGCTGCTAATGCTAAGGTAACTTCTGAAAATATGACTCAGGTACAACGGCGAGCTTGCTGTATGCGATATGCCTCCTATCTTAATATTAGATGGCGCATTATGACAACTGAAGCAATTGGTAAGATCGCCTGCAGCCATCTGGTGAAGAGGTATTTGATTAAAATCCTGTGCAAATGTTTCCATAGTGATATTGAAAGCCGCCAGCGAACCCCTTGCGATAGAACCGGGTGCTGCATTTCCAATATTACCTTGCAGTGCATTGATGGTATCGGCTTGCTGCTGCGGAGTTAGCCCATCAGTATTGATCCACAACGAACCGTTATAAAAATAATTTTTCCAAACATCATCCAGGCCGGCATTCACACATGCATTCAAACCCTGTATATTATTATAATTGATCGGCTCTGACTGACTGGTTAGCATGAAACTGTCGCTGGCAGTTCTTGGAACACCAAAAGGATACACGGTAAAAACATTTTTCGGTCCGGGATTGGCGGGATTCCATTCAAGATCCTGCCAGGTGGCGCTATCGCCCTTTTTGAAAAATAATTTCTCCCCGGCCGAAGTAACAGGAACATCCTGTGTAGTTGTGCTCTTCCAGTCGTAAAGAGGTGCCATTCCCTTGTGCTCAAAAGTTGCCCATATGAATTCAGGATGATTGATCACCACTCCAACCACATGCATTCCCAGCAAAGCAACAGTTATTTTTTTACCCGATGATTTGATGATGGCTTCGGAAGTATGATAATTTTTTACCTCGCCGGCTGGTAGTGAACTGATATCTATCCATGATACTTTCAATTCCAAAGAACCAACAGGAAAAGTAAGATCATTATTTACAAGCGAAGTGTCATTTGACAACAATTGCTTGATTGAATCGGCTGCTTTCTGCAAAACAGGGCTTATATAAATGGAATAATACACAGTGTCAGATCTGTTTGAAGTAGTAAAAGCAGGATTGGATTGCAAGATGCCGCCCGATCCTGCCTGGCCAATATCTTCCAGGACAAGTGCTATCCCGTTAACAGGTGTAACAGGTTCCATTTGATTATCCACCAGGATCATTGAATCTTCGAACAAAGCGTTGCCGCTTGCAAGGGGCTTTGTAAGCCAGAGAAATTTTTGCCATGACCATTGATGAAAAATGCAATTGGTTGTGCTACTCGTATCAAAGGGGCTGCCAATACCCTCAGGAGGAGCCGGTGTTTGATTGTGGGGGAACCAATCGGATTCGCAATTACAATCTGTGCTGGTTAATACAGCATCACCAGGTTTTTTGTTGCTGTTGTTACAGGACAATAAAAAGATGAGAAAAACCGGCATGAGAAGACATGCCAGGACAAAGATCTTTTTCATGTTAGTTAAGGTTTAATGATTGATAATAACTAAATGTACATAATTATTATCATGCGCAAACTCCTGTTGATATTTTCTGCATATAAAAGAAGAGTGCTTCCCTGCTTCTTTCTATGAAAGCGGTAGCGTGAATGAGAAAGTGCTTCCTACTCCCGGTTCGCTTTCAATACGAAGATTACTTCCGTTCTTTAAGAGGAATTCTTTGCAAAGCATCAATCCAAGCCCGGTGCCCTGTTCCTGTGCTGTGCCATTGGTTGTATAAAATTGCTGCCCGTTTATTTTTACTATCTCCTCTGCGGTCATACCACCCCCGCAGTCCTGTACATATATTTCTGCAAAAGAATCCTGGCCGCACACACCAACAGAAATATTTCCACCAGGCTGGGTATATTTAATGGCATTTGAAACAAGATTTCTCAACACAAGATTGATCATATCCATATCCGCCCATACATACAAAGGATCAGTTGCCTTGCTTTCTATGATTATTTTTTTTGCCGCCGCCTGCAGGTGCAATACATGCAGTACTCCATCAATACTTTCTTTTATATCCATTTCCTGTGGCCTTACATGATCAGCCTGCATTTGGCTCTTGGCCCATTGCAATAAATTTTCCATAAGGCCCCGGGCATAATACAAATCATTCTTGATATCGGGGATCAGTTTTTTTATTTCCCTGGCTGGCATATTTTGCTTTTCCATTGCATCAAAAAGATTGCACAAGCCATACAAAGGCGCTTTCAGATCATGAGAGATGATAGAAAATAATTTATTTTTGAAAGAATTCAACTGATTCAGCTCAGCAGCCTGCAACTGCAGGCGATGAGACTGTTCCTGCACTTCGAGATTAGTTCGTTGCAAAGCAGTATTATAATCGGTGTTTTCTTTTTTAATAAGATACAGCCCGAAGAAGATGTAAAGAATGGCCAGTATCTCATTAATTAAATAAACAGTGTAATTAATATCTTCCAGTTTATATACATATGCCTTCAGCAAAACAGAAAGAACAAAATAACTCACCATGGAAAAGAATATCGAAAATACCATGTAGCCTATGTCCTGGATAAAGAAAACTGAAAGTATGCCGTATAAAAGAAATGAAAGTTCTACGCCAAGACTTATGCCATTCATATAACTGAGACAAATACAAGCCGGGTAGAAAATAAAATAAACAAGTATAGCTGAATTATATTTCTGCCGGTAATTCAATAATAAAACAAACAGACTGACCAATGCCGGGAGAGTGGCCATTAGCCAACCGCCATAAGGAATCTTGTTTGCATACAAAAGACCGATGACCGGAACGATCATTCCAGTTACAAACTGGAAAAAATTGAGCAGGTTAAAAATGCAGAGTTTGCTTTTATCATAATTGCTCATGACGGCAGTAACACCAATCGTTCTTACCTTCTCAATAAAACCCAATAAGTTTTGTGGTAACAACTTCAGCGAAGTGGTAAGTGCGGAATGCCATGACCTGGATACCCGGCGTGGTTCTAATAAGGACGGTGCATACTCCATGCTCAATTGGTTTTAGCCACAGGATAGGACGATTAAAGTAATACTTTTCCGGATATTAAGAAATAGTTACAGTAAAAATCTATTTCTTTTGACTGGCATCAATCCAAAGGATGAGGAGTTTTACGAAGTAACTCTACAAATCCTGCTAATTATTGGGACATACCCTTTATCACCCGGGAACTAATAATCTCTAAAAAAATATACCCTGTCTTCTCCTTAAATAAAACCCCCCGGTGGAAACCGGGGGGAACAACTAAAAAACACTAGCTCAATGCTAAGTATTCATTGGAACGAACGAACTTAAAAGCCCTTCGTCATGCTCAGGGCTTAGTCGGGTTTCTTCCCGTCTAAAAATGTATTGATGGTGCTGATGTGAGTTTGATTTTTTTCATCGGTCTTTACTTCATAATTACTATAGAAGTTCTCGACCTGGGAGTTGTTTGTATGCAACTCCATGTTGCGGCGGATATATGCCGGCACAGTTTCAAACTCATTATTCGGGTCAGCAGCGTTAATGTTGAATGATAAGTTTCTCAACTTATGCAGTCTTTCAGCCGCCTTACGTTTTTGCTCCTCGGTTTCGTCCTGCAGTGCAAGATCCTCAACCTCCGGAAGCAAAGGTGTCTGAGCCTGATGGGCCAACGGCGTATCCGCCGCCTGGATGTCATCCCGTTCTACCAGCTGCATTTGCAAATCGAGGAGTTCTTCCTGTTCATTGCTGGCAGCATGTTTTGAATGGACCGGTTCTTCAGCAGAAGTAATTGAGGTAACGACCTCTGGTTTTGATTCTGCGTAAATATTGGATGGTCTGGCCAGGTATCCACCCGATGCTGCAGACACCGGGCTTGTACTAGTACTATCTTTAATACTGAGAATTAACTCAGCATCTTTTTCAATAATTGGCTGGGGGATAAGGTGGGTTTCCGGCATCGAATTTATACTATCATCTTTCCCGGTAATTGACATTTTCTCAACAGTAGTTGTACAGTCATTTTCTTTCGTAAGACTACTAAGTATTTTTTCTTCGGACTGCAATTCGAAGTGAATGATGATGGAGGAATCATCTCTCATATCAGTCATATCAATTACCGGGGCTTGTATCACGGGGATTTCTTCTACCAACTTTGGCATTAGATGATCTTCTTTTGCAGGTTCTTTTAATGCATCTTCCATTACCTGCATTTCTCTTTCAAGTGCTGCGGGCATTTCAAGCGGCATCGCAACCACAGGTTTGGTTTCTTCTGGCTGACCGAGCACCATCACTATCTTTTCTTCTTTCTTTGGCTCTTCTTTCTTCGGTGTTGGTTTGGCAAATGGATCTTTATGTTCAAAACCTGTTGCGATCAATGTAATGCCGATCTTGTTGCCAAGTGTGCTGTCATATCCCATACCGAGGATGACATCGGTATTATCTCCGGCACGGCTCAATAAATAATTCTGGATCACTTCCACTTCATCCATAGTGAATTCATGTTCACCAATTGCAGAGTTAATATTAATCAATATCCATTTTGCCCCCTGTATATCGCTATCGTTAAGCAATGGTGAATTCAATGCTTCTTCAATTGCTTTCTGTGCCCTGTTCTCTCCTTCAGCAGCTGCATTACCCAAAATAGCCACACCACCATTCTTCATTACAGTGCATACATCAGCAAAGTCAACATTGATCTGGCCGGTGCTATTGATCACATCGGTGATACATTTTGCAGCTGTCGCTAACACATTATCTGCTTTCTCAAATGCTTCCCGCATTTTTAAATTGCCAAACTGGTGACGCAGTTTGTCATTACTGATGACAAGTAATGTATCAACATAGCCTTTCAATATTTTTATTCCTTCTTCTGCCTGCTGCTGACGTTTCTTGCCTTCGTATGCAAACGGAGTAGTAACGATACCAACAGTAAGAATGCCGAGATCCTTACAAATTTTTGCAATGATCGGCGCACCACCGGTACCGGTTCCTCCACCCATACCTGCAGTGATGAATGCCATTTTGGTATTCACTTCCAATATGCGCTTTATTTCCTCCAGTGATTCTTCTGTTGCCTGGCGGCCAATGTCAGGATTAGCGCCCGCACCCAAACCTTGTGTAAGATGGGGGCCGAGTTGAATTCTATTGGGAATACCGCTGCTGGCCAATGCCTGCGCATCCGTATTACAGATGACAAAGTTTACACCATCAATCTGCTGGCTGAACATAAAGTTCACCGCATTGCCACCACCGCCGCCTACGCCGATCACTTTGAGTATGGATGATTTTTCTTTAGGCAGATCAAAATGTATCATAAGTACTTATTTAGTTGTGTTAGTTTAAAATTCAAAAATCAAAAAAATTAAAACCGATTGGACAGATACGCCGTTTTGACTTTTAATCATAAATGCTTGTCTTCTTCTTCCTTGAACAGGTCAATGATCCTGTCTTTGAATTTGCCCCAGAAACCGGTCAGGTTCTTTCTCTTCTTCATTTCTTTTTCACTTATTGCTTCTTCTGTTTCTGCTGGTACTTCAACCTGGCCATTATTCTTTAATGCATCAGGTACTTCCACTTTTTTATACTCTCTTTCAAATTCTTTCCTGTTATGCTCATAATCATCATACCCTTTCAGGATAAGACCGATACAGGTAGAGTAAGTAGGCTTGGCCAATTCTTCAATATGACCTGCAGCCAGGTGCTCATTAGGGAAACCAATTCTTGCAGGAAGGCCGGTCACATATTCAGTGAGTTGAATAAGGTGTTTCAATTGTGAACCACCCCCTGTAAGAATGATACCTCCATTGAGCATCCTGTTGTCGAGGCCAACTTGTTTTAAATGATAAGTAACAAAATCCATGATCTCACTCATCCTCGCCTGGATGATGTTAGCAAGATTTTTTACGCTGATCTCCTTCGCAGGCATTCCTCTCAATCCTGGAATAGTGATATAAGCATTTGCTTTTGCTTCATTGGCCAATGCACTGCCAAACTGAACTTTCATTTGTTCAGCCTGTGTTTTCAAAACACCTAAACCTGTTTTGATATCATTGGTAATATTTTCCCCCGCAAAAGGAATAACAGCTGTATGTTTTAAAATTCCTTCATAGAAAACAGCAAGGTCAGTTGTACCACCGCCAATGTCAACGATAGCCACGCCTGCTTCAAGATCCTCCTGTCCCATAACAGCAGAGGAAGAAGCCAATGGTTGCAATACAAGATCCTTTGTATGTAAGCCAGCTTTCTCCACACTACGGTTGATATTTTTGATCGCATTTTTATCACCAGTGATGATATGGAAGTTGGCGCCGATCTTCACTCCGCCATAACCGATCGGGTTAGGAATGTTCTGAAAATTATCAACGGTAAATTCCTGCGGTATCACATCAATGATCTGGTCACCGGCAGGAATGTAGGTTTTGTACTGATCATCTATCAGCTGATCAATCTCTTTATGAGTGATCTCTTCATCCGTTCTTTGACGAACGATATCACCACGGGTCTGCAAACTTTTAATATGATGACCCGCCACACCTACATACACTTCCTTTACTTCCAAATTAGGATTGGAAGCAAAACAATTCTCCAATGCAGTTTTAATGGCTTTGATCGTTTCATCAATGTTAAGCACCTGTCCATGCTTGACACCATTGGAATTGGCCTTACCAAATCCCAATATTTCCAATTTGCCGAATTCATTTTTTCGTCCGGCAATCACTGCGATCTTGGTAGTTCCAATATCAAGACCGACAATAATGGGTTGTTCGTTGTTCATAATCATTGTTTTTAGTTGTTGTTGTTTTTATAGAATCGAAATTTTTGTTTTAAACGTTAATTATATCCACCCTTCACATCTTCAGCCGGTTTCTTTGGCATTACTGCTTTCGGCAGCTTGCTATCTTTAGGTGTTACTTTAATATTTTTTACCGGCTTTGGATTACCATCAACTGGTTTTAGTGATTGAACTACAGTGGCTGAATCTCCTACCCTATCATGTGTACTTGCAACAACACTAACCTGTCTCATTGTATCATTCTGTGCATTCTTTGATTGCTGTAAAAGTTTTTCAACATTTTTTCTTGCCTGGACTGTATCTCCCTTTTCAAGCCCATACTTTGATGCCACTACTTGTCCTTCATACTGCACATCAATTACTTTGTATTTATCAAAACCGGTCTTACTCAATACTTGTTTATAAAACACCATCAGGCGATGAAACTTTTTATCAATAGCATCTCCATTTCCGAGTTTCACTATGTGATTGCCGACAACCGGTGTCATTTCAAATGTTCTTTCAGGAGTAATATCTATCTGTGCTACCTGCGCCATCCAAAATGGATCATTGATAATATAGTTGGCCGTTACTCTTACATCATTTAGCAGAATGCTATCCTTTGCCGTCAGTACTTTTTTATCAGGAAATCCTGTGAACACCGGTACCCTTGCACTCAACTTGTCTGACAATGGCATTTT
Organism: Chitinophagaceae bacterium; assembly: GCA_013140985.1. Classification (GTDB taxonomy): domain Bacteria; phylum Bacteroidota; class Bacteroidia; order Chitinophagales; family Chitinophagaceae; genus JJ008. Next base: position 225,399 of record JABFRU010000002.1, on the reverse strand, counting down.
TCTTCCTGCGCTGTCAATATAAAATGTCGGAATGCCTGTTGTAAATATTCTTGCAACCGGTTCTTTTTCCGTAATTGTCACATGCAGTACATCCTGGTTATCAAAATATAATTCTGCTTTGCTCACCCATGTATTCTTTTCGAGTCCCTGCTCCAATTGCTGCAGGTTGAACGAAGACACTGCTAACCCTCTTATATTACTTTTTGTTTCTTTTCTCAGCATTTGCTCCACATCATTCCTATCAATGAAATGATTATTCTCAGCGCCTTTTATAGTAATAGAGTAATCCTTGCACTCACCTTTATTCTTTTTGTTGATGGCTGCCAGCAGCAAGGTGAACATACCGCCGCCAATACACACCCAAATGGTGATGAACAATACTCTTCTTATGGTTGTTCTTGCATTCATTTTTTTATATGTCGCCTCTACGAGGCTAATTATATCTCTTTTAGTATTTCTTTTACCGGTTCAACCAGCATATCAATATCTCCTGCTCCTGCTGTTATCAATATTTCTCCAAACTCTTTATTCACTTTATTTACAAAATTTGCTTTGATCGAACCCAACAATTTTTCTTTCGTCAACACCCTTGCATTCTTATTTTTCATTTTCTCTATTATCATCCCGCTGCTTATTCCTTCTATCGGTAATTCTCTTGCCGGGTAAATAGGCAACAGCACTACTTCATCTGCCAGGTCGAGCACTTCTGCGAATCCATCGGCCAGGTCTCTTGTTCTTGTGTACAGGTGCGGCTGAAATATTACAGTACATTTTTTTTGCCTGAACAATGCCCTGGCACCATTGATCAGTGCTCTCAACTCTTCCGGGTGGTGAGCATAATCATCAATAAAAACTATTTTGTCGTTTTTGATGATGTATTCAAACCTTCTCTTTACACCACGGAAATTTCCCACTGCCGACTTGATCTTTTCATTCTCAATTCTCAAAGAACTTGCGACCGCTATCGCCGCTACTGCATTCTCCACATTATGCATCCCACCCATATTCAACCTCACATTCTCCAGCATATTATCATTCATTACTACATCAAATTCATAACTGCCATTCATCATCCGGATATTGGCAGCATACACATCAGCATTCTCGTTTTGCAAACTGTAAGTGATATGCTGATCTGAATTCAACTCTTTTCCTCTTTTTAATCCAAATTGCCGTATCAACAAACCACCGGGCCTCACCCTTTTGCTGAAATCAATAAAAGCCTGTTCCATTGATCCTGCTGTACCATATATATCCAGGTGGTCAGCATCCATCGCTGTAATGATGGCCACATCCGGGCTTAATTTCAAAAAACTCCTGTCGTATTCATCCGCCTCGATCACACAAACATTTTTTTCACTGCTCCAGAAATTGGTTTCATAATTCACCGCAATACCCCCCAAAAAAGCATTACAACCAAAACCGCTGTCACGGAGCAAATGCGCCACCATCGTTGTGATGGTTGTTTTGCCATGTGTTCCGGCTATACATATATTAAAAGAATTCTCTGTTATGATCTGCAACACATCACTTCTCTTTATCACTTTATATCCATTCGATCTATAATACACCAGCTCTTTGTGATCTTCCGGTATCGCCGGTGTGTATATCACCAGGTCAACCTTTTTCGGGATGAGATCAACATTCTCTTCATAATGAACAGCAATGCCGCTCGCTTCTAAATTCTTTGTCAGTTCCGTTGCTGTTTTATCATATCCACCTACTTTTACACCGCCACTGTGAAAGAACTTTGCAATTGCACTCATCCCGATCCCCCCGATCCCGATAAAATAAACTTCATCCAGCTTTTCGATCCCCCTAAAAGGGGTATTCATAAGGACAGTATTAACTCTTTCATTCATGTCTATATCGCTTTCAAAACTTCTCTTGCTACCACTTCATCAGCATTCACTATAGCGAGTTTTGATATATTATTTTTCAGCTCTTGTTGCATGTTTTCATTTCTTATCAACTCAAGTGTCATCGACACCAGCTTTTGTCCTGTTTCGCTATCCTTTACCATCAGCGCTGCATTTTTATCAACCAATCTTTTTGCATTGACTGTCTGGTGATCTTCGGCAGCGAATGGGTAAGGCACAAACAACACAGGTTTTTTAGCCACACATAGTTCCGCAACGGTCATTGCTCCTGAACGGGCCACCACTACATCGGCAGCAGCATAAGCATATTCCATTTGTGTGATGAATTCATTTGCCCAAACATTTTGTTTACCACTTGCTCTCCCTTTTGCTTTTGCCGCATAAGGTTTTCCTGTTTGCCAAATGATCTGTAACCCTTCAGTTAGCAATTCATCTAATCCTTTATCAATTGTCTCGTTGATCGACTTTGCTCCAAGACTTCCCCCAACAATGAGAATGGTCTTCTTTGTTTCATCCAGCGAGAAAAATTTTATTCCTTCGCTTCTTGAAATATTGGCATCAACAATTGATTTTCTTACCGGATTACCTGTTACGATTATTTTTTCTGACGGAAAAAATTTTTCCATTCCTTCTGTTCCTGTAAAAACCTTTGTTGCTTTTTTACCCAGCCATTTATTCGATTTGCCGGCAAAAGAATTCGACTCATGAATAAAAGTGGGGATCTTTCTTCCCTGCGCTATCCTCAATACAGGAAAACTTGAATAGCCACCCACTCCTATTGCTGCATCCGGTTTGAACCGTTTGATAATTCTTTTTACCTGCAACAAACTTTTCATCACTTTAAATGGTAACCCAATGTTCTTTATCAAAGAGCTGCGATTAAAACCCGCTATATCCAGTCCTTCTATTCTATATCCTGCCTGCGGTACTTTCTCCATTTCCATTCTTCCTTTCGCCCCTACAAATAATATTTCGATACCGTCATCAATTTTTTTCAAGGCATTGGCAATTGCTATTGCCGGAAAAATATGCCCCCCTGTTCCTCCCCCTGCTATTATGATTCGCTTGCTCATTCTCAATTGTCTTATTCCACGACTTTCTTTCCTTCCAATTGCTCCACATTTCTTGCTACACTTAATATTATACCGATCGCCAGGCAGGTAAATATGAAACTCGTTCCTCCCATACTCACCAATGGAAGAGTAACACCGGTAACAGGAAATAAATTCACTGTTACTGCCATGTTCGCTACTGCCTGTATGGCTAACGTAAAACTCAATCCCAGGGCAAGGAAGGCTCCGAATGCATAAGGACATCGTTTGTATATCCTGATACATCTATATAAGAACACTAAATAGATGAACATGATAAAAGCTCCTCCCATCAACCCATATTCTTCTATAATGATGGCGTAGATGAAATCATTATACGCCTGCGGTAAGTAATCTCTTGTTGTACTGTTACCAGGACCAACACCCAGCACACCCCCTTTTGCAATAGCGATCTTGGCCTGGCTTACCTGGTAAGCATCATTATCAACTTCTTTTCCTCCATAAATAAAACTTTCCATCCGCCCGATCCATGTATCTACTCTTCCAAAAATGTTTGATGAAGTTTTCTTTGCTGTTACTGCATCATCATTCTTTGCTTTACCATGACGGATCATTGCAGCAGCAACAAGGAAAACTATTGGGATCAAGGCAACCCCGATCGTCATCATGATATGTTTGGTGCTCACTCTTCCAATGAACATGAGCAACAAACAACTTGCACCCAGCAATAATGCTGTGGAAAGATTTGCCGGGGCGATCAATGCGCAGGTCAATGCAACCGGCCAGATGACGGGAAGAAATCCTTTTTTAAAATCTTTTATTACATCCTGCTTCTTGCTTATCAATCTTGCGAGGTACATGAACAAAGCCAGCCGGGCCAGGTCAGAGGTCTGCATCGTCATATTAATAAGTGGCAAACGTATCCAGCGGCTTCCTTCGTTCATCTTTACGCCGAAGAATAATGTATAGAACAAAAGCGGCAATGAAAGCAGGAAAGCGATCTTCGCTGCTTTGGAATAAAATGTATAATTAACTAAATGCGCAAAGTAGATCACCATTATACCGGCAATGATGAAAGCAACCTGTTTAATAAGATATATCTCTGTATTGCCCTTGTAATTCTTATATGCCAATGAACCCGTTGCACTGTACACTGCCAGTAATGAAACAAGTGTAAGCAATATCACTAAAGCCCAGATCACCTTATCGCCTTTTGTTTTGCTCATAAGGTTTTGTGGGCTCAATGAATTCTTCAGGCCACCGAATCCTCCTATGTTTCTTGTTACATCCATTATAATTCTTTCACTGCTTTTTTAAACTGGTTACCCCTGTCCTCATAATTTTTAAAAAGATCGAAACTGGCGCAAGCCGGGCTCAGCAACACTACATCGCCTTTCTCTGCAAAATGAAATGCTGCATGCACCGCTTCATTTGCTGTTGATGTATTCACAATGGTGCTGACCGTACCTCCGAATGCCTCATGTATCTTCCTGTTATCTGTACCCAAACAAATAATAGCTCTTACTTTCTCTTTTACCAACTCATCGATCAAGGAATAATCATTTCCTTTATCAACACCACCTAATATCAATACAACTGGTTTTGTTATGCTTTCCAATGCATACCAGGTGGAGTTCACATTGGTGGCTTTACTGTCATTGATAAATTCAATGCCTCGTACTGTCGCCACATGTTCCATGCGGTGTTCAAGGCTTTGAAAATTCTGTACAGCGTCTCTTATCTTTTCCTTTCGTATGTCCAGTGTTGTTGCTGCTACACAAGCAGCCATAGTGTTATATTGATTATGTTTTCCTTTCAATGCAAAATCAAATACACTCATGCTGGTAAAATCCTGTCCTGTTCTTACATACATGTCCCCGTCTTTGATAAATGCTCCGTTTGGTAGTTCTCTTTTCATACTTATTGGCAGTTGGTTTGATCGAATATTGAATTGGTTTAGATACTTCATTGTTATTTCGTCATCGGCGCAGTAGATAAAATGATCATCTCCCTGCTGGTTCATAGTGATACGGAATTTGCTTTTGATATAATTTTCGAAGTTGTGATCGTAACGGTCCAGGTGATCTTCAGTGATATTGGTCAGTATGGCTATATCTGGCCTGAATGTTTTTATATCATCTAACTGAAAACTGCTCACTTCAATCACATATAACGCTTTTGGATCAACTGCAACCTGTTTAGCGAATGAGTCACCGATATTTCCGACCATTGCACAATCCAACCCGGCGGTTTGGCAGATATGATACATCAACGCTGTGGTGGTTGTCTTTCCATTGCTGCCGGTAATAGCAACTATTTTACTGCTGCCCTTGAACCGGTAAGCCAGCTCCACTTCACTGATAATATCAATTCCTTTGGCTCTTATCTTTTTTACGATCTCAGCTTTCCCGGGAATGCCGGGACTTTTCATCACTTCATCAGCATTTAGGATTTTTGGTTCCGTGTGCTGACCTTCTTCAAAATCAATCCCTGCTCCCTGCAGTTCGTTACGATACTTCTCTTTCAAAGAACTTCCATCAGAAACAAATACATCATACCCTTGTTTCTTTGCGAGCAGTGCTGCACCTACTCCACTTTCACCGCCGCCGAGTATGACAAATCTTTTCTTCATAAGCCTCACCCTCGTTCCCTCTCCTTCAGAGAGGGAGGCCGGGCTGAATAACTCTTTTCAACTTTAGTACTAACATCTCAGCATTGTATCGCTACCCTGCTGCACCAACCCCGGTTCAACATTTTAGATCTTATCAACAGCAGTGTACGGAACATGGTTCTTCATAAGTATTGGTTTCAAATACAACTGCACCACAATTTGATAGATCAGAACTTTATTCTTCATCTTTCATGAGGGTTGGATCCTGGTGGTTTTTCAACAATATCTTCTCAAAAGCGTTAGTCTCTTCGTCAATCGTGAATCGTCAATCGTCAATAGGGGTCGTTGAACGTCGGAAACTCATTCACAATTCACTATTCACGATTCACGACGCTACCTCATCTTCAGTGTTGCAATACTCAACACAACCAGCAACACGGTCACTATCCAAAATCTCGTCACTATCTTCACTTCATGATACCCTTTTACCTGGTAATGATGATGTAAAGGCGCTTTCAAAAACATCCTTCTTCCTGTTCCAAATTTTTTACGGGTATATTTAAAATAACCAACCTGCAGCATCACACTCAATGTTTCTACAAAAAATATCCCGCAGAAAATAGGTAACAATAATTCCTTATGAACAATGATAGCCAACGATGCGATCACACCCCCCAGCATCAAACTGCCTGTATCACCCATGAAGATTTGCGCCGGGTAGGAATTGTACCACAAGAACCCAATGCAGGCACCGATCATTGCTGCAATAAAAATTGACAACTCATTCAATCCAGGTATGTACATAATGTTGAGATAATCTGCAAAGACAAGGTTACCGCTTGCATAAGCAAAAATGCCGAGCAGTGATCCGATGATCGCTGAAGTACCTGTTGCCAATCCATCTAATCCATCTGTCAGGTTAGAACCATTGGAGACGGCAGTGATAATGAAAATGACGATTAGTATGTAAAGAACCCATGTGTAATCCCTCCACGATGCCGGCAATAACTTTGAATAATTGAATTCATGATCCTTCACAAATGGGATCGTTGTCACCGGTAGTTTTGATTCAACGAAATACTTTATTTCACCATTCACAGGTTTGGGGATCACTGTATCTTTTCTCATGGCAGCATCTGTTCCTACATACTCTCTCCATATTTTCACATCGCTATTGAAGTAAAGTGTTGCACCTACCAAAATGCCAAGTCCAACCTGCCCCAGTATTTTAAAGCGGGCAGCTAAACCATCTTTGCTTGTCTTCTTATATTCTATCCCTTTCTCCTGTGCTGATTTTTTTCCTCTCAACTTCAGGTAATCATCTATAAAACCGATAATGCCCATCCAAACTGTGCTGATCAGCATTAATTGCACATATATATTTGTCAGGTTGGCAAAGAGTAATGTGGGTATAACAATTGCAAGGATTATGATGATACCGCCCATTGTTGGCGTACCCTTTTTACTTTCTTGTCCTGCCAGTCCTTCCTCACGGATGCTTTCTCCAATTTGTCTTTTCTGTAAAAATTTGATCAGCTTCTTGCCGTAAAATGTGATGATGAATAATGAAAGCAATACCGCCATGATCACCCGGAATGTGGTGAATTCAAAGAGACCACTGCCGGGAAATTTTATTCCCTCCTGGTTCATCCAATGAAATAAATGGTACAGCATTGCTGGTTCTTGTTATTTATTTATTTTATCATCACCTGTACTACTATCATCGTCTGTTGTGTCACTCACTTCATCGTTCCGAATTCTACTCACCTTTTTTGTTGCGTCCCTACAGGATGCCAAAATCATTTCGTTCATCTACATCCCGGATTTCATCCGGGCTACCGACATTGTGCTCCCACGGAGCAAACCCACTAGCTACTCGCTACTTTCTATTTATTCAACAATTCGAAAAAATCTTTTATTATTTCTTTGTCATCAAAATGATTTCTTACTCCTTTTATCTCCTGGTATTTCTCATGCCCTTTTCCTGCTATCAATATGATATCTTCCTGTTTGGCCAAACTGATCGCTGTCTTTATCGCTTCTTTCCTGTCTGTGATCGAGATATATTTTCTTTTATAGGCCGGCGCTAATCCTTCTTCCATATCTCTTATTATCTGTGCCGGGTCCTCACTTCTCGGATTATCGCTGGTGAAGATCACCTTATCGCTATGTTCACAAGCTGCGGCTGCCATCACCGGTCTTTTTGTTTTATCCCTGTCGCCACCGCAACCAACTACTGTTATCACCTGCTCAATTCCTTTTTTCAGTTTTTTAATTGTCGCCAGCACATTTAATAAAGCGTCTGGTGTATGCGCATAGTCAACAATGGCAATTAGTTTTTCATTTGCAGATATGATATAATCAAATCTTCCTTCCGCCCCAGTCAATTCGCTCAATGCTGTTAATACATTTTGTTTTTCCTCTCCTAAACAAACAGCAGCTCCGTACACAGCCAACAAATTGTAAGCATTGAACTCACCGATCAGCCTGAAATGAACTTCGACATCATTTACCATCATCTGCAAACCGCTTAAACTGTTATCAAGGATCTTCCCTTTGAAATCAGCCACTGTTTTTAAACTGTAGTAATACTTTTTTGCATTCGTATTCTGCAGCATCACCGTTCCTCTTTTATCATCTGCATTACTGATGGCAAATGCCGATGATGACAACGAATCGAAGAAGGCTTTCTTCACACGGATGTATTCATCAAATGTTTGATGATAATCCAGGTGATCATGAGTGATGTTGCTGAAAATGCCTCCCGCATACTGCAAACCTGTTACCCTGTGCTGGTGGATGGCATGTGAGCTTGTTTCCATGAACACATGTGTGCATCCATCATCAACCATTTGCTTCAGCAATGAATTCAGGCTGATTGCATCGGGTGTAGTATGCGTTGCTTCTACAGTCTTCTCACCGATCTTATTCTCAACAGTGCTTAACAATCCGCTTTGATATCCCAATCTTGTAAAGAGCTTATATAATAATGTTGCGATCGTCGTCTTACCATTTGTTCCCGTCACCCCCACCAGTTTTAATTTTTCTGATGGTCTTCCGAAAAAATTATTCGCCATGCAGGCCGCAGCCACCGCACTGTTCTCAACCTGCACATATGTGAGCCGGGAGTCCTGAGCCGGGAGTCCTGCGTCCTCATACACGATCACTGCTGCTCCATTAGCGATCGCATTTTCAATGAACTGGTGACCATCCGCCGCTGCTCCTTTTACCGCTATAAATAAACTACCGGTCTTTATCTTCCTCGAATCAATTTGCATATCACTCACTTCAACCGATGTACTTCCTGCTACTGATCTTATCGCCACTTTATATAGTACATCTTGCAATAACACAACAACCTTTAAACTTTAAACCGTAAACATTTAAACTTCTCTCAACTCAATTCAAGCATTACTGTAATTCCTTTACCCAATGTCGTTCCCGGCGCTACCGATTGTGAAGTGATCTTTCCTTTTCCTTTCACAGATACTTTCAACCCCATATTCTCCAGCAGGTAAACAGCATCCTTCAATCCCATACCCCTTACATTTGGCATTACATTATCCTTCACATTATTTACTTTCATCACCGGCTGATAATTGTTTGCATACACACTGCTCCAGCTATTCTGCGCTGTTGAGTCAGCATAGCTGACGTTCATAGCGGAGTATATTTTTTTTATATCGTTGGCAAAACCAGCATAGAAATAATTGCTGCTGTCTTTAACTGCGGCATAATGTGAAGGATCTTTCTTCTGCACATACATCGAGTAGATCTTTGTTGCGATCTCCCTGAATACAGGCGCCGCTAATAATCCTCCATAATGAACAGGATCATGCGGTCTTGTCCTGATAACAACGATGCAGGTGTACTGTGGTTTATCAGCCGGGAAATACCCAACGAATGAAGCCTGGTAAACACCATCGGCATATTTTATTTTTCCGTCGGATACATGTGCCGTTCCTGTCTTTCCTGCAACAGCAAATGGCATATCCTTGAAAATTCTTTCGGCTGTTCCTTCCGTCACCACCATTTCCATAGCGGCTTTTGCATCCTGTATCACAGAGGGTTTACAAAAATTATCATCCATTACAGTGGGTAAGAATTGTTTGGTGATAACTCCATTGCTCTGGATGCTGTTCACCAAATAAGGTTTCATCATCTTACCATTATTAGCAACTGCATTATATAAAGTGAGTGTATGTAATGGGCTAACCTGTAAACCATAGCCAAAACTCATCCATAGCATATTGCCTTCCGCACTTCCTTTCTGATCAAGTGGCGCCATCGTAGGTTTGGGAACATCGGCCAGATCTATCGGAGATCTTACATCGAGATGAAAGCGGTGCAAATATTCTTTTAGTTCTGCAGGCTTTTTTGAAAAAGCTTTCAATGCTAATTTACTCATACCGATATTGGAACTGTGAGCAAAACATCCCTGCACTGTTAATGAAGATCTCGGCGATCTTTCTGCATCGGTCACCATTTTACTACCCACCTGTGCTTTTCCTGCACTACCGATCTCCACCATATCATTCAATGAACTGCTTCCTTTGTCCAGTACAGATAAAAGCGTTGCTAATTTTATGGTTGACCCCGGTTCCGTTGCTCTCAATGCATAATTATCATCTTCCCAATAAGTGCCGTCTTTCTGACGACCGAGATTGGCTATAGCCTTGATCTTACCGGTGCTTGTTTCCATTACGATCGCTGTACCATAAGGACCTTCGCACTCCAACATCATTTTCATCAACGCAGTTTCAGCGATGTCCTGCATGTTCACATCCAATGTTGTGTAGATGTCTTTACCATGCACAGGATCTGTTTCAGTGCCTTCAATGGGTATGGCAGTGCTGCCGGCAATATAGCGAACCAGTTTTTGCCCGTCATGCCCGTTGAGTACCGAATCATAACTTCTTTCCAATCCTACATTTTGTTTCTTTGTTTTGCGATCATTAGCAACAAATTCTCTTGATAAACCAATGGTCCTGTTTGCAAGCAGTTTGTATGGCGTCAATCGTTTTGTATTTACCTCAACGATAACACCGCTTTTGTTCCTTCCTAATTTTGCTAATGGGAAATCACGGAAAGCTTTGTAGTCTTCAAAGGTTAATTTCTTTTTAAGGGAATAATATCTTTCATTATTCTTATAAGCAAGCTGTAATTCCTTTTTATACTTCGCTGAACTTTTATCACCGAAGTAGTTAGCCAAAGCAATAGCAAAAGAGTCAACGTTCTCATGAAAACGTTTTCCTTTCTTTTCTCTTAGCCCATCTGCATTAAAATCTATGTAAATGTCGAAGGTGGGAATTGAAGTACTCAGCATCTGTCCATCCTCGCTGAAAATAGTTCCCCTCTCAGCAGTCAGGGGAACAAACCGCTGGTGCAGGCTATCACTCATACTTCTCCAATGTTTACCCTGGAATTTCTGAATGTAAAAAGCCTTACCGAGGACAAGTACACTCAGCAGTATTATTCCAATAAAGCTGATATACACTCTCCACAATATGTCCCGTTTAACGTCCAATGTCCCTTTAGTTGTTATTCGTTCCTGCGAGGCGAAGCCGAAGCAGACTCCTCACATTTATTCGTTCGCCTTTCCGCCGTTCATCAGAAAGGATTATTTAGTCATCGTTCTGTCCACTCCTCATCTTCGTTGCGTCGCACACTTCATCGTCCCGTTCGCTACTCATCAATATTGCGCCCCTACAGGGCGCTTCCCAAACATTCAAATTTTCCCTACCGGCATTGGGCTCCTACGGAGCCAATCCCGCTTGCTACTCCCTATTATTAGCTACTCGCCATCTTTCAACACTACCGGTGCCTGCACCAATTCTTTTAATCCCAATGGTTCTACTGCTTTGATCAGTTCACTCGGCTTACTTTGAAACATCAGCTCACTCTTCACATTTACATATTCATATTTCAGTTCTTTTACTTCTTTAGCAGTACGGTTAATATTCCTGATGGTCTTATCTGCATAATGACCATTGAAGATGTAGAGCACTGCCAGCATAGCGAGAAACAAAAAGAACGGCACCTGCTTCACGACAGACTGATAATTCAGCCATCGTTTCCAGCCGGTTGCTTTTGCTTCAACCTTTGGATCCCGTTCTTCTATGTTTTCCTGTTCCTGCATACATTCGTTATTAGCTCGCTTGGTTTTGGTTTAAATCAAAGGATATAGACTTTCCTGGTTTTTTGTGCTTCTATATTTACAGTTGTTATTCTTTTTTATACCATCATTACCTTTTCCGCTACTCTCAGCTTTGCGCTTCTTGATCTTGGGTTCTGTTTCATTTCTTTATCTGCTGGCAACACCGGCTTCTTCGTTACTACTGTTAATTCGTTTACCGGTTCTGTATTGATAAAAGGATTCTCTTCCGGCTCATCGAATGAACCACGGCGGAAAAAATTCTTCACCAATCTGTCCTCAAGGGAATGAAACGTAATGATAGCTACTCTGCCTCCGGGTTTTAACAAGGTTGGGACCTGCTGCAGCATCTCTTTCAATGCGCCTAACTCATCGTTCACTTCAATTCTCAAAGCCTGGAAAACCTGGGCGAAGTACTTGTTCGGATTTCCTTTTACTATTTCCCGGAGTGCATTTTTAAAACCGTCAATGGTTTTGAGAGAGCTTGTGTTACGAACCTGGACAATAGTTCTGGCTAACGTTTTTGCATTCGTCACTTCGCCATACTCCTCAAATAATTTGTGCAATCGTTGTTCAGTGTAACTGTTTACAATCTCAAAAGCCGTCAGTGATTGTCGCTGGTCCATCCGCATATCCATCTCTGCATTGTAACGGATCGAAAAACCTCTTCCTGCTTCATCAAACTGGTGACTGCTTACGCCAAGATCAGCCATGATACCATTCACTGATGTAATGTTGTGCAAGCGAAGAAACCGTTGAAGATGCCGGAAGTTTTGCGGAATAAAAATGATACGCTGATCACCTGGTAAATTTTTTCTGGCATCATCATCCTGGTCAAAGGCGACCAGTTTTCCTTTCTCACTTAATTTGGCAAGAATGGCTTTGGAATGTCCGCCGCCGCCAAATGTGCAATCAACATAGATACCATCGGGTTGAATGTTGAGACCTTCGATCGTCTCAGCTAGTAATACCGGTATATGGTATTGTTCATTCATCGGTAAATAAGAAATAAGGAATAAAAAATGAAGAATAAGAAAGGAAGTACCCGATAATCAAAGTCTCTTTATAGAATCGGAACTTCTTCATGTCTTATTTCTTACTATTTATTTCTCATTTTTCTCCCCTCCCAAAACATCTTTACCCAGGTCACTTAATGCATCCGAAGAAATTGAATCAAAGAACTGTTTGTACTTTATACTATCCCAGATTTCTATTTTATCTCCTGTCGCCATCAGCACTATGTCTTTTTGCAAGTCGGCATAGACCTTTAAGCTTGGCGGCAACAATATTCTTCCCGCTGTGTCCGGTTCTACATAAGTAGCCCCGTTCAAAAAGGCCCTTCTGAATTCCCGTTGTTTGGGATCAAACTCATTCAGCCCGGTAATTTTTGCAAAGAGCGGCTCCCATGTCCTCATTGGGTAGAGAGCTAAACATTTTTCAAAACCCCTGTTAATAACAAAGCGGTTCGTCTCCGATTCCGGCAGTTGCTTTTTTAGCCCTGCCGGGAAGAGGAACCGCCCTTTGGCGTCCAAAGTAGCCTCGAATTCTCCGAGAAAGCCTGTCATTATCAGTTGATTGGGTCAATTTTAAATTAATTGACACAAAATAACACTTTTTCCCACTTAATAACCAAATTTTTCTTATTTTCTTTTATCCCCACCACATTTTGACACAGAAAGCAGGCTAGTAAAGGGTTTCAGCAGATACCGGGGTTTATGTTTAAAAAAGCTAGTTAGTTGACTGTGAATTGCAGTGGATAAGCTGTGGAAAGGAGAAGTCAGAAGTCTGAAGCCTGAGGTCTGAACTTCGCTGAAAGCTTTGCCCAATGGCCCTTGCAGGATATTCAGGAACTCCACTTTTAAAGAAGCTCGGTATCAAACCGGAGATGAAATTGCTGTTGATAAACCAGCCGGCTGATTATTACTTGTTGCTTAAAACAAATGTGAAAGATCAGTTGTGCAAGAAAAATGAAACGCCAGATCTAGTTCATCTCTTTGTAAAGAACAATAAAGAGTTTGAAACTGAAATGAAAAAGTTGAAAACTGTTTGTAAAAAGAACTCTGCCATTACTATTTGGGTTTCCTGGTATAAAAAGCCAGCAAAGATTCCCACCGATCTTACCGAAGATGTGATCCGCCATTATGCTTTGAAGAACGATCTCGTTGATGTAAAAGTTTGTGCTGTGAGCGAGATATGGAGTGGATTGAAATTAGTTGTGCCCCTGAATAAACGATAGTAGATTTGCTTCTCATCAAATGCAACAGTTGGTTGTGTTATGAAAGATCCCCGCAGCATATCCATACAGGATTTTACCTACTCTCTTCCCGAAGAAAGGATTGCGAAATATCCATTGGCAGAAAGAGATGCTTCCAAATTGCTTATTTATAAAAAAGGAGAGATAACAGAAGATATTTACCGGAACATTTCTGATCATCTTCCAAAACATTCATTGCTGGTATTTAATAATACCAAAGTCGTTGAAGCAAGGTTGCTTTTTAAAAAATCAACCGGTGGTGTGATTGAAATATTTTGCCTTGAACCACATGAGCAATACACCGACATCACAACAGCCATGCTACAAAAGGGAAAAGTGTTCTGGCAATGTTTGGTGGGCGGCGCTTCCAAATGGAAACCTGGACAAGTATTGGAGAAAAAGATCAGTTCGATAAATAGTGAGATCATTTTACAGGCAAAGTATATCGAAAAAAAGACTGGCTCATTCATTATTGAGCTTTCCTGGTCGCCAATGGAATTAAGTTTTGCCGAAGTGTTACACCTTGCCGGTGCAATTCCCCTTCCACCTTATATCAAAAGACCGGTGGAAGAATCGGATAAAGAAAGATACCAGACCGTGTATGCTGAATCAGGTGGTTCAGTTGCCGCTCCCACTGCCGGTTTACATTTCACCAACAATGTCTTTGATAAACTTAAAAAGAAAAATATTCAAACCGATTTTGTAACACTGCATGTTGGCGCTGGTACTTTTAAACCGGTGAAAAGCGAAACCATGCAGGAACATGCTATGCATGCCGAATGGATCGATGTTTCAAAAAATGTTATTGAACATATCTTAAACAATCTTGATAATAACATTATTGCTGTTGGTACTACTTCATTGCGAACGATCGAGAGTTTATATTGGATCGGCCGGAAGCCGGAACTCCGTTCCGGCAGTAGAAAATCGGAACAGAGTTCCGATATCCAGGTCTCACAATGGGAAGCCTATGAACTGAATGAGAAAAATGTTCCGGTGAAAGATGCATTGCAATCATTGCTTGACTGGATGACTGAACAGAAACTGGAAAGATTAGTGACCAAAACCCAGATACTGATCGCACCGGGCTATGAATTTAAAATTGTAAAAGGATTGATCACCAATTTTCATCAACCACAATCAACATTGCTTTTATTGGTTGCTGCATTGATCGGTAATAACCCGCCTGCCGGACAGGCAGGCTGGAAAGACGTTTATGATCATGCTCTGCAAAATGATTTTCGCTTCCTGAGCTATGGAGACGGATGCCTGTTATGTAAAAATGATGCTTAAGATTTTTTTAGAGGCAGATCAATGGTGAAAGTGCTTCCCTTGCCCAATGTACTTTCGGCTTTTATATCTCCTTCATGCGCTTCTACCATGGTCTTTACATAACTTAACCCAAGACCGAATCCTTTTACGTTATGAATATTGCCGGTGTGTGCCCGGTAAAAACGTTCAAATATTTTTTTCAATGTATCTCTTGTCATGCCGATACCATTATCCTCGATCTTCAGGTAAAACTTTTTACCATTTGATTGTGTACTGAGTTTTACAACCGGTGGCGTATTTTCTTTTGAATATTTCAGTGCATTGTCCACCATATTATTCACCAGGTTGGACAAATGCACTTCATCGGCTTCGATCAGGTCGTTAGATGCATTTAAAGATAATTCTACTTTTCCATTCCTGTCTTCCAATTGCAAAGCGAAGTTGTCAACTACGTCTTTAATGATCTCATGAATATGAACAGGCTTCATCGCCAGGTCCATTTCCTGTCTTTCCAGTTGCGAGGCTTTGAGGATCGTCTCCACTTGCCTGTTCATCCGCTGGTTCTCTTCTTTGATGATGCCGCTGAAATAATTCATCTTTCCCCGGTCTTCAAGCACTTTTTCATTCTTCATGGCATCCACCGCCAATGAAATAGTAGCGATTGGTGTCTTGAACTCATGCGTCATGTTATTAATAAAATCATTCTTGATCTTGGCCAGTTTCTTTTGACGCAGCATGGTGCGAACAGTAAGAAAAAATGCCGCCAGGATGACAATGGTGAAAGCTATTGACAAAATGATCCACCCTGCTAATGATTTATAAACCAATTTCTGGATATCCGGTATAACTACAAATAAAACTTCTTTAACGCTCAGGTTCTCACCTGGTGTTCCGCTCAGGGGTTCCAGTGCAGCATTGTAAGGATAATTATTAATAGTATCCTCCAATGCAGTAAAAAAATTGGGAGTTGCTTTTTCAAATGTATTAGCGTTATCAAAAGAAGCAATACCAAATTCAAAACGGATATCTTGCAGGTCATACTTTAGAAATCCTTCATTGAATTTTTTCTTTATTGTTTCTACATCATAATTGGTTTTGGGTGCAGACTTAGTGCCAAAAAGATCAATAGGATACTCATCTGAAAAATTTCTGTTAAGTCCTGCCGCATGACTTCCTTTTCCTTCTGAAAGAAAAGCAGCTACTCCCTGTGTAACATCCTGTACTTTCTCCTTGATGCGGTCTTTTCGTACTGTCATCATATTCCTGATCAGGAATACTTGCAGGAAAATAGTACCGACCAGTGAAAGGCTGATAAGAATGGTAATGATGGTGAAAATTCTTTTCATCAGGTCAAAATAAGTGGCAATTGATTCCGAAATATAGAAAACCCTGCGGTGCCTGCAAAAATACAATGCCAAAGCCGCTTTTTATAGCAGAAAGAATTACTATGGAATTCTTTTAACGGGCTTTTATGGAACTATCCCCATAATGCAGGCACGGACAACTGGTTTGCCCGATTACCCGTTTATATTTTCAGATTTTTTCCGATTAGATTCCTCCGGAACATCTTAAATTGAAGTATGATTGAACCCGGCCCGGGCATATTATTAATAGCAGACCCTTTTCTGAAAGACCCCAACTTTCTGAGGACCGTTGTTTTTTTATGTGATCATAAAGAAGAAGGAAGCTTTGGCTTTGTGCTGAACAGGCAATATGAAAATAAATTAGGGGAGTTGATACCAGAACTGGAAGGAAACCAACTCCCTGTTTATTATGGTGGCCCGGTACAAATGGACACTATTCATTTTTTACATCAATATCCTGATGAAATTCCTGGTGGCCAGGAAATTCTTAAAGGTATTTATTGGGGTGGTGATTTTGAAGCGGCTGTCAATATGATCAGGAATGAAGAAACAGATCACAATAAAATCCGTTTTTTTATTGGCTACTCAGGCTGGGGCGAAGGACAATTAGAAACTGAGATGAAAGAAAAAACATGGCTCACAGTAAAAGCAACCCGCAAACTCATCTTTCATCCTGAACATGAAGAGATATGGAAAGACTCACTCAAACATTTGGGAGGTGATTATGAGATCATGGTGAATTTTCCCATTGATCCGCAGTTGAATTAAAAAAACCTCCTGATAATTCAAGAGGTTAAATTTTGTTTTCAAAATCCGGATCAGGTCTTCCGTCCTAGTCTATTGCGACAGCGCCTTCTACCAGCACCGTTACTTTATTATTCAATACTTCCACAAACCCGCCCTGGATATCGAAGTTGGCAAAATGATTTTGTTTGTCTTTTAAAACTTTCAGTCTCCCGGCTTTCAATGCACTTACCAGCGGAGCATGTTTTTCCAGTACTTCAAATGAGCCACTGATGCCCGGCATTTGCACACCATACACTTCGCCGCTGTAAAGTTTTTTCTCGGGGGTTAATATCTCTAAGTTCATAATGTGGAAATATGAAAGTGTGAAAATGTGAAAATTACTTTCGTGTTGGTTGTGGCTATTTTCACATTTCCACATCCAACACATCTTCACATTATCCCTGTGCCGCTGCCATTAATTTTTTACCTTTTTCAATCGCATCATCAATGCTTCCTACCAGGTTGAATGCTGATTCAGGATATTCATCCACCTCACCATCCATGATCATATTGAATCCACGGATCGTTTCTTCGATCGGAACCAACACACCTTTCAAACCAGTAAAGGCTTCGGCCACATGGAATGGCTGAGAAAGGAAACGTTGCACCTTTCTTGCTCTTGCTACTGTCATCTTATCATCATCACTCAATTCATCCATACCGAGGATGGCAATGATATCCTGTAATTCTTTATAGCGCTGCAACATCAGTTTAACCCTGTTCGCACAATCATAATGGAGATCACCAACGATCTTCGGTGTCAATATCCTTGAAGTAGAATCCAATGGATCCACCGCAGGATAGATACCTAAGTCGGCGATCTTTCTTGACAATACGGTTGTTGCATCCAGGTGAGCAAATGTAGTGGCAGGAGCCGGATCGGTCAAATCATCCGCAGGTACATACACCGCCTGCACCGATGTGATCGAACCATTTTTAGTTGAAGTAATTCTTTCCTGCATGATTCCCATCTCAGTTGCGAGTGTTGGTTGATAACCCACCGCTGACGGCATACGTCCTAACAACGCTGATACTTCAGAACCAGCCTGTGTAAAACGGAAGATATTATCAACGAAGAAAAGGATGTCACGTCCCTTGCCTTGTCCGTCACCATCCCGATAATATTCAGCGATGGTCAGACCACTCAATGCCACCCTTGCCCTTGCACCGGGAGGCTCATTCATCTGTCCGAATACGAATGTCGCTTTTGATTCAGCCAGTTCATCCATATTCACTTTGCTCAGGTCCCATCCACCTTCTTCCATGCTATGTTTGAAAGCATCACCATATTTCATGATGCCTGCTTCGATCATTTCTCTCATCAGGTCATTACCTTCCCTTGTTCTTTCACCCACACCGGCAAATACAGATACACCGGCATACGCTTTTGCAATATTGTTGATCAGTTCCTGGATCAATACTGTTTTACCCACACCGGCACCACCAAACAAACCGATCTTACCACCTTTTGCATACGGCTCGATCAGGTCAATAACTTTAATACCGGTAAATAACACTTCAGAAGTAGTGCTGAGGTTTTCGAATGCCGGTGGCATACTATGAATAGGGCGGCCATTGGCTTTTGATACTGCGGGTAATCCATCAATAGGATCTCCTGTTACATTAAATAAACGTCCTTTGATAGCATCACCGGTAGGCATTGCTATCGCTTTGCCAGTATCAACCACTTCCATTCCTCTCACCAAACCTTCGGTTCCATCCATCGCAATGGTACGAACACTGTCTTCACCAAGGTGTTGTTGTACTTCAAGAACGAGTATATCCCCATTCTGTCTTTTTAATTCAAGTGAATTGTATATCTCGGGAAGTTTGCCGTTGAACTGAACATCGATTACGGCGCCGATAATTTGTTTGACTTTACCAACATTTGCCATATAAAAATTTTGAGGTATGATGTATGAGGTCTGAGATCAGAGGGGTCAATTGAAGGGAAATTCTCCGACTTCTTACCTCCGACATCGGACTTCGTTTTTCAGGCCGCAAAGGTAAGGGTGTGAGGGCAAACAGGGAAATAGAAATCAGGCTAAAAAAATATTGTGGAAAACCAGTCTAAATGCCTTGCTTTCCGCTTGTAAAAGGGCAAGTTCAGGATTAAAAGCCAGACTGTATTATACCCAGACTTAACCAGGAGTTTCACTCTTCCTGATGATGAGCCCAATGGAGGTTACTACAAAATCATCCAGTTGTAGTTTCAGGTGTATATCCTGCTTATGAGGCAAAAAATCAATATGGAGGTCTTCGGGTTCATCACCACTTGAAAAATCTGTTTCTTCCACGAAGTGTCCCATTGATCTCAATTCACCTGCTATTGCATCTAAATCTCTTTTCCGGTAAACAACAGTATCTCCCGTTTCAATTGTTTTTTCATTGGAGGAAATATTAAATTCAGTGGTATGTACGGCCCAACCTCCGGGTTTAAGTGTCTTCAGTTGGTTCTTTAAAAATAAAAATCCTTTTTCAATAGAACCAAGATGTTCAAATGAACAACTCGACCAGTTAAAATCAAAACCGGTTAAGGTGTTTGGAATATCGTTCATATCCACCGGCTGATAAGTAACATGTTCTCTAAACGTTTTATCATCACAGAGTTTGCGTTGGTTCAACGACTCGATCCCGAAACAAAGCTGGTCTCCATTGTTCCACCCCATTTCAATCCCCTTCTCAGTCTGAATATCAGTAGCAAGAATATCGCAGCCATATTTTGCAAATATGGACGGGCAGGGTTCTGTGCCAACAGCAAAGACCAATCCTTTTTTATTTTTTTCAATACAATCTCTTTCCCATAAAGCCTGCATGACAAAAACAAATTCCCATTGCTTGCGGTGAAACCTTGGTGATTCATTCATTTCTCTACACCATCGCTGGTACCAGCCGGTTTGCCAGTCCTTTGCTTTGCATAATTCTGATTTTCTTTTCTCTTCCATTAAAATAAAGATCGGTAAACTTCGAGGTATTGTTTTGCTTTTTCCTCCCAGTTGAATAGTTGCCCCCGTTTGATAATTCGCTGCGACATGTTTTCATTTTCATACCGGGTCATTCCCTGTTCAAATACCTGGCACATATGGTCAGGATCAAATGAAGAGAAATAAAATGCAGCGTTCCCCCCTATTTCCGGCAGGGATGTAAGCGAAGAAAGAAAAAGTGGTTTACCAAACTGCATAGCTTCTACTACCGGGGCGCCAAAACCTTCTGCCAGCGATGGATGAACGAATGCGAAACAGTTTTGAAAATACCAAGCCTTCTCAGCTTCTGATACCGGTCCCACGATATGCAATCTGTCATCTACGCCCATCTGCAAGGCTTGCTTTTTCATGGCTTCAATATATTCCGGGTCGTCTAATTTCCCTGCAATGACCATTTCCACCTGTTCATTTTTCAATAGTGGCAGTAATACATGGTAGTTTTTTTTTGCATTAACATACCCCATTCCAAAAAGGAAGGGCCTGGATGGTTTGTAGGTCTTTCCATTGAGACCCGGCAAATGAACTTTATGCATTCCATTATGAATGACATAAACTGGTTTGCCGCCTGTTTCGCAGTTTTGAAGCACATCTTTTTTACAAAACTCCGATATACAAACAATCGCATCACTTTTATCAATCAATGATTGCGTATGCAACAGGTTTTTCTGCTTTTCTTTTTCAGGTTTGCCTTCATGAAGGGGGTTCAGGTCATGAATGGTCAGCAGTACCCGGATATTTGGATATTTTTTTTTATCAGGAAATATCCTTCCCGATTGGAACGGCGCATGCCATATATGACAATGCTTCTGAAATGGGTTGAGAATATTCCAGAAACTTCTTCTTTCAACTATATGACGGGCCCCTGCACCAAAAGATCTTGCCTCTGAGGGAGGCACATAAAATGAAATGCTGATATCCTTTTCATTTTCCAGCAGGGATTGAACAGAAAGACCAAGGTTCAGGCAATAATGATATAAACCGGAATGAGGATATTTCATCAGGTCGCAATCCAAAATGATCTCTTTCTCGTGTGCTTTCATTTGTAATCCGGGTTCCTGTATCATTATGTTTGTCATTTTGAACTGGCAAAAAGTAACCAACCGGCCATTGGTCCCGAAATATAAATGTAAAATAAACCAGTTGGTTACATTTGCTTACATGAGATTTACCATATGCCTGAATGACTTCTGTCAACCTGGTTGATGGAAATAGTTTGTAGTATTGTTTTAGTTATAATTTGAAAAGCCATGAAACGATGCGTAAAATCCTGTTTGACTGTGAAAGAATGAAGTTCGCCAATACCGGGCTTTACCACTATTGCCTCAACCTGGGAATGCATCTCGAAAAGAATATTGACCTGCATCAGGAAGAATTATTTTTCTACACACCATCATGGGAACAACAATGGTCTTTCAGGTCTTCCAATCACTTTACACAATATCCACGGCATAAATTCATCTTGCCTTCCATCCAAAAATTTGACATCTGGCACTCCACTTATCAGAATACACATTACATGCCCCTGCGGAACAGGAAGATCAAAGTGGTTTTATCCATACATGACCTGAACTTTATGTATGATGAAAAAAAACCGGGTAGTAAAAAACAGAAATACCTGCGCTATTTACAGGGGTTGATCAACCGGGCCGATACTATTATATGTGTATCTGAATACAGCAAAAAAGATGTGCTGCAATATTGTGATATAAAAAATAAACCGCTGCATGTAATTCATAACGGTACCAACCTGCTGCAAAAATCAGAACTGACCCCTCAATCCTACCGGCCCAAAAAACCTTTCCTGTTTTCCATCGGTGTTATTCATCGCAAAAAAAATTTTCATGTGCTGCTACCGCTGCTGAAGCATAATACCATGGAATTGCTGATCGCCGGAAAATTTGATGATGCCCATTATCTATCGTTAATTCAGGAAGAATCCGTCAAATTGGGTGTTGAGCAGAATGTTCATTTGCTTGGTATAGTTTCAGAAAATGAAAAGTCCTGGTATTTCAATAACTGCAGCGCCTTTGCCCTTCCTTCGGTATCAGAAGGATTTGGATTGCCTGTGACCGAAGCCATGAGTTGCGGAAAACCTTTGTTTCTTTCAGAAAAAACAGCCCTGCCCGAAATTGGCGGGGATGTATCTTTTTATTTTAAAGATTTTCAGCCTGACCACATGGAAACTGTTTTTTATAATGGAATGAAGGAATACAATAAGAATGGGTTACGGGAACGTATTATGGAAAGAGGAAGAAATTTTAACTGGGATAGCGCTGCAAAGCAATACCTGGAAGTCTATCGCACACTTTATTGAGTAATTTTGACAGTATTGCATGAAAGTTTACCGCCGTCTTTTAGCATATGCCCGGCCTTACCGGTGGTTTTTGCCTCCTTTTTTTATATTCACTCTGCTTGCAGTTGTATTCAGTGTCTTTCAGTTTGCACTTATTATTCCACTGCTCAATGTTTTATTTGATCCGGTTTCAGGTAATGAAACAATAGCAGCTCCGGCTTTTTCTTTATCCACCAGTTTTTTCAGAGACATATTCTATTATGAAGTTTACCGGCTAAAAGCAATGAACCCGGTCTATGCTTTATACTTTATCACATTTATTATTGTCTGTGCAGTATTGCTCACCAACTTGTTCCGGTACCTGGCGCAAAGAACCCTGATCAAAGCAAGAACATTATTGGTAAAAAGGATCCGGGAAGCATTGTTCGAAAAGATCAATCATCTCCAGATGGGCTTTTTCACCAAAGAACATAAAGGCGACCTGCTATCGAGGATGAATTCAGATGTCTTTGAAATAGAATCGGTAGCTGCCGGATCGCTGGAAGTGATGTTTAAAGAACCTTCCCTGGTGATAGGATACTTTATAGCTTTATTTGCTATTTCGCCACAACTTACCCTTTTCACTTTATTCATCATTCCCATCTCTGCATTGGGTATTGCCACTATTCAGAAAAAATTAAAGAGAGATGCAAAAGATGCACAGGCTTCTATTGGCCGATTACTGACCATCATGGATGAAACACTTACAGGTATGCGGATCATCCGGGCATTTAATGCCACTGGATTTATTCTAAAAAAATTCAGCCGGGAAAATGATTTTTACCGCAAAGCAAGTCTCCAGGGGTTTAAAAGGAGAGAAATGGCTCCAGCATTTTCTGAAGCAGCCGGTGTGATCGTAGTGGCTGGTATATTATTATATGGCGGAAGCCTGATTTTAAAAAACGGGCAAAGTGCCGCCGGCATACAGGCCAGTGAGTTCATTGCTTTTATTGCCATCTTTTCACAGGTACTGAGGCCTGCCAAAGCCATGGTTATTGCCGGAGCCAATATTCAAAGAGGCCGTGGCGCCGGTGAAAGGATATTGGAGGTCATTGATAAACCTATTGAAATATCGGATAAAGAAAATGCAATAGAACTGAAAGAATTCAAACATTCAATTGAATTCAGAAATGTTGATTTTGCTTATAGCGATACGCTTGTCCTGAAAGATGTTTCATTTATTATTGAAAAAGGAAAGACCGTTGCATTGATCGGGCCAAGCGGTGTTGGAAAATCAACGATAGCGGACCTGGTACCCCGTTTTTATGATGTAAAAAAAGGCGCTGTATTGGTAGATGGCCTTGATGTCCGTGATTATAAAATGGAATCGCTGCGGACAGTAATGAGTTTTGTGACACAGGAGATCTTTTTGTTCAATGATACTATTCTCAACAATATCGCCCTCGGAAGGCCTGAAGCGTCGGAAGAAGAAGTGATTACAGCAGCTAAGATTGCAAATGCTCATGATTTTATTATGCAGACCGAGAACGGCTACCAAACGATTACCGGCGACAGAGGAATCCGACTGTCCGGCGGACAACGGCAACGATTATGCATTGCAAGGGCTGTTTTAAAAAATCCTTCCATCCTTATTCTTGATGAGGCCACATCCTCTTTAGATACAGAATCTGAAAGAACGGTACAGGAGGCATTAAGCAGGTTAATGAAAGACAGGACCACACTTGTTATTGCTCACCGCCTCAGTACTATCAAAGAAGCAGATGAGATCATTGTATTACACGACGGTCGAATCATTGAACGGGGACATCATAATGACCTGGTTGAAATTGAAGACGGGGTATATAAAAAACTCACTGAAATGCAGCAGATTGCCTGACCGTTATTTCTTTTTGCCTTAAATAAATTTAATTCTTGTCCGGAATAAGAAATTCCATTCGTCTTAGAGATGAACAATTAACTTTAAACTAATTAAAACAACTATTATGGAAAAGTTCATGCTTATTTTTCATGGCGGGATGTCGCCAGACAGTTCACCCGAAGAGATGCAGGCCAATATGAATAAATGGATGGCCTGGGTGGACAAACTTGCCAAATCCGGTAAATATGCCGGAGGAGAAGCGTTGCTTCCGGGTGGAAAACTGGTGAAAGGCAGTGTATCGTCAGTTACTGACGGCCCTTATACCGAGGGTAAAGAAGTAGTAGGCGGATATTTTATTGTAAATGCAGATAATTACGCTGAAGCGATTGCTCTTTGCGACGATTATCCTGATTATAAATCCGGTGGCAGCATACAGGTAAGGCAGTGTATGAAATTTGATATGTGAGTACACAGGAAAATAATATCAATAAGATCGTTGACCATCTTTTCCGGCATGAGTCGGGAAAGATGGTTTCTGTTTTATCAAGACTGCTGGGTCTGAAAAATATAGAAGCTGCGCAGGACATTGTGCAGGATACATTGTACCAGGCCATGACAAGCTGGAGTTATGGCAATATCCCGGATAATCCTTCTGCCTGGTTATACCGCACTGCAAAGAATAAAGCCATTGATCTTCTCCGCAGAGAAAAAAAATTCAAAGAGATCGCCCCTCAATACAGCTACCTGCTCCAGTCAGAATATTCTTTGTCATTAACAGTAAATAATTCTTTCCTGGAAAATGAGATACAGGATAGCCAGTTACAGATGATGTTCGCTTGTTGTCATCCATCTATTCCTGCTGAATCGCAGATCGCATTGACATTAAAAACACTTTGTGGTCTTAGTATAAAAGAGATCGCCAGGAGTTTTCTGACCAATGATGAGACCATCAGTAAAAGGATTTACAGGGCCAAAGAAAAGATCAAAGCTGAAAAAATTGAATTGGAAGTACCACAGGGAAATGAATTGCCCGGCCGGATCGATTCAGTATTAAAATCACTTTACCTTTTATTCAATGAAGGATATAATTCCTCTCATCCCGAAAAAATAATCCGGGAAGACCTTTGCGAGGAAGCTATGCGTCTGTGCTTATTACTTACACAACACCGGCTGACCAATTACCCAAGAAGCAGGGCATTGCTTTCGCTCATGTGTTTTCAATCATCAAGACTGAATACAAGGCTGGATGATAAAGGGAATATCATCCTGTTAAAATACCAGGACCGGAATAAGTGGTACCGGCCATTGATTCAAAAAGGGTTTGATTACCTCGACAGCGCTGCCGAACCTTTCGAAGTATCAACCTATCATTTTGAAGCGGCTATTGCATCATTGCATGCCGCCTCTCCTTCTTTTGAACAAACAGACTGGAAAAGTATTTATGATCTGTACGAGATGTTGTATCAATTGCAGCCCAATCCTGTTGTAGCTATGAATAAAGCAATCGCATCCGCTTATGCCATCAATAAGCAAAAGGCATTGCAGGAATTACAAGCTATTAAAGGATTGGAGCAACATCATCTTTATTATGCTTCTATCGGCGAGATATATTTTGATATGAATGAAAAAGAAAATGCCAGGCTTTACTTTGAAAAAGCCTTCAATCTTACTTTATCCCAAAGTGAAAAACAATTGCTGTTAGAAAAGATCGGTCTTTGCTGATCAACATTCAATTGGTTTCAGTGCAATTATCATTGTTGCAGTTCACATTGTATCTTCTCCCATCTTTCTCTGTCATGGTACCGCTGCCATGCCTTTTATACATGTTTATCTTTTTTCCCGACCTGTCAACCTCTTCCACTGATGTGAACCCGCCCTCATACTTGGCTCCATCTTTATAGTACATAGTACCATTTACAGGCTTATCGTTCATGTATTCGCCGCTGAAACGACTGCCATCGGCAAATTGCCGGCTACCGCTGCCCACTCTTACCCCACTCCTGAAATTACCTCTGAACTTTGAACCATCAAGAAATTCAACTTCACCGGTTCCTTCTCTGTCTCCATTTTTCATAGGCCCGGTATATTTATAAGCAGCGCTGTTCTGATAATAGATCGTACAAAAACCATTTGCATTTCCGTTTTTGAAATCTCCTTCGACAATGCTTGATAATTTTCTGCTGTAATTCAGATAGCCATTTGGTTTATCCGCCGACCACTCATAAAATGTCAATTTACCTTTCCCTTCCCGCACTCCATTCAAAAACTCTCCTTCATATTCAAAATATCTTCCTGTTTCTTTTCCATATCCGTTTAAAACCCCGTTCACAAAATTTCCGGATGCAGCAAGAAAAGACTGTTCGTTGGGCAATGGAAAGACATTTGCCTCATCAATTCTGCCATTACCATTAGGGATACCCTTCTTTATAGCGCCTGTGTACCTGACCGTGTTGGCAAACCATTTCATCCGGCTTGTTATACCAGTCCCATTCCCGGTATCAGCAATTTTTCCGTTGACAAAATTGCCTTTGTACTCAGAGAAATAAATATCTGTTCTCCAAAAAGGCATATACAATCTGAGTCTTTGGTTTGCTGCTATATCGCTTTCGGAAGCAGATGCGGGCAACGGATATGGATAATTTGTTGTGAACTCACCGTAACCATCAAACTCATCATTCTTAAAAGAGCCCTTGTATTCGTAACGATAAAGGAACGAAAAAAAAGGTATTTGTTCATTTATCGCCTGGCCGTTAAGCGGGTCGAATACAACAAGCCAGCCATAACCGCTTTTTTTTCCCGCCGCCAGGGTACCTTCATATAATATGCCGAATTTTCCATCACTTTTTGTATCGCAAAAAACATACAATGTTCCTTTGCCACTTGCAAAACCATTACTGCAATCTCCATCCCAGGTTATGCGGATACCATTATCAGCAAACTGTTGTACCCGGCTATCAATAAAAACTTTGACAACTTTACATTTTGAACTCTCTGCTGTAAAATACTTTCCTGTTTGAGTATATATGCTATTCATAATACCAATGAACAAACAACACAGGAGAATCTTTTTCATTTGATGGTGTTTTAGAAACAATGATAACTACTGCTTAAAAGTAGATCGTATCGCAGGTTAAAAAAATACCAAGTAGTTGGTAGGTTTACTCCAACCGGCAAAAAGGCGATTGACCCCTTATCGTTCCATCATAAGATTTAAATACCTGCATTACTGTGACCGACAGGATAACAGAATACAGTCTCTCATTCTTAAAATCGAAATACAGGTCCTGCTTTATACGGATACGATTAAAGTCGCTGGAGCTTCTTTCCTGCTGAAGCACTCTATATTCAACAATTTTTGAGGGATCATTAATATCATAAACTGCTACTGTATCGGCCGGCATTCCTATTGTCAATATTTTTTTGACAGGTATCATTTTACCCGTTTCCGTATCAACAGCTTTTAGTTTTCCTTTCAAAATATCCTGGTAAATAAGACTGCCGATATCTGTTTTATAAACAGTCAGCACACTGTCAAAGAGAGAAGGTTTTTCCCTGTTAAAATCATAATCAATTTCATTTGTATTCAGCAGGACCACATCATTACTGAGCCCGGGAAACTTTCTTTCCGTATTTCCATTATATGCCACATTACACAAAGGGTACCAGTCGGCAGGTGGCTTTTCGGTTTGTCTTGCACAAAGCGGTGAGATAAAAAGATTGTGAATATTGAATTTGCCATTTTTGTAATTCAATATTTGTTTTGAACGGAATGCATCTGCATCATCACAACCACAACAAGGAGCAGCCGCTACGTTTAAGTTTCTCACCCTTGCTTTATAGCGGTTATAATCATCTGCGGGCATTGTCGTATCAAAAAAGTACCATTCCTGCGGATGTTTATGTGGTGAAAGCTCAATAGAAAATCCTTTCAGCCAATCCTGCGTTTTTAACTCGGGCATTGATAAAGTGTAAGATGAAACAGAATTACTTTCCGCATTCCTTTTGTAGGCCGCAACAGATGAATTTCTGAGTTTACCCAAGTACCATTTCTTCAAACTGTGTTCACTTGCTTTAGGCGTCAGGTTAATTATTTTATCACATTCAGCCGCCCACTGGAAAGCTGTATCATGCCGGACCGGTATTGAATAATACTGGGCAGAAGCTTGTAAAAAAAACAAACCCAGGAAAAGGGTGACCGTATATCTTTTCATAAAAAATTTTTAAGTAGTAATTAATTTTTCTTTACCTCCACCACATACCTGAAACCTGTCCAGGTGTTGGCCGCCTCAGCATTATAGAACTGGCAGGCGCCGGGTTGTAAATAATAAATGGTGCTGTTCCATCCGCCACCCTTTACAATAAATAATCGTTTTTGTTTTTCCGCTTTTACTTCCACATTTTGAATTTCATCCAATGCAGTTGACGTCCATTCAGCCACATTACCTTTCATATCGAAGAGTCCATAGCTTTCTGAAGAAAAACTTTTGACAGGACCGGTATAAAAAAAACCATCGTCGTCATAAGCCTTACCAATACCACCCGCAGTGCTGGGGATCGTACCGAAATTGCATTTGTAAGGCTTCTTACCTGCAAAAGCGACAGCTGTATCTTTTTCTCCAATAGCAGCCGATTCCCACTCGGCATTAGTGGGCAACCGGACAATGACATTAGCATTGACCTGTTTCGTTTTCCATTGGCAAAAAGCCATTGCCTGTTTCAGGCTAACCCCAACGACAGGATAATTATTATAACCGGAATGCGAAAAATATCTCTTTGCTAACAGTTCATTGTATGAGTAACTGAAGTCGCTTAGCCACCTCAACGTATCGGGACAAACAGTAATGATCTCTTTTTGTCCGAAATAACTGATCTCAAAATTTAGTTTTACCGGATCTATCTCTTTTCTTCCTAATATCCTTTCTTCTGCCGGTATCATCATAGCATCCAAACGGTCATCATTCCAATTAATATTTTTCTTCCAATCAATCTCTTTGTTCTCACTTTTGAAATTAAGGAGCAATGTATGAGCAATAGAATCTCTTACATAATGAACAAAATCCCTGTATTCCTTATTGGTAACTTCTGTTTGGCTTATATAAAATGATCTTACCGATACAATCCGGGAGCGATAGGATGAAGCCGAATCATTGCCGGTACGGACAAGACTGGTAAAACTTTTTGCCGGGATATAACTAAGATCAAAGGGTAACTTTTTTAAGACAGATTTTTCCAGTTTCCATTCTTCAACGGTATCCTTACGAACTGATTTTTGCGCAAAAGAATAAATACTGATCAATGCCATGAACAAGGTGGTGGTGTACTTCGGCATACTGATGAAACTGGTTAGTTCAAAATTTATTGTTACAAGAAAAGTTAATACCCCTGTTATTTTATCAACCCTTTACTGTAAGCAAATTTCATCAATCCGGCCAGGTTATTAGCTTTTGTTTTCTGCATGATATTTTTCCGGTGTGTTTCCACTGTACGAAAACTGATATGAAGCTCAGAAGCAATTTTATCATTAGTGTACTCTTTGGCCAGCAATTGCACCACTTCAAGTTCTCTTTCCGTCAGCGGAATTACTTCTGGGCTTTTTTTGTCTGTTAACCCTTCCAGTATGATTTTCTCCACTTCTTCACTGAAATAATGCCGCCCTTTCATCACTTTATGAATAGCTTCTACCAGTTCCTGTTTATCTGAATTTTTTAGCAGGTATCCCGCCACCCCCAGGTGAACGAGTTCAGAGATGATCTCCCTGTCGTTATAGGTAGTGAGCATGATGATCTTTATACCCGGCTTTTTTTCCCGTATTAGTTTAGCGGTCTCAATTCCATCAAGGCGGGGCATATTAATATCAAGCAGGCAAACATCCACTGCATGAGCATTGATCATTTCCAAAACCTCGTATCCATCAGATGCTGTGCAGGCAATATGGAATGCCGGTTCGGATCGTAACAAAGAAACAATTCCGTCCCGCAAAATAGCATGGTCATCTGCAATGAGTAGTTGTATTTTTTTTGTAGTTACCACTATTCAAATTTAATATAGCCGCACATCTCAGCATACTACCAACTAATTGGTATTTCATCAAGCAAAAGGTATATCCACCACTACCGTCGTTCCTTTGCCCGGCATTGTGTCAATATCCAGTTTACCCTTGAGATACTCCACCCTCGCCATCACATTTCCAAGTCCTATCCCGGTTTTTTCTTCATTCATTTTCACCGCATCAAAACCTTTTCCGTTGTCTTCTACCGTTATATTAATATGGTCAGGATATTTTATCAGTTGAACAGTGGCTTTGGTAGCAGCAGCATGTTTTACCACATTGTTGATAAGTTCAAGAACAATACGGTAAACACTGATCTCGGTTTGCTCCTCGAGCCTGCTATCTAATTCATGTGCGATAAAATGCACCTGCAACCCTTTGTGTGTAGATATTTTTTCCGCCAAATTTTTAAGTGCGGGCACCAACCCAAGTTTGGATAAAGTAGCCGGCATGATATTATGCGAGATATTGCGAAGCTCAGAAGATGCTTCATCCAGCAGGTTGATCCCCGAGATGAACTTTTCATCGCCGGACAATTCAGGTTTATTGTCTTTTACTTCCGCCATTTTTAATTTGGCTGCTGAAAGTATCGATCCCAAACTGTCATGAATATCCTGCGCAATACGTTTCCGTTCCTGTTCCTGTGTTGCAGCGATAGCATTGAACAACTCTATTTGCTGGCGGTTCAGTTCCTTTTGATACCTGTTCTTTTGCTTCAACCGGTAGCGGTTGTATAAAAAAATCACCATAACAATAGATAATACTGCTATACCGATAATGATATTTCTCCAGGTGCGCTGTCGTTGAAGGGTTGACTGCTGCATTTGTCGTTGTAATTCCAATTGCAAAGCCGCTTCCCGCTGGTAGATCTCCCGCTGGTTGGTTTCCTCGGCAATACTGTCTTTTAGCTTTGTAAAAAGTTTTTGATAAGTAAAGGCTTTGGGGAAATCATGTTTTTGAGAATAGGCAATTGCCAATTGTTCATAAGCATCCCGCATAAACTCACGATGAATAATGGACCTGGCAATCTCCATCCCTTTTTGTGAAAAAAGAATAGCGCTGTCGGGGAGTAACACATGATTATAAATATCGGCGGTGTTGATATAGATCTCAGCTTTATCATAAGCGTTGAATGCAGCTTCGTTTTCTCTTAGTATTGCAAGAGCTGTTAAAACAAGCGGCATCGCCTTTTTATGATCACCTTTTAGTTTAAAGACACTGGCTTTTTTATTGGCTATATAACCTTCTCTTTCAACCGGCGTAAAAGTGCCGGAACTTTTCTTTGACCGGTAGGTCATCAATGCTTCATCGAGATAGGCTATTGCTTTATCATAGTCTTTTTCAGCTACGGCAAGATCGGCGAGGTTGAGTAAGGCATGCCCGGTAGTTGATGTATCTCTTAACTCCTTAGCACCTTTTAATTCATTGGTGAAATAGCGTCTTGCATCCGGATGGTTCCCGAGCTTGAGATGGATACAGCCAATCGCATTATTGAAATGGGCAGCCTGTTTTTTATCGCCGATCATTTCAGCAGTGGCTAAGCCTTCTGTAGATACCCTCATGGCTGTTTCAAAATCGCCGGAAAGAAAGCAATTATTATTCAACCCGGGACGCAGGTTGTGCAATTCTTCAAAATAAAACTTATTCTCTTTCGCTATTTGCAGGGCCGCTTCGAATAAGCGGATTGCTTTTGTATATTCCTTTTTCTCATAATAATAAAGTGTTTGATTTTTTATGGCATGCATCCGGGCATACCCGGGTCTTTTCCTTTTATCCAGGCGGAGTGCATCGTCCGGAAAATAATAATGGATCCCGTTAACCACCCGGTGGTACTCGATGTGCCCGGGCAATAAACACCCTGAATGGATGCGCTGCATTTTTCCGTCAGCAATGAGGGAAGGGAGTGAATCCAGCTGTTTCAGAAAAAGATCCACTAATTCCTGCGATACCAGGCTATCCTTCACCTGACCACGGAGCGTACCCATACAAATGAATAATCCTCCTGTCAAACTATATATGAACTTCAGGGCTGAGAGCATGGCATACTAAATTTATTAAAACAGCTTCATTACTGAAGGTATTTTTTTAGCCGCTTACCTCTACTTTTGCAACAATGGCTACCAGCATGAATCTTATTGAAGTAATTACACCCGGTCTTGCAAAAGAATTCCTGAAAGTGAATGAGGAATTGAACAAAAACAACCCGCATTACATTCATCCGCTTCACAAGGATGTGAATGATGTTTTTGATCCAAAGAAGAATAAAACCTTTCGGCATGGCGAAGCTGCAAGATGGATAATAAAAGATCATGCCGGCAAATTCATCGGCCGCATTGCTGCTTTTACGAATAAAAAATATAAGAACAAAGGTGATGATGTACCTGTTGGTGGTATTGGTTTTTTTGATTGCATCAATGACCAGGCAGCAGCGGATATGCTTTTTGATGTGGCTAAACACTGGCTGATGCAACGGGGTATGGAAGCAATGGACGGGCCTGTCAATTTTGGTGAAAGAGACCGCTGGTGGGGGTTAGTAGTGAAGGGTACCGATATCCCTCCTTTATATTGCATGAATTTTAATCCGCCTTATTACCAGTCATTGTTTGAGAATTATGGTTTCAAAAATTATTTCAACCAGATCTGTTTTGGAATGAAAGCCAGTACCCGCCTGCAGCAAAAGTTCTATGATCGTCATGCCGAATGTGCCAAAGACCCCAATTTCAGCTCTGATAATATGAAAAAAAAGCAGCTTGATAAGTTTGCAAAAGATTTTACTATTGTTTACAACAAAGCATGGGCAGGGCATGGTGGTTTAAAACAACTGGAAGAAAAAGTAGTGCGAAAAATGTTTCAGTCAATGAAACCGGTAATGGATGAACGGATCAATTGGTTCATCTATTATAAAGGAGAGCCGATCGGCATGTGGATCAATCTTCCCGACCTGAACCAGTGGTTCAAATACCTGAAAGGAAAATTCAGCTTGTTTCATAAATTAAAATTTCTTTGGCTCAAAGCAACGAAGACGAACAGGAGATTTGTCGGGCTGGTGTTTGGGATCATACCGGAGTTCCAGGGCATGGGAGCCGACAGTTATGTGATCGTAGAAGGATGTAAACTGATCCAAAATCTGAAAATTGAAAATGGTGATTATAAGGTAGGCAAACCCATTTATGATGATTATGAAATGCAATGGATCGGTGAATTTAATCCCAAAATGGTGAATGTGGCAGAAACCATTGCCGGTAACCGCAGCCGCATACTCACTACTTATCGTTATTTATTTGACAGAACAAAAGAATTTAAACAGCACCCGATATTATTGTAGCCAGGAATCGGTAGTCAGTTTTGCTAACCTTGAAAAGCTTATTTTTGTTTCGAGTCAGACTAATGACTCCCGACTAAAGACTACCGACTCGTGGATAAGTTCATCGTTTCAGCAAGAAAATACAGGCCACAGGCATTTGATACGGTTGTTGGACAATCGCATATCACTACCACATTGAAAAATGCGATCAGGAACCAGCAACTGGCCCATGCATTTTTATTTTGCGGGCCAAGAGGTGTGGGTAAAACAACCTGTGCAAGGATATTAGCTAAAACGATCAACTGCGAAAAGCCAACCAATGACGGCGAAGCTTGCAATGAATGCCAATCCTGTCATTCTTTTAATGATGGCGCTTCAATGAATTATTTTGAACTGGATGCTGCATCAAATAATTCTGTTGATAATATCCGTGACTTAGTTGACCAGGTACGGTTTGTTCCGCAAACCGGCAGATACAAAGTATATGTGATAGACGAGGTACACATGCTGAGTTCTTCTGCCTTCAATGCATTTTTAAAAACATTGGAAGAACCACCACCCTATGCTATCTTTATTTTAGCTACTACGGAAAAACACAAGATACTTCCCACTATTCTCAGCCGTTGCCAGATATTCGATTTCAAACGCATCACTACCAATGATACGGTTGAACACCTCGAAGAGATCTGCAAAAAAGAAGAGATCACAGCAGATAAAGCAGCCCTCCAGGTCATTGCACAAAAAAGTGAAGGTTGCATGAGAGATGCGCTGAGCATTCTTGATAAGATCGTCAGCTTTACGAATGGTGAATTGAATTATGCCAACACGCTGGAGCACCTGAATATTTTGGATGCCGATTGTTATTTCAGGTTGCTCTCTACTATGCAGCAACAGGATCTTGCCGGCGCTATGTTGTTATATGATGAGATCAACCGCAAAGGATTTGAAGGCGATCTTGTATTGAATGGTTATGCAGAATTCATCCGCAACCTGCTGGTGTGTAAAGATGAAAAAGCTGCGGGCCTGCTGGACGTAGTAGAAAGCTTTAAAGACAAATATATAAGCACCGCCAAAAATGTATCTCCTGCATTTCTTATCAGCGCATTGAATATCTTAAATGATGCAGAAATAAATTATAAAGCTGCCCGTAATAAAAAACTGCATGTAGAATTAGCATTAATAAAACTCTGCTACCTGCAACAGGCCCTGGAAATTTCAGCAGGCATAAACGGGATAAGTAAAAAAAAATTGACTGATACAGCAAAACCACTTGCTTTCCGAAGCATCACTCCTTTCCAGATCAAAGATGCAACAGGCAATAGACAAACTGCAACTGCTAAACTCATTATTGAAACACCAGTAATAAAAGAAGAAAAGGCTACAAGCCACAAGCCGCAAGCTGCAAGCAACCAGGATCCAGAATCCAGCATCCAGAATCCAGCATCCAATAAACTCTCTGCCTTAGACAAGATCCGCAAGCAATACCAGCAAAACGGTAACAATGGGAATGGTCATTCCAATCATCCTTTGCAGGAAGAAATGTTGACAAAAGCCTGGAATGAATATACCTTATCATTAAAAGAAGCTAAAAAACCCTCTGCCCATTGTTTTGAAATGGCTGTTCTCCGGATAAAAGATGAAAATACGTTTGAGGCCATAACAGCTGATACCATCGAGAAACAATTCATCGAGCAGGACAGAAATAAATTGTTTGCCTTCTTACAGGAAAAATTACAAAACCGGCTGCTGCAATTCAGTGTTGTCGTTGAAGAAAAAAAAGCAGGTGATAAACCAAAAGAGATTTCTCTTACTTCGAAAGAACAGTTCATAAAAATGGCTGAACAATACCCCTTGGTAAAGGAACTGAAGGACCGCCTGAAGCTTGAACTCGACTATTGAACTATTTTCGAACTATAGCCATAATGAAACAGAAATGGAATTTCATTATTTTTTGTTTTATCCTTCTTGCGGGATGCACCACTAAATTTTCTATTACTAAAAAGAAGATTACACAGAATTACCGGTTTTATGAAAGCCTGGCAGTTGAAAAACTATCAGTAAAAAAACCCGATTCCGCCGGGTTTCCTTCTGAATACAATGTTGTTGAAAGATATGTTGCCAATGACCTCTGGGCTCTCACCAATAAAGAAACGGCCGAGCTGCTGACAGGCGAATCCAAGGAGAGATTTAATAATTTTCAAGAGCGTATTGATAGCTTTGACAGGCTTAATATACTGGAAGAAAGACCGGCCGACACTATCCGGATGGAATCCGGTGTAGTGATATACACTCCGGCAGGACTAAAGAGACCTGTGGAATATTACCGGATACAGCACAGGATGTACCACATGAGATACGAAATCAAAAGAAAAACAAGAAAGACAATATGGTTTTCAAAAAGTAACAAATGGTATCGCTGGTATCTGCCTGGCAAAGGGGATGTGAAATCCAATATTGTAAGCTTTGAGCCAGGTCAGTGGTACAAAACATCTTTTCATTGTCAATATGGCTTCCTCACAGACGGTCACTGCACTCTTTACTTTTCTTTTGACTCAAAAGGAAAAATTTCATTGAAAAGAGAGGATCATAAAAACGAGGGGCCGTTTTGAAAGAGCATTGTATCACATTCGTCATTCCCCATTTTACCTTAATTTCGGCCAAAATTCCCAGGCAATGGCCGAAGTGATATTAATGCCCCGTCTCAGCGATACAATGACCGAAGGAGTCATTGCAGCATGGCATAAAAAAGTTGGTGATATTATAAAGAAAGGCGACCTCCTGGCCGAAATAGAAACTGATAAGGCCACGATGGAACTGGAAAGTTATAAAGACGGTACGCTTTTACATATTGGTAGCGAAAAAGGTGGCAAGCTACAGGTAGATGATTTGTTGGCCATTGTTGGTAAACCGGGAGAAGATATTTCTTCTCTACTAAAAGGGGCTCAGAAGTCAGAAGTGAAAACTGAGAAGAAGGAAGAGCCTGTTCAAAAAATGGAGGCCCAACCTCAAACCTCAAACCCCAAACCTCAAACTTCTTCCCTCGATGTTTCAAAAATGGATGAAGTGGTATTAATGCCAAGGC
Source organism: Chitinophagaceae bacterium (assembly GCA_013140985.1). GTDB lineage: Bacteria > Bacteroidota > Bacteroidia > Chitinophagales > Chitinophagaceae > JJ008. The sequence goes on along the minus strand of JABFRU010000002.1, from coordinate 188,456 downwards.
TCAGTGATACTATGGAAGAAGGTGTGATCGCTTCATGGCATAAAAATGTGGGTGATGCTGTAAAGAAAGGCGAAGTGCTGGCAGATATTGAAACGGATAAAGCTACGATGGAACTGGAGAGTTATAAGAATGGTACATTATTATATATAGGTGCACAGAAAGGAGAAAAAATTCCTGTCAATGCATTACTCTGTATCATTGGCGAAAAAGCAAACGTAGATGTTGATGCGATCATAGCAGCAGTAAAGCCGGGAGTCAGTCAAAAATCAGAAGTAAAAAGTGAAAAGAAAGAAATTTCTTCTCAGCAAAAGTCTCAGCCCTCTGTAGCAGGTACCACAATAACAGCCAGCCAGCAAACAGTAACCAGTAACGAGAATGGAAGAGTGAAAGCATCGCCTCTTGCAAAAAAACTGGCGAAAGAAAAAGGTGTTGACCTGAAACTGGTTCATGGCAGTGGTGATGGAGGAAGGATCACAAAATCCGATATTGATAGCTTTAAAGAGCCGGGAGTTCAGCGTTCGGAATCTGAAGTCAATACTACGATCCCAATCAAACAATTTGATGTGGCGACAGCAGCAGAAGGATATACTGATATTCCAAATTCACAAATACGGGGCGTTATTGCCAAACGTTTGGGAGAAAGTAAATTCAGTGCACCGCATTTCTATCTTACGATGGAGATCAATATGGACAATGCCATCTCAGCAAGAACGCAATTGAATGAAGTAAGCCCTGTTAAAATAAGTTTTAATGACCTGGTCATAAAAGCTGCTGCATTGGCACTTCGCCAGCACCCGGCTGTAAATGCTTCATGGCTTGGCGATAAGATCCGCCGCTGGAGTCATATTCATATCGGAGTTGCCGTTGCAATTGAAGATGGACTGATCGTTCCGGTGGTCCGTTTTGCTGATCAAAAATCACTACCCCAAATCGCAGGTGAAGCAAAGGAACTGGCGGGAAAAGCGAAGAGTAAAAAATTACAGCCCAATGAATTTACCGGCAACACTTTTACTATCTCCAACCTGGGGATGATGGATATTGATGAATTTACTGCCATCATCAATCCTCCCGATAGTTGCATCATGGCCGTTGGAAAAATAAAAGAAGTGGTGGTAAAAAAACCGGAAGGGTTTGGCGTAAGCAATATGATGAAGATAACACTGAGTTGTGATCACCGAAGTGTGGATGGTGCAACAGGAGCCGCTTTCCTGCAAACGTTCAAAAAATACTTAGAGAACCCGGTAATGATGCTGTTGTAAATGGTAATTCTCACTTGCAGAAATACGCAAAACCACCCGAACGGTGGTTTTTTTATTCACAATTCCCCTCACTGGCAGGCTGCTTGCAGTTATTTAACCTTACGTACCGCTAAGTATTTATTATTAAAAAAAGAAGTTGACCATCGTACCCTCTACCATTGATCGCATTTTTGAATCTATATTTGGTAATCTAAAAACTAACCTATGGAAGATAATGAAATGAAACAGTTCTCCTGGACTGCATTTTTCCTGGTCACAGGCTTCAGTTTTTTTATGTTCAGCAAACTGATGTTTTTCCTTGATGGAACACAACTTCCAGTATTTACTTTGATCGGGATCCTTGCTATTGCGATCGGTTGCTTCAGTATGATCAGATCAATAAAGCATAAGCCTGAAGAAAAATAACCGTTACCGGTATTGCAGCAACACTATCTTACCATCCATGGTGGAAGCAAGTATTTCTTTGCTGCTGATAACCCTTACGGTATTCACCATTGAATTATCAATTTTATACGCCCAACTTATTTTTTGATTCGCCGGGTCAATACAATAAACAACCCCATTGCGGGTGCCAAAAAATAATTTCCCCTCTTTTTCTGTCAGCATGGAAGGCACATGTTCATACCCAAAGCCGCAATGCATTTTCCAGGCTGCTGATTGTTTTTCAGGACTGGCAGCATAAGCAACAATAGTGTCCTGCATTGTTTTTCCATAGATCCATTTTCCATCCTCAGAAATACCGATAGATTCCCTGACCCTGGTATCATTGTTTCTCCATAACGTTTTACCATCATTGGCATTGATAGCAGTAATGTAACGATCGGGTGCCACTACATACACAATTCCATTACTGGCAACAGGGATACATGAGGCCGGGGAGTAATTACGAATGGTTGAGCCGTTGTTCCATTTCCATTTTAATGAACCTGTTGAGCTATTGAGTGCATATAAATTAGTATCCCATGCTCCGAAGATTATTTTTCCCTGGTATAATAATGGGGTGCTGACAACAGGTCCGCCCAGGCCTGTAAACTGCCAGATCACATTTCCCGTTTTGCTATCTAATGCAAGAAATGAGTGATCGCTTGCTCCGATGAAAACAGTATCGCCATGGATCAGCGGGGAACCCAGTACAGCTGCATTTGCCTGCTTTTTCCACCTGGGTTTTCCATTTCTTATATCCAGGCAATAAATATTTCCATCGGCTGAACCAACAATTACGCCTCTTCCTGCAATAACAGGTGATGAAAAAATAGCGCCGCCTGTTTTATACTTCCAATTGATCGTATTGCTCCCGGTATTCGCACAGATCACTTCTCCGTTCTGGTTTCCAAAAAAGACCATATTCTCCATTATTGCGGGAGTGGAAATAACGTTTGCATCAGAAGAATAACTCCAGATACTTGCCGGTTTTTCATGTTGCTCATTAATAGAATAATCCGGTCGTTTGTGCTTCTTTGTGATATCGTACTTTCTTGTTTCAATCTTTACACCTGTCCATTGTCTCTTTACCGATGTTCCCGGCCTTCTTTCAAAAAAGACCATGGAATCTGATCGTACATCAACGAGATTATAACCACCGATAGAATCTTTTGCCCTCAAATTGGAACGTCCCATTACACCCGGAATATCTTCAAAGTTCATGGCTTTGTTGGCATGCCCATGTCCGCAAAGAATGGCCCATGTATTATAATGACGAAGACGATCAGTTACCTCGTACCAATTATCAAGGCCCGGATCGATAGGATAATGGTTGAGAAAGACCACAGGTTGCTGTGGCTTTACCTTTTTTAATTCTTCATCCAGCCAGTTCACCGCATCACGGGGCACATGACCATCACTCATTCTCAGATAAGGTCCTGAGGCACATCCCAAAAAACGGATGCCTTCATACTCAAAACTGAATTTATCGTAGCCGAATATTTTTATAAAGGATTGGCCGCCGCTTTCGCTCCATCCTGTATCATGATTGCCGGGAATAATATACCAGGGGACTTTCAGGCCATCCAGAATTTCTTTTGCTCTTTTGATCTCATCATCCGTACCGAGTTCGGTAATATCACCTGTCAAAACAACAAAAGAGATATCCGTCATCTTATTAATATCCTCCACCGTTCTTCTCAGGTCTTCTTCTGCTTTCCCATCCGGCGAGCCAATATGGGTGTCTGAAATAAACGCAAAACGAAATGGTTTTAATTGCGCATTACTGACATATCCTGCCAGGATGAACAGCAGCAAAAACAATATCTTTTTCATAGTAGCAAGATACTTATTCTTTAAAAAGCAGGGTAGTGTCTCATTTTGAAAAATAAAGGCGTCCCACAAAGACACAGAACCACAAAGTAGTTAAGATCAATGTGCCTTTTTTGTGCTCTTAGTGTCTTTGTGGGAAACAAAATTGAAACCGATACACTTCTAAAAACAGAAGGGTGGTTTTTAAAACTTCTTTGGCTGATAAGAGATAATAAAGTGCCTGGATCGCCGTTGAGGGATAAGCATCTAACTATTTTTTATATCTATGTCGCTCCGTTCCACCATTACTATATCTGTTTGTCTCCTTTTTTTTTACCGGCCGGCCGGTAAAAAAGAGCAACTCCTGAAACTTTGTAAAAAATATTTTCCCGGGAACTATGTGGTGCTGAAGGAGTATGATGAATCCCTTATTAATGGTATGGCCAATGGCAATTCATTGAACGAATATGTCTATGATATCCCAACCGTGGTGCATGAAGGTTATCATTCATATACCAGCAACCACAGCAGCTATTATGATTCGCTGATCGTCTTTCGCATCAATGACACACTCTCTTTTTCTGTCAAAAAAATAAAAACTTTTCCCTCCATCCAGGTAAATGCTATTGTGCCTGATTCCCTCCAAAAAAAGATATTTCGGTACACTACTTATATTGATTCGAAAGACAAATATCTCGTTACCCAGCAATTTGGCATTTTAGGTTTGCTGGAAGAAATGGCTGCCTATTATCAATCCTACCATACCAATGTGGCGCTGTTCAAATACCATAGGGACGATCATGGCTGGAAAAACACTAAACCCTGGATGGAATACCTGGGTCGCATGGCGAGTTACCGGTATTCCATTACAGAATTTGAATTGTTTGTTTCCTGGTACCTGCAATATGCCCTTGCAAAACATCGGTCTGTTTACAATGACATTACCAGTAATAAAGGGCTGAAACAAATGCTGATCTTCCTTCACAATGAAAATATCCGCCTGGCATCCCTGTACGACGATAACCGCCAGGAGATCCTTAAAAACTTCAGCAAACAATTGGTGACAGGTGATAATTATATTTATGATAAGAACAATCATAATGGCACCGGCCTGTATGATAACGAGGTGAAAGAAATGAATGAGTTATTAAGCAAGCCTGAACATAAACTCTACAGGGACCTGCTACAATAATGCTGGTCAACATTTTTAAACTTTCAATATTTTTTGAAACTTCGGAATCCTTGCCCTAACTTTGGGCCATGAAATTGACCGAAGCAAAACAACAATTCATCAGTTCATGGGGAGCTTTTGGTACCCATTGGGGCATCAACCGTACTATGGCGCAGATCCATGCTTTATTATTGATCACTCCCGACCCGCTCACACAGGATGATATCATGGATGAACTCAACATCAGCCGGGGCAATACCAATATGAATATCCGGGAGCTTATAAATTGGGGATTAGTGGAAAGAGTATTGCTGACCGGTGAAAGAAAAGAATATTTTTCTGCCGAAAAGGACATCTGGAAAGTGATAAAGCAGATCGTTAAGGAGAGAAAGAAAAGAGAACTTGAACCGATGATGAAACTATTGGATCAGTTGGAAGAAGTAGAAGGTGATAAAAGGGACAAACATGTAAAAACGTTTATAGATACGGTAAGTAGTATAAAAAAATTGGGCAAGCAGGCAGATAAGACCCTTGATGTTATGATCAGGGCGGAAGAAAGCTGGTTTGTTGGTTCTATTATGAAGATGTTTAAATAAGAACAAGATCACCAGCCGGGTAAAACCGGCTTTTATTAAAATATTTATTTTCATTATTTTCTGAAAACATGAAATTATGAAAAATTATAGCATACCTGATTGGCTCATTATCACCGGTGCGATCGGTCAAATCTTTACAGCTCTTATTTATCCATATATCAGGCATGTGATCTTTGACTGGTATAATGATATCAAAAAATTGAACCCTTTGAACCCGGAAATTGCAAAAACCTACGGTCGATATATTCAGGGGTTAAATTTTTCTTTTGGTCTGATCTCGATCTTATTCACAGATGAATTAAAAAATCGAACAGGATTAGCTGTTGCTATTACAGGTTTGATCGCTGCTTATTGGACCGGTAAAGTAATAACCCAGTTTGCTTACTATCCTATGTACCAAATACCAAAAAAGATCATTTTTAAAATTGGAGAAATAGGTATGAATATCATGTTTATTTCTTTTAGCATTATTTTTATTTGGCTTTTTATTTTCAACCTTTCAGGCTACTTGAGAAAATAATCAAAATGAAAAACAAAAAGATCATCATAGCAGGCGGCACAGGTTTTATGGGACAGGAAATGATAAAGTATTTTGGAAAAGAAAATGAGCTTGTCATCCTTACAAGGCAACTCCATCATACAAAAACAAACCGCAATGATTATAACAGCCTTAGTGCTGAAGATCTCCGGCAAACAAGATTTGTAAAATGGGACGGCATAAATGCCGGTGAGTGGGTAAAAGAACTGGAAGGAGCTGATCTTCTGATTAATTTGGTCGGAAGAACAGTAAACTGCCGATATACACCAAAAAATAAAAAAGAAATATTAGATAGCCGTGTAAATGCTACTGCCGCTCTTGGAAATGCCATCAGCCAATGCGCCCATCCCCCATCTCTCTGGATCAATGCATCATCAGCTACTATTTACCGTAATGCCGAAGATAAACCTCAAGATGAATATTCGCTGGACCTCCTTGATGATTTTTCGACACAGGTATGCAAGCAATGGGAGAAAACTTTTACTGAACAATCCACACCGGGCACCCGTAAAGTTGTTTTAAGAATGGCTATTACATTAGGGCATGGCGGAGTGCTGATCCCTTATTTTAATCTTTTAAAATTCGGTCTTGGTGGTAAACAGGGAAGCGGCAAACAAATGTATAGTTGGATCCACATTGAAGACACCTGCCGGGTCATTGAATGGATATGGGAACATAAGGAAATGAGTGGTGTTTATAATTGTTCTTCTCCCTATCCGGTCCCCAATAAAGAATTCATGAAATTGCTGCGTGAAGTAACCGGTAATAAATTCGGTTTGCCTGCTTTTGAATGGATGCTGAAGTTTGGAGCTTTTTTAATTGGCACCGAAGTTGAGTTGGTATTAAAAAGCCGTTGGGTATTACCCACTAAATTATTGGAGTCGGGATACCAGTTTACATATCCTGAATTAAAAAATGCTTTTACAGCGATTCTTAAACAGGTGCCCCGCAAACAATATCATCTTTTCTGAATCGGATCATTGTAGTTTTGCAGTATGAATGAAAAGAAAAAGACACTGGTGCTGGGAGCTTCTGATAATCCATCCCGGTATAGTTATCTCGCTGCTCAGCGATTAAGAATGTATGGACACCCGGTGGTAGCTGTTGGAAGAAAGAATACCATTGTTGGAGATGTAACAATAGAAAAAGAAAAGAAGTCCTTTGATGATATTGACACAATTACACTGTACCTGAATCCTGCCCACCAGCGGGACTACTACGATTATATCCTTTCATTAAAGCCAAAGCGGATCATTTTTAACCCCGGTGCAGAAAACGAAGAGCTGGCAAGACTGGCCAAACAGCAACAAATAAAAACCTTAGACGCCTGCACCTTAGTTATGCTAAGTACAAATCAGTATTAATAGTACTTTTTTTCGAAGATTTACCATTCACTCTTAGCTTAGTTACTACTATAGCAGAGTACTAGCACCCGATCTTATTTCTTTTACGGCTTTATCTCTTGCACCTTTAAAAAAAATAACAAATCTTGTATCACCGTCCCCCCTGAAAACTGCAACCACGAATCCAGGTTGCTGAACAATATCCTTTTGACTTAAAAAAAGTTTGAAATGAAAAACCTTCGTACCTCGGTGCTTTGTGCATGCATGATCCTCTTCAGTCTTTGTACTGTTGCACAGGATCAAAAGATCCCCATCAATGAACAGGATAAGAACAAACCGCATTTGTTTGATCATTTGCCGGCCAAAATCTCTTTCGATCCTGCAAGTTTTATCGGCCTGGGAAATAAACAAACCGGCAGTATTATAAGTACGGATCTGTCGGCTGATGCAAAAACTACTGTTATGTTTGAAGGCAAATTAGTTTCATCCGGCTCAAACGAGAATGGCAATACGCAAAGTATCGTTGTAAAGTCCACCAATTATCCCGGCGCTACCTTTTCCATGTCGAAGGTTATTAAAAGTGATGGAACGACCACATACAGCGGAAGACTCATGAGCTTTAAACATGGCGACCTGTATATTTTGCAACAAACAAATGGCCAATACGAATTAATAAAGAAAAATTTTTATGACCTGGTAAACGAGTAAGCTGACCCGTTTTTACATCCGTATCCTTATTGTACCTATTGAAAAAACCAAAAAATCCGTCTTTGTTATGAAAAACTATTTACGTACCGTCCTGGTGATAACTATGCTTTCAGTGACAACATTCCTGAAAGCCCAGGTGCCCGTTCTTAGTAGCTACCCTTCAGCACCCTCAGTTTTGTTCCTTGACTTTGATGGTCATGCAGTACAGAACACCGGCTGGAATATTGATACTACTGCCATCATTTGTGGTGGATCGGGTCTTGATAATACCAAGATCACTGAAATATTCAACCGGGTTGCTGAAGATTACCGGCCCTTTAATATCAATGTAACCACTGATTCCGCACAATATCATGCTGCACCTGCTACACAACGGATGAGGGTAATTGTTACCGTCTCATCTTCATGGTATGGATCTGCAGGTGGTGTTGCCTTCGTTGGTTCATTTACATGGGGTGATGGCACTCCCTGTTTTGTTTTCTCAGCATTACTGAATTACAATACAAAAAATATTTCTGAAGCAGTTGCACATGAAGCCGGGCACACTCTTAATCTTTATCACCAGGCTACTTACAATGGAAGCTGCGGGCTGACATCCCAGTATAATTATGGCCTGGGCAGCGGTGAAATAGGCTGGGCTCCTATTATGGGTGTTGGGTATTATCAGAATCTTACTGTATGGCATAACGGACCTAACCCCTACGGATGCACCAATTATCAAAATGAGTTGGATATATTAACAACGATGAATGGCTTCGGCTATCGCAATGATGATCATGCAGCCTCTTTTGGTTCAGCTACTGTTGCAACATTTGCAAGCAATCAATTCAATGTAAATGGTGTGGTTGAAAGAAATACTGACCAGGATATGATCCGGTTCACCCAACCCGCTGTTGGAAGGTTTCTGCTGAGTGCTATACCCTATAATGTAGGAACGGGCAATTCAGGGTCCAATCTTGATCTGCAGGTTACATTATATAATAGTTCACAAACACAATTAAATGTGTACAACCCGGGAACATTGCTCAGCTCTGTAATTGATTCTACGCTTAATCCCGGTGTATATTATCTGAGAATAGAAGGCCGTGGTAATGTGTATGCTCCTAACTATGCAAGTCTTGGCTCCTACTCATTACAAGGAAATTTTATGGCCGGAGCATTACCTCTTCATCGTCTTGAACTGCGTGGCCAACTGAATGGCGATCTGCACCAGCTCAATTGGTTCATAGAAGCTGATGAAGAAGTAACCCGCCAGGTAGTAGAAATATCTGTTGATGGCAGAAACTTTACTCCTGTAACAGAACCGGCTGCTGCTTTAAGGGCCTTTACTTACAGACCTGCGATCAGCAGCTCTGTTCAATATCGTTTGCATGTAACATTTGATAATGGCCGGGAATACTATTCCAATATTGTTACGCTGCGTAAATCAGGCAGCCATCCGAGACCAAGAATAATTAACACGGTTGTAAGCAGCAATGCAGTTGAAGTAAGCAGCCCCGGCAGTAATTATAATTATTCATTGTATGACCTGAATGGCAAGAGACTGGTGCAAGGTAAATTGGAAACAGGGTCTAACAACATCATTGTGCCGGGAATAACAGGGGGTATGTACATGATCCGCTTTACTAACGGCGCTGATCAATGGATCGACAAATTTGTTAAACAATAAATCTTTCATGTTCTGATCACAGAACAATAATCCGTACCCCTTTTTGTTAATCAAAGGTTTTCCTTATCTTGGGAAAACCTTTTTTTATGCGCTGGAGAAAATTTAATGGCGACCCGATCGAATTACCCATTCTCGACGCAGTAGAAAATGCGATCAAAAGAGAAACAGAAAAGGGCTTTCACCTCAAAGTTTGCATCGGCACCGACTCACAGGTAAAAGGAAAAGAAACTGAATTTGCTACTGTTATTGTCTTCCTGCGGGAAGGACACGGGGGCTTTATGTTCATTCACAACGAAAAAACAAGACAGCAATACACTATCAAAGAAAGAATGCTGATGGAAGTGGCCAAAAGCATTGAGATCGCTTACGAACTCTGCAATCTCTTTACAGTGTATGACGTGGACATGGAAGTTCATGCTGACATTAACACCAACCCGCACTTCAAGAGTAATGATGCTTTGAAAGAAGCTATGGGATATATTTTAGGAATGGGCTTTGCTTTTAAAGCCAAACCCGAAGCTTTTGCCAGCAGCAGTTGCGCAAATAAAGTGGTGAATTGATACAGTGAATTAAATGCGTTTCTTGTTTCCTGCATTCCTCCGCATAAGACCTGCTGCAAGAACGACAAGCATTCCCGCTCCTATTACAATATAGAGAATGGCTTTATTTTTATCTTTCGTCTTCCTTTTTTCAACTGTTCTCATTACATCTTCTAAATTCCGTGTATTTTGTTCCCATTGAACATCATCCAGCGTTTTTTGCAAACTGTCTTTCACCCGCTGAATTTTTACAGCAAAGCTGTCCCTGCTCAAAAGACCCCTCTTAAAATGCTTTTTTTCCGGCTTATCATTTGTTTGCGAACAAACGGCTAAAGTCAGCACAAGAAGAGGTAAGAATAATAATTTCCTCATAAACGTCGGGGAAAATGGTTCTTAAAGAGGGCTGAATAAAATAAATTATTCTGTGGGCAATTGTTTAGGTGTTTCCTTTTGCTCAGCCAATAAAAGATGGGAAGAGACGAAAGCAGTAGCAGCGGTAAATCCTTTTTCCATTTTTTTAGTATCCTCCTGTGCAAGGGAAAAGGTAACAAGCACCATGATAAATAACGCAATCACAATGTTTCTTTCGGATAAAGTTCTTCTCATAACAAAGCGTATTGGTCGCAAAATAGGCATAAAACTCAAATAACAAATAGCTAAAAAGGGGTATTTATCTAACGGCCTGATTTACTTTGGTTCAGGCCCTTAATATAGTCCAGCATTTCGGTTCGCCCCTGTTTTGTAACGGCCGAGGTTAAAAAATGACGGGGAAGCTCTTCCCATTTTACCGAAAGCTCTGTTAGAAAGGCGCCGGTATTCCGGATGGTGGCAGCCGGCTTGTTTTTATCTGTTTTGGTAAAAACAATTGAAAATGGGATCTGCCACTCACCCAGCCAGTTAATAAACTCAATATCTATCGGTTGAGGCTCATGCCTGCTGTCGATGAGCACAAACAAAGAAACAAGGTTCTCTCTTTTACGGATATAGGATTCTATCATATTTCCCCAGTTGTTGCGGGCCTTTTGTGATACAGTAGCATAACCATATCCCGGCAGGTCAACGAGGTACCATTTCTTTTTATCGGAAGAGACGATATCAAAATGATTGATAAGTTGCGTTTTTCCGGGTGTGGCAGATATTTTTGCCAGCCCTTTTTTATTTGTCAGCATATTGATCAGCGATGATTTTCCAACATTACTTCTCCCGATAAAAGCATACTCTGATTTATCCGGTGGCGGGCAATCCTTATAGGTCGGGCTGCTGATAATATAGTTTGCAGAAATGATCTCCATAATAACTAAAGGCGCAAGGTACAAGGTGCAGGGCACAAGCGGCGTGATAGTAATGAAATAACATTTTATAGTGATCCATCTTGTTCCTTGTGCTCAGCACCTTGTACCTTTGTGAGCCATGTCAAACCCATTGCCCCACGACCATATTATTCCCTTTAAACGATCAGGCAAGAGCAAAAAAGAGCAGGTAGCAGAAATGTTTGACAGTATTGCCCCGAAGTATGATGTCATGAACCGGTTTTTATCTGCCCGGACGGATATTGGCTGGAGAAAAAAAGCTATACGGCTTTTAAAAAAAGATGATCCAAAACTCATTCTTGATGTGGCCACAGGTACCGCTGATATGGCTATTATGGCTTGTAAAATATTAAACCCGGAAAAAATCGTTGGTATTGATATTTCAGAAGGAATGCTTGAGCTTGGGCGGAAAAAGGTTGAAAAAGAAGGTTTTGGTTCAATCATCCGGTTACAGGCAGGGGATTCAGAAACAATAAATCAACCTTCTGGTTCGTTTGATGCCGTAATGGTGGCATTTGGAGTGAGGAACTTTGAAAACCTTGAAAATGGCCTTAAAGAAATGTGGAGAGTGTTGAAACCGGGAGGCCGTTTGATCATACTAGAATTTTCAAAACCCCGGCGAAGGGCCGTTAAAAGCTTATATAACCTGTACATGAATATTGTGGCGCCCCAGGCTGCCCGATGGTTCAGACAAAACAAGGACGCCTATTTATATTTAAGTGAATCGGCCAATGCTTTTCCCGATCGCCACGCATTTACAGATATTTTAATACAAACAGGATTTACTGACACTGGTCTTAAATCGTTAAGCTTAGGAATATGTTGCATTTACTCCGGAAGAAAGCCTTTCTAAAAATAATCACAGCAGCATATTTGCTTGGCGGCGGGCTATTGTCCTCCCAATCCTCCCGGGCACAATTCATCAGCCCGGATCTGAATTTACCTGACCATGATGATAAACCCTATTACTTTGGAATTACTATCGGTATCAACCTGGCCCGTTTTCAAACAGACCTGCATCGCAGATTTTTAGAAACGGATAGTGTGTTCGTTGCCGAACCGGTAAACTCCGGCGGGTTAACATTAGGCCTTTCTGCTACCGGACGTATATCCAACCGCTTTCAACTTCGCTTTAACCCGCAATTGATGTTCATCGAAAGGGGGATCTTCTATAAATTAAAATACCCTGACATCAATGGCGACACAGCCGTTACCAAGAAAGTTGAATCCGTTATTATGTCATTTCCCTTTCAGTTAAAATTTCAAAGTGATCGTATTGAAAATTTCAGGGTCTATGCATTTGCAGGGTTTAAATTTGATATTGACATGGCCTCCAATGCCCGTGCAAAAAAAGCAGAAGAATTGATAAAGATCCAAAGTTCTGATTTCGGACCGGAGTTCGGTATCGGATTCAACTTCTTCTTCCAGAGTTTTATTTTTTCTCCCGAGATCAAGATCAGTAATGGTCTTCGCAATATCCATGCAAGGGATGAACATCTCAAATTCTCCAATGTATTTGACAGGATACAATCGAAAATGATCGTCTTTTCTATTCACCTGGAAGGATAAATAGCTGCCGGTTTCAATATTATTTCCCACAAAGTCACTAAGAACACAAAAAGGCAGATTGATCTTAACCACTTTGTAGTTTTTGTGGGAAGCCTTTATTTTCAACATGAGGCTCTACCCACAGCCTGTCTCCAACCCTGGTTGGTTTTAAACTTTTGTATATTTAGCATACAAACTCTTTCCCCGTTGTAACCATTAAACCAAAACTATCATGAAAAAGAAAATCACTTCTTCTTTCATCCTCCTGTTCTTTATCTCATTATTTACTGCTAAGGCGCAAATGCGCATCCATCTCATTAATATCGGCCAGGGGAGTGCAACACTGGTGGAATTTCCCTGTGCTGCTGTTCTTATTGACCTGGGTGGTGAAAACAATGCACAGTTCAATTCAACAGATTCTTTGAAAGCTTATCTCCGGGATTTTTTTGACAGGAGAACCGATCTGCATAATACATTGCAATGCGTTTACATTACGCATCCGCATGCAGATCATGCCAATACTCATGCTGCGGGTTATATCCTTGATTCTTTCAAGATCAAAAATGTTGTTACGGATGGTTTAGAACAAGGTTCAGGAAGACATGGACAAATAAAATTGCACAGGGCAGTACAGGCTAGTGAAGAGGATGACAGCGCTGATAATGATATTGGTTTTGAAGCGGTTGTTACCAATGAGATCGGGGCCACCGGTTTTACCAATGCTGTTATTGATGCTGTTGATTGCCCGGGAACCGATCCTGTAATAACAATATTATGGGGAACATCTGCTACCAAGCCAGCCGGCTGGACCGATGATGATTTTGATAACGAGAATTTTCATTCATTAGTAATAAAAATTGAATATGGATCTTCCTCATTTCTTATTACCGGTGACCTGGAAGATAAAGCACAGAAGAATTTAGTGGCAAAGTATAATAGCAATAATATGCTCGATGCTGATATATATTTAGTAGGACATCATGGTTCAAAAAACGGAAGCAGCCAGGAACTGTTATCTAAGGTTACTCCAAAAATGGCATTGATGGGAGTGGGTAGCGCTGACCGCCAGCTTAGTTGGACCGCATGGGATTACGGACATCCTAACAAAACAATATTGGAAAGATTGCAGGCCAATCTTACTGAAAGCCGAAGCCCCATCACCGTACAAGCCGGAACAAAAAAACAAACATTTGGTTCATTCATAGTTTCAAAAGCCATCTATGCTACCGGCTGGGATGGTAATATCATACTGGAAGCAGACACAAACGGCAACTGGCAAAAGGCTTCTAAACTTGTACCTTCTTTGGTTAATATCAACACTGCAACATTATCTGAATTGTTGACATTGCCCGGCATCGGCGAAACAAAAGGACAGGCCATTATAGATTACAGATCCGGCCACGGTAATTTTACAACGATTGAAGAGTTGGATAATGTTCCGGGAATTGGACCGGCGACGATCAATTTGCTGAGACCTTATGTGAGGCTTTAATAGCCGGTTGAAATAGTTGAGCTTCTTTTATTGACATACCCGTCATGTCCTGTTATCCCTGTGTCAATTTTTCAAAAAATTTCCTTTTGCGGCAACCTTATGTCGCAAAAACCGTTTTGATTTGCACTCCTTTAATCAACCGTATTTATAAAAGGTTTGAGTGCAGCTATGAAAAAGAGTGTTTTGTTTTTTACCAGCCTGGTCTTTTTTGTGGTTGGTTATGCGCAGGAAATAAAAAATGATACTACCGCTAAAGAAATAGAAGGAGTACTTGTATTTAGTTCTCCTTATGAAGCACAAAAGCAACTACCTGTCAGTTATTCCCAGGCCAATGCCAAAACAATCCGTCTTTTAGATCATGGCACTGAACCCGCATTTATTTTACAACGGATGCCCGGCATCAGTTTTACCACTGATAACGGAACGCAATTCGGTTATTCAAATTTCCGGCTGAGAGGCATTGACCAGAACCGCATCAATATTACTGTAAATGGTTTACCGCTGAATGAACCCGAAGATGCAGGAACATACTTTTCTAATTTTTCGGGTCTGCTTTCTCATGCATCGTCCGTACAATTACAAAGAGGAATCGGGTTAAGCAAAAATGGCGCCCCGGCATTTGCCGGCAGCCTTGATTTTGATACAAAGAACAGTCTTGGTAACAGAACTGAATTTGAATTGCAGGCTGGTTCTTTTTCTACTTTTCGTTTTCACGGAGAAACGCAGCAAGGAGATGAAAAGAATTTATTTACAGGAAAAATAAATCTCGTCAGCACCGATGGTTTCAAACATCATTCAAACAATCGGTCCGGCAGCGGGTTATTTCAATGGCAGCATAATGCCGGTAAAACACAATTGCTTTATTTGTTGCTTGCGGGTATCAATAAAAATGAATTATCATGGCTGGCCGTGACTGACAGCGCTGCCAAAGCCGATTTCAAAAGCAATGGGAACAGTGAAAAGGAAGATGGGGATTTTTCGCAGGTGTTACAGCAATTGCATATCAAAACAAGTATCAATAAGAATCAGTCATTTCATGCAGGCTTGTTCTATAATTATACCAATGGCCAGTATGGTTTCGATCTGTATAATTTCCTGTACATCCCTGCACCGGGTTCTTTATTGGAATACCGTACCCGTTCCAATTACCTTGGCTTATTACTGGACTATAAGATCACCGGAAAGAATTTCAATATCAGCGCCGGACTATATGGATCATTGTATCGTAAACATCACAGAGGCGTTAATCAGCCCGGCGATATATTGCTCTATAAAAACTATGGAGACAAAAATGAACTAAGTCCTTTTGCCAAATTCATTTTCAGGAAAAATAAATTCTATTTTTTTACTGACCTGCAATATCGCTTTGCCGCATTTTCTTATACCGGTGATGTTGCTCTAAAGGATTTCAACTGGAATTTTTTTAATCCGCTTGCCGGAGCCGGTTATCAGCTCAACAAAAATATTTATCTATTTGCCAGCGCCGGTCATATTAAAAGAGAGCCCGGCCGTAATGATATTTTCATGGGCAATGATAACCTGGCAAAAGATAATAATGGCAATGCTCAATTCAATGACCTGGCTGCTGAAAAGAATTTCAGTGTTGAAGCAGGTGTTCGCATTAAAAAAGAAAAATGGGAAGGCAGCCTGAGCATTTACCGGATGAAGATCATGAATGCTATTGACCTCAATGGACAGATCGGCCCGACCGGTTTACCGCTGCATAGTAATGTTGCCAAAGCCATCCGTGCCGGTGCTGAACTGGAATTTGTTTATGAATTTCCCAGGGGCTGGCAATTTTTACAAAGCCTTGCTTATGCACCGCATCGCATTATCGAAGACAACAAAAATTCAGATCCTGTATTGACACCCGGATGGATATCCTTCAGTGAAGTGCAGTATGATCAAAATAATTATACACTGGTATTACAGGGCCGTTATCAATCCAAAGCATTTATTGATTTCGGCAACAATCATGAGCTACCCTCCTTTGCTACATTCAACTTCATTGCAAAATATCATTTAGATAAGGTCGTCTTCTCCCTGCGCCTGATGAATATCACCAATGAAAAAACCTATACTTCAGGACAGCTAAATGTTTATGGCAAACCCATCTATTTGGTGCAGGCGCCGTTTCATGTGATGGGAGGAGTGCAGATTGAACTCTAAGTTTAAAGTCTCATATAGCCAACAACATAATCTAAATTTAACTGCATTAACTTTACTCAGCAGCGGTTCGGGCTGACGAATCCCGGAATATCAGCACAATTTGTCCCGCTAATACGGGAGCAGAAAGCCCTGTCCGTTATGCGTCATGCTATTGGCAACAGTACTCTGTAGCAGCAGACACACCATATTACATAGAGACTTTCGGACTAAATTCAATCATTATAATTCACAATTGACAGAGTAAATCGTTAATAATCTGCTCTTATAAAGCAAGACAAAAAGTTTATATTGCACAATCACTAAACTCATCAGAATAAATGAGTTATTACGAGGAAATAAGAGAGTTAATACAACATGTTCCAGCAACCATTATAGATTGGGCAATTGAAAGGAAAAGAGGCAAACCTCCTACACAGGCTTTTTCAGAATTTCTTACCAATAGAGAACAAGGAGATTGGGCTGAAAATCTAATCTTACAAGCAATCAATGCACTGTCAACTAAATTTGTGGCTGTTCAGTATGGCAAGTCTGAAAATATTATTGCTGGTGAGCCTGGTTTCGAAGAATTTTATGAGCAATATCAAGATGAATTAGAAACCATAGGCAAAAGACCAGATATTTTATTATTTTCTAAAGACGTTTATTCGGAAGCATGGGGATACAACATAAGTAATTTTTCTAAAGAGCAATTGGATGAAATAGTTCCTTTAGCTAAAGCCGGAATTGAAGTTAGGTCAAGTGCATTTTTAGTCGAAGAATATGCCCAGTTTATGGAACAGCGAAAGGCTGAATTAACAGAAAGAGTTCTTCAACTCAAAGTTAACTTGTTAGACAACTATCAGGATATTCTTAGTCAAAAAACAGGATGGATTGAAAGCCTGAATGCCATAACTACAGAAACTATCGGTGTTTTAGAAATTAAAGATGCTCCGGGTTGGAGAGGTTCAGAAGAACTCAAAGCCGCAAGCGACATAATTAAAGAAATGAATAGTGCTTTGAAAGAATTAAAAAAAAGAGACTTCCTTAGCATTACACCCAAAGTCGAAGATTTAAAAGTTGTATTTAAATGGATTGAAACCTATGATGTACCACACTATTATTTTCAAGTTTTCTTCGACAAAGTTTATGGCATTTCATTTCATAAGATACTGGAGTTAATTTCAACTCCTGAATTAGAAGGAAATAAATATTTTATTGGAGATGAGGATAGTAAAAACCAGAACAAGTGGACAGTAAAAATTGATTACAAAGAAGGGCAAAAAGTAGCATTTAAGGTTGATATGCCTGACCATAATAGCGTAACGCGAAAATTAGGACGTGGCAGACTACTTTTCCATGTCAGGTTCAATGGAGGAACCGCATATTTAGATGTAAATAATTTACGTTCGACTTTAGGAATAAATGAAAATGAATTTTGATGACAACAGTAAAAACGTACACAGCTTCAAATGATATTGAAAGTGAATATTCAAAATTTACTTCAATAGAGCATAGGAAAAAATATGCTCAATTTTTCACTCCTTTTGCTATTGCAGACCTTATGGCAAAATGGCTATTAGGCAATGACCAATTAAGAGATGTATTAGAACCTGCTTTTGGTTTAGGTGTTTTTTCAAGGGCATTATTAAATCAAAGGGAAGATTTAAACATTAAGGGCTTCGAGATTGACACAAACATCTTAGAAAAATCAAAGAATATTTTTGAAGACCATGAAAATGTAAATCTTCAACATAGTGATTACATGTATAATGATTGGGACAATAAATATGATGGAATTATTTGCAATCCGCCTTATTTCAAATTTCATGACTATGATAATAAAAACATTCTAAAAGAGATTGAAGAAAGAACATCTTTTAAGCTAAATGGTTTTACAAACCTGTACACATTATTTCTTTTAAAATCAATATACCAACTAAACAAAGGTGGCAGGGCTGCATATATAATTCCATCCGAATTTCTCAATTCTGATTACGGCACATTAGTTAAATCATATCTTATTAAAAGTAAAACACTACGCCATATCATTGTAGTGAATTTTGAAGAAAATGTATTTGACGATGCCTTAACGACTGCATCGATATTGCTTTGTGCTAATGATAATAAATCAGAAGCTGTTCAATTTAGCAATGTAACAAGTCTTAGCGATTTGCATAAAATTGAAGGCTTAATAGAAAATTACCCAAATCATTTATCAGCCACTCAAATCGTAAATTTTGAAAACCTTAATGCTGACATAAAATGGCGAGCATACTATCAAGAGCAAAACTCAATTAAATTCAAACATCTTGTTTCGTTTGCCAGCTATGGAAAAGTTGTTCGTGGAATAGCAACTGGCTCCAACGAATATTTTACATTCAGTCTGTCAAAAGCACAACAGTACAAAATTGACGCTAAATATCTTTTGCCATGTATATGCAAAGCTGCAGATGTAAAAAGCCCTTTCTTTACTAAGGATAACTTTCAGGAGCTTAAAACAAATGACAAATCAGTATTTCTTTTAAATGCAAAAAATCCATCTGATGAGAATATCAAACGGTATATAGAAATCGGAGTAGAACATGAAGTAAATAAAAAATTCCTGACTGCATGCAGAAATCCGTGGTATTCACTAGAAAATAGACCGCCATCACCTATTTGGGTATCTGTTTTTAATCGTAATGGACTTCGTTTTATTCGCAACGAAGCTGGACTATCAAACCTAACGACTTTTCATTGTATCTACTTAAACATGTTTTCTTCTCCTAAAACAGACTTACTTTTTGCTTATCTCTTAACAGATGTTTCAAGACAAATTTTCGAAGATAATAGAAGAGAATACGGGAATGGACTTCAAAAATTTGAGCCGAATGATATTAACAAAGCAAAGATGTTGGACTTAGAGCAAGTTGACTTAGACACGGAAAAAAGAATTTTAGAATATTATAATTCATACAGACAAACTGTTCTCAACAAAACTCCCGACGAAAGTTTCATCAGCCAAATAAATGACATTTTTATTGAACAGTTCACTCTATAAATTTGCTTTCTGATTGGGCGACAGAGAAGCACGAACACATAACATGAACTGTGTAAAAAATCACTCAATAATCCACCTCCCTCCTGTGCATATTCCATCTCACCCCAAAACTTACCACAGAAGTATTCACTGAGCTGACTGGCGGGGTCTTCCGGTCCTGTTTCCGCATCAATGCCTGTAACTCTAAAAACAAATTTTCTTTGAATTCATACTGTAAAAGAAATGAAGCATAGAAAACATTTGTCTTTACCCCGCTCTTCCCAATGAAATATCCAAAATCATTGTCCCGGGCCGGCGGAATATTTGGCAAAAAGATATTGCTGCCATAATTCTTTACAAGATTTGAATCTCTTCCCTGTGTGTAATAGATCATCTTAGCCAATATCAACCATTTTGGCGCAGGCTGATAACGGGCAATACCAATGAATTCCTGGAAGCCGGCTCCCAGCGGATGTGCCATCGGCTGATTATAATGCGTATAGTTGGCAACAGAGTCACGGTGAGAATAAGTGAACGGACGAATGCGGTTCATTTCTACTTGTAAGTCAAGATTACTGATGCCGAATGCATCAATATATTTTGCACCGGCCTGTATGGCCCATTTATTTCCCCAATAACCATTGTTCTTTGTGATCTGTCCTACTAAAAATTCATCCAGACATAGTTGACCATAGAACTGGAACTTTCCTGCAATGTTTGCTTTTACATCCAGGCCAGCGACCGAGTTATCAAAACTCCCGTTCTGTTGTTCGATAGAACGATAGAAAATTATTGGATTGAGATAACCAAAATCAAACCGGTCTTTTCTTCCGAACACCACACCTTCAAACAAACCAATATTCAGCCATTTATTTACCTGGACATCCAAGTGGTGCATGGCCGCATATTTTTTACCGATCAGCCTGTCTCCTACTCTATCGTCAGCATTCTGAATTTCCATGAATAAATTCTGGTAATTGATCTTCCAGATACGGGTATTCAATTTCAGAAAAAGATTAGCGTTGCCTGAGCTGCTAAAGAATAAACTGCGATGACCATTGCCGATAAAATTCTTATCATACCCAAAAGCTACATTGATATATTTGGTAACGTTGAAAGTGAAATAACCCCTTGCATCAAAATAATCATAGCCGGTCTGTTTGAATTGTTTGTAAAAACCAGCCCCCGGAACAGCTTTTCGCATATTCACCCAATCCCTTACATAAAACGGGTCTTTTTGCTGGTTATCGGTGAGATAAGCATAGAAGCCGATCTTTTTTGCTATTTGCCCCCGTAACGTAAGTCCTCTTGTATTTAAATAAAGTGTTTCGTCATTATCACTTTCTTTTGCAACAACAACCTGTATCACCGGGTTGATGACAAGATCAAAATCTTTTATATGTACTTCGTATAAATTGGCCGGTGTTTTATAAAAGCGTTTCATCACCGGTTTCTTGCTGTATAAGGCTGTGTGCTCTCCAATGAAAACGTATTCCGGGTTATTGTAATTAATGCTGGTGATATTATACTGATCAACTTTTGACAATTTCGTCCTTGTGTTAACCACCCCGAAATGATTAACGGCACTTACTACATGCTGGCGGGTAAATGGTTTTGTTTTGGAAAAATTGAAAAAAGAATCATTTCTGCTTTTGATCTCCAGCCTTTCCATCAGGATATTCGCTTTATCATCCTGTGGCAAGTAGGTAGATTGAGCCATAGTTGAAAAAGGCGCAAATAATATAAAAAATAGAAGAAATTTCATACTCCCCTTTAGGGGATGGGGGCGGGTTTGTTTAATTTGCATGAGTCATTGGATTCAGCCAACAAAATATGCAAAAATATCTGATTAAGGGAATACAGGTTGTCAACGAGGGCCGCATTATAACGGCCGACCTGTTGATAAACCGGGGTCGTATTGAAAAGATCGCTTCTTCTATTGATACGAATGCAACCGAAATAATTGGAGAGGGTAAATATTTATTTCCCGGTTGTATCGATGACCAGGTGCATTTCCGGGAACCGGGACTGACACATAAGGCAACCATCGCTACGGAAGCAAAAGCAGCGGTGGCCGGTGGTGTTACCAGTTTTATGGAAATGCCGAATACGGTTCCGCCGGCATTCACTCAATCATTGCTGGAAGACAAATACACTATCGCTGCTCATACATCACCAGCCAATTATTCTTTTTTCATGGGCACTTCCAATACAAATACGGATGATGTGTTGCGGACAAATGATAAACGTAAAGATGTTTGCGGTGTAAAAATATTCATGGGCGCTTCTACCGGCAATTTACTGGTGGATAATCCCGGCACACTGGATAAAATTTTCAGGGAAAGTGAATTGCTGATCGCCACACACTGTGAGGATGAAAAGATCATCAGGGAGAACCTAGAGAAGCTGATAGCTAATAGCTATAAGCCAACAGCTGCGGACCATCCAATCATAAGAAATGAGGACGCCTGTTATGAATCATCATTATATGCTATCCAGATCGCAAAAAAATATGGATCAAGGCTGCACATCTTACATATCAGTACAGAAAAAGAATTGCAGCTGTTCACCAATATGATACCGCTGAAGGATAAAAGAATTACTTCAGAAGTTTGTGTGCATCATTTGCATTTTACCAGTGATGATTATGAACGATTGGGCAATAAGATCAAATGCAATCCGGCTATCAAAGCGCCGCATCATAAAGAAGCATTGTGGAAAGCCTTGCTTGATGATCGTCTTGATGTGATCGCCACGGACCATGCCCCGCATACATGGGAAGAAAAAAATGAGCCTTATGAAAAAGCTCATGCCGGGTTACCACTTGTTCAGCATCCGCTGTTATTGATGTTGTATTATCACAAACTGGGCAAAATATCTTTGGAAAAGATCGCCGAAAAAATGAGTCATGCCGTGGCCGATTGTTTCCAGGTAAAAGACCGGGGCTTTATCCGGGAAGGTTATCATGCGGACCTTGTAATAGTTGATCTCAATAAGCAAACAAAGGTTTCAAAAGAGAATATTTTATATAAATGCGGCTGGAGTCCGCTGGATGGTATGGAATTTCCTGCATCTGTCACTCATACGTTTGTGAACGGCAACCTGGTGTATGAAAATGGAAAATGGGATGAGTCGCAGAAAGGGCAACGGCTTAAATTTATTAGATAAAAGATAAAAACTAATAGATAAAAGTTGTTTGAAGAAGATAACTATCAAATTCAGAGCATTTTTCCCTAAAGCAAAATGTACCCAAATTGAGGACAATTACAACTTTGAAGCACTTTTAATTATTATTTATTAGTTTTTATCTGCTAAATATGCAAATAGACAGACAATCATTCAACGACATTTCGATCTTTCACCAGGAAGAAGAATTCTCTATTTTTCATAAGCTCAATTTTACCCGGACGGTTGGCGGTAAAGAATGGCTGAAGAAATTTTTCAGTGAGCCGCATGACAGTATTGAAAAGATCATCGGTACACAAAAGATCATCCGCAGTTTTATGGAGCATGTGAAGGACTGGCCTACGGGTATTACCAATGGTACTGTGCTGATGATGGACAAGTTCTTAGACTACTCACTTGATCCCATCAATGAAAACCCTGCTTCCTTCAACAATATGCTGTACAAATGGCTGCACAGCGAAGATTATTCCATGGTAAAATATTCTGTCGGTCACTTTGCAGACTTTTATCGTGGCCTGAAACAGATCAATGAATTATTGCAGGGTCTCGAACTTCCACCCAGCATCAAATTATATACGGATCGTATTGGCCGGGTATTGCAGGAAGCCCCTTTGCAAAAATTATCAGAAACAGAACCACATAAGAAATTCTCTACACGGCAAAATTTATTTTATGCCTTTCATCTGCGTAGCCGTTACAAAAGGGAAACGCTGGAACTGATAGATACGTTCAGCAAACTGGATGCATGGTACTCAATGGCTGTGGCTGTAAAAACGTATGGACTTAGTTTTCCTGAATTCATTGAGCAGGATACAGCATTGGTAGATGCAAAAAAACTCTACCATATATTATTACCCCAGCCTATAGCTTATGATGTGCAGATGGATCCGCTGCATAATTTTTTATTTCTTACCGGCGCCAATATGGCGGGCAAAAGCACATTGATAAAATCAATTGGCTCAGCAGTTTTCCTGGCACATATCGGCATGGGCGTACCGGCAGAGAACATGAAACTTACTTTGTTTGATGGATTGTTAAGCAATATCAACGTTGAAGATAACATTGCCAAAGGCGAAAGTTATTTTTTCAATGAAGTACAGCGAGTAAAAAATACAGTGGAAAAAATAAATGATGGAAAAAAATGGCTGGTGCTGATCGATGAATTGTTCAAAGGCACCAATGTGCAGGATGCGATGAAATGTTCACTGACCGTTATCAAGGGGCTAATAAAAATTAAAAACTCCTTGTTCATTCTTTCCACTCACCTCTACGAGATCGGGGAAGAATTAAAAAAGTATCCGAACATCAGTTTCCGCTATTTCGAGACCAATGTCAATGACGATCAGCTTGAATTCAGTTACCAGCTAAAAGATGGCATCAGCAATGACCGTATCGGTTATGTGATCTTACGAAGAGAGAAAGTGGTGGAGATGCTGGAAAAACTGTAGTCGTGAATGGTGAATCGTCAATAGTGAATGGTCAGTGGTGAATAAGACTCTATAAAATGCGGGGGCCATTCACGATTCACGATTCACTATTCACTATTCACCATTGACGTCAGGAATTCGTACATTCACCCCCTCATTTTGCACCAATGAAAAACAAACTACTGCTTATTGGCGGTGTTCTGCTCCTTTTTATTGCCGAGATACTAAGAGTATATTTTATCATGCCATTTCCCGGCAGCCAGCAAAGCAATACGCTAAGCATTGCATATTTCA
This sequence comes from Chitinophagaceae bacterium, assembly GCA_013140985.1. Taxonomy (GTDB): domain Bacteria; phylum Bacteroidota; class Bacteroidia; order Chitinophagales; family Chitinophagaceae; genus JJ008. Next base: position 163,977 of record JABFRU010000002.1, on the reverse strand, counting down.
TGAATAAATACATCTGGGCTATCCGCATCATTGCAGTCATACTTATTATTTTTCCATTGTATGATTCTTTTAAGCGTTGGAAGATGTGGCAAAAAGGGGTATTCATTTTCTTCATGTTCCTGTATGCCGGTATTTTTTACATGGTCAATTTCAAATTCCTGGCCGATAAAATGTTTTACCAGCCAAAAACAAAAAGTTTAGTTGCGGCTGCAGATAATAAGATCCCTTCGGATAAATTGGTATTGGGCGTCACCATAAACGGTCAGTCAAAAGCTTATCCTATCGAGATCATCGGTTATCATCACCAGGTGCAGGATACCATTGGTGGAGAAGAAGTGATCGTTACGTATTGTACTGTTTGCAGGACGGGAAGAGTATTCAGCCCGATGGTAAAAGGTAAAAAAGAAAGTTTCCGTTTGGTAGGCATGGATCATTTCAATGCCATGTTTGAAGACAAAAAAACAAAAAGCTGGTGGCGGCAGGCTACCGGCGAAGCTGTGGCCGGAAAATTAAAAGGAGAAACATTAAAAGAAATCCCTTCGCAACAAATGCGTTTATCAGCATGGCTGAGACGAAACCCTTCTTCATTTATTTTACAACCCGATCCTGCTTTCCAAAAACAATATGATCACCTGAATGGTTTTGATCTTGGCATTCTTAACAGTGGCTTGGAAAAAAGGGACAGTGGTTCATGGAAATCCAAATCATGGGTGATAGGTGTTGAATACAATAATATATCCAAGGCCTATGACTGGAATGACCTTGTAAAACAAAGGGTGATCAACGATTCACTTCCGGGTCTGCCCATTGTAATTGCGATTGAGCCTGACAATGCTTCTTTCCATGTATGGAACAGAAGTATTAATGGACAAACTTTCCGCTTTATAGCTGATAGTACGGGGCTGAGAGATATCACTACAAATATGCCGTGCGATTATGATGGAAGAGTATTTGGCGTTGGTTCTTCATATCAGTTGCTCAAACCAGTGCAGGCTTCACAAGAGTTCTGGCATTCATGGGAGACCTTTCATCCCGGAACACTTCAATATAAATAAGACTTTTTATTATTTGCCCGGAAGACATAAAGACGGTAAGAAGAATTACTGCAAAAATACTTCCCGCCTTACCGACATACCGGCAATTCTAACTTTTACACTAACAAATAAAAGCTTTACATTTAAGATCGTTTTCTCACCCAATAACTGTTTATGTATAATTCATTCAGAGCCCTGCAGCTATTCATTTTCTGTATTGCCATCTCTTCTTCAACAAAAATTGCTGCGCAATGCAGTACTACCAATCCGGCAGGTTGCTCCTGCCCCACTCCCGGTGCAATCAACTGCACTTTATTACCAGATATTATTGCCGGTAAAAAAAGTTTAAATGCCACTACCGGCTGGACAGAATATGCCCAGTCTGCCGGTACCCCTAATAAAGGATTGCTTCGTATTGATGTATCCACACCGAATATTGGCTGGGGGCCGATCGAAACGATCTCTACCAATGATTATGTTTGCGGACCAGATACACTGCGAAATTTTTTTCCGCCTCCCGGTTTTCTTTGTCCTGACGGCTCCTATCCCAAACGTCTTATCAAACAACGATTATATAATAAGGTGGGCAATTCCTTTCAGTTCACAGAAAGAGATGCCGGCTGGATGGTTTTTCACCCTGCACATGGACATATCCATATTGAAGGCTGGGGTCTTTATACTTTACGTTTAAGAGATGTTTCCGTAGTTGATACGTTGCAATGGCCGGTGGTGAACAGTGGCATCAAAGTCAGTTTTTGTTTGATCGACCTGACCACTTGTAGTGGTAGTTTAGGGGATTGTGTGAATGCTAATGGAAATGTATTGAACAATGCCGGTTTTCCAAATTATGGTTTAGGTGGTGGATATAGTTGTAATGATATCAAACAAGGTATCAGCGTTGGTAAAGTGGATATCTATCACCAGGGGCTTGATGAAAGTTTTGTAAAGATCCCTTATGAAGCCTGTAATGGTTCTTATCATGTGGTGGTGCAAGTGGACCCTGACAATCATTTTTTAGAAATGAATGAGAACAATAACTGGCTGGCTGCACAGACAGCCCTGACAAAACAAAGAACAACGAATACAAATCCTTACGCCTATATCTTCAGCAAACAAGGCGCTACTGTTTGCGAAGCCAGCTCCCTGCAACTTGAAGCCAGTGGCGCCAGTAATTATGTATGGAGTACCGGCGCTACCACGCAAAAAATAACCATCAATTCTCCCGGCCGTTATTGGGTAAGGGCCACTACCCCCTGCGGCACTACTACCAGCGACACACTCGACATTGCACAGTCCCCGATAAGTTCTTTTCCTGCTATTACAAAAGCCGATACAATATGTGCCGGTGAAAGAGCCGACCTGTATGCAAGCGGTAATGCACACTGGTATGATGCAGCTGTTGGAGGCAATCTTGTTTTTATTGGAAATAATTTTCAAACAGGCAACCTTAACACCAATACTACTTTTTATGTGGTTGATCAGCCATCTGCTATTACAGGAAATATCGGACCGGCCTCCACTTCATTCAGCGGAACAGGTAACTATACAGCTTCCCGCAGCGAATACCTCATCTTTAATGCTTTCCTTCCTTTCAAATTAAAAACACTGAAAGTTGATGCATTATCGGCAGGCAGCAGGATCATACAATTGAGAGATCAGTACGGTCACTTACTGCAACAAAAGACTGTAACATTGGTGGCGGGATCACAAGATGTACCGCTTGACTTTTTTGTGCCTTCAGGATTGAATCACCAGTTAGGCCTTTCTTCTTCAAGCCCGGTAGCCTCTTTGTATATGAGTACTACTGCCAGCACCAATATTGGCTTTCCATTCAAATTAAAAAGTATTGGCAATATTGTTGGCTCATCGCAGGGCGACAGGTCATATCCATTCTTTTATAATTGGGATGTGGAAGTAACTTCTGTTGCCTGTAATGATGGTCTAAGAAAACCAATAACCGCAAAGGTTGAGCCGGCTCCTGTTGTTGTATTATCAGGATTGCAGCCTGTTTATAATCATGCAGCCCCGGCAGTAAAGTTAACAGGAACTCCCACGGGCGGTGTGTTTAGCGGTCCTGGTGTCACCAATGATCATTTTTATCCGAGAATGGCCGGTGTTGGCACTCATACTATTATTTACACCTATAGTAATTCATTTTGTACCGCACAGGATATAAAGGCAGTAAATGTTGTATTGGATGAAACGATCCTGCAGGATGGGTTTTCAGTGCAGGTTTGGGATCATCCGGGTTCACATCCATTGTTATGGATCGTAAGCAGTGACAACTCCCCTGTAGAAATAAGCGTCATGAACAGTGCAGGGCAAGTAATAAACAGAATGGAAAAAAATGTCTATCGGGGGCCCAATTTCATTCCGTTGTATATGGAAAGATTTGCAAAAGGATTATACCTGATATCTGTCCGGCATACTATTAGCGGAAAAACTAAATCTGTAAAACTGGTGAATTAATGAGAGGCTTGAGGATCTTTTTTGTTGTGCTGTTTTCATCTGTCACCCTTTTATCCTATGGACAAGGCAATATTGATGTATTGCATTATAAATTCAATATTGAATTGAATGACCGGGACGATTCAATTAAAGGAGTAGCAGATATCAGTTTTGTCATTAAAAAAAATACCGATACTATATATTTTGACCTTAAGGCCTTTAACAGCAAGAATGGGATGCTTGTTGAAAATGTTACCCTGAATAAACCAGGTATCGAAACTCCTTCATTGGGGCATCAAAAAGATGATAAAATTGTTTTGGGGATGACCCGCACAATGGAAAAAGGAGATACTGCTTCTGTTTCGATTGTTTACAGGGGCATACCTGCCGACGGTCTGATCATTTCCAAAAACAAATATGGTCGCCGGACTTTCTTTGCGGACAACTGGCCTAACCGGGCACATCACTGGATTCCTTGTGTGGATGATCCTTCGGATAAAGCTACTGTTGAATTCATTGTAACAGCGCCTTCGCATTACCAGGTTGTTTCCAATGGTATCATGATCGAAGAAACAAATTTGGCTGATAATAAAAAACTGACACATTATAGAGAAGATGTTCCGCTACCCACCAAAGTAATGGTGATCGGTGTAGCTGATTTTGCAGTGAATCTTGCCGGCACAGTGGATTGCATACCTGTTTATAGCTGGGTTTTTCCTGAAGAAAAAAAGAAAGGCTTTTATGATTATGCGCTGGCCAAAGACATTCTTACCTATTATATCGACTATATCGGTCCATTTCCATATAAAAAATTAGCCAACGTACAATCCAAAACAATTTTTGGTGGCATGGAAAATGCAGGGGCAATTTTTTATCACGAGAATTCAGTAGATGGTAAAAGAAGTGAAGAATATTTACTGGCACACGAGATCGTTCACCAGTGGTTTGGTGATATGGCTACTGAAAAAAATTTTCCGCATCTTTGGCTCAGCGAAGGTTTTGCCACTTATCTCACTCATGTTTATGCAGAATCAAGATTGGGTTTTGAAAAATTCAATGAAAGAATGAAAGAAGACCGGGACCAGGTCATTGATTTTGTAAGAACATCGCCCAAACCTGTTGTTGATTCGGTAACACCCTACCTGCAACTGCTCAATGCAAATAGTTATCAAAGAGGATCATGGGTGCTGCATATGCTGCGAAGAGAATTGGGTGATTCAGTTTTTCAGCGTTGTGTACGTTCTTACTATGAACAATACAAAGGAAAAAATGCGGATACAAAAGACCTGCAAGTGGTATTCGAAAAAGTAAGTGGTAAAAAACTGGAAACTTTTTTTAAGCAATGGTTGCATACTGCTGACATTCCCAGGCTGGATATAAGCTGGAAGTATGACAGCAAAGAAAAAAATCTTCTTGTCACTATTAAACAACTACAGAAAAGCGGACCCTTTAGCTTCCCGCTTGCAATATATATTCAGCAATGGGCATCTGATGCGACAATACCAGTTATAACTGTAGATAAAGAGCAGCAAACATTTATTGTTTCCCTGGTAGCCAAACCGATCCAGGTAAAATTTGATCCTTACGCTTCTCTTTTATTTGAGGGCAGGGTAACTGAGCTCAAATAATTTTTTGAAAGGATGATCTTGCTTCTAATCAAAATTGTATCTTAGAATTTCAAGCCACATTATGCCGGACAATCCAAGAGGGCAAGATAATACTGATATTCCTTCATCAAGGTCTTCGGCGGGTATGCCGCATGCTGCGGGTTCTTCTCATGGAGGAGGTTATACTCCGCCGCCCCCGGCACATAGCGGTTCATCTCCCCGTGTCAAAAATATCATTATCGGATCCATTGTTACCATTGCCACATCCACCATTGTTTTTTTAATTACCCAGAATTTAAAAAAACCGGATGTAGATGTAAAACAGAAAACAACAGCTGCCTGGAATTCTTATGTCGGTTATGAAAACATTTATACCAGCAATGTGATGTCCCTGTCGAAAGATTCTTCCCTGACCTCATTTGATGCCATATTAAAAGCTTTTAGAACGGAGTCAGAAAAATTTCAAAGGGATGTAAGCGACCTGGCCGATGAAAAAAATATCGACAAAGATCTTAAGAAAGTTTTGCTGCGAAGGCTGGAAAACGAAAGAGCCTCTTTGCCGGTGCTCGAAGCTTATTATACCAACATGAAAAAGATCGATACGGCTGATATGACCATGAAAGAAAGAGTGACCGCCACAGCGGATGAAATGAGTCGATACAATGAACATGTAAAAGGCCTGTCTGAAAGGGCTGTGAATGATATTAAAGGAATAGCAGAAGTGTTGTCAAAGCGGTATGATCAGAAATTTTTGATGAGTGATTTCCTGATCATTGAAATGAGTCCGAAGTTTATAAAGACAACCGATTCTATGGTAAATGTGCTGCGGAGCATTGAATTTGACAGTAACGGCAACCTGCTTACAGAACAGGTTATTATCATAAAAGAGAAAGATATCATCGGCAACTGGAATGCAGACGGTGCTGTTTTTACTTTTGAAAAGAACGGCAAGATGGCCTGGGTGATCGGCGGTGGTCAAAAAGCTACCGGCACCTGGAAAATAGAGGATAATAAATTACGTCTCGATGGCTCGATCAATAACTCTACAAAGGGTTATTGGCTATTTAACGTTACCGAAGTATCCGAAAATTCTCTTTTTCTTGAATCTGTTAAAGATGAAAATATCTATTATAGTCTTGTCAGGATAATTACTCAATAATTTTTATATTGCTTTCAATACCACCTAAACGAACCTCACAATGAGCGGCGCACCCCAGGGCGGGAATATATGGAAGAACATCATCATTGGCGTACTCACTACAGTGGTAGCCTATCTTATCGTTCATTTTATTTTTGATAAAAAAGACGCTAAAAAAGAAGCAAGAAAAAAAAGGGAAAAGATCGAAACCACCTGGAATGCTGTCAATGAATACATCAACCGTTCCAAAGAAAAATTTACAACCATTGGTTGTTTTTCCTGCGATGCAGTGGAAATGAAAAACGAGTTGCTGAGAGAACTTGATCAAATGAATAAAAGTCTTCAGAATATAAAAGAAGAGGAAGGCGTGGACGAAAAAATGAAAACGATCATTGACCGCACCATCCGGATGTTTGAGGACGAAAAACCTGTGCTGTCAGCTTTTTATGATACCCTCAGTCTTTATAAAGATCTGAAAGGCGAAGCGGTGCTCCCGATTAACAGGAGGGCACAACAAACAATGCTGAACAAAATGTCACATATTCAAAGCCGTGACACGGCCGACTTTACCCGCTACCTGGACGATCTCAATAAAAAATATAAAACAAAACTGGTATTGAAAGAGTTTAAACCCGAGATCAATACCGATGAATTAACCGGGCGATGGGAAGTTGACTGTAGTTATACAATGAATATCAGGTCCAACCATAAAGCTACTATTGAAAGTAGCGGAGAAAAATACACGGGTGAATGGTCAGTAGATGATAATGTTTTTCGTATCGGGTTTGACGATGGCAGTGTTCTTACTCACCGGCTCATCCAGTTAGATCATTCATTTATGCTCTTTTTCATAGTAGAAAATGATGTGTTCTCCGGCGCCTGCCGCAAATAGATCAGCATACAATTCCCTTCCTTTATTTTCTTTATCTTCAGGTTGATAACCATTAAACCATGCTTGTAAAAACATTTGGCAGCGCAGTATATGGTGTAGAAGCGATTACTATCACAATTGAGGTAAACTGGCTGAACCAGTCAGGAAAAGATATGATGATCGTCGGGCTGCCGGATAATGCTGTGAAGGAAAGCCTGCAAAGAATAGAAAGCACTTTCAAAACAAATAATTTTTCTGTCCCCCGCACCAAAGTAGTGGTCAATCTTGCTCCTGCCGATATTAAAAAAAGCGGAACTCCTTTTGATCTTCCCATTGCATTAGGTATTCTCGGCGCATCAGAACAAATTGAGAACAGGGATGCACTGGCTAATTATGTCATCATGGGCGAATTAGCATTGAATGGCGACATACGTTCCATCAAAGGAGCATTACCCATTGCCATACAGGCAAGAAAAGAAGGATTCAAAGGACTGATCGTTCCAAAAATGAATGCAAAAGAAGCCGGCATGGTCAACAACCTGCAGGTCTTTGGCGTAGAGCATATAAAAGAAGTGATTGATTTTTTTGAAAATGATGAAACAGGTTTGCAACCCACGGTAATAAATACAAGAGAAGAGTTTTTTAATTCGCAATACGATTTTGAAATTGATTTCACCGATGTAAAGGGACAGGAGAATATTAAAAGAGCATTGGAGATCGCAGCAGCCGGTGGTCATAATGCTATTTTAATTGGCCCACCCGGCGCCGGCAAGACAATGCTGGCAAAAAGATTGCCTACTATCCTTCCTCCTCTTTCATTACAAGAGGCATTAGAAACAACAAAGATCCATTCCGTAGCCGGCAAGCTTCCGGAGAATTCAACATTGGTTTCAAAACGGCCATTCCGTTCTCCGCATCATACTATTTCCGATGTGGCATTAGTGGGTGGTGGTGGCATACCGCAGCCGGGTGAAATCTCGCTGGCACATAATGGCGTTTTGTTTTTAGATGAATTGCCTGAATTTAAAAGAACAGTGCTGGAAGTAATGCGCCAGCCAATGGAAGAAAGAAGAGTAACGATCTCAAGAGCCAAAGTGGCGGTGGATTTTCCCGCATCATTCATGCTGATCGCTTCCATGAATCCATGCCCCTGCGGTTTTTATAATCACCCTGAAAGAGAATGTACTTGTCCTCCCGGAACAGTACAGAAATATTTGAATAAAATATCCGGGCCCTTGCTTGACAGGATCGATCTGCATGTGGAAGTAACTCCTGTTGCTTTCAGTGAACTGTCTGCCATAAAGCCACAGGAAAATTCTGCCAGTATCCGTGAAAGAGTGATCAAGGCAAGAGAGATGCAGGAAAAAAGATATGCAGCACATCCGGGTATTTATTGCAATGCACAAATGAGCAGTAAAATGCTGAAGGAGATCTGCGTTATCAATACTGTTGGCGCTAATTTGCTGAAAGCTGCTATGGAAAAATTAAATCTTTCTGCCAGGGCATATGACAGGATATTAAAAGTATCAAGAACCATTGCCGATCTTTCTGCAAGCGATGATATCAAACCGGAATATTTGGCCGAAGCCATTCAATATAGAAGTTTGGACAGGGAAGGTTGGGCGGGATAAAAACTCCCTACTTACATTTGTACCCACAAAAAATGAAAGACCCGGTATTCATACAGCAAATGATCCAATATGGCAGGGAAGCCGGTGAAAAAGTAAAACAGGAATTCTCAACTATTACACCTCAACAACTCAACTGGAAGCCCGGTGAAGACAACTGGAGCATTGGCCAATGCCTCGATCATCTTATCCTTTCTGATTGTGCTTACTTCCCCACTTTCAAAAAAATAGCAGAAGGAGAATTCAAAGAAAGCTTTTGGGAGAACTGGAGCCCCTTTGGTGGCTTTTTTGGCCGCATGATGGTGTTCCTGTTACAGGAAAAAGTGAAAAAGAAAATGAATGCCCCTAAAAAATTATTACCGTCAGAAAGTAAAATTGAACCGGAAATACTGGAACGGTTTCAAAAACATCTTGATTCATTTATAGAATATATCAACGACTGCCGGATGGTGGATATTGATAAAACACATATCACCTCTCCTGTATCAGGATTCGTAACATATAGCTTGAGAAATACGATCAAATTCCTTGTACAGCATGAACACAGGCATATCAACCAGGCAATAAAAATAAAAAACAATAAAAATTTCCCGGTATAGATCCATGATTGGCAGTTACTTGCTGCCATGTTGCCATTTTTTCCGAACTTGTACGATGTTTGAACGTTAGTTAATTGATATGTTTCCCACAAAGACACAAAGAAAACAAAATACTTACATGACCATGTAAATTCTTAGTGACCTTAGTGGGAAATAAAATTTTTCAAATGCCTTTATTTATCTGCTTATATGAAAATATTATTCAAATATCTGAAACCCTATAAATGGCTTGTAGGTCTTGTTTTACTTCTTGCTGCTATCAATATCGGTTTCTCTTTGATAGACCCGATCATTTTTGGTAAACTGGTCAATTTGGCTACCTATCACCAGGGCAAAGAATCTTTTGACTGGGGTCAGTTTCTTTGGGTGAATAAAGATATACACGAAGAAGTAGTGAAGGTAAAAGCAGGCGGTGTAGTTGAACGATCTCTTGAGTACAAACATTATTATGGCGTGATGTGGTTGCTGATTGCTTCCATATCTGTGGCTATGATCAGCCGTATCGCCAAAGCATTCCAGGATTATTTTTTGAACCTGATCACACAAAAATTCGGCGCCACTGTTTTTACACAAGGCCTTCAACATGCTATGAAACTCCCTTACCAGGAATTTGAAGATGCGAGAAGCGGTGAAACGCTGAGTGTATTACAAAAAGTAAGAATAGATACGGAAAAATTTGTTGCCGCCTTTATCAATATCCTTTTCCCTGTTATCATAGGGATCATTTTTGTGGCGGTGTATGCCACCTCCATTCACTGGAGCCTGCCATTGGTTTATTTCGGCGGTATATTTTTACTGACCATCATTTCCAACCTGCTCAGCAAAAAAGTAAAAGTGATCCAGAAAAAAATAGTGGGCCAAACAACAGCCCTGGCAGGTGCAACCACCGAATCGTTACGGAATATTGAGCTGGTGAAAAGTTTAGGGCTTACACAACAGGAAGTAGGCCGGTTAAATAAAAACACTTTTAAAATTCTTGGGCTTGAACTGACAAAAGTAAAACGGATACGCAGTATCAGTTTTGTACAGGGAACATTTGTCAATACACTGCGCCAGGTGATCCTGTTCCTGCTGATGCTTTTTGTTTACCAGGGAGAAATGGATGCAGGACAGATCGTAACGATGCAGATATTTTCTTTCTTTGTTTTCGGTCCCTTGCAGGAGATCGGCAATATCATTCTCTCCTACCGTGAAGCGCAGGCATCGCTGGAAAATTTTGGCAACCTGATGAAAAAAGCCCCCGAAGCAAAGCCGGTCAATCCAAAACATTTGGGAAAAATTGAAACGCTGGAATTTGATCATGTTGCTTTCAAGCACCAAACGGCTGCACATAAAGCCATCAATGATATTAGTTTTAAAGTAAAGACCGGTGAGACCATTGCATTTGTTGGCCCTTCGGGTTCCGGTAAAACAACGCTGATGAAATTACTGGTTGGCTTATATCGTCCGCAGGAGGGAAAAATATTATACAATGGCATCGATGAAAATGGTATCGACTTTGAAGACCTGCGTAATCAAATTGGCTTTGTAACACAGGACACACAATTATTTTCCGGTACCATCAAAGAAAACCTGTTATTCGTCAATCCATCTGCTACGGAAGATGATCTTATGGATGTATTGAATAAAGCGGCCTGCCAGAATTTGTTGGTAAGAGCAGAAAAGGGATTAGACACAATGATAGGTGAAGGCGGATTGAAATTATCCGGCGGAGAGAAACAACGTCTTTCTATTGCGAGAGCTTTATTGAGAAAACCAAAACTGCTATTGTTCGATGAGGCTACTTCGGCGTTGGATTCACTGACAGAAGAAGAAATTACTGACACCATCCGTGATATTTCACAATTGGGCAACCAGGTAACAATTTTAATTGCACACCGGCTTTCAACTATCATGCATGCCGACCGGATCTATGTACTGGAAAAAGGCGATGTAGTGGAAACAGGCAATCATAATACATTACTGGAAGAAAAAGGATTGTATTATGCCATGTGGCGGCAGCAGATCGGCGAAAGAAAAAAATAAAATCAGCGTAGCATAACTATGGGACTCTTTTCTTTTTTGGGATCAGGCGGTGGTAAAATAAAAGACGCTTTGCGCAAAGGAGCTATCATCATTGATGTAAGAACACCGCAGGAATTTGACGGCGGCAAAGTTCCTGAGTCTATTAATATCCCCGTTGACAGGATCGCTGCCAATGCAGAAAGGATAAAGAATATGAAACGACCAATTATTTTTTGTTGTGCCTCCGGCTCAAGGAGCAGTAATGCCGCATCAATAATGAAACAAAATGGATTGAAAGAAGTTTACAATGGCGGAAGCTGGGAGAATGTGCTGAAAATTCTCAAAAGCCTTTAGGGGTTCACTTTTATCTTCACTGTTTTTGTTGCACTGTTATAACCATGATCTTCAAAAGTGACAGTAACGGTATAATTCGAAGGAACAGTAACAGCGGGAGTATAATTGATGTTGAAGTTGTAATTGAGCACATAATGTATCTCGTATAACTGTTCTTTCAATATATTTCCATTGGCATCATTAGTGATACGTATGCTGCCCCGGTAAAGACCAAGATCATCGGTGATCCTTCCTGTTACATTAATATTGCTTCCGCTGGTAAATACCTGGTCGGGTGTGGGAGAAAAAATATCAAGTACCGGCGCAGTGATATCATTGGGCGAAGGGATATGCACAACTCCTCCATCGTCATTGCCCGAACCGCCTCCTTTGGAGCAGGCCGACATGAATGTTATACAACCGGTAAATAGTATTAATTTGAAAAGTACCTTCATCACCGTAAATCTAAGCATTTTTGCAACCTGATATAATAACTGGCTTTTCATACGTTGTGAAGGATGATTAGTTTTGCAACATCGTTACAATATTTCTCCCCCTATTTTTTTATCTTGTCCAAAGAATCATTCATTTTAAACCCAGGCGACTTTCTCAATTCAAAACCCCGCTATGAGATCAAAACTGACAATTACCTGCCTTACGGTCATCCTTCTTATTTATTCCTGCAGTAAAAGCGATGTAACTGATACCGATCCCTGCACAGGCGTTAATTTCAATATCACACATACACATACCGAATCTATTGGAACATCCAATAACGGAACGATCAGCATCCTTTCACCAAGAGGTGACACTATCTCATATAAATTGAATAATGGCAGCTACCAAAGCTCATGGTATTTCACTGATCTTGCCCCCGGTAATTATGTAATAACAATGAAGAATCAGAAAGGGTGTACAGATACAGCGCAGATCACTATTTTAAATTATGGGCCGAAATATGCGGCTGTTAAACAATTAATCAGTGGTGGCGGCGGGGGCGGTTATTGCGGCCCCTGTCACCTGGGCGCCGGGAACAGCGGAAATGTAAATTTTAATACTGATGCAAGTATTGTTGCCCAATGGGACAGGATAAAAATAAGAGCCGTTGACAATTTGCCGACCCAAATGCCCGAGCTCCCCAATGCAATGCTAACACCACCTGATAAACAAAAAATAGTTGACTGGGTGAATGCAGGGCACCAGGTGAGTAATTAATGAAAAACTAAAAGAGAATAACTAATAGTTCTTTTAATCCGAAATCTACTACTGATTTTATTACTCCTTTAATCACGCCACACTTTTATCTATTAGTTATTCGTTCTTATCTATTCTCTCACTTTCAGCATTGGCCTTACTTTTTGTATCACTCCATTTTGCAGGCGTGCATAATAGATACCGGTAGGCAACCCTTCAGAATTGAACATTACTGAATCGGTCAGCGGCACTGCATAATCTTTTTCAAGCAGGTTTACAATTACACGGCCTAATGTATCAATGATCTGGATCAGGGTATGACCGCCTTCTGTTTTAAAAGTGATCCTTGTGCTGTTGCTGAATGGGTTGGGCGAATTGTAAATGATCCTGTCATCTGTTGGCGGGGGTGGCGTAACAGCATTACAGCTGATGCCATTTTTGAATAATGGCAATGATTGCAGCTGCGCATTGATATTCGGCGGATACAAACCATCTACCACTGTTTTATCCAAACAGAACCATTTTTCCAGTATGGTTGAATACACACTCCTGAAATCGTATTGCATCGGTACATTATCATTCACCGTTACATTGGTTGGTATGGTTGGATTATTTCCCAATACACCATTGTCTATTTTACTTCCAAATAAGAACATCGGTGCAGCAGCGCCATGATCGGTGCCGGTGCTTGAATTGGATTTGATCCTCCGGCCAAATTCACTGTAGGTCATCCCGATCACCCTGTCCTGTACTTGCAGGAATTGCAGGTCATCCTGGAATGCCTTTACCGCATCAGAAACCCTTTGTAATAAAGTAGCATGTGTTCCGGTTGTTGTATCCGCTGCATTCACCTGAACAGAATGATTATCAAATCCGCCAAAACTTACCATATACACTCTTGTATGCAATCCACCTTTAATAAGCCGGGCAACAATCTTCAGTTGATCGGCGAGGCTGTTATTGGTGGGATAAGGAGCTTGCTGTGTAACCGAAGTGGCAGCATTAACAATAACAGAAGAGTACTTCTGCGTTTGCTGGTTGACGATCCTGATATATTTTAATTCTTTTCCTGCCGGTGTGTTGGGCACAGGATCTGTTGTTCCGGTAAGCAGGTTATAAAAAGAATTGGGATTAGTGATGCTCATCGCCATATTCACCTGCGGCCCCTGTGTGGTCAATGTGGTAGTGGAGCCTATTTGTATGGCTAATGGATGAGGAGAAGCAGCATTAGGATAGCCGGTTGGAAAATTGGGATATTCATAATTCAAATATCGTCCGGCCCATCCGCTAAAGACCTCCTGGTTGCTGTTGGATGCACTCATCCATATATCCGTTGCCCGGAAGTGTGAGAAGTTGGGTTGAGGATAACCTACTGCCTGTATCACCTTCAACATACCATTGTTATAAATATTATGCATACCGGTCATAGATGGATGCAATCCTGCACCGCTTGAACCCAATGTCAATATTCTGTTTTGCGGAATGGCAATATTTGTTCTTGCATTGAAATAATCCGAATAGCTTGAAACCGGTATCACTGTATTCAATCCATCATTTCCACCAGCCAGTTGAATGATCACCAATACATGATCCGTTTGTGTGATGCCCTGCATCAATGCCTGCACCAATGGAGAGTCTGCACCAAAGGCTTTTACAGAATATCCATTTATCATGGCGGGCAGCATGACGCCGGCCGGTATCGCTTTTTTTAAAAATTCTTTTCTTTTCATTTTTGTTCAGTTAAAAATAAAAAAGAGGTTATGCTAACTGGTATTCTGACAGGTTAAAAAAATACTGGAACAATTGCTTCAAACGGTTATTCACTACATTAAAATTGGCTGTAGTTGGACTGGCGATATAAGCTGTCCAGGCATTGGTCCAGTAATAATCATACAATTGATTGCTCAATAAGATCTGGATCTTGATTGCTCTTTTTGATTCGTATGACAATTGATTGCGGAAAATATATTTCAGCACATCATTGATCAGGTCATCGGGGTTACCCGGATTTGAGAACAGTTGTACATAGGGAACAAAGTTGAATATTACTCTCTGGGAATTCCTTGTAAACCCGGTGTTCACCATCGTGTCAGTGAATTGATTTCTTTTCGGCAATGAATCTGAGTTGATCCATATCTCATGAAAAACAGGTTCCTGGTAATAAGCCGGCATGCCGGATACATTCGGAGGATCATGCAGGTTCATCCCGGTAGTGACCATACTGGCATAAAAGAAATTCCACATACCATAGTTGGTATCCCAGTCTGTCAATGGAGGAAAGACCGTATTCGTTTCCCTCAATGAACCGATAATATGATCTGCCGGGTTCTTGATGTAACAATTTTGATTGAGTACATCAAAGAAGTGCTCACTTTTAAATAGTGCTGATAGTACCGGTTTGATATCATAATTATTATTCCGGAAAATAGTAGCCAGCGGTTCTATCACATTTGTTTCCGTAGCGGAGTCGATCGTATAATAAACAAAGAAGCGATAGAATTTCCTGCAAATGAATTTGGCGCATTCCTGTGTGGCAAAGATCATGTTCAGCAGGTCGGTCAATTCAAGTTGACCGGCGGTTGCCCCTGTTCTGCCAGTTATGACTGTATTATTAAAGAAGGCAGAAAAAGTTTTATTGACTGTTGAATGCCTGTTCGAATTAAAAAAAGAAGTGTAATTAGTATTATTGATCTGCCAGCCGGTCAATACTTTGGCGGCTTCTTTTACATCATTTTCTGTGAACTGGGAGCCGGGTCCTTTTCCGCAAGTGAACAACTCCATCAGTTCTCTTGCATAGTTCTCATCGGGGGCCGAGGCCAGGTTCAGGTATCCGTTCAGATAGCGGAGCATTCCAATATCTTTTGTGATCGCATCCACCATCTGTTTGAAATTTCCAAGAGCATATTGGCGAAGCAGGTTATGCTGCATATAAACCCAGTTGCCAAAACCTATATCCACCGATTCATTTCCAAAATGGTCAACCCAAAACAACTGTAATTTTTCCCGGATGCTACGATCCTGGTTGATCATAACACCTGTCCACCATTTTTTATAAGATGCTCTTCTCTGCGATTGCACCGTTCCATCATTATTGATATCATTCACCCAGGTGGTGCCTTGTGCAATATTGCTGTCCGGTGTACCCGGTTGAGTAGAAGTAGTGTATTCTTTTATTGGCGGACCGGGTTGAGGGGCTGTGGGGTTAAGCAATTCATCCACGGCCTGGTTAACTGTCCTGGTTTTAAAATAATCAACATCAGCTTTTTTAGCGCCAAACATGGTCCGTTTCAATAAATGGATGATCTCATTTTCAGTCCAGGGACCTGAATAAGGATTGAGACCTGATGTAATGCGGCGGGGGGATTCTGCTTCTGTTTGCGAAGCGATAATTGTTTCTTTTTTCCTGCGTTTTGCCGTCAGAAAATCTCTTCTGTCCATAAGCAATAATTTTGAGTTGATCCTGAAAACCTTAGTGATACAGGGGTAAATCAGCCTTAACTGACTCTAAAGGTAGATATTCGTTTAACTAAACGCAATAAATAAGGGCCGAATCCTGGCTATAAATTCTCAATAATGCCGGCAATCCCCTGTCCACCGCCGACACAGGCAGTTATCATCCCGTATTTCTTATTCAAACGCTTCATATCGCTGAGGTTTTGGATAGTGAGCTTGCAACCAGTACATCCCAGCGGATGACCTAATGCAATAGCACCTCCATTGATATTTACTTTGGCAGGATCAAGTCGGGCTTCTCTTATTACAGCCAATGCCTGGGAGGCAAATGCTTCATTCAATTCTATCAGGTCAATTTGGGAAAGATTCATTCCGGATTGCTTCAGCACTTTAGGAATGGCAGCCACAGGACCAATACCCATGATCCTTGGATGAACGCCTGCCACAGCACTGTTCACCAAACGGCCAATAGGTTTCAATCCCAGTTCATTCATCATCTTCTCTCCCATTACAATTACAAATGCGGCCCCATCGGATATTTGTGATGAATTACCCGCCGTAACAACACCGCCCTGTGCAAAGGCAGGCTTTAATTTTGCCAATGCTTCAATGGAAGTGTCAGCTCTTGGACCTTCGTCGGTATCGACAGTAAAACTTCTTTTTTGTTTTTTTCCTTTCTCATCAACATATACCTCTTCTACATTGATAGGAAGAATGCCGCTTTTAAAATGCCCTTCTTTGATGGCAGTAATAGCTTTTTGATGTGAGTTATAAGAGAATTCATCCTGTGCTTCACGGCTGATAGTATAATCTTTTGCTACGGCTTCTGCTGTTAACCCCATGCTCAGGTAATAATCAGGATCATCTTTGGCAATAGCATAAGATGGAACTGTTTTCCATCCGGCTGTCGGAACCAAACTCATACTTTCTGTTCCACCTGCAATGATGCAATCAGCCATGCCTGTACGGATCTTGGCAGTAGCCATTGCAATTGTTTCAAGTCCGCTGGCGCAATACCGGTTGACCGTTACACCCGGCACATCAAAACCCAAAGCTCTTGCAGAAATGATACGGCCAAATTGTAAACCCTGCTCCGCTTCCGGCACTGCATTGCCAACGATCACATCATCCACTCTTTTTGCATCAAGTTGGGGAACTGTGGCCATCAGGCCTTTGATCACTTCAACAGCTAAGTCATCAGGACGATAAAAACGAAACCCGCCACGTTTGGCTTTACCAACTGCGGTGCGGTAGCCTGCTATAATGTATGCCTCCTGCATGTTTTTATGTTTAAAGGTTTGAAGGTTTAAGGTTGAGTTCCGGGTTATTCAAGTGATCCTCGCATAGCACGATAACATTAAACTCTTAAACTATTGAACGTTAAACTTTATAGTTGTTTATGCAACTTTTGTATAACAAAATTAGCTGTTAATGCATTCCGGAAAAAAAGTTTTTGCGGTCATACAGGGATAGGGTTTCTTTGGAAAAAAACGCCATGAAAAAAATATTATTTGTACTTATAGCTTTCCTTTTTATTGCCTGCGGCGGTAATTCTTCAAAGGACAAGACAGAAAATACAACCGGCGGAATCGATCCCGCACTCGAAAAGCGCCTTGCCGAATACATGAAGCTGAATGAAGAACTGGACTTTAACAGGTTGATGGACTATATCTACCCTAAAGTTTTTGACCTGGCTCCCCGTGAAGATATGGTAGAAGCGATGGAAGATTTTTTTAAAAGCGAGGAAATAAAAGTAAAACTTGAAGACCTGAAAATTGATAAAGTACACCCTGTCTTTACAGTTAAGGATGGCAGCTACGCCAAAATAGATTATTCAATGGTTGTTCTTTTTGATATGTCTTCTGAAGGCGATTCAATGGAAAAGAAAGAACAAAATGATCTTATTGTAAAATCAATGGCAGAAAAGTATGGTGAAGGAAATGTGGGCATTGATAAAGAAACCGGGATGATAAGAGTTCGTATGGGAACGCCTATGATAGCTATAAAAGATGAGATTGTCAAAGATTGGTCATTTATTAGTTATAAAAAAGATGATCCTTTTCTCGACAAAATACTCAGCAAAGAAGTACAGGACAAACTGGCTACTTACAAATAGCTTTTCCCAATGTACAGCTTGCTCAGAAATATATTATTTTGTTTCTCTCCTGAATGGGTCCATTATTTTTCGATGAACTGTTTGAAATTGCTGTGCCGGATTGGATTCAGGAAATTGATAGCAGGATTGTACAAACCAAAGGGTAATTTGGAATTTGGAATTTGGAATTTGAGATTTTCGAACAAAGTCGGTCTTGGCGCCGGTTTCGATAAAAATGCAAAATATTTAAGAGAATTAGAAGCCCTGGGTTTTGGTTTTGTAGAAATAGGAACGGTAACTCCTTTACCGCAAAAAGGAAACAACAAGCCAAGATTATTCCGGTTGCCAAAAGATAAAGCCCTTATCAACAGGATGGGGTTTAATAACGATGGAGTAAAAGTGATAGCAGAGAGGGTAAAAAAATGGAAAGAGAAAAAAAGTGGTTCAAAACTTATTATCGGAGGAAATATCGGTAAGAACAAACAGACCCCGAATGATGATGCCTGGAAGGATTATGATATCTGCTTTAAAGAACTTCATCCCTGTGTTGACTATTTTGTTGTGAATGTAAGTTCTCCGAATACACCCGGTTTGAGAGAATTACAAGAGAAAGAATCGTTACGAAAAATTCTTACTCACTTACAAATGATCAATGCTTCATTGGCCGGACAAAAACCATTATTGCTGAAGATCGCTCCTGATCTTACGCAAGAACAAATTGATGATGTGATAGACCTGGCCCTTGAAATAAAACTGGATGGCCTTGTAGCAACAAATACGACTATAAGCAGGAACAAACTTCAAACCTCAAATCTCAAACTTCAAAGAATTGATGCCGGAGGTTTAAGTGGCTTACCCCTGAAACAACGCAGCACAGAGATTGTGAAATATATTTGCATAAAGAGTAATGGTCAGTTGCCGGTAATAGCCAGTGGTGGAATTTTTTCAGGAACAGATGCAAAAGAAAAGCTAGAAGCCGGTGCTTCGCTGGTGCAGGTGTGGACAGGATTTATTTATGAGGGTCCGGGTATCGTAAGGAAAATTTGTAAAACCTTAAATAAACAATAGACAATTGGCAATGGACAACAGGCAATAAGTGAACTGAATTTGCCAACTGCTTATTGCCTATTGCCAATTGAATAAAACATGGAACATTTATTTACTTCAGAAAGTATCATCAGTTTTTTTATTCTAGTTGTACTCGAAGTAGTACTCGGCATTGACAATGTAATATTCGTCAGCATTATCCTTAATCGTCTCCGTGGAAAAAAAGAACAGGGAAAAGCCCGCCGTTTGTGGATGATAACAGGTATTTTGATGAGAAGCCTGTTGCTGCTGGGATTAGGCTGGTTACTGGATCAAAAAGGGAAAACAGTTTTCACCATTGCCAGCAAAGGGTTTGACCTGGCAAGTATCGTAATGCTGGCCGGGGGATTATTTCTTATCTACAAATCGGTGATGGAGATACATCACAAGCTGGAAGGAGAAGATCCCAATGCCAATTTGAACAAAAGAAAGTCAATTTCATTTGGACAGGCTATCGGCCAGATCGTTTTGATTGATGCGGTTTTTTCATTTGACAGCATCATTACCGCAGGAGGAACGACCAAACATGTAGAGATCATGATAGCTGCAGTTGTTATTGCCATGACCATCATGTTCCTCTTCAGTCCAAAAATCTCTTCATTCATTCACAAACATCCTACACTGAAAATGCTGGCACTCTCATTCCTGGTGATGATAGGATTAAGCCTGGTGATCGAGGGTTGGGATCATGAGGCTGCAGAACAACTGCACCTGAAAAACTATATATATTTCGGAATGGCCTTCTCTTTTATTGTACAAATGCTCAACATGGTGATGATGAGCAGGGCTGCAAAGAAAAGAGCTCATGTTGTAGAGCTGAATGAACCACAATTGGAGGACGACGAAAACCCGGCTAAGAAAAAGAATTAAAAGCAATACCCCAGGCAAAAGGTTAAGGGGATCTTTACTCCATCGTTATACGGAAAAATATTGCCGTTACTGTAATGCCCGATCCTGATTTCAGCATTCAGTTTTCTTTTTTTCCCAATGAAAGATCCGATACCCAGCAGATCCTGGAAAGTAAAATGACGGCCCGTATTATTTCCATCAATGATTTTTCCTGAGATATATGTTGGGCCGGCGATGGAATAATAAAAATAATAATCAGCAGGGGCGGTATGTACCACATTAAATCGCAGAATGGGAAATGCTGATAAAGTGAAGAAACTATTTTGCTCTATCCTGCTTTTCCAGAAAGATGCGCTGATGCCCCAGTCAAAAGAAAAAACTTTTTTTGCATGAAAAATATTCCTGTGATAATGCAAAGCAATTCCACTTTTTACTTCTGCCATACCACCCCAGAAAAAGGGGATCGGGCTTTTTTTGTATGCGAAATTATTGGCCCCATACCCCAATCCGTTTGTTGCAATTCCCAACTGGATAGTATTCCTTGGAAATTTATAACCTGCTTTTTTATTTTCGTCCAGTTTCTTTCCTGGTAATGGCCTTATATTATATCTGAATCCGGCTGAGTAAAAGTAAGTAGCAGGTTGTGCCTCTTTTTTATGTGAGGGGGAATAGCTAAGGCTTGTCAGCAAATCCCATTTATTATTGAGATGATAATAGAAGCCGCCTTCAAAAAAACCGGAAATATAATTAGCGTCCTTCACCGCCCACACATTATTTATTTTAAATCCTTTTCTCGTAATGATGGCTATGCCTGCTTCTCCATACAAAGAAATTTTTTTGCTCACCGGCAATTGCGAGAGTAATGTCAGTCCGGCAACATTCATCCAAACAGAATGTTCCTTGTTATCGCCATTCACATTTTTATACTTCACCCAATTAACCGGTCGCATATAATGAATATTGACCGAAAGATATTTATTGAACCGGTGACCGATCAGGTTAATCCTTACTCCTGCCGGCGGAATGGCAACCGATGAAACTGAAAAGCCGGGTTCCAATTGTTTTGATGAAAATCCATAATGAATATAACCAATGCTGACACCGAAATGAGAATTCAGCAGCCCCGGTGGATATTGAATCCGCTTATATAATTGTTTTGAAGAATCAGCCTGGCCATATCCGTCAATGCATGCAATAAAAAAAAGGAGATAATAAAGCAATTTTGATTTCCACAGCATTTGTGCTCTTTTTTTCGAAAACAAGTATGAGGTTATTTATTGTATAAAAAAGTAGCCGCCACCACCCCGGCTGTTTCGGATCTCAATCTTGTTTCGCCTAAACTAACCGGTATAAAACCCTGCTGCGTTGCCTGTTCAATTTCCTTTTTAGAAAAATCCCCTTCGGGACCTATAGCGATGAGACGATCTGAAGATGTGCCGATTTGAAAATGACCCAGGGATTCTTTATTTGCGTCTTCACAATGAGCAATGAATTTTATTCCATCATCAAATTGCCTCACAACCAAATCTTCAAATCCAACAGGCTCATGTAAAACAGGTAACCAGCATTGCTGGCTTTGGAGCATAGCGCTGATGCAGATCGTATTCATCCGGTCATGGCGGAATTTTTCTTTTTCCGTTCTTTCGCAGATCAGCGGAATGATCTCATTCACGCCTATCTCCGTCGCTTTTTCTAAAAACCATTCGAAGCGATCGGCATTTTTTAAAAGTGAAATAGCAATGGTTACTTTCCTTTTGGGATTTGTAATTTGTTTTTTGGAATTTATTGTTACAGTACAATGCTTTTTATGCTCATCAACGATCTCACAGGTCAGTAAACCCCCTCTCCCATCTGTAAGATTCAGCTGTTCCCCCACTTTCATCCGCAACACCTGTATTACATGGCGGGATGTATCTTCATCCAGCACAACTTCTTTTTGCAAAGGATCGTATCCGGCTATATAAAAAAAAGGAAGTGCCATAAACAAGAATGTCCCGTTTGAAACGAGACAAATCTAAAATCTTAAATCTGCATTCTGAAATCAGAATGGCATTTCGCCTTCATCCTTCAGATCATTCATCTTGCTGCCGGTTTGCACAAACACCCTCGCTCCTCCATCGCCATCAATATCACTCACCGGTTTCCAGTTGCCGGATAACCCGGTACCAAAACTGCCATCATCTTCTGTAAATTTCTGGATATGTAATAATGCTCTCAGCTTAATTGTTTCCAATGAACCATTCCGGTGCTTGGCTATTCTCACCAATGTTTCTCCCCGGTTACTTTCTCCCATCTCATTTTGAGTGATATCATAATATTCCGGGCGATAGAGGAACATCACCATATCTGCATCCTGTTCAATAGCGCCGGATTCCCGGAGGTCACTCAGTTGCGGCATCTTGTTACCATCTTTACCGGCGCTTCTTGTTTCCACTGCACGGCTTAACTGTGATAAAGCAATGATGGGAACACTTAATTCTTTTGCCAGTGCTTTCAGGTTCCTCGAAATATTACTGATCTCCTGTTCCCGGTTTGAGTTGCGATTCTCACCCGTCCCACTCATTAATTGCAAATAATCTATAATGATCAGCCCGATGTTATGTTTGTTTTTTAAACGGCGGCATTTTGCCCTTAATTCAAAAATGTTGAGGGCCGGAGTATCATCAATGAATAAAGGTGCCTGCGCCAAACGCTGAATACCCCTTGCATAGAGTTGCTTCATTTCATGCTCTTCTAACTTTCCTCTTGCAATTTTTTCCAGCCATATTTCGCTTTCTGCAGACAATATCCTTTGTACCAACTGGCCTGCGCTCATTTCCAATGAGAACAAAGCTACCGGCGTTGACTTGCCGGTATGCATAACAGCATTGCGGGCAAGGTTGAGTGCAAATGCAGTTTTACCAACCGCAGGTCTTGCAGCCAAAATAATAAGATCGGTATTTTGCCATCCGTAAGTAACCCGGTCAAGTGATGCAAAGCCACTTGGTACCCCTGTCACATCTTCATTCTTATGGCGCAGGTCTTCGATGCGCTGAATGGTCTTTACCAATACCGAATCAAGTGTATCAAAATTTTTCCGGAGGTGGTTATTCGTTATTTCAAATAATTTGGTCTCGGCATCATCCAGCAGGTCAAAAACATCGGTTGAATCTTCATACGCATCACCAATGATCTCGCCGCTGATGCGGATCAACTCTCTTTGTATGAATTTTTGAAGGATAATTCTTGCATGTGCTTCAATATTGGCCGATGAAACAACAGCATTGGTGAGTTTGGTTACATAATAAGCGCCGCCCACCATTTCCAGTTCTTCTTTGAACTTCAATTCTTCTGCAACAGTTAGAATATCTATTGGCTGGCTTTTATTGCTAAGGCTTTGCATGGCCCTGAATATGCGCTGGTGAGCTTCTACATAAAAACATTCAGGTTTGAGTATTTCTACAACAGTATCAAATGCACTTTTTTCCAGCATTACAGCGCCAAGCACTGCTTCTTCAAGGTCTTTTGCCTGTGGTGGTACTTTGCCGTACACCATTGTCCCTAAGTCGAGCGGAGATTTTCTTCTTTGTTTGCGGTCTTTGTTGAGGTTAGTAAGATCCATTGTTCAGTAATAGCGATAAAGGGTTATTCATTGATTTTTACTTCAATGACCTTAGGCGCAACTCCAATCTTATGTCAAGAAATTTCTTTTCTTCAGTGGAATGTTTCCGTCAGTCAGTGCAACGAAAATAAGGGAACTACTCTTTCCATTTTCTTTTCAAAAGACTTTTTCTTTCTGCACCTTTTAAGCACCGACTTTCTTGGGTTATCCACAAAAAAATTTGCCTGAGGTCTTTGTCAATTTAATTAAAATCCTTAGTAAAAGCCCCGGAGATTTAGCACAGTAAGTGGATAAAAATATACCCATGCCGCCAATATTTAACTGGTATCAAACAATAAAGCCTTGTGAGTAGAAGTTATCCTGATATCCTGCCAAAACTGCTGCCTGTATTCTATTTACTTATATTAAAACAGCACTTATGAAAACTAACCAACGCAACAGTCGTCCTGTTCTCACTCAAACAGAAAATAATACAACTCTTTGGGTCGGTCATTTGCAAAGCGATCCGCATGGCCGCCTCGCCGGGCAAACTTTTCAATGTCCTTCCGAAGGTCTGTTGAATAATATCCAGGTATTTTCATCTGCCGTCAGCCAGGAAGGTGAAGTTGAATTAACTCTTCATGAATTTGACCCCGCTTCTAAAACATGGGGGCCTGCTATCACCGGAAGCAAGCTGGCTATAGAAAGAAAGGACCAGGCACATTGGATCAGTTTTGAATTTGAGCCGGTACAATTACAAAAAGACAAGGTCTATGGCTTCCGCCTGAAAAGCGATAATGCACTCATCGGTCTTGGTGAAGCAGCCAGTCATGCCAAGCATCCTTTTTCATTTGGCCAGGCATGGAATTCCCGTTCTGAGAATGGACAGGGACATTTTTACCGCTATTTCAGTTTAACGTTTAAGGTGGAGATGTGTGCATAGATAGAATCACTGAATCGTAAGCAGGATTGATCTCCTTATTGTATCTGTTGGGGCTGAAGCCGCTACTGTTTTAGCATGCACTCTATATCTGCCTAAAGCTCTCAGAGGATTAAGAATTGTTATTGCTGTTTCTTTCCCGGATGAAAATGCAAAGGGAGGATAGACCAGGTCAGGAGAACCTGGCACATCAGGAACAACAGAGTAAAATACTTTAACCGGGTCTGAAACCTTACCTCTTCCCGGGTTCCTGAATAGCTTATTTGTTACTGTAAAGGACTGCAATGTGTCACCGATGTAGTTATCTGCAGTCATAAGCATATCATCCGGAAGTGAAGGGGTAAAATTGACTATACCATCTACCTGTATTTGTTTTGATTGTACTCTTATGTTGGCAGTACCGAAATCATTACTTAACAAACTTATTGTAGCGATTCCGTTAGAATTCGCTCTTACAGAATCTGCCTGCCTGCCGTTCAAAAACAATCCTTTTGAAGTAGTGAAGTAAATATTCTTTGCAAATGAATCTGCCTCCGGGTGCAACTTGACTTCTATGACTGTTATCCCAAGACTATCAGCTTCCAGTTGTGGTTTACTGATACTGCTTATGGAGACAAGATTTTGAACCGGCACATTGAGTGCATTGCCCAATGAGTACACTTCGTCATCTTTATCACAACCGCTTAAAATACTCACTACAAAGGCGAAGGCAAATATTTTTTTCATAGTCTGTTTACTTAAATATTATAATATGAGAATTACAAGCGGACCTAAATCCTTTCGAATCTCTGGCTTCAAGACGTAACCTGCAACTACGCAAAGCAGTGACCTGGGTCACTGTAATTGCAATTGTTTTACTCAATGACTTAATTGCCGAAGGAAAATTTTGAGTATAAACAATTGACTTATTCAAGTTCCCATCAGCGTCTCCAATAAAAATCGGAGCTTCCGGATCCAGGAATAATTCAAGTGTGACTTTATTATCCGTCACTCCGCTTACAATTCCGTTATAGGTAAATTTAACGGAAGTAACGCCTTTTTTAATTTTACCCGGATCGGGTTTTAGAACAGAAACGTCTAGTGACATAGTTATTGTTTTTTTATTTAAAAATAGCATTCCCTACACCTGAGAATAGCGATTTAATATCGATATCAAGTGAAACTGAAACAAATGGGCTAAAAGAAGTGTAATACCTTTCCTGTGTCAGCAATGGATTATTATCGAAACGATAATGGATCATCGTGCCGGCATTCAGTTTGAGAAAAGGAACCAGCCTGAACCCCAACCCTGTTACAAGTGCCTTATCATCGATAAGACCTTTCCTTATATTATCCTTATTCACAGAATTCATTGTTATTCCGATCAGTAATGAGGTTCTTACAGCAAGCCCTTGCCAGAATTTGTAATGGCTTAGCGGGATCGATTTATTAATTGGCCTGAAATAAATATTAACTCCTGAATAAGTCAAAACTCTGTCCATTCGTGCTGCATATGCTACTCCCACATCAAGTGTTATGTACATCTTCGACATTTCCTGGAAGTCCGCAGGATAGGTTTTTTGAGGGGCGCTGAAATAGTATAAACTATGTATCGCAATTTTTTCAATGACTGAATCTTTCAAAGCATCTCTTGCTTTAAGTGACTGCGCCAAAGCATCATTTACAGCCTTCCAACTACTAAGGTCCGCTTCTGTGAAAATACTTTTAAATTCTGTGACCAACCCTTCAATATTAATATTAAAAGAGCCATCCGAAAACGTTGCATCATCTAAAGAAACCAAACCGTACCAATTAATTTTTTTGATATTATTAAGCAAATTCCCGGTTCGCACTTTATAACTGTTGTAAAGCGGGAAAAGTTTGGAAGTATCTTTTACGTTTGCAAGAAGAGCAGTTGCATTTTCATTTTGTAGTTGAATCTTTGTGGCAACATCTAATGCTGCATCAACAAAAGTTGAAACTTCCTCCAGCACTACTAGCGGGTCAGGATTTTTTAATTCAAATGAAGCATCAATGCTTTTGATCTCATTTCTCATAATGCCTATGATGTCATTTTTATGTGCTTCCAATACTTCATAATAGCTTATACTTCCCGGGTTGTCAATTTCTTTACCTATATATTCCCAGGCCATTTTGTTAAAGACCATTTGCAGATCTCCACTTTCACCCAGAACTTCCCTAGCTTTATTTTTCTCATCCTCGTTTGCCGGTTTTTCTATCCCAACTTTTATTTTAAAATCATAATCTCTATTGGGTTTAAATTTATCTACCAATGTTACAATCGCAGATTTCTCCTCTGCAGAAGTTCTTTCCCAAATCGCAATGCTATCAAGTTGAACCTTGACAGGCGACTTGCGAGGCCGAAATTCATAAATCGTAACTGTAATTTTGTTAGCTTTCTCAGGAATATGAGTAAATAATATAGATACTTGCTTGTCAAAAGGTATAAGATCTTCAAATCCTTTTATTTTCCCATCCTCAATATCGAAGTCAAACTCCACAACATCTTTAGTGGCTGCACTTTTCTCCTTTTTATCTTTATCCTGATCTTGTGCAAACATTGGTATGGTTAACAATCCCCAAAAGAAGAATAAAAAAACTAGCTTCAAATGTTTTATCATAACAGTGTTTTAATATTTTTTCAGTACAACAAACTTGGGCTAATGGCGCAAATAATACAATAGTCAAATCACCTAATGATTGACCGTGTTTTCACTCTTCACAATAAAGTACAGGAATTGCTTACCAGACAGACGCCTTAAAGAGATTCCAAATAACAACTTTTATTTAGAAAATACAAATCTGGTCGAATAATTTTTAATGGCAAGTATATAGTGGCGCTAATTATTGTTTCTTTCCCCCCAACACCCGATATTTATATCTCCTTCCCCACCCCTGAAACCAACCGGGTACTGATTAGTGCATTGTTTTTCGCAAATAGTTTGGCGATCATTATTAAACCTTAAACCAACTGCTATGCCTTTTCCTAATTTCTCTATTGACCTGCATTGTCATCCGCAGTACAAACCTTTTGGCCGTTCGCATAAGGATGCGAAGAAAAAACCGGAGCCACAAAGCACTTCACCTTCCAACAGATCAAGCCTCTGGCATTATGATCCGCCATCGCTCAGTGATAAATTGTTCAATATATTTTTCAGCGTCACCAAATTTTCACAAACCAATCTTACATCGGCGCAGTATGGAAGAAATATGGTGCTGACCGCAGGATTGGGTGCTACTGAACAGGGATTTCTCAAAAACAAATTGGGCACCCATATCATTGCTGACCTTATCAATGATTTTGCCGCCGGTTTTGGCATTCCCCGTATCAATACCATACAGGCATTAAAAGATTACTGGAAAGATTTTATGAACGAGATGAAATTCATGGAAGAATGCGAGAATAATACGGTTAAAATTGACGGGCACTGGTTCACTTATCGCCTGCCCCGTAACTTCACCGAACTGCAATTGAATATTGCTGCCAATGATGATCCGGAAGTGGGTCAGAAAAGCAGCAAACCGATCATCATGTCCATAATCTGTGCGGTGGAAGGTATGCATGTATTGAATTGCGGTTTGGAAAAAGAATGCGATCCTGCTGAAGTAAAAAAGAATGCAAAAGCATTAAAGAATCTTGATCATAGTCCCTGGTTTGTAACATTCGCCCATCATTTTTACAATGAACTCTGCGGCCATGCCCGCAGTTTACGAAAAGAGATCGGTAAACTGACTGACCAGGAAAAAGGTGTTAACAGCGGGTTTACAAAACTGGGAGAGGAAGTGCTCGATATATTACTGGATAAAACCGGGGGAAAAAGAATACTGGTAGATGTAAAGCACATGAGTCCGCTTTCCCGAAAAAGATTTTATGAACTCCGCAAAACAAAATACAATAACGAGGTACCCATCTTTATGAGTCATGGTGTTTGTAACGGGCTGCCTGCTTATGGACAAACTGTTTCAAAATACCCTGAACTGGGTGATACGTTCATTACTCCTCTTGAAGATAAAATTGGCGGGGATGGCAAGTTCAAAGATCATAACCTCATCAATTTTTATGATGATGAGATCATCGCTATGGTACAAAGCGCCGGCATCATCGGTATTCAATTAGATGAAAGAAGATTAGCGAATGATGAAGCGATCAAAAATGTAAAGAATTCATTGTTCCGCAACAAGATCATGCATTACCGCAGTAAATTGGTCTGGAACCAGGTGCAATACATTGCAGAACTGCTGGATGATAACGGTCTCTACGCATGGGGCAATATGGGTATTGGCTCTGATTATGACGGCCTGGTGGACCCGCTGAATGCATACTGGACCATGGAAGAATATGATGACCTGGCCGGTTATTTGGAAAGGCATGCCTACACTTATTTTAAAGATCATCCGGACCGGCTGAAACATTCATTCAATAAGATCAAAGCAGATGAGGTAGTACAAAAGATCTTTCATGACAATGCCTGGAATTTTTTCAGAACATGGTTTTAAATTAGCACTCATCGCAAAAGTGTTTCCCACTAAGACTCCAAGAACACAAAGAAAAATACTTATATTGATTTTAAACGCTTAGAATTCTTTGTGGCTTTGTGGGAAATAAAAAATAACACAATGGATCAACCTGCTATACAAAACAGACCGGCATACCCTGATGAAAAACCCCCAATCATCAATTGCCATGCCCATATTTTCACCGGCGATCATGTGCCTGCCCATTTGGGCAAAACAGTTATCCGCAGCCCCTTTTATAAGCTGCTGAATTTCCATTGGATATTCAGCGCCTTCCGCTGGTGGTATAGCAAAGGGCCGGGCAAAACAAAGCATGGGGGCATTGCCAATAAAAAAGCTACGTCCCGGTACAAGATCAAAATGTTTCTGAAAAGAAGTTTTATTCTTTCAACCTTCTTAGCTCTTCTTGGTTTCTTTCTCACATTGCAGGCGGCAGATTTTCTTTTTCACTGGATATTCCCGGATGCACAAAAGGCTACCGGGTGGATGATGGAACAGATCAATAAGCTTCACAACTTTCTTGCGAAATATAATATCCTGCTTGAAACAAAAAATATTGTGTGGCAGATAGCGCTCATTCTTGCTGTGGTGATTTTTTTCAGGTCGGGAAGAAACTTTCTTTTTCTAATTCTCAAAAATTCATACTCCATCTTAAAGAAATTACCCGGAAAAGAAACCAGTGGCTTGATAAAAAGATACCTGGCAATTGGCAGGTTTACATTCCATAGAAACCAGGGAAGAACGTTAGGAGACCTGGAAAAACAATACCCCGATGGTTCTGGCTTTGTGATCCTTCCGATGGATATGGAATACATGGAGGCGGGAAAAGTAAAAGAACCTTATAGAGTGCAAATGGAAAAGTTGGCAGCATTGAAGAAAAACAATCATATCTATCCATTTGTATTTGTTGATCCAAGAAGGATGATTGCCGAACCTGATTTTTTTAACTACAGGTGTGAGAATGGAAAAGTTATTTTGGAAGATTGCTTCATCAAAGAATATATAGAAGACAAAAAATTCAGCGGCTTTAAAATATACCCGGCACTGGGTTATTATCCTTTTGACCCATTGCTGCTTCCTCTTTGGAAATATGCTGAGCAAAAGCAATTGCCCATTCTTACACATTGCGTAAGAGGGCCGATGTATTACCGGGGAAGAAAAAAACCGGAATGGGATTTTCATCCTGTATTCAAACAATTAGTGGGCCCCGGCGAGTATGATAAACTACTTCTTTCACAAACAAAAAATGATGAATTCAGCGCCAATTTTACTCATCCCATGAATTTCTTATGCCTGCTGCAAAAAGAATGGTTGAAAAAGGCAGTGAACCAGGCCTATAAAAAAACTAAAGATGAAAGACTGAAAGAAGTTTTCGGGTTCACTCCTGATGATGATGATGAAAAAGCAACTATTCGTAATGGCCTTACTGATCTGAAGATCTGTCTCGGCCATTACGGCGGCGATGACGAATGGAAAAGATATTTTGAACAGGACCGCTATGATCTGAGTAACGAATTATCACAGAATCCCTATTGGGGAATTGATTTTTTCTACAAAAAAAATTCAAATGAAGTTTCTTATGGAAAACCGGAGCAGCTCTGGAAATACACCGACTGGTATTCCATTATCAGCAGTATGATGCTGCAATACAGGAATGTGTATGCTGACATCAGTTTCATCCTGCATAATGATGCTTTTATTCTTCCATTGCTGAAACAAACATTGCAAAACCATGAGCTGAGAAAAAAAGTTCTATATGGAACAGATTTTTATGTTGTCCGTAATCTTAAAAGCGATAAACAAATGCTGGCGGATATGATGGGAGGATTAGAAGAAAGAGATTTTGACCAGGTAGCAAGGATGAACCCCGCAGCTTTTATCAAAAATTTTGTTCAATAAAAAAAGGGGCAATACCCCTTTTCCAACTGCATGAAATATTTACAACCTAATCAATCTATCTTTTTACCACAAACTTCAGGCTCTTTTCCTTCAGCGTTGCTGACGAACGAAGCACCAGCAGGTACACACCATTGGACAATGTTGTCATATCGACATTTGTTGCATTTCCATTTGCCGATTGTTTTAATAGCAATGCCCCCTGCATATTATAAACAGCTATCCTGTCATACCCGGCTGCCTGCAGGTTTGAGATCGTCAATTTCTCCTGTACGGGGTTAGGGTATATTGACAATTTAGTAGCAGCATCTGTTTCTTCTTCTGTTCCATTTCCTGCTGCTGTAAACATTTCTTCCGTACCAGGCTTATCACAATTGTTATTGTTGTCAAAACGTACGGCAAATGCTCTTATATCCGTCATCTCATAGGTCAATGTATCAAAAGCAAAAGTTCCGCCGATAGATATTAGCCTTTCACTCTGATCGATGATACCATCATTGAGCCAGTGTATCCGCTGAAAGCATACACTATCGGGTCCGCTGATATTACCTTCACATTGGCCATTCTTTTTCATCCGTACAGCAAACCCCTTTGCAAAATAATTGTTGCTGTTCCGCTGACCGATAGCATAGAACCTTTCGTTATTATCCATCGCCAGTTTTACCAGGTTGCAGCTATCCTGCGAGTAAGGAATAGAATGATTCCAGGAAATATTGCCGTTACCGGGGTTGATCCTGCTGATACGGCTTATTTGATCTGTACCGAGATATAGAGTGACCAATGCAAATATTTTTCCATTGTTGTCAACCCTGAGGTCATTGAGCTGTGAACCCGACGCCACAAAATGCGTTTTTTCATAGATCACATTGTAATTAGTACGGGATAGTTTATACAAATACATGCCTTGCGCCGTATCACCGATCGTTTTACCTCCATAAAGCAGTAAATTATCATCAGCATCAAACGATGAGTACAAATTGTAGCGCCCCGCATCGGTCGTTATCGTTTTTAATTGTATAAGTTGTCCGCTGGAACTAAATTTCCTGATATGCAGATCAGGAAAGAAAGTATAGTAATCCCCGATCACTGTCACTTTACCTGCATCATCAATATGTAAACGGGTATAGGATGTTTGCGAATAATTCATCTTGCGCCATTGAGTGGACAGGCTTTTATTTGTTTTCATTACAAAAGAAGCTGGCAAAAAACTACCCTCGTTGACAGGATCAGGATACTGGCCATCACCGGCGAGATAAACATTATTATTATCATCCAGTTCAAAACAGTTGAGATTGAAAACGCTATATCCATTGGGAAAGGAAAGAATTTTTTGCGCTTTTATGTGCAAATGTTCATCGAGTTTATAAAGCTTATACTCGGGGTCAAGGCCAAAAGGATAATTACGTTGCAATACATAGATCGTATTGTTGCGGCCAACTCTCATTTCTACCATTGAAGAGGCTCCGTTCAGAAACAAAGTTTTCAACTCAGTTCCGTTAAAATTTGTGCGGGAGATCTTCCATATCGAAATTTCGTTCTCAATTTTCCATAAATAACAAGCCACGAAAGAATTGGAAGTAAAATTTTTGACGCAGGTACCGGATGTTCCATTTGGTGGTTCATTATCACCACATTGATTTTGGAACCATTGTACCTGTGCTTTAGTGGATGCCTGCAATAACAAGAAGAACAGGATAAACAGAAAGAGTCTGGGTGTTTTCATAAAGTTGGATTTAGTTGTTGTCGATTCGTCCGCTGATAATGATGCAATAACTATGCGGGATGGCATTTTTTTCTCATACATGAGGGCATTTTCCGGAATAAAAAGAAGAAATACGGGAACAAAACCGATTGACGGAGAGTTAATTCATCAGCATCTCTCTCGCATTTTCCATGGCGGCAACAGTGGGCTTTTCGCCGCTGAGCATTTTAGCGATAGTAGTTATTCGTTCATCTGTTGTAAGCAAACGGACATTGGTTTTCACTTTGTCCCTTACTATTTCCTTATAAACAAAGAAATGTGCATCCGCTTTACCGGCTATTTGTGGCTGATGAGTGATGCAGATTATTTGTCTTTTTCCGGCAAGGCCTTTCATGATGATAGCAACTTGCCGTGCCGCTTCGCCGGAGATGCCGGTATCAATTTCATCAAAAATGAGTGTAGGCAGATCAATTGACTGTGCGACCAGTGATTTAATACAAAGCATCAAACGACTTAGCTCACCGCCGCTGGCTACCTTTCTTACCGGTTGAAACTGTCCGCTTCGGTTGGCATCAAACAAAAATTCAACCGCATCGGCGCCGGAATGATTTAGTTCGATACTTTTTATTTCGACTTTCAGTTTTGCATTTGGCATTCCTACCTGCACCAACAATGTATTCACCTTGTCTTCTAATGGTTTTATTTGTTTGTTCCTGCCGGCAGAGATCGTCCTGGCAAGTATCATAGCATCGGCAAAAAGTTTGTCCTTCTCTTTTTCTTTTTGCTGAATGGCTTCATCAATATTCAATACTGCCTGTAGTTTTTCTTCCAATTGTTTTTGAATAACCAATAATTCATTCGTAGAGTGCACGCCATGCTTTTTTTGCAACTTATACCCTATTGATAAACGATCATTCAGTTGTTCAATTTTTTGCGGGTCATAATTTATTTGGTTGCTGATATGATCTATTTCTGAAGCAATATCCTGTAATTCTACCTGGGCTGATTGAAGACGTTGCAGCAGATCAGGAAGACCAGCATGCAACGAGGAATAAGCGTTGAGTTGATTAATAAGGATTTTTAGCTGCTGAACGAGCGGTGTCTCATTTTCGTTTAATTCAAAATAGACTTTGCTCAAAGCGGCTTTGATGCCTTCTGAGTTGTTTAGCAATTTCAGTTCAGTATCGGTCTCTTCCAACTCATTTTCTTTGAAACCAGCATCCTCCAGTTCCTGATATTGAAAACGATTGTAATCGGCTTCCTTATCAAACAGTGATTTTTGATTCTTCAATTCTTCCGTTTCTTTTTTTACCTGTTGCCATTTCCTGAATATAGTTTGATACTCGTCTTTCCTTGTTCCATGATCAGCCAATGCATCCAATACCTGCAACTGAAAATCATTGGCCGTAAGTTCCAGTGTATCGAATTGCTGATGCAAGTCAACCATGAGGCTGCTTAGTTCTGTAAGTTGAGCCAGTGTAACAGGAGTATCATTGATAAAAGCTCTTGATTTACCATTGATGCCAATTTCTCTTCTCAAAACCAATTCATTGCCGGCATCAAGTTCTTGCCCTTTTAAAAAATCATTGATCTGCTTTCTTCCATCAGTACTGAATAAACCTTCCACCACCAATTTCTTTTCCTTATTCACCAATACAGTTGTGTCCGCTCTTTCCCCCAATATCAATCCTAATGCACCGATGATGATGGATTTACCAGCACCCGTTTCACCGGTGATCACATTGAGCTGGCCGGAAAAATCAATCTCCAGTTCATCTATGATGGCGTAGTTCTGTATGGAGAGTTTTTGGAGCATATTTACCTACCAACTTGTTGGTATTGCAAAAGTAGGAGAAGAAGTATAGGTTTAAATAAAAAATGAGACCCCTAATACTTGCTTTGGTTTTTTGGGTCAGCCCTTCAATTTTGCTGACTGCACAGGATAAAAATCCATTCTGCAAATCTACCCTTACCCTGTCAGCAGAAACAGTTACAACAATCTTTGCAGCGATATTGGACAAATCCATATTTGTTCTGGATACCGACTCCCGTTACGAAGTCGACCCCAGTATATGCCTTGAAGGCGCAATAGAAAGCGGTGTTGATGATATTCCTGGCATGAGGCTTTTGATGTACGCATTTCTTGAAACAAAATCAAAAAACAAAGCCATTCAAAAATACAATGAGTTATTAAAGGAATTTAAAAAGTGTCAACCAAAATATTGGTATGCAATGGAGAAAGATTTTGGCCAGAAACAAACAATAAGGTGGGCAGGTGACGATAGTGAATCAGATGGTGATCCTGGCGTTAAATACTTCATGTTCACAGACAAAGAAAACTACTACACTAAACAGGTGACGTTGATGGTGGAAGAAAGCGGAACAGGACAGTATGTTGTACAAATTGCATTTAGTTGCCATTTTCCGGATGCAGAAAAATACATGGAAATATTAAAAGGCCTGGAGGATGGTTCATTAAGGGGAGCCGGGCTAGGTGATAATCGCTGGAAAAGCAACATAATACTGGATGGGCAGATCAGATCGGAAATTCAGTCGGAAGATTATGGGAAAAACAAGGGATCTGCATCAGTTGTATATTGGCTTTTAGATGAGGAAAAAGGCAGGGAAGAATCGCTTACGTTATTTAATGACATAGTGCAAAAAATAAAAGAGTTCAAGCCGGCTCGATGGTCAGTCAACGAGTATGAAGGGGCCGACCATACACTCAAGCAATTCGGGATCGCCGAATTTTCTGAGTATCATAATTACATGGTTGATGTTTATTGGAATGACAAGAATCATGTATTTATTACTGTTCAACGTATCATGGACCAATTAAAAAAATATTATTGGTCGGCGTAATGGTACTACTTGGGGAAAAATAAAAACTCCCGCCAGCAAAAAACTGAACGGGAGAAAAAAAATAAAAAAGAAAAAAATTATTTCACTGCGACTGCAGTATTCAAATCTTCATCAACCAGGATCCTTCCACAGTTCTCACAGATCATGATCTTCTTATGTTGCTTGATCTCACTTTGCTTTTGAGGAGGTATCGCATTAAAACAACCACCGCAGGCATCTCTTTCTACCGGCACAACAGCCAAACCGTTACGGTAGCTTTTACGGATCTTTTCATAGCTTGCCAGTAATCTTCCATCCACATGCTGACGGGCCTCAGCAGCCAGCTTATTAAAATGCTTTTCTTCCTTTTCGTTGGCTACGATGATCTTTTCAAGCTCTGACTTTTTTGTAGCCAATGCTCCCTCTTTAGCGCCAATATTCTTTTTTGCTTTATCAAGATTCACTGCTTTTTCAGCAATATCATCCGTAGCATCTTTGATATGCTTTTCAGCCAGCTTTACTTCCAGCTGCTGCATCTCGATTTCTTTGTTGATGGCTTCAAACTCCCGGTTGTTCTTTACGTTGCTGCTTTGCTTCTCATACTTTTTCACCAATGCTTCCGCTTCCTTGATAGCATTCTTGCGTTGCTCAATAAAATCGGTAACGCCGTTGATCTCTTCTTCGATCCTCAGTTGTCTTGCATGCAGGCCCTGTATCTCATCTTCGAGGTCAGCCACTTCCATTGGAAGTTCGCCTTTCAGAATATGCAATTCATCCAGCTTGCTTTCAATTTTCTGGAGGGTAAGTAGTGAGGTCAGTTTTTCTTCTACGGAAAATTCTTTGACGTGTGCCATTAGTAAGTTTAAAGTTTAAAGTTTGAAGTTGGTTTTACGCCGACTTTTTTCTCCTGACCAACCTCTTAAAAATAGTTTACGGGGTTGGTTTTTACCTCAGTTTTAAGGACGGCAAAGGTAGGGAATTTTTGCTCTAAAATTTCCTTGAGAAGGTCTATTGTGAACTGTTCGCTTTCATAATGGCCTATGTCGGCGATCAGCATCCGCCCGTTTGCATCAAAGAACTCATGATACTTCATATCGGCAGTTATATAAGCGTCAACGCCGGCAGCTAAGGCTTTGGAAATCAGGAAACTTCCTGCCCCACCACATACAGCTACTTTTTTTACTTGTTTATTTAAA
Source organism: Chitinophagaceae bacterium (assembly GCA_013140985.1). GTDB lineage: Bacteria > Bacteroidota > Bacteroidia > Chitinophagales > Chitinophagaceae > JJ008. The sequence continues at coordinate 126,968 of JABFRU010000002.1, read as the reverse complement.
AGAGCACTGTGACGAATGATTGGCACTCTAAATCGCTCTTTTAATAGGGTCAAAAATTTCTTTTCATCTTCCGGTGCCGGTAACTCACCGACCACACCTGCGCCGATCCCATTATAGGAATTAGAAAGCTGGATCACATCATAAGCCACTTCTTCATAAGGATGAGCGGCTTTCATGGCAGTAATGATGGTTGATTCGAGAAAAGAAGGAAAGATCACTTCGATCTTAATTTCCTTTTCCTGGTGTTGCTTACCGGGTTCGCCAACATATGGATCAGTTCCTTCTCCTCCTTTAAAAGTGCCGGTGCCTTCTGCATTAAAACTGCATTCACTGTAATTTCCGATATGTCCACCACCTGCGGCAAAAATGGCATTACGAACTTGTTCAGTTTTCTGAACCGGTGCAAAAGTGAAAAGTTTTTTAAGCGAATTCTCTTTGGGAGCAAGAACTGAAATAGTATGTAGTCCAAGCAACTCAGCTATTCTTCCATTCACTCCTGTTATTACATTATCAAGATTGGTGTGGATGGCATAGATGGCAATATCATTTTTAATGGCTGTAATTACCGTCTTCTCCACATAATTCTTTCCATTGATCTTCTTCAATCCGCCAAAAATGATAGGATGATGAGCTACAATAAGATTACACTTCTTTTGAATTGCTTCTGCTACTACTTGTTCTGTTGCATCCAATGAACAGATGATGCCGCTGCAAACCCAATTTCCACTACCTGTTAGTAAACCTGCATTATCATAATGCTCCTGCAGGGAAGGATGGGCCCTTGATTCAAGAAATGAAATGATTTCTGCAATTTTCATACTGGCAAGTTACGTTTCACACAGTTTTTCCTGCACTACCTGCAAAAACTTTCTTGGTAGTTTCTAAAACTTTTGTAACTTTTCTGTCCCTTCCCGCCCTTTGGATGACTTCCCCTAAAGAACGATAAAATTTTTATTATGCTAAAAAGATCAACCGGTCGCTTATTCCTGACATTGATGGTCATTACCGGCCTTGCAGGAACCATCACTGATTATAGTGTTTCAAAACCAGAAAGGAAGTATGCACTTAGCCTGATGAAGGAAACCTATAAAGATGCAGTGAAGGCAACCAAAGGTTTATCAGAAGAACAATTGAATTTTAAAGCAGCTCCCGAAAAATGGTCTGTAAAAGAATGTTTTTATCATATTGCTGCTACGGAAAAGGGATTATGGAGCATGCTTGAAAATGCCCTGAAAGCTTCTCCCAACCCTGAAAAAAGAGCTGAGGTCAAAGTAACGGATGAGCAGTTGGTGGAAATGATAAAAGACAGGACAAAAAAAGCACAGGCGCCTGAACCATTTCAGCCAAAAAACATTTCCTATAAAAATCTGGACGAAGCTGTTGATGATTTTAAAACAAGCCGTACAGCACATATTAAGTATATGAAAACATCCACAGAAGATATGCGGAACCATGTGGTGCAAATGCCGTTTGGATATATAGACTGTTACCAGTTATACCTTATGATCGGTGCACACAGCAACCGCCATACTCAACAAATGAACGAGGTGAAAGCAGATCCTGCTTTTCCTAAAGAATAGCTTTTCGACGGTTGAAAAACCTGAGACCCCGCTGTTCCCGTAAGAACTCCGGGGTCTTCCTTTTTAAAACCCTTTCGTACTGAATATTTTCTCTATCATCAATAGTTTGCCATCATTTGTCATTCCTTCCACTACTACCCTGAAACTTTTTGTGCGGTCATTATTGTAAAATGAAAATGGGAGCTTTGGATCAATATTATTTATTAAAATGTTCGGGCGCCAGTCCAATGTGATCCTGTTATCTGTCTTACCATCTTTTTTGGTAACGCTATAATCAGGCGCATAGAATTCTTTGACGACAGAATAACCATTATAGATGCTATGATTGACAAAGCTACTTTTGCTCACATAGTCTGTTCCTTTTTTGGTATAAATAGCCATTGCACCCCCCGGTGCATTGCCCACGGCACCGGCAAATGTGCTATACACTTTTACCAAGGCTATCTCGCTGGCAGGAATAGAAGCAATATAAGATGCGTCCGTTTCAAATTCATCCAGGAAAAGTGTCATTGGTATATTACCCATTGAGCTGGCGCTGGAAAACTGCCTGTAAATAAGTGTGTAATCAAATCCATCCTTGGCAATATGTAAGCCAGGGACCCTTGATTGCAGGTAATCAAAAATATTCTGATAAGGATTTGCCTCCTCGCTATTCACCAGGTCAATGGCCCTGGTAGCATCTTTTGAAAAAAGACCTGTGGTGTACCTGTCATCAAGATCCTGCATAGCTGACCTTCTCTTTGCTTTCACTGTCACTGTTTCGAGCATCAATCCATTTTCTTTTAAAATAGCATCATAATCCATTTGCCATGCAGGAGAAGGAGTACTATTCATTATTCTTTTGAAGGAGGTGGCCAATGCAGGCAATGCAAAATGGCGGTGCAATGAATCACTATCCGGATATACATCAATATATTGACTTTTCTTTCCTCTCACATCACAGATGAGTAACCGGTTCTTATCAAAAAATATAAGTGAATCCAAAAAGAATTTTCCATTAACATCCGTGTGTAAAAAATGAGTGCTTCTTTTTCTATTCAGGTTTGTGATCATTAACAAGAGGTCCTTATCAGCAAAAGGTTTGTTCATATCCTGGAAAGTGATCTTTCCGCTCAGCGTTATATAAGCATTATTTTTAAATGAATAAGACTGCGACAATTTTTGAGAAAGCTCTGTCCATTTGAAACGCCGCCAACCATTCGTCATCATTACAAGGTCCAGCGCTGTTTTTGCAGAATCATCGTCTCTTGAAAAATAATAAGCAGGATTGTGTACATACCCTTTGATATCAGCAGTAAGCAATAAGCCGGTAAAAATATTTTCCTCTCTTACCGGGGCAAAATTGAAAGCAGCATCAGTTACAGAAACAGAAAAAGTTCCCTGCACGGTATCCTTTAATTGTATGGAGAACCGGTTCTTACTTCTTTCTGCAAAATTCAGTGTATCGGCCATCAGGTCTCCTTTTAAAACATATTCTTTGTTATTGACAAAACATAATCTTTCTGCCAGTGGCTGATGAGCTTCGTTGAAAAAAGTGATCTGCAAAATGCCCGAATACAAATGCTGTGTATTGATCACTCCCCTTATCTCATCATTATTTGTTTTAATATCCTGTTTGAATACTACCTGGTGTTGCATTTGCCCGATCATATATGCCACTCTGAAATCGGGATCTCCTTTTTTTTGTTTTATCTCAAAGAAATACCCTTGCGGGTGCGGTATAACTGATAAAGCAATCCCTTTTGCTGTTTGTGCTGGTAAATCAAATTCTCCGTTTATATCTTCATCAGCAGAGGCGAAATATTTTTCACCGGGCAAAGGTGTCAGTTCAAACATCCCCATACCATCATGATAAGTATCAAAGGCTGTTACTACTTCATGACGGCTGTTGACCACTTTACCTTTTACTGCTACCGGCATTCCATTTTCATCCACCGCCCTGAAGGCAATTGTATTTGGAACAGAACTGATCAAATTACCCCCTTCAGGAAAAAACTCAAGGCGGGTTCTCTTTTCCGTTGTTATTAATGGAGCATTCTTACCATAAACAAAAATAGATTGACTGCTGATAAAGCCTGCTTCATTATTCAACATCGAAGGGGTATATGACCTGATGAAATACAAACCTGTCGTTAAAGAATCAGGCAATTCAAATTGACCATTAGTTCCTCCAAAGAAAACAGGCAACACAACTCTGCTTATCATATTACCGGCATTGTTGGCAAGTTCAACATACAAATTACTGCTGATGGTATCTGCCTGGTAGCCGGAGTATAAATAAGCTTTGAACCAAACAGTTTCCCCGGCAATATAATTGTCCCTGTCAAAATGGAGATATATTTTTTCAATGGGTGATTTTGCCGACCATTTATTCAGCATTTCTTCCGGCTTTTGCGACCATAAAGGAGATAACAACCTGATAAAAACGATGAGAAGTAATACCCATTTCTTCATTGCCATACTTTGAACTTGCTTAAAAACAATGAAGGTAATGCAAACAGCAGAAGATGAAACCCGGCACAGGCTATTTAACCGTATTTTACTATTGCACCGACGGGCCAGAATGTTTATTTTGTGGTGTTATATTTTTAGCATGAAGAAAAACCCTGTTTTGTTGTTGACTTTATTATTGCTGGTTTTTTCCGGTTGTAAAAAAGCTATTGAACAAACACAGGAAGACCTTGTAATAAAAGCCATGACCGATGGCCATTGGAAGGTCACCAATTTCAGGCTGAATGGTACAGATATCACCGCCGATTTTACGGGTTATAAATTCAAGTATTATAGTAATAAGACAGTTGACGCTATAAAAAACGGCAGTGTTGAAATGACCGGTCAATGGGATGGCAATTCCAGCAATAATACCACCTGGGCTAATTTCACTTCCGCTGCGTACCCCCTGATCCTTATTAACGGAACCTGGCATATTGATCGAAACAGCTGGGTCTATGTAGAGGCCAGCCAAACCGTTGGATCCGACACCAGGATCATGCGGCTGGATAAGGAATGAACCCCTCATGATCCTTTAAACAAAGACCGGCTTTCAAAGTCTTTTTAGCATTGATCTTACGTTTATTATTGATTTCAGACATTTTTGGACAACCTGATCAGATTGTTTGTAAAGATTCGGTTATCAGGAATAGTTTTTGCCATGTAATCGCTGATTTGCCAGAAGTAGTTCCAAAACCTAGTTACGCTTTGAAGACCACCGGTTACAATACTTGTATTAAAGGGTTACTCTTATACCTGCTTATCCTTTTCGGTGCCACTGCTGCCCCGTGCCAGGCCCCTGTTGCCAATTTTACTTCTAATACACAGGCGGGTTGTTCTCCCTTAATTGTAAACTTCCAGGATCAATCAACCGGTAGCCCAATTACATGGAGTTGGAATTTTGGAAATGGTAATACATCTGCATTGCAAAACCCTACAGCTACCTATTTTACTCCCGGCACTTATACAGTTAGTTTAACTGTGACCAATGCAGGCGGCTCCAACACATTGACCCGGTCTCAATACATTACTGTTTATGAACCGCCGACTGTTGATTTCACTGAAAATGTCCGGTCAGGATGCTTTCCATTACGGGTACAGTTCCAGGATCTTTCAACAGCAGGTGCAGGTAATACAAATGTGGCCTGGCTATGGGATTTTGGAAATGGCACCACATCTGCATTACAAAATCCATTAGCCATTTATACTACTGCAGGAAACTTTACAGTTACACTAAGAGTTACCAATGATAAAGGTTGTACGAGAACAATAAGCCGACCCAATTATATTACTGTAACAAATGGGGTGAGATCAGTTTTTACAAATACACAACCTGCCACTTGTGTGGCACCGGCTACTATTTCATTTACTAATAACTCAACCGGTCCGCCGGTGCTTTCTTACCTATGGGACTTTGGTGATGGTTCCCCTCTTTCAACAGCAGTGAGTCCAACACATACTTACACCGGCAACGGAACATTCATTGCAATATTGGTTACCACCAGTACCGCCGGTTGTGAAGACACAGCCCGGAGTACACCGATAGTTGTTGGTGGATACAGTACTACTTTCTCAGCGCCTGCAAGTGCATGTGTCAATGAAACTATCAGTTTCAATAATACATCCACACCGGCACCCGTAAGTTCTGCCTGGAATTTTGGCGATGGCGGCACAGCTACTACTATTAATGCTACTCATAGTTATACAGTACCGGGAAATTATATTGCCCGGTTGTATAATACTTATACAAATTGTGTTGATTCCAGTCTGCAAAGCATTACGATCAATCCAGGACCTGTTGCCGATTTTACTGCACCGGTCACTTCCCGCTGCCAGCCACCACTTACTGTCAACTTCCAGGATATTTCAACTGGCGGCGCTGTTAACTGGCAATGGGATTTTGGCGATGGCAACACTTCAACTTTGCAAAATCCATCTCATACTTATACTTCTTACGGAAGTTTTGATGTTACACTGATCGCTACAAATGGATTTGGTTGTGCGGATACCATTGTCAGGCCTGATTATATCGTAATAACAAGACCAGCTATCACCATTCCTTTATTCCCCGTTCGTGGTTGTATCCCGCATACTATTTCACCTGTTGCCAATATCGTAACAGTTGATGCCGTTACTTCTTACCTCTGGGATTTTGGTGATGGTTTTACTTCTACTACAGCCACCCCAACACATACATATACTGTGCAGGGAACCTATACTGTAAAATTGTATATCACTACCAGTTCCGGTTGCAACGATTCGTTGGTAGTGACGGGTGCAGTGCGGGTTGGCTCACAACCTACCGCTGATTTTTCAGCCACCCCAACACCGGTGTGTGCAAGACAACTTGTATATTTTACTGATCTTTCCACTCCCGGTACTGTGGATGAATGGCTCTGGGATTTTGGAGATGGTACTACATCAATATTACAAAACCCATCACATGCTTATACTGATACCGGTTGTTTTAATGTAAGGCTTATTGCATATAACAACGGGTGCCCGGATACCATCATTAAGACAAACTATGTATGTGTATTGCCGCCAATAGCCGTATTTGCTGTTACACCAGATTGTAATGACCGGCTCCGGTTTACATTCACCGACCAATCTATTGCCCCGCTTACCTGGGAATGGAATTTTGGTGATGGCTCACCTGTTGTTACCATTCAAAATCCTGTACATAATTTTCCTGCATATGGAATTTATACAGTTACCCTTATTGTCACTAATGGAGGGTGTGCCGATACAACAACCCGGGCGGTCAATGCCGTCAATGAAAATCCTGTCTTTGATGCTGACAGAACATTGGCCTGCAAAACAGCCGATATAAATTTTCATGTTTCCAATATTAATACTGCCAATATTGTTTCTTATGCCTGGGATTTTGGCGATGGAGGCACTGCGGTTGTAAATCTACCTGATGTTACTCATACCTATACTAACGCCGGCACTTATACAGTTACACTCGTCACTACCGATGTAAATAATTGTACCAATACTGTAACGAGAACAAATTATATCCGCATCAATGGACCGGTTGCTGATTTTTCAGCAACGAATACGAATGGATGTGTTGGCTTGCTGACAACCTTCAATGATGCTTCAACCGGTGATGGAACAAATGGACTGGCAAACTGGCAATGGGATTTTGGCGATGGAACCATTCAAAACTTTAGTGGTCCGCCATTTACTCATACTTATAATATGGCAGGCACTTTTTCTGTAAAATTGGTTGTAACAGATGCTGCCGGTTGCCAGGATAGTTTAACAAGAGTGAATATCATTATCACTACTGATCCTGTTCCGGATTTTATTTCTGCAGACACATTAACATGCCCGGGTGCGACAGTAACATTTACCAATGCTTCTGTTGCTGCAGGATTTAGCAGCAACTGGGATTTTGGAGATGGCGGCACTTCTATCATAACATCTCCTACACATGTGTATGCAGCTACTGGTTTGTATGATGTAACACTGCAGATAACAGATAATAATGGTTGCAACGCCACTATTACAAAACCTGCTTATATCCGTGTTGACCTGCCTGTTGCTTCTTTCAACATGAACGATTCGATCAGTTCCTGCATTCCGTTTGAAATTCAATTTACCAATACATCCGCTTTCTATTCTACTTTCTTGTGGGACTTTGGCCCGGGTGAAGGCACATCTACATTGCCAAACCCTGTTCATTACTATACAATACCCGGCTCATATTTGGTAACATTGACAGTAACAAGTCCGGGCGGATGTACAGACCAAACTACAAGTACTGTAATTGTAAGTGATACGATCGGTTCAAGAATAACGTATGCTCCTATTTCGGGATGTAAGGATCTGCAGGTAACGCTGAATAGTTTTACTACCGGCCAGATCGCTTCTTATTTCTGGGATTTTGGCGATGGATATACACAAACAACTACTGTTCCTGATGCCACCCATCTTTATACATCATGGGGTAATTTTCTTCCGAAAGTAATTATGGAAGACCCTTCGGGTTGTTTAATTGCATTGACAGGTCTTGATACGGTATTGGTAACAGGCGCCAATACAAAATTTGGTCTTGACAGAAAATTATTCTGCGATTTCGGAACGGTTAGTTTTAGTGATTCAACCACATTCAATGATCCTGTTGTAACATATAATTGGAATTTTGGTGACGGCAATACTTCAACACAACAAAACCCGGTACACACATATACCTCTCCCGGAATTTACACTGTAAGTCTTGCTACTATAACCCAGCAAGGTTGCCGGGATACTGCAACAATGCCCAATATTATTAAAGTAGTACAACGACCCTTGATAGATATCGGCGGCGACACTGTTGTTTGTGTGAACTCATCGTTATTACATACGGGTCTTTTTATTCAGCCGGATACATCTGTTGTTACATGGCAATGGAATTTTCCAAATGGCACTACTTCGTTATTACAAAACCCGCCGGAACAGATCTACACTACTGCAGGAACATTTACCATAACAACTTATGCAACGAATAGTACCGGGTGCAGGGATACAACAACACAGAATATATTGGTCAACCCGTTACCAATCATTAATATACCGGGCCAAATGACGGTGCAGGCAGGATTTCCTGTAACCATACCGGCCACTTATTCTCCGAACACAGTTAGCTGGATATGGTCGCCATCAACGGGATTGAGTTGTGGCAATTGTCCGCAACCTGCTGCCGATCCGAATTTCAACACTCACTACCAGGTTTATTTTACGGATGACAATGGCTGCAGCAATCTTGGCGAAATTGATGTGATCGTCATCTGCAAAAACGCAAACCTGTTTGTACCCAATACATTTACACCTAACGGGGATGGCAGCAATGATGTTTTTTATCCGAGAGGAAAAGGATTGGAGAGAATAATACTGTTCCGCATTTTCAATCGTTGGGGAGAAGTAGTATTTGAAAAAAGAAATTTCCCTGTTAATAATGCTTCATTCGGATGGGATGGAACGTATAAAGGAAATAAACCGAAGGCTGATGTATATGTTTACCAGGTAGAGGTCTTTTGTGATAATGGCGATATCATTCGTTTAAATGGAAACATTTCGTTGATCCTATGAAGAGAATAAAACAAATATTACTGATCATGCTTTGCGCTTTAAGCTTTTCGCCTTACGCTTTAAGCCAGGACATTCATTTCTCTCAATTCTTCGAGGCGCCACTTTGGAGAAATCCTTCACTCGCCGGCATTTTCACTGGTGATATAAGAGTGCAGGGTGTGTACAGGGATCAATGGAACAGTGTGACCAATGCCTATCGTACCGGTTCATTGAATGCGGAAATAAAAATGCCGGTCGGCAAGAACAATGATTTTATAACTACAGGCATGCAGGTATTATTTGACCGGGCAGGAACCATCGGCTGGACATCTACTCATGTATTGCCGGCATTGAACTATCATAAATCATTAAGCAGTAATCAAAGCCGTTATTTGTCATTGGGTTTTATGGGAGGTGTAGTGCAAAGACGTTTTGATCCGTCGAAGGCAACGACCAACAGCCAATATGATAATGGTGGTCTGGGTGAAAGTTTTCCGAACAATCAATATTTATATGCAGATGGAAGTGTGGGCATGAGTTATAATTCAAGTTTTGGTGAGGCAGAAAATAATTTTTTCCTTGGCGCTGCTTTTCATCATTTCACCCGGCCCAATCAATCTTTCTATCGCAATGCCGGTATTGAATTGCATCCTAAATGGGTTTTTTCCGGTGGAATAAAATTAGCTGTTACACAATATGCTTATTTAACTATACAGGCAGATCATTCAATGCAGGGCGGTTTTAATGAAACTGTCGGTGGTGGTATGTATGGTCTCAAATTGGGTTCCGATCCTGACAACCCTGCTTATACTATTCATGCCGGTGGTTTTTTAAGATGGAATGATGCCCTGATCCCTGTTGTAAAAATTGACTACTCTCCTTTCTCCGTTGCCATCAGCTATGATGTAAATATTTCAAAACTTAAGCCATCCAGTTATGGTCGTGGTGGCTTGGAATTATCTGTGTCTTATACAGGTTTCCGTAAAAAAACAGCGGATTATTTGCTTTGTCCTAAGTTTTAAAAAGGGGAAATATTGGCTATACGTTAAATAAATGCGGCGAGTCCGGCCGCTAAAATTATTATAGCTTGCAATTGCTGCTGCCGAGACATCGCCTGCAAAATATCAAATGAACACTCGGCAGGGAAGAAAAGAACCGAACACTACGGACAGCCTTGAATTTATTCTTTATATGAAGACACAGAAGAAATCAATTTGCCTTTATAAAATACCACCAATTTTCTAGGTGGTTCATATTTTGGAAATCCTTTTTTAATTTCTTCATATTTCTTCTTCAACTCATCCGGTGCAGGCTCAGGGTTAATTACTTCATAATACTCATCCATAGGATATTCAGGGCCAAAACAAAAGTAAAAGCCCTGATGCTTCGCAAAAACTTTCACCTTTTCCAATTCAGGATAGGAATTCCCCAAAGAAAAAATAAGAGAATCTCCCATTTTGATTGATGTAAGAACGACGTAGGGAATATTAAGGTATTCTTCCTTCAAATCTGCCAAATCTGCAACATATAAATTAACCTCCTTTTCCAGTTCCTTATTAGTGAAAACAACCTTCGATGTTGTGCAATAATTAAGCAGAACGCTTACAAATATCACTGAGTATATATTCATTATTTAAAAATTTTCTTTGAATTGTATTGAACATAGGTTTTAGTCGAAGGCACATAAACTCTATGAATTGCGTTAGGGTACATTCCTTCTTCAGTTTTCGCAGCATGTCTATCGCCGTAAAGAGCATCCGGCTCTTTAGTGAACGGATGAAATCCTGAAGGTGTTGATTCAAGTCCAGTTATTCTGGCATGGCTATGATCTATTGTAGTAACCACATGAGCGTATTTGAATGCATTGGCTACTTCATTTCCTGAACCAGTTTCAAAGCCCTCTTTGTGTGCCGTTGTGATTATGCTTACATCTTTGGCTCCCTGAGTTTTTTCAACTATACCAAATTCCACGTCACTATTTTCGCTCATGAATTCAAATAGATCTCTACCTCCAGCCTTGTTTGACTCAACAGTCATAGCAGTATAATCTGTTTTTTCACTACTAGTATTATCTTGCTTTGTCACCCTGCTATTGATAACTGACTTTTCAACAGTAATACTTGTATTTTGGTCAACAGTTCCGTCTTTATTTGTGGCATAAATCTTATCTGTAGCATCTGTGGTTTTTTTTATCAATTCTAAATGTCCTTTTCTTGTTAGTTTATAGTCATCAGTTGCTTCCATTCCATCATGGTCAAGATACCGAATAGGATTATCAAAGGCATAGTTGAAAGGAGAGTGCCGTCTCATTTTCTCGCTCAATGGGTTGATTACCATCCACCTCCCGATCTGGTTATCATACATCCTTGCCCCGTAATCCAACCACTCTAAACTGCTACCATCACTAAATTCTTCTTCCCCGCCAAGTCTCCAAAATTAACGTTTCATAGCCGATGTCTCACAGCCATGCTATGTGTTCGGCGTGGACTCGGCGTTATTTTTTAGAAAATTAAAAAAAATGGCCCGTCAATTACAGGCCATTTCATTTTGATAGCGATCTTTTCTATTTATCCTCGGGATTATTTATTTTAAAAACCAATGCTGCAAGGATAGCACCACCAAAAGCTCCGACAAGGTAGATCCATATTTGGCTCCAGCATAAAGCTTTTTGTAAACTCAATCCAACGGCTACTGCCGGGTTATAAGCTCCTCCTGAATATTGACCTATTGTTAATGCCATAGCAAGTACTGTTCCGCCAATTGCTAATCCATAAAAACTATTGCCTGCTGTTCCTTTTGCTGTAGCCACATTTAATACAACATATGCCAGTGCAAATGTGCCAAGCAGTTCAGCCACTAAACCTTGCATAATATTATTATCAGGAACGGCACAAGCGCCGGCCCCTTCATTTTCAAAAACAAATGCAACAACCAATGCTGCTGCCAATCCCCCGGCCACCTGGCTCATCCAATAACCGATCATATCGCCCATGCTGATTTTTCCTCTTATATACACAGCCAAAGAAACAGCAGGATTATAATGAGCTCCCGAAATATGCCCTCCTGCATAGATCATCACCATGAGTGCAAGCGCAGCTCCTACTCCTCCGCCAAAAGCGGCGCCCATTACAAGAAAGAACGTACCGATAAATTCTGTTAATGTCTTTTTCATATTGCAAATTGTTTTGTCCGAAGGACTCCGGACTCCTTCGGAGGTGGAAAAATATTTGTTCCTTTGAAGGTAATTGAATGCCCGAACAACTTATTTCCATTTTATACACACAAAATTGAATGCATGAAAATTGAAATTGGACAACCCGCCCCTGATTTTACTTTATATGACAGCGAAAAAAAACAGGTAACATTATCTGCACAAAGAGATCACAATGTATTGTTGCTGTTTTTTCCATTGGCTTTTACCAGTACCTGCACAAAAGAACTTTGTTCCGTCCGGGATAATATCGCCTGGTACAATAATGTGGATGCAAAAGTATTCGGCATATCGGTGGATGCATTGCATACATTGGCCAAATACAAAGAAGATCAGCAACTCAATTTTACCTTGCTGAGTGATTTCAATAAAGATGTTTCAAGATTGTACGACACGATTTATGAACTATTCGGTTATAACATGAAAGGTGTTTCAAAAAGATCAGCATTTGTAATAGACAAGCAGGGAATAGTGCGTTATGCAGAAGTATTGGAAAATGCCGGCGAGATCCCTGATTTTACTGCGATCCAAAATGTGCTGACCGGCCTGAACTAAGCTTTAGTTAAAACTCAGCCCAATATCCTTTCTAAGTCATTGAAAAAGAAAGAGTTTAAAATAATCGTAGATTTACGTTGCGCAGAAAAAAATTTCGGCCTACTTTTCGGATAATAAAAGTAAATTTGTTTCGTTGAGTCGAATTCTACCAATACTGTCCTTTATTCTGTTGATTGCCATTCAATCACAGGCGCAAGTTGCCAGGGAAACTCCTGCGGCAACACCGGCAGATCGTATCATTAACTTATATCCCAACCCAGCTACTACTTATATCACATTTGATCTTCAGAAAGATTATCAAAAAGGACTTTCATTACAGGTATTTAGTTTTTTGGGTAAGAAGATGTATGAGACAAAAAATCTCCCGCAAAAATTAACGCTTGATCTTGCAGAATATAATCGTGGGCTTTATATGTATCATCTCACAGACGCTACCGGAAAAATAATTGAGTCCGGAAAATTCCAGGTTACGAAGTAACCGTTTTCTCTTCCTTATTTTTTATTTCTAATTTATTATTCTTTATTACTGAACCTGTACAATTAAGAATTTCAGGTATTGTGTATTCTCCATATTCCAGATGACCGGATGATCAGCTGATTGTGATTGAAATAGTACCTGTCTTAATTTTCTTCTCGCATCTTTTGCTGCCATATTAATGACTTGCAGAAACAGTTCAGGATTGACAAGACTTGTGCAGGATGAGGTAACCAAAAAGCCACCCGGCCTGATCAACTTCATCCCACGAAGATTGATCTCTTTATAGCCTGTAATTGCTTTCTGGATCGTTTCCCTGCTTTTGGTAAAGGCCGGGGGATCCAGCATCACTACATCATACTGTCGTCCGTCCTTACCCCATTGCTTCAATACATCAAATGCATTGGCTGTTTCAAAACAACATATATTTTGCAGGTCATTCAATGCGGCATTCGTATTGGCTTGTTCTACTGCATTGGCTGAAATATCCAATCCCAAAACTGATTTGGCCCCATAATGGGCTGCATGTATCTCAAATGTTCCGGTATAGGTGAATGCTCCCAATACATCTGCTCCTTTGACTATATGTTGAATGGCTCTGCGGTTATCCTGCTGATCCAAAAAATAGCCAGTCTTTTGTCCGTTCTCAATATCAACATGAAATTTTAGCCCGTTCTCCCTGATCACAATTTTTGTATCGAATGGGTCTGATAAAAACCCTTTCTGCTGTGATAAGCCTTCGAGTTCTCTTACAGGCACATCATTACGTTCATAAATTCCTTTGGGGGCAAAAACCGATTGCAACGCTTTTACAATAGCCGGTTTCCAGACATCGATACCCAATGCCAGTGTTTGTATAACAAAATAATCATTGAACTTATCAATGATCAGCTGAGGAAGTGAATCTGCTTCTCCGAAGACAAGACGGCAATTCTCCGTATAACCCAGTCTCTTCCTGTATTCCCAGCATCCCCTTATTTTATTTAAAAAGAATTGCTCATTGATCTCATCTGTTTTATCTCTTGTTAAAAGCCTTACCAGTATTTGTGACTTGGGATTGATATACCCTTTGCCAATAAATTTCTTATCGTAAGAAAAAACATCGGCGATCTCCCCGCCATTCGCATCCCCATCTACTTTATCTACTTCATTATTGAATATCCATGGATGTCCATTAGCAACCCGGGGTGATATCTTTCTTCTGAGGTAAACTTTTATCATAACTATAAAAGACACAAGATACAAGGAACAAGGGGTTGCCGATCATCTTGAATCCTGTGACTTGTGCCTTGAGCCTTATTTAAGCCAATTTGTCCTCTCTATTGCTATTGGCAATATTCTTGACAATCTTACCTTTGCCCGCCCGAATGACTATTCGGTACAGGCAGGTAGTTAATTTTGTAAAAATGGCAGAAAAAAACATGAAAAAAGAGGCAAAAAACAATTCTGAGGAAACCCCTGATTTCAATATCAATACGGATGATAGCATTACAGGTACATCACACCTGAATGAGCCTGTGGAAGAAGAAACAGAAATGGAGAAATTAAAGACGGAACTGGAAGAAGCAAATGACAAATATCTCCGTAAAGTAGCTGAGTTCGATAATTTCAGAAAACGCAGTGCTAAAGAAAGAATGGAGCTTATCCAAACCGCAGGACGGGAAGTGATAGCCGACTTGCTGGATGTACTGGATGATTGTGACCGGGCACAAAAACAACTGGAAAACTCTGATAGCACCGATTCAATTAAAGAAGGAGTGCTGCTTGTTTTTAGTAAACTAAGAAATACATTGCAGGTAAGAGGCGTTAAGGCTATGGAAACATTGAACCAGGAATTCAATGCCGACCTGCATGATGCTATTTCAGAGATTGCTGCACCAACTGAAGAACAAAAAGGAAAAATAATTGATGAAGTAATGAAAGGTTATTACCTGAACGATAAGATCATCCGTCATGCCAAGGTGATAGTTGGGAAATAGAAAAGCTGTTAGCCATGAGCCGTTAGCTGTGAGCCGGTTCCTGGTAATGCGTTGCTCACAGCTAAAAGCTAAATGCTAATGGCTAATAAAAGAGATTATTACGAAATACTGGGTGTTTCCAAAACTGCATCAACGGATGAAATTAAAAAGGCGTACCGCAAGGTAGCTATGCAATTCCACCCTGATCGTAATCCAGGTGATAAGGCTGCTGAAGAAAAATTTAAAGAGGCAGCCGAAGCATACGAAATATTAAGTGATGCTGATAAAAAAGCACAGTATGATCGCTATGGACATGCAGGTGTTAGTGGCAATGGCCGTGGAGGTTATAGTGGTGGCGGAATGAATATGGAAGATATCTTCAGCCAGTTTGGAGATATTTTCGGTGACGATCTTTTTGGAAGTTTTTTTGGCGGAGGACAACAACGTCGTAGTGGTGGTCAAAGAAGCCGTGGAATAAGAGGCAGCAACCTGCGGGTCAAATTAAAACTCACTTACGAAGAAATTGCTAAAGGTGTTACCAAGAACATCAAAGTAAAAAAATACGTCACTTGCAATACCTGCAGCGGCAACGGGGCAAAAGATAAAGGGAGTGTGCAAACCTGTAATACTTGTGGCGGCAGCGGGCAAGTAAGGAAAGTACAAAATACATTTCTTGGACAAATGCAAACAGTTACTACTTGTCCCACTTGTGGTGGCGAAGGAACAACGGTAACTGCAAAATGCGGGAACTGCAAAGGCGAAGGAAGGGTCTATGCTGAAGAAACAGTAACGATAGATATACCAGCCGGTGTGCAGGAAGGAATGCAGTTAAATATTAGTGGCAGGGGTAATGCAGGGGAAAGAGGTGGTTCCGCCGGTGACCTTATCGTATTGATCGAAGAGGAACAACATAAAGAGTTACACCGGGAAGGATTGAATGTGGCGTATGATCTTCATCTTTCATTCACAGATGCGGTGTTTGGAACACAAGTAGAAGTTCCTACCATTGACGGAAGAGCAAAAATTAAAATTCCGGCCGGAACACAAAGCGGGAAAATATTCCGATTGAAAGGAAAAGGTTTTCCTGCCGTTAATTCTTATGATAAAGGTGACCAGCTTATTCATGTAAATATCTGGACGCCGCAACATGTAAGTAGTGAAGAAAAAGCAATGCTGGAAAAACTTAGTCAGTCTCCCAACTTCAAGCCACACCCCGAAAAAACAGATAAGAATTTCTTTGACAGGATAAAAGAAATGTTCTCGTAAGACAACCTTTTTTTTACAGTTTGAGAATGCTGAAAAACCAATTTCATTTTACTAATATTCTATCTGAATAATTGCTATAAAAAATAATTTTTATACCTTTTATTATCAGAAAATTCCTACCTTAATAGTCTAAACCAAAACAACCTTCCATGAAAAAGTTCCTTTCTCTCCCTTTGGGGACAATTATCCGCTTTATTACTACCATCTCAATTATCGGAACAATCCTTTATGCTTGCAAAAAGACTGACAGCAGACAAGATGAGTCATTAGGATTAATTGAGCAAAAATTCTTTTATTATCGACCATCTTCTGAACCGCATGTACAAGCCTTGACTGCTTTTATGAAGCGAGTAAACAATAAGGATCATTTTGTAGAAAAAACGGTCAGGCAGATTGGCTATCCGTATTGGGATAAGTCAATTAGTATAAAAGGAATTTCCGATGACAGAAGCACATCAGATTCCGCAATCATCACATATATACCTTTTGTAAGGGAAAGAGAAAATTATGTCAATGCATGCCTAATAATAAAAGCAACATAAAGAGATACTGCATTCCGGTATTTATGTGATTGGCAATATGCTAATCCTGATTCAACCGGATGGCAGCCGAGAAACGTATTTCATATTTTTTCTAAAATGGATTACCATGTTTTTGAAAGAACTAGATTTAAGATAAATGATGAAATAATTTTATCTCAACAGGAAAAAGATTATATAGATAGCTTGGGTCTTTCCTTTGACACTATCAATGTTGTCTGCACAATGGAACCGCAACAAAGTTCTGGAAGAAGCAATTTATGGATGCTGACAACTTGGTGCGATAACGTTTATACTTGTGTGCAAATACAGATGGCTGGTTTTAGATCGAACTCTTCACAGCTAGTATCTGATTGTCCAAGCGGAACATGGCTTGTTTCAGAACTCTGTACAGATACATGGGTTTATATACCAAGTAGTGGCGATGGCCCTGGGGGAGGCGGTGGAAATCCCGGCGGTCCTGGGGGAGGTGGTGGTTCAAGCCCTCCGCCACCACCATGTAATAACGGTCCAAGCAGAACTAATTTAATTGATCCATGCGTACCAGGCTGGGAGCCCGCCCCCACCCTTACCTTAACTCAACAATTACAAGCTTGGGATAATGCTATTATAATAGATCAGAGTGTAAGACAGTGTATAAAAGATATTATTAATCATATCAAGAGTATTGAAGCTGGCGCAATTGCGGATATGATTCGAACTTTATCCGGGGAAATTCCCGGATTTAATTGGACAATAAAAGAAGTACTTACTACTACTCCGGCCAATGCTGATGCGGTCACCAGCATTGGTCAGAATGGCAACCGTGATGCAATAACAGAATTAAATCAGACCGTACTTGCTAATGCTACAAATATTTCAATGGCAAGAACCATTATCCATGAAGCCATACATGCTTTTATATATGACTTTGTGTATAATAGTGCATCTCTTACAGCAGCAGAGAAAGCTCAAATTATGGCTTTACCCTTTTCTCAAAAATTAAAAAAATATTTCAAATTAATATTTCAAAATGCAACGAATAGTGAGCATAATGCCATGGTTGAAGATTTTCACGATGATATCAGGGATATGCTCAAACTTCTTTGTCCACTACTCGGAATCAATCTAACAGGTACTGATCTAAATTTATTCTGTAGTGATATGGCATGGGGTGGCTTACAAGATCTTGATTCAAATTCGCCATGGAATGATCCAAATATTCTAACTGGTGAAGACCGTGAAAGAATCACAAAACGATTAGACATTGAGTTAAATAATCTTCCGGGCTTTACAGGATATGTCAATGGTTATTACATTAATCTAACTCGTCAAGGGACAAAGGCTTGCCCCTAAAAATTTTTTTATGCAAAAACTGATTAAATACGCCTTAATAGGGTGCCTGACGTTAGTCTCAAATCATTCGATAAGTCAAAAAGCTACACCAATTGATACGTATATAAATCAAGGCAAAGGCACTTTTGTAATTAGATCTATTAAAAAAAATAAAAAATTGGATAGAGACAGCGCTGAATTGAAAATCAGATTTTTTTCTTCGTTCTGTCAACTCCTAAAACCAGGTCCTAATCCTTTTCATTTTTTCCAAATAGATGAAACGGCTTTTTCTAACGAAGAAAATGGAGTACTTGTAGTAAATGTAGAAAGTGGATGGCACCAAATATCTTTGAATATGAATTATTCCACACCTTTTAATCCATTCAAGCCTACATTGCTGAAATTTAAAAAAAGAAAAACTTATATACTTGACTTCTATTTTCCTGAGCCCTTTTCGAAAATTGCCCATTGATGAATATCGATTTTTATTTATAAAAAATTCGTATGCGATTCAAATTTTTGATCCTTTTTCTGCTTATATCCATATTTGGTAAAAGTCAAATCAAAAAATCAAAATGGAATAACCATAATAAAGGGACCGTTGCAATTCATTACAATGCAATCCATGTTTATCCAAAAGATACATTGGCAACGGGTATCTCGAATAATTTATTAATTAATATCTCTGTACGACTTTTTGAATTAACTTCTGAAGGATGCAGACAAATTGAAGGAAAAATAAAAATTAATGATAGAGAATTTTATGCATATGATAGTACAAATTTTATTGATAAAGATGGTGAAAAAAACTTAGGAAATTATTTCTCAATGTGGGCAGCTGAAGGAGAATATATTTTTTTAGCCTCAGTCAACAATGACTATTATTCTGTAAAAACTGAAAAATATTTTCTAAGTCGTTATCTTGCATATCGTATCGATTTTTATCTTGTGAGAAAAGATGCATTAAAAAATTAATAGGCTTGCTTTTAGTTATTATCAATCGTCCTGGTTACCTTTCTTCTTTTTTGGCTTTGTCAAGTACAATGTTTTTGCCTGTTGCACAAGGTTTATGAATTCTTTTTGCAATAAATTGTTGCCGGTGGTAGCGCTTTCACCGAGAACAATAATATCATTCCAATCAGTATTTCTTATGAATGTGGAAGAACGTAGCAATGACCCGAACATACTTACTGCTGCTGAAAAGTGATAGCATTTATCAAGCTCCTCAGAGGAGATGAATTCAAAATTGCTGACATAGCTGCAACTATTCTCCACCTTATTCCCCGGCAAGCGATACCTCAGGTTCAGGTCTGCAAACTTTCCGGTAGTAAAATTATCTTTTATGGCTCCCCTGTTTATTTCAGTTGGTATGATCTCAAACATAGCTATCATAGAATGGCCCGACCCGATCTCACCACCTTCTATTATCGCCAAAGAATCCCGCAAAGCCCCCACCTTATTATCAAAACCGATCAGGCGGTATTCTTTCACATACTCAGGATTAAAATTTACATTCAAATAAACATCGTCGGCCACAGCGTATAGTGTTTGGGTAAATTCTTTCAGCAACACTTTTTCTGCTTCTTTGAAATTATCGAGATAGGCAAAATTGCCGTTACCTCTTTCTGCCAGTGTTTGGATCTTGGAATCTTTATAATTACCCATTCCTACTCCCAGGCAAGTTAGATAAATGCCCGACTCCCGCTGGCGTGAGATCAACTCATCCAATTCAGCTTCTGTTTTCATTCCAACATTAAAATCTCCATCGGTGGCAAGGATGACCCTGTTGTTTCCCCCGTTGATATAATGATTACGGGCAACACTATAAGCCAACCTTACTCCTGATTCACCTGGAGTTGAGCCACCGGGCTCCAATTCATCAATCGTTTTTAATATTTTTTCCTTTTCTTTTCCGCTTGTTGTATTCAACATTACGCCGGTTATACCGCCATATACAACAATAGCAACAGAATCTTTATCCCTGAGATTATTAACGAGCAAACGAAATGCTGATTTAAGCAATGGTAACCGGTTCGTCATATCCATGGAACCGGAAACATCAATTAAAAAAACAAGATTGCTTGGAGGTAACGTATCAAGATCCAGTTTCTGCGATGAAAAATCAATATAGAATAATTGATTGTCTGGATTCCATGGGCAGGAGCTCAGCGTTGTTTTGATCTTAAAAATTTTGCCGGGATCAGGCTGATGATAATTAAGATTAAAATAATTCAGCATTTCTTCGATCCTTACTGCATCCGGTGGTACCATTGATTTCAACGTAATGAACCGGCGAATATTGCTGTACGATGCCCGGTCCACATTCAATGACATGCCGGTACTCGGAAATTTTTTAGCATTCACAAAATGATTTTCTAAAAGACTGGCATAGGTTTCATCGCCGGTCATCCAAATTTTTTGTTCCTCTTTGCCCAGGCCTTTTATCTGCGATGACAATTTATCTCTTTTTGCACTTGAAACAGATGCAGGCTGCAGCTTCATCTTTACCCTGATATAATTATCCGCATTGACAACTACTCTTTCCTTATCGTACCCATCCAATGAAAAACTGAACGTATCAATTTGCTGATTGGCGAGGATACCAAATGTTCCGGCCGAGCCTGTTTTAAAAATATAACCAGTTTTGTGCTGAAGTATAGTTACGTTCTGCAAAACGTTCCCTGCTTCATCCTTTACTTCTCCCCGCACATAAAATTGCTGGGCGAATACGGACGAACTGAATAGGAGCAATAGTAGTATATGACAAGTGGCCTTCAACTGGATATTTTGACGGCATAAAATACAAAAAAAGCCTGAGAGCTTCCCTGACTTTATACTAACTGATAGATTTCCTTCAAATTACGCCCCAGTCCATCATAATCAAGTCCATAGCCAACAACGAATTTATTTGGAATATCAAAGCCCACATAGTCCAGCTTCACCGGATATTCTGTGGCTTCTGATTTATGTAAGAAGGTGGCTATTTTCATTGATCTGGGTTGCTGGTGAGACAGTTTAGGTAAAAAATCATGCAATGTTTTACCGGTATCAACAATATCTTCTACAATGATCACATCTTTTCCAAACAGGTCTTCTTCCAGCCCTATAGAAGTCACCACTTTTCCTGACGACTTCATCCCTTTATAAGATGCCAGCTTGATAAAACAAAGTTCAGCTTCAACTGTAAGATGCTTGAACAAGTCTGATGCAAACATGAAAGAGCCGTTCAGGATGCAGATGAATAACGGCCGTTTGCCGGCATATTCTGAATTAATAGCAGCTGCGATCTCTTTCACCCTTTTCTGAATTACATCTTCTGAAAGATATGTTTCAAATGATTTGTCATGTACGTTGATGACTGCCATATAAAACTATTTTGGTTGCTTTGCTGGTGTCAATGAATAATTTTCTTTTAAAGCCAATAACGGTGCCGATGGTGCTTTTGTTTTAAGGTGTAATTTTTCTCCGACTGCTGGTACTTGCCCCTCTTTTAATAAGTTCAGCTCCATTAAATTTTCCAGCCGGATGGCTTCTGACTGTGAAATAGCATGCAATGTTTCTCCAGGTTGCACAATATGAAACTCATTAGCCCCTGTTTTGCGCTTTCGCTGCAGGTAGATCAATTGATCTTTATCGGCTTGCTCGGCTTCTGCCATATCATTGATCTCAAAAAATTTTGAAAGGCTAATATCATATTGCTTTGCCAGCGCCAAAAAGAAAGTTCCCCTTTGTACATAAATAACTTTAGTATCGTTGATCTTGAATTCTCCAAAAGGATAATTGACCTGGCTATGCCGGGCAACCAAAAAATCGGCCGCTCCATCAACAACAGTAGTAACAGTAAGTTCGCCCGATGCCGATGTAACAACTGCTGTGTCTTTTGTTTTCCCCAATGCCATTAATGAATATTGCTGCAAACTATAATCTTCGATCAGTTTGATAAGCACCTGCGGATACTTTGGATTGGTGGCATAACCTGCATTTTTCAATCCATTGGCCCAAGCGGTATAATCTTCGGGGTCAAGCATAAAGAGAGAAGCATACCGGGCGCCATTCTTTAAAAAATCAGAATGATCTTTATAAGAATCTTCAGCAGAAGGATATTTGCGGAAACATTCTCCTCTTGCATCATCATCATGCTTTACTGTTTCTCCCGTCCAGTTTGATTTACATTTTATACCAAAATGATTATTGGAAGCCGCAGCCAGTTTGCTGTTCCCAGCACCTGATTCATGTATGCCCTGCGCCAAAGTAATAGCTGCCGGCACACCGGTGCGAAGCATTTCATGCATCGCAAGATCTTTATAGGTTTCTATATACTTCTTTACTACCTCAGAATTTTGCCCATAAGAGAATGTGGACAGCAGTAATAAAAAAACAACACTATATCTTTTCAATTGTTGCATGGACGATCAGAGTTTTCTAATCAGGTATAATCCGTCACGGATAGTCAAAACAACTTTTTCTATACCATCTCTTTCTTTTATGAAATCGTTGAATGCTTTAATTCCTTTAGCACTCTTACCTTTCACATTTTCTTCCAGCACTTCGCCATGGAAGAAAATATTATCTGCTAAAATAAAACCGTTTTTCCGCAACCGGGAGAAAACAAGGTTAAAATATTCGATATAAGCCGGCTTATCAGCATCAATGAATACAAGATCCCATGTTTCATTCAGTGCCGGGATCAGTTCTGCTGCATTCCCCGTATGGGAAATGATCTTATTGCTATAAAGCGATCTGTCAAAAAAAGACCTGGCAAGTTTTACATCCTCCTCTCTTATATCTATAGTATGCAGCTGCCCGTCATCTGTCAATCCTTTGGCCAAACACAAAGCGCTGTAGCCGGTAAAGGTTCCTATCTCCAAAATCCTCCGGGGGTTGATCATACAACTGATCATTTCCAATACTTTTCCCTGCAAATGACCACTCAGCATCTGTGGATATGCATGCTGGTTGTATGTATAATCAGCAACTTCTTTCAGCAATGCATCTTCTTCAGAAGTATAAGCTTCTGCATAGTTTTGCACTTTAGGATGAATTAATTCCATGTGAAATGTTTTGGCAAAGATAATTTATGAAAGGGACAAGGCATTCCGCAAAAAGCGGGACTTCGCTTCGCTATGCAAGGTACAAGTCTCTTTAGTTACTCCATCCCCTTATCTTCTATAGAAGATATCTTTCCACCTTCCCAACAAAGATTATACTTTCTTTTGGTCATGCCGGATGTGCATTGCAACAAATAGCAATTACCATTTGCTTCCAGCACTTTGGGCTCTTTTAGGTCATACATGTCCATGTCCTGGTCTTCAAGACCGGCTTTACCAAATTGCTCTAGTGCGATTGTAACAGATGCAGACCTTCCATTAAGATTATTCATAAAATCCTGCATTTCTGTACTGACCTTCACAGAAGATTTTTTTTCTCCTTTACCACCACCGCAGGCAGTAATGATCAATAATGCTGTAAACAATGAAACGGCGAAGAATGTTTTTTTCATATTTGTAGTTGTTGGTTTAGTAGGCTGGTTTTAATTCTGTTTTGTCCGATGGGCTTGAGATCATCCATAAACCTAAGAAGGTTAATATTCCGTTGATTAATATCAGTTCATTGCCGATACTATAAGAACCAAATGTCGCCTGGGAAATATCATGTAACCACGGCATTTTAGTATGGAATCTTCCTTCATATGCCCCGGGATTGCTCATCATATCAACTCCTAATGCAAGCAAAGGAGCTATGATACAAACGGTCCATATCAGGTCCTGGTTCAGTTTTCGTTTGGTAAGAATACCGAAGGCAAACAAACCCAATAATGGTCCGTAAGTGATACCGGCAAATTTCAGGATGAAGTCGATGATCGATTTATCATCCATCCATTTAAATATCATTACCATGATGAAGAAGGTCAAGGCAAAGGTCAGGTGCACTTTTAAACGGGTCCTTTTCTTTTCTTTTTCACTGGCATCGCTTTTCTTAATGCCCAAAATATCAATACAAAAACAGGATGTCAATGAAGTGATGGCGCCGTCCACACTCGGAAAAAGAGCCGAGATCAGTGCGATGACGAATATAATGCCGATCGTGCCACTAAAAGCATCGCTGAGTGCAATATGCGGGAAGAGTTCATCGGGTGGCTTTACAATGTTATTAGCATTGGCATACAAATAAAGAATTCCGCCCAATACAAGGAAAAGAAAGTTCACTACCATCAGCACAGCCGTAAAGGTCATCATGTTCTTTTGAGAACCTCTCAGCGTTTTTACACTGATATTTTTTTGCATCATCTCCTGGTCGAGGCCCGTCATGGCGATGGCAATGAACATACCGCCGATGATATGCTTCAACGCAAAAGAACCTGAATTAACATTCCAGTTGAAAATATGGGTGTAATTTTTTTCAGACATCATGGAAAAAGCACCGCCCATATCTGTCCCAAGCACTTTGACAATAACAATGATACAAACCACAAGACCGACCAGCATACCCGTTGTTTGCAATGTATCTGTATAAACGATCGTTTTTACTCCGCCTTCAAATGTATATAGCAGGATCAGTAAAAGGATCACCAGCGCCGTTACTTCAAACGGGATACCCATTTCATTGAAAATAAAAGTTTGCAATATGCTGATCACAAGGTATAATCTTGCCGTAGCGCCAACTGTTCTTGAAAGAATAAAAAAGAATGCGCCGGCTTTATGTGCACTGATACCAAATCTCTTTTCGAGGTAGGTATAAATGCTCGTCAGGTTCATCTTGTAATACAATGGCAGTAATACAAATGCAATGACGAGATAGCCGAATAAATAACCGATGACGATCTGGAAATATTCAAAACCATTAGGAAGCCCTGTTGATTTATTAGTAGCTCCTACAAGACCCGGTACACTCACAAACGTAACGCCGCTGAGTGAAGTACCGATCATACCAAAAGCCACCAGCATCCAGTTACTGTTACGGTTGCCGATAAAAAAAGAATCATTATTAGAATTGCGGGAAGTGTACCAGGCAACACCTAATAACAAGGCAAAATATCCCAATACGAATGTCAAAAGAATCCCCGGCGACATATGATAGTAAATTATTGGTTATAAGTTTTGAAGGTAAAGAAATTATGTTTCCTTTGCCATGAATTTATTTATAAAATATGGCGGTCAAATCAATTGCAGTTTTTTGCGGCTCTAAAGAAGGAAGCAATCCTGTTTTCAAAACTCATGCGGTCCAATTGGGAAAATTGCTTGCCGAAAATGATATCAAATTAATATATGGCGGCGGGAGTGCAGGGCTGATGGGAGTAATTGCCGACAGCATGATGCAAAACGGCGGATCAGTGGCTGGCTATATCCCCAAACTATTATTGGAATGGGAAGTACAGCATCGTGGCATCACCGAATTGGTTATTTGCGACGATATGCATGAAAGAAAGAAAAGGATCTATAGTGTTTGTGATGCGGCGATCATTTTGCCCGGTGGTTTTGGTACGTTAGATGAGTTGTTTGAGATCGTCACCTGGAACCAGCTCACCATCCACGACAAACATATTTTTATCCTTAACTCCGGAAACTTTTATACCCATCTTTTAGAGCATATTGAATTGATGAAAAAGGAAGGCTTTCTTTATGAAGAAGCAGTAAAAAGGATCAATGTTATTGATGATCCTTCCGAATTGATAAAATACTTGAACTAAAATTATTACCGGCCCCCGCTTCCCTGGAACAATGGTATTTGAAAACCGCCTCTTACAATAGGAATAATTCTGCCGTAAGCATCGGTATATGGCGAGTTTAATCCTTTAGCGATGTCAAACATGACGGAGAGATAATAAAAAGGCCCGCCGCCACGGCCCCATCTTCCTGATGTATAGCCACCACCCACCAAAAAACTGCTTACATCGCCTTTGGCTGTGGAATTACCTGCACCGCTGGTCGGATCGGGAATATACTTCTGCCGGATAAAATTATGCTCTACTTGTGCCTGTGCAAATAGAAAACGGACAGGATACAATCTTACAAAAGCGCCACCACCATATACTTTTTGCCGAAGGCGATCATCATATACATACACATCCCGGTAGGATGTATAAGTATAATTGAAAACAAGGCCAGCATCTGCCCAGTTGGTAAGGCTATAGCCCAACACAGGGCTTCCGCCGATTATGAAAGTATTATTAGAGAACCCGACAGTCACACTTCCACCGGTGAACAGGTTCTCTTTGAATGTACGTTCTTCTTTTTCGTCCTTTTCTTTTTCTTGCGCAAACAAAGCGCCACTTACTATCATCAGCAATGCTACTGTTATCGTTTTCTTCATTATCATGGGGTATTTATTTTGAATTATCAGACCGGAAATATCTTACCGGGGTTTAATATATTATTCGGATCAAATATTTTTTTGATCTCTTTCATCAATCGCATTTGTGTTTCATCAAAAAAAATGGACATATATTCTTTTTGCACAAGGCCAATACCATGTTCACCACTCAATGTGCCGCCCAATTTTTTTGTCAATACAAATATCTCTTTTATCCCATCCTTTAACGAACCATTCCATTGTTCATCTGTTAAATCACCCTTAATAATATTGACATGCAAATTTCCATCACCGGCATGACCATAACAGACGGAATGAAAACCATATTTCTTTCCAATATCTTTTACTCCTTTCAATAAAGCAGGTAATTCAGCTCTTGGCACCACCGTATCTTCTTCTTTATATATGGAATGAGATTTTACTGCCTCCCCCACTCTTCTTCTCATTTTCCATAATTCAGCTTTTTGCTGTGCATCATCTGCAAATAATATTTCACCACAATCAAACTCCTGTACAATAGCCGAAATGCCTTCCATTTCCTGCATGAGTACATCTATATTGTTTCCATCTACTTCTATCAGTAAATGCGCCTGCACATCATCACCAATTATAACAGAACTCGTATCCAAAAACTTACTTACCCATTCCAACGCATCTCTTTCCATGAATTCCATGGCGCTGGGGGTATAACCGGCCCTGAAAATTGCACTCACCGCCGCACATGCATTTTCTGCTGAACTAAAAGGCACCAGCATCAGCAGATCATGTTTTGGCAATGGGATCAACCTCAAAACAATTTTTGTGACGATGCCCAATGTTCCTTCGCTGCCAACTATTAATTGTGTGAGATTATAGCCTGTTGCATTCTTTAAAACATTGGCGCCGGTCCAGATGATCTCACCGGTTGGCAGGACCACTTCGAGATTCAACACATAATCTTTTACTACTCCATACTTCACTGCTTTCGGGCCGCCGCTGTTCTCAGAAATATTTCCACCGATAAAACAGGAGCCGCGGCTGCTGGGATCAGGAGGATAGAAAAGATTTTTTTCTTTCACTGCATTCTGTAATACTTCTGTTATCACTCCCGGTTCTGTTGTTACCTGCAAATTCCTTTCATCGATCTTTACAATAGAATTCATTCTTTCCGTGGACAATAAAACTCCGCCGAGATGTGGCAATGCGCCACCGCTTAATCCTGTGCCGGCACCTCTTGGTGTAACATTTATTTTTTCTTTGTTGCAGATCTTCAGGATAGCGCTGATCTCTTCTGCTGTTTTTGGTTTGATGACCACATCGGGCAAATAATGCAGGTCTTCGGTCTCGTCATGCGAATAATGATGAAGCGATTCTTCGTCCAGCAGGACAAATTTTTCTCCTGCAATTTTTTTGAACGATTCAATAAGCTGGTTAGTAAATACAGGGGCTGTCATTGTGTCCATGATCGTTTTCGTTGAACAGTAAAAGTCGGAAGAATTAAGGAAATGAGAAACGAAGGATCAATATTTAAAACTCGGGCACATCGCATCCCGCTTGCTGCCGTTGAATTTGTCGATGATACCATGCTTTTTAATGGATATCTCAAAAGCGCCACGGGTATTGTTATAATTTTTCAGCGAAGAAGTAGTGAGATCATAGCTAAACGTAACAATATAATCTTTCAGGCCAAGTCCCAGCATTGGTATAAAAGCATCTTTAAAGCGATAATACAATCCGCCGATCAGTATCTTTTCTCCATCGCCTGATAAATTATAATGCGCATTCAATCCGCCGACTATCTCGTAGGATTTAGCCTGGTAAGACCCGTAGATATTCGGGTTGATGATCCACTGATCATTGGGTTTGAAACTTCCATTGAGAAATGCAGTATAGCGGACAGGCACATGGTTATCTATACCGGGTGCATCATTAAAGAAAGATTCTTTCGGCCTGTTGATATGCATAGCAGAAACCCCCGCATTCAGGTATAAACTTCCTTCGGTAAAATAAGCATAGTTCATACCTACCTGCAAGTCCAGGTAATTGATATTGCTGACGTCCAGTTTGGGAGCTACGGCAGTATGTCCCACATCAAAGAATTTTCCGTTCCACTGGCTTGGAAAAGTGAGCAATGATGTATTGATATTCTTGTTTACCCAACCTACATTAAAGCCAAGACTGACTAAACTTCCCTGGTTGACCATCTGGTGATAGGCGACGGATCCATATACTTTGGTAGAAGTAAGACTGCCGGTGCCGGCCACATCTCTTAATATCACTCCACCCAAACCTAACCAGCCGCTTCTTTCCGGATTGGCCATTAACTGGACATCGCCAAATGCGCTCATTGTTTTATAAGGAAAAGCAGTGATGGAAGCCCATTGATTGCGGTAATTTACCCCAATGCGATAATCGCCTTCAGGCAAAAAACCCGTATTGGCCGGGTTGGTCAATAAAGGTGAATTGAAGAACTGGGAAAAATGCAAGTCTTGAGACTTTGCACACATCACAAATAGCAAATTCCAAATTCCCAATAATATCGTTTTCTTATTCATCATCACACTATCTTATTAACGTTATATCTCCCTTCTTAGTTGTTTTGGTGCCATCAGTAAATTCAATACTTAACGTATAAGCATATACATCCATTGGCTGCACCACTCCTTTCACTCTTCCATCCCAGCCCTGGAAGCGGTTATTGGTCTCGAATACTTTTTGTCCCCACCTGTTCCAGATGATGAATGTCATTTTGCCAATACCAAAGCCCATCACTTTCACAATGCTGTTCACATCACCACTTAAAGGAGTAAAAGCATTGGGTACATCTACCAGTGATGAAATAAGAGTTTGAACAGGGCGGCAGAACGTACTATCGCAACCGGCGGCATTATAAGCGGTCAAACAGGCATTGAAAGTTCCTGTTGCATTATACTGGTGTTGTACCGGTGATCTTGATGTGGTCAATAAAGAATCGCCGTCTCCAAAATCCCATTTGAATCTTACCGCATCTGCTGATGATAAATTGGTGAATATCGTTGGTGTGTTCTCCTGCGGCGGGTTAATTCCCCAATCGAAGAAAGAAATCGGTGCATCAAATACTTCTATCGTAAATGTAGTGTCATGGCTGATATTACAAGTGCCGGGATTGGTAGCCGTCAGTGTAATAGTATAAGTGCCGGTATTTACATAGACATGCGTTGGATTCTCCAAAGTGGATGTATTATCGGGAGAGGTAGGATCTCCAAAATTCCACTGCCATGAAACTGCATTCAATGAAGCGCTGTTGATCTGTGCATTATAGGGAATGCAACCAGTCGAAGGCGTTGCAATAATTGCTTTTACATTATCTGCAATACTGATAAGAAATGTGCTGTCATCGGGATCATTGCAGAACTGAGGATCCCTGAGGATCAATTTAGCATTATAAGATCCGAGAGCAGGATAAGTATGATATACTGCATTAGCTGCTCCTATCAGAGCCGGTACTTGCGGACTACCATCTCCAAAATCCCAGAACATAGCTGTATTGCTAAAGGGCAAGCTGGCTGTGTTTGTTGAATTATTAATGAACTCGTAAGTGAATTTTGGACAGCCCGGACCAAATGGTTGCCATGCCGGTCGCAGATCCGCCCTGATAGCTCCCACCTTAATATTCATGAATGATGAATCTCTCAGATTGCATGTATTAGGGTCAATAGCTACCAGCATTACCGGAAAAGTACCTGTACTTGTATAAGTGAATGAAGCATTGGGTGTGGTAGTAATCAGATCCGGGGGATTGCCTGGAACATAATTAAAGTACCACTCATAGGTTTGACCATTAGAGAGGCTATCTGAGAAATCAACTGTTAACGGAACACAACCCGCAGTATCTCTTGGCACACCTTCAATAGATGATTGAACACTCGAAGACACCCCGGCAAGATTCATTGCTATCTTTGTCATAGCCAGGTTACAACCCGGGCCATTTGCATTATTGACAGTGGACCATGCACCGGGAGTAGTTGGAAACACCGGTCTTCCATTAACAGCATCCAGGTTACAATTAGCACAAATGGCCTGGTAGATCACCCCGTTCCTGTCAAAGCGGCTGGTACCTCCGTCCACATGATCTCCGCCTGCAACATTGCTATTATTTTCACCATAAAAACTTCCAAACAAAATACCTGCAGCATTTTTCCTCAGCACAAAGAAATAAAAATCCTTGCCATCGGTAGTACTTTTAATAGCATCGGGAGTTGTAGGTAAGCCGCCTGTTCCGGCACTGCCAAAAGGATTTGTATTTTGATAAAATCCACCCCAACCTGATATATAGACATTCTCACAACGATCTACCAGGAAAGCAATGGGTGAAATATTAGGTGTGGGTGAATTGGTACCAAACATAGTTGAATAAACAAATGCAGAGAGATCGGGCTGCAGTTTGGCAATAAATTGTTTGCCCCCGGGGTTACTGTAAGTGGCATTGACTGTCGGCCATGTACCGGTAGTTTGTCCCATGATATAAGGAAACCCAAGGTTGTCAAATTGAATTCCAAATACCTGGTCAATACCACTGGTGCCGATATAAGTGGATTTTATAAGCGAACTTCCGTTATTGCTTATCCTTGCTACAAAACCATCAATAGGAGAACCGGAGCCCACCACATGATTAACCGGGCCAACTGTGCCGGTCTGATCACCAAAAAAATCAACACTTTCTGTTCCACCTCCTACATAGATATCACCGCCTGGGCTAAGTGATAAAACATAAGCAGCATCATTTCCACTTCCTCCAAGATAACTGGCGAATAAAAGTGTATTAAGGTTGGGAGAAAATTTCATTACTACACCATCCTGCAAACCTCCCCGAAAACTAGTTTGAAAAGCTCCTGCCGTAACAGGAAAACCTCCGGCACCTGATGACTGTGTGCTGGAGGCTATATACGCATTTCCGCTACCATCCAATATTACCTCGCTACGGCCATCATCGCCATAATTTCTTTGCAATGATATAAGACCCCTGTTAGGAGTTATGTTCACACCATCATTTCCTGTGCCCCCGATTTTCCTTGAGCCGATAAGAGCAGTACCATTAGCGTTCAGTTTGGTTACAACAATATCATAACCCGAGCTTGCTAAACTACCATTACCGACAACAGGATAATTCGATGAGTTGGATCGGCCTGCAATAACAAGATTGCCCTGGTTATCTGCTACCAGGCTATGTGGTTGTTCGTCACCGCTGCCGCCAATATAAGTGGCATAAAGGCGTTGCGACCCATTGGATGAAAGCCTGATGATACCAATATCTATACCGCTATTACCGCCCTGGAAAGTTGTTTGAAATGCCCCCGTCGAAGATGGGAACCCCGGACCAAAAACAATTCCTCCGCCATACATGCTGCCATCAGGTCCATAAGTAGCAGTGAATCCCCAGTTATCTGCAGCGCTTCCGGAAAAAGAACAAAAGATCACAACAGGATCAATGACCAAAGTGGCTTGCCGATCATAGTCTTTGACCTTAAACCTTACTATGTTGTCCTTTATTTCATATTTACAACTTATTTCCTGCTTGCCTGCCGTACCTGATTGGTAAGTATAGGGTGCGGACTCTCTTAATTCTCCCACCGAAGTTAAGATCGTCAATTCCTTATTCTTCACATTGATGTTGCTAACCCCGTCATATTTCAATGCAATATTCGAAACATCACCACCCGGTTTTACAATAATATCATATTTCAAATAGCCATTATCTGTATAATACCGGACATCAATATTGGGATAAACATCTTTAAGAGTGACGGCCTGGTAAATACGGCATTCATTCTGCCACTTTGAAGGGTCATCCCCTATGATATAATTATTATAAGCAGGAATAACTTTATCCGGAATGCTTTTTACCGTAGAAGAAGCGCCCAAAAAATCAACATTATAGGCATGTGAACGGAGTAACACTTTGTCATCAGGTCCTGCAAGGCTTCCATCAGGCTTTTGGCTATGAATTAATTTTTGCAGGTTGGCAAAGTCTCCGGGGTCATATTGCAAAACAGTGAACCCTGTTTCCCGTAGAAAAAAAACACCATTACTTACATTTCCCCGATAGGTAACACGACTGTCCCATTGTCCTTTGTTCTGAACAAATTCAATATTATTATAGCTCTGTGCAGTAATTGCAAAGGCCGGTAGTAAAAAAGCGCAGAGGATGAGAAGTCGTTTCAGAAGAAAATTCTTTGTAGTAAAATACCTATTATTCAGGACAATTGGATTGAAATGTTCTGTTAAGAAATGTCTTCTCATGGTAATTTTTTTTCGCTACAGTTCTCCGTTCGTCTAAGATTGAAAAATTACTTTCGGTTATCAGGAAATTTTACTCCATATCACCTTTTGAGCCGGTTGCTGCAGAAAATTTTTTAACCGCAAATTTCCGGCCGAAACAAGGTCCGGATCATTTTCCAAAACCTCAGCCGCCATATTACGGGCGGCTTCCAACAGTGGCCGGTCTTGGACTATACTTGCCAGTTTAAAGTTTAAGATGCCGCTCTGTCTTGTTCCTTCAATATCACCCGGTCCCCTCAATTCCAGGTCCTTTTCCGCAATTTCAAAGCCATTTCCAGTACTTATCATGATCCTGATGCGTTCCCGGGCATCATTACCCAACTTCGACCCCGATAAAAGTATGCAATAGCTCTTATCAGCCCCCCTGCCTACCCGACCCCTTAATTGGTGGAGTTGTGATAGTCCAAATTTCTCTGCACTTTCAATCACCATCACTGAGGCATTGGGAACATCCACCCCAACCTCAATAACTGTAGTGGAAACAAGTATCTGAGTATCTTTTTGGATGAAGCGTTGCATGTTCATCTCCTTCTGCTGCAAAGGCTGGCGGCCATGCACCATGCTGATCCAGTATTTAGGTTCAGGAAAATAAGCTTTTACATTTTCATACCCTTTCATCAGGTTCTCATAATCCAGTTTATCACTTTCTTCTATTAATGGAAAAATGATATAGACCTGTCTTCCTTTATCAATCTCCATCCTGATAAAATCCATCACCTTGCTTCGCTGTGTTTCATAACGATGAACTGTAGTGATGGGTTGCCGTCCGGGTGGCAGTTCATTGATCACACTGTAATCAAGATCACCATAAGCGGTCATTGCCAGAGTGCGGGGAATTGGTGTTGCTGTCATTACTAAGATATGCGGAGGAATTGTTGCTTTTTCCCAAAGTTTTGCTCTTTGTGCTACACCAAAACGATGCTGTTCGTCAATGACCACCAGGCCAAGGTTGTTGAATTGCACTATTTCTTCAATGACAGCATGAGTGCCGATCAAAATTTTTAAAGAACCTTCTTCTAATTCTTTTAATATTTTTTTTCGTTCTGCTGATTTGGTTGAACCGGTCAATAATCTTACCGGGACATTTATTTTTTCCAGCATGGAAGAAACGGTCTTGAAATGTTGTTGTGCTAATATCTCCGTTGGCGCCATCAGGCATGCCTGGTAACCATTGTCAACAGCCAATAACATAATAAGTATGGCAACAATTGTTTTACCGCTGCCTACATCGCCCTGCAGCAAGCGGTTCATTTGTTTTCCTCTTGCAGTATCTGTTCTTATTTCTTTGATCACTCTTTTTTGAGCATTCGTCAATTCAAATGGTAAATATTTTTTATAGAACTCATTAAAATGATCCCCTACTTTTTCAAATACGACTCCTTTTGAAAAACGATGCCGGTTGCTGCGCAGCATACTTATCCTGAGTTGCGCAAGGAATAATTCTTCAAATTTCAACCGCTTTACGGCATTATCAAACTCAGCTGTTGCTGCAGGAAAATGAATTTGTTTATACGCTGTAAAACGATCGGCCAGTTTTAATGGCTTTAATATATCATCAGGCAGATTTTCAGGAATATCTTTTTCTTTCAGCATCGCCATCAGCACTTCGGTCAGCTTTCCGATTTGTCTTCCGCCTAACCCTTTTGATTTTAATTTTTCAGTACTGGGATAAATGGGTTCTAAAAAACTTTTTCCTGATAGTTTTTCGACTGACAATGATTCCATTTCAGGATGTATGATCTGCGGATGGCCCTGGTAAAAACTTACTTTACCGTAAACAAGGAAATAATGGCCTTCATGTAATGTTTTTTGTATCCAATTGATCCCCTGGAACCAGGTAAGCTCAATATAACCGGTCTTATCTCTTAATTGTGCAACTAATCTCCTGCCTGCTCTTTGACCAATGATCTCAAAACTTATTAGTTCACCAGCCACCTGGATAAAATCTGTATCGGGTTTGATCTCATTAATTAGATTTACTTTGGTTTTATCAACATGTCGATACGGAAAATGATTCAGCAGGTCATCAAATGTAAAAATGCTGAGCTCTTTTTTTAGCAGGTCGCCCCTCTGCGGGCCAACACCTTTCAAATACTCTATCGGGCTTGATAATATATTAGCTATGGAGGAAATAGGAGCTGCTTTCCACAAAAATAAGCCATGTGAAGACACAAGTCTCAGGGGAGAAGGCACAAGGTGCACTAAATTTGAAGTCTCATCTTGCTTTTGCTGTGTCCTTATCCTTACTCTTAACTCCAAACTCAAAATTCACTCCATCACCTGTCGCAAAGATTTTTCCCAAAGCACTGTTTGCTTACCCCGGATGAATTTGATAAATCCTTTTACAAGACAATAATTCATGAATATAAAATAGAAAGGAATGGTAAATAGTCCTGGTTTCTTGCCAGAACTGGCAAGCAGCCATCCCGTTAACGCAAGCAAATAGAAAAAGAGTTGTACATATAATGTCCAGCTATAAAAATCAGGTTGAGCATAATTGATAGCAATGAAAATATTGCTTAACAGCAAAGCAATTATCAGTACAGGACAGAATATCCATCTCAACAACCTCCGGGAAATAAACTGGAAGGCGAGCACAGGTTGTTTGAAAACATTCAGGCAACCTGCCAGGTAGCCTATTGATTGATAAGCCCCGGCTGATATCCTTACTTTTCTTTTTTCTTCTTCTGCCAATGATGCTGACGGATGCTCTGTTGCAAATGCATTGGGTTCATATGCTATTTTATATCCCTGCACGCAGACCCGCATAGATGTAATAAAATCGTCCAGTATTATTTCGTTATCCAGTTCTTTGAATAAAGATGTACGGATAGAAAACAGCTCCCCCGCAGCACCAGTTACTGTATAAAGACCGGCGTCCATTTTTTTCAGGAAAGATTCATATTGCCAGTACAATCCTTCAGCTTTACCTACTGCTGAAGCATATGGCTCCATATTAACTCTTTTCTCTCCTGCCACTGCACCCACTACGGGATATTGATAATGCGATATGATATGACGGATGCAATCACTGTTCAGCATTGTATTAGCATCGCTGAAAACAACAACGGAAGTTTGCACCTGTCGCATAGCTCTTTTAATCGCCGCATATTTCCCCTGCCTGTCTTGCTGATGTAATAAAGAAAAAACGGGGTATTGTTTTATTATCCTGTTCGAATCATCTGTGGATCCATCGGTAACAAAAATAACAGACAGCTTGTCACCAGGATAATTAATTGCCAATGTGTTCCTGATCTTTTGTTCCAGTATAGCTTCTTCATTAAAAGCAGTGATGATCAAAGTAACCGGCAGTAGTTCATTTCCTCCCAACCTCTCTTTCTTTTGTATGAATAATTTTTTCAATTGCACTAAAAGAAAAGCGATCAACCCATAGCCAAAATAACAGTAAACCAGCACAGCTACACTAACCCAGAAAATGATAAACGATGCCGTCATGATAATACTGAATGAGGAAAATACGATTTGATAATAGTAAATACTCAGCCTGATCTTCAAAAACCTGCGTACTAACCACAAATAATGCCCGATAGCTCCTGCAAGATAAAAAATTGCTTGCCTCTTTCTGAAATTGATTCTATTTTGTTGTTGACAAATCCAATATACCTGACCAAAACCGGGTACAATGAAAAGCCATTTCTACCACCTATTGCAGATCGACTTCTTTGGCAGCTATAAACTGGCCATACTCAGCTTTATAACTGCATTCATCTTCACCCTTATTGCTATTCCGCCAATCATCAGCCTGATCAAAAAATTCCGGTTGTATGATGTGCCGAATGATCGTAAGGAACATTCATCGCCCATCCCAACAATGGGAGGTATTGCAGTTATTGCCGGCATGATGATGGGGCTTTTTATGTGGTTCCCTTTCAGTGCCAATACAGCCCAGCTGACCTTCTTCTTTTCAATGGCAGTATTATTTGCCCTGGGTATCATGGATGATCTGAAAGATCTTTCAGCAAAATATAAATTCATCATTCAAACGGCACTGGCCATTTTAATAGCCACTTCCGGTATCCGCATTACTTCTTTTGATGGCCTGTTTGGTATTGATGAACTGCCCCTTTCAGCCCAATACACATTTACATTCCTTGCAATCGTCGGCATCACCAATGCATTCAATTTAATTGATGGTATTGATGGGCTGGCCGGCGGATTAGGGTTTATGAGCCTGGTAACACTTGGCTTATTCCTTAGTATGAGTGGTGATACCAATACTGCATTGATCGCATTTGCACTGGCGGGTGGTATTCTTGCTTTCCTTTATTTTAATTTCAATCCCGCAAGAATATTCATGGGGGATACCGGCTCGCTAGTGCTGGGATTTGTCGTGGCGGTTCTTTGCATACGACTCATGCAGGTAAATGCTGTTGCTGCTGATCCTGTTTTACCACATGCTTCCATATTTGTACTCGGCATTGTATTAATTCCTGTTTTTGATACCATCAGGGTGTTTGCTGTAAGAATATGGAAAGGAAGATCGCCTTTCGTAGCTGACAGAACACATATCCATCACCTGCTTACCAATCAGGGTTTTAGTCATGGGTTTGCAGCAAAAATCATTTGCTTTGTGCATGGCTTTGTTCTGTTCGAGGTTTATTGGCTACGAGACATGCAGCAGGAGGTCTTATTATTTATTCTTATTGCTCTTATGATTGCAGTTACGTTCTTATTGAAAAATCTTGGCTCGGTTATAAAAATAAAACAAGAACAAGCTTCTGCAGCGTTGAAGCAAAAGAATATTACTTCTTTGTAAAAAGTTTATAAAATGACTTCTGTTTTCGGTATTTCTGTCTGACCGTAACAACTGCCCAATCACCAGTAATTACGAAAAGTGTGATCTCATTTACTTTCCGATACAAATTGTTAAGCTGAAATGTAAAGCCCTATCAATAAAGGGTTTCAGAGGTTGCGTATTTATTTGGGCAACAACTGGGCAACAAAACCCACTAAAACAAGTGCAAGTACAGCACAAAGAAAAGAAAAAATGTTGTTTGGTGTAGAGTGTGTTTGTCCTTATCATAAGCAATAAGCGAAGATAAGTTTTTACACTATCTTAATTGACTAACAACTGCTTCCAATTGTAAGCCCATATACTGGCAGAACTCTTCAACGGTAACAACTTGGTGTTGCTGCTTGTTGAAGTACTCTTTAATCCTCTTAATAAGGTATCTACCATATCTGTCGCTTTTGCCTGTGATTATCTGAATGTCTTTCGGATAAATACACAGTCTATTCATTTTTAAAATACTCTTTTCATACTCTATCCATACATCAGGTATAAAGTAAACATTGCAAAGATAATATGTTTTTGTGAGTGGTAAAAGTGTGTTTGTTGGAATAATGTGGCAATAACGGAAATGTCGGAAGTGGTTATTTGTAGAGCCTTATAAAGCGTTATAGTTTTGTATCGTGATGAAGAAAATAATTGTATCATTTTTGGTTTTAACGGCTTTTACAGCCGCTTTTTCGCAAGAAGAAGCAAGGGTAATGAAAGTTAAGGATGGCGATACATACGTTCTTAAAACGACTGCAAAGGAGCATACAATAAGGTTATTAAATGTTGATGCACCCGAACTAAATCAACACTGGGGTTTTAACTCTTGGCTCAATGTAAAAGCCTTGATACTTGGTAAAGTGGTAAGGTTTGAAGTATTGAAAACTGATGTGTATGGTAGAGAATTGGCAATGGTATATGTGGATGGGCAAAGACTGGATGAAATACTAATTGCGAATGGTTGGGCTTGGCACTACATCAATTTTGATACTGATGCAAGGCTTGAAGATTTGATGCGTAAAGCATCAAGCGAAAGAAAAGGACTTTGGGAATGTGGGGCTGAAAAAGTTTGTCCGCCCTGGCTATTCAGAAAGTATAATGCAAGAAACAGATACAGGTTTTGTAAAGGCTGTATCGCAACAAAAAAGTAATTACTAACAATTTAAATAAATAACAAAATGGCAAGATTAAAAGGCTTACTAAAAATAGAAGGTACATTGGATAACCTTACCTTCTACAAAACACAGGATGGACATCTTGTGAAAACAAAAAGTGGTGTATCTGGTGACAGAATAGCCAATGATCCTAACTTTCAGCGTACCCGTGAAAACGGTAGCGAATTTGGAAGCTCTGCAAGTGCTGGAAAATTACTCCGCAATGCTGTTCGTAATTTGATGATGAACGCAAGTGACAACCGTGTTACCAGTCGTTTAACGCAAATAATGACACAGATTAAAAACTACGATGCCACTTCTCCAAGAGGTGAAAGAAATGTAGGTGTCGGAATTGCGGACCCGATGGCAAAAGCCTTGTTGAAGGGTTTTGATTTCAATGATAGTGCAACTTTGGGTAGTGTAATATTTGCACCGTTTACTGTAAACACTGGTACTGGTGATATTGCTTTCCCTGCATTCACTCCTATCAATGATATTTACTACCCTACTGGAGCAACCCACGTTAGTTTTAAATCTGCGTTTGCTGATGTGGATTTTGTAAATGAAGTGAGTGCAATTGAATACAGCCCTGTGCAAAATATTGTAATTGATGGCACAAACACACCATTCAATTTACTTCCTGCCGGTGTTCCAGCAGGTGCAGGCACAAAACTTTATTTCTTGACGATTGAATTTTTCCAAGAGGTAAACGGTATTCAATACTCGTTAAAAAATGGTGCTTACAACGTGTTAAACATTGTTGAATTAGCCTAATAGCTTTCTTTCTTATCGGTTAAATAGAAGCCCTGCCCTTGTGGTGGGGCTTCTTGTTTTAAAGCAATAGCAAAGCCCTAAAAGGGCAATGCTGAAAGCTCACGAACACCTGATGGATAGCACCAAACGAAACAACCACAAGGAAGCTGATAAACCTTGATGCCAAAAACTGGCTGATGGGCTAACCGAGACCTGCGGATGTAACGCTGATAAGCAAAAGGTGAAAGCTGCAAGTGCTGATGGAGAACCTGCGGAGTAAAAGGACAAATGCCTAACTGGCTGCCTGCTGAAATACGTGGATGATTTTGCATAATGAAATAAATTATATGCTCTTCACAGCAAGGGGGATAAAAAAACCAAAAGGAAACGGAATAAATGATAGCCTTGTGCGTTGGCTTTGTGTTTATGCCGTAGTCTTTTGGTTTTTTTAGTGTTGGCTTTGTGCGTCTGCTCCCCTTGCTATTTTTGCATATAAATTTTTTATGGTGCAAAAGCATTTCCCCAGGTTTTGGCAGCCAATACGGCTACTTTTTAAAGTGCCTGTACATCATTGCTTTTTTTACATCGGCTAAGAGTGCCAATGTTTCGTACATCTGCTTTTCTTTTCGTTCTATCAGCTTTACTTTATGGACATCCTGCACAAAGGCATATTTATCTTTGCTGACTGCTTCGGCTTGTGCTTTAATGGTGCTTTTAAAATCACTGATGCGGATAAATGGAATAACTGAACCAGTAAGGAATTGATGAAAATGCTTTGCCTTCCATAAGCCGAAAGAAAGGGT
Source organism: Chitinophagaceae bacterium (assembly GCA_013140985.1). Lineage (GTDB taxonomy): Bacteria > Bacteroidota > Bacteroidia > Chitinophagales > Chitinophagaceae > JJ008. The sequence goes on along the minus strand of JABFRU010000002.1, from coordinate 86,404 downwards.
TTTGTAAAAATCCATATCATCTGAATTTTTGCAGGAAATTACAAAGCAATTGGGGCAAGGCTTTTCAAGTGGTTTGCCACTATTTAAACCTTTGCATAAAATGTAAACATCAAAATCGCTTGTTTGATTTTTTGGACTGAATGTGTGAATTTTTGGACTGTGCATAATACTTGCTTTTAAGTATGTATCTGCTTTTGCCCTTGCCTGTGCTCTGCTTCGCTTACGCTCCGCAACACATATATAATTTGACAAAGAAAAAAAACAGAAAAAAAAAGAAAGCATTCTGATAGGTGGCGTGGCTAAAAAACCAAAAGGAAACGGAATAAGTCCCGAAGGGTGAAAGGCAAATACCAATAAAAAATAAAAGATTATTTGCCTTTCATTATGCCGTAGTCTTTTGGTTTTTTTATCAGCGTGGGCTTGTGTGAGCCACCTAATTTTGCTGCACTTTTTATTTTTATTTTTTTATCCTCTTTTCAAAACTGTATTCAGGATTTCAATAAAAATTCCACTGATAAAAACCGATTGGCTTAAATCAAAATCAATAATCAAAAAACGAAATGTATTTAGTGCGTTGGATTGGGGCTATATGTCGCAGAAAAAATAAAGCATACCATACTGTGGTAGCGTAGGGAAAAAGCAAGTGTATGACTGAATGGAATGTTGCAAAAAGTGCGGAGGTGCTTGGAGTGGCTTGTAGCTTTTGCTTGTGTGTGATTGAGTTTTTTGTAAATTATTTCAACACAAAAAACATTGTAGCGTAGGAAAAGCAAAAGCCAAGACACGGAAAGCAAAGGGTTGGTTTTGCAATATGGAATGAGGGAATACTCTTGCTGTGCGGTGCAAAATAAATGGTGAAATGAATGGAAGTGTAATGTAGTGGAAGGTAGTGCAGCGAAGCGAAACGCTGTAACGAAATGGAACTGGAATGAATGAACCTTTTATTGCACATTACCATCAACAACTAATGCTTTATTTTTTTCTGCACCGCTGAAAAGGGTGGTTGGGGTGAGTGGCTTTGGGGGGCTGTGCGGTGGGAGAAAAGACGGCTTCCATTTTATCAAAATGGCTATGGTATTGGCTATTTAACATAATGTTATTATGTGACAGCCTGTGCGGTTGGATGCTTGCATAAGCGATGGCAAAAGGCTGTGCGTAGCGAACACATAATGCCACATTATGTTATTTAGCTTCAGGCAGTTTTTATACTGGCATAAGCGGAACGGTGGTGGTGGTTGGAGTGTAGCGTTTTTTTGTTGCTATGCTGTGTGTTGGCTTGGCTCTTTGGCTGTGGAGCAAAGCGGAACAGGCAATGTGCCAAATGCTTGGGGAGCATAGCCACAAAAAATATGACAGTTAAAAACTGACTGCAATACCATAGAGTGCTTTGAAGCGTTTGCCTTGTGTGTAGGCAAAGCACTAAGCCGTCTTTTCTGTGCGTTAGCCTTTGGGGGGTGGGGTTTTACGATTGACTTCAAAAAAAGGATGCAAAGTTAAAATTAATTTTTATCTTTGCAGATAATTTAGTATAAAGCAAAAAATGGTAAAAGAAGTTTTCAATATCGAAAAGGCAAAAGCTGCCTTACTCTTTATTACCCAAAAAATAGGGGAAACTGATTTGCTTAAAATCTTCAAGATTTTATACTTCGCTGAACAAAAACACCTTGCTAAATATGGAAATTTAATCATAGCTGATAGATATATCGCTATGAAAAACGGACCAGTACCATCAAAAATTTACGACTTTTTTAAAGGATTAAGAGGCGATGGTTATGTAATAAGTGAGGCTGAAAGTTTTTACAAAGCATTTGAAATTACAAACGGATATGTGGTTACTGGAAAAGAAGAACCCAATTTTGATTATTTATCAAAATCGAATATCGTTTGCATTGAAGATGCAATAAGAGAAAATCACACATTGAATTTTCAACAGCTTTCAGATAAATCACACGATGATGCTTGGAAAAATGCTTATCGTGATGATGCTATAAACTACATTGATATTGCAAAAGCTGGTGGTGCAAATGATGAAATGCTTAAATACATCAATGAGTATTTTGAAATAGCAAACATTGAAATAGCCTAAAATGGGAAATTTAGGTGATTTTTTCACACAAGATTTTAAGGAAAAAATTGCCGATAGTTCAATGCACATTGGAAGTGTAATTAGATGCTACACTACACAAACAAACCCACCTAAAGAAAAGCGATTTATAATACTCGGCAGAGATAGTACCAACAACTACATTGGTACTATTTTTATTAATAGTAATGTCAATTGGAATGTAATCAATAGTCAAGAACTGTTAGAACTGCAATACCCAGTAAAAAAAGAGGGAAATGATTATTTAGATTGGGACAGCTTTGTTGATTGTTCTAAACTTATCAAGTTGGAGTATGAGTATGTAAAGAATGCAATAGTGGCGAAGCCAGGATGTGTATTAGGAACAGTAAATCAAGCTGATTTGGAAGTTATATATACACTTGTAAAATCGTCTCCAAATATCAGTCCAATAGAATTAAAAAATATTGGTATTGCCGTTTAGTAGTACATCATCCATTTGCTTTATTTATTTGAGTTTTCCATTTGAGCAATTATTTTATTAACCTCTGCTTCTGTGGATTTTAATTTTGTTTGGCAAAAGGTAATAAGTTCTGATGCCCTCTTTACTTTTTGAGCCAATACATCTACTGAAACACTTTCGTTTTCAATATCCTTAGCAATTAATGCCAATTCTTTGTATGCTTCTTCATAAGTTAAATTCTGTTCCATCGTATTTTGATTTTTGTTTTACTGTTGATTTTATTTGAGTTTCTGCAAGGATAATATCAATATCGCTTCCTACCTTAATATCATCTGGATTGCTTGTAATCTTGTTATTTGCTTTAACTATCGCAAAACCCTTTTTTAGAATGTTATCGGGAGCCATCATTTTGATAATTGAAACGTAATGTCCTAAATAGCCTCTTTGATTTTTGAGGTACATAGAATTAAAGGTTTTAATGTTCCCTATCGTATTCTTAATATCATTTATCCTATTGTATAAAATGATTTTTGGCTTTGAGAGTATTTGCGATGAAATGCTTACCAAATCATTTTTCTTATTGAATAGTATTGACTTTGATGTATTGATGGTTACCTGATTTATCTGCACCAAACTATCCTTGTAATTGTTCAATATATCCCTTGTATTATTTACAATAGTGCTGTTGAGTGCTGATAAGGATTGAAAGTGAATTGAAAATAATTGCTGTGATTTAATTAGTATGGTTTTTTGAAATGATATAATTGCATCTTCAAAAGCCTTATTGTGTGCTATTATAAACTCTGCTGCTTTCGTTGGAGTTTTTGTTTGTGTATGTGCCATTAAATCGGCAATAGTTTCATTCTTTTGATGCCCTATACCTGTAATGATTGGAATAGGAAACTTTGCAACTGCTCTACCAATATTGTAATTGTCAAAAATTAAGAAATCTGTTTGAGCACCGCCCCCTCTTGTAATAATTACTGCATCGTATGGCTTATGGGATTGGAATACTTCAATTAGTTTTGACAAAAATTGTTCTGCGTTGCTTTCGCCCTGCACCACTGTATAGTAATCATCAATAAAGAATAAATAGCCAAAGGGATTGTTTTGTAAAGTGTGTTTAAAATCTTCACCCCCTGCTGATGTTTTTGAAGATATTACTGCGATATGTTGAATTACCGAAGGTAATTTTAACTGGTTGTTTCTTGTAAAGTAACTATCGCCTACTTTTTGTATAAAATCGTTCTCAGCAACTAACTTTTCAAGTGTTGCTTGTCTTTGCTGTTCTAATACACCAAGTGTAAAGTTTGTATCAATTTCTATTACTTCTAATGATAAACCATATACACTATGAAATGTAACTTTAACTTGAACTAAAACATTTATGTTGTTTGTGAATTTCTGCCCTGTTACTTGCTCAAAGTTTTTTATTCGTGTAGTGCCGTTACCCCAAGCCTTGCCTGATACTTTTGCAATGATATTATTTGAGTGAGGGTCTTTCTCTACTAATTCAAAATTGTGATAGTTTTTCTGTGGTCGGAATGTATGATTAGTAATGTCTGCAATAACCCAAAAACTTTGCGAATTAAATGCCGTTTCAATAACGTTATTGATTTTAGCGTTTAACTCCGAAAGTCTTATAGGATTGATTTCAGGCATAGGTTTTATTATAGAAACCAAAGTTTATCAGTTCCAAATTCTGGTATTTGTGGTTGCTTAAAGTAAGGGAACATTTGGGCTACCATTTCAGGATATGAGATTGTTACTGGTATGTTTTGCTGACTTACAGATTTCCAATACATACGGCTGAATTGATATACTTGGTCAATTAATAAATCAATCAATGATTCATCTTCTAATAGCTCCAAATGAGTTGAAGTAAGTTTTATTTTAACTGGAAAATGATACTCCTTATCTGCAACTTTAGAATCGGATTTATACCTTGTATTGTTAAACAGGAGATATTGCCTTTCAGCCATTTTAATGTAAGTACCACTATAAGGCATTAAATTCTTTTGGTCTAATGTGTCAAAAGCTAATAACTCTTTGCTTACTGTTTTATTTATGGTTACTACAATAATTGGAATAGGTAATTTCAAACCATTGTAAATGGTATCTAAAATTGGTTTGATTTCCCTTTTGCTTATTACTTTATAGAAATGAATTATGATCCTTGTAGCTTTCGGTTTTTGTTCGTGGAATGAAATTACTGCTTCTCTTATTGAACCTGCCAATGCTTTTGTATCATCCTTTCCAAAACAGGCAAAGTTTTTGAACCTGCCTGTATTATCGAAGCAAAATGCAGAACCAACGTACTTTGATTTTTTGGTAATTGAATTAAATGCACCTACACCAATAATAAGTTCGTCATCATCTACACGGTCTAAACGCCAGGGAATACCTCCTAATTTTGCTAAGATTGCTGCCTGAATATTTGGCAAGAAAATATTGAAATATTCGTTCTGCTTAAATTGCTTCGTTTTAAAATCATACTTTCTGATATTGCCCTTGTAAATCACTTGGGAATAATAACCACAATACAAAAACATTTCCTTCATTCTGTAGTAAATGCCTCTATTATCGGGATTCTTATCGTATTTAGCTATTGGGCTAATATAGATTGCAAAATGCTTTGTATCGGGCTGTTTTATCCTGTCCTTTAGAACTGCATAAACTTCATTGATAGCATTGCTTACATCTGTCAAAACAATGTTTAAAGATTCATCAATGAAAAAAGGTTGATAGATGAAGTCTTGTAAATTTGGGTGTCCTTTATAGCCTTCTTCAAAGTATTTTTTGAGTAGGTTGTATTCTTCCTGACTGTCCTTGTGATAAATAAAAAAGAATGTAACATTATTGGGAGGAGGCACTGGTTCACAAGGGCCGTGTTTCTTTAAATCAGTTTTAGGTTCTACTCCTGTTGATTTTCCGAATTTTAACTTGTTGGAAACTTCACTTAATCTCTTTGCTGTTGCAGTGTAGTTTGAAATAAAGCCATTTTTATCAATAGGCAATACCTTTCTGAAAACGTTATTGTTTAAATAGGTTTCGTAAAAATTGGTTATTGGTTTAAAATAACGTGGGTAACGATTCTTGTTATCCGGTAGTTCGTATGTAATACTGTAAGTTTGATAAAGTTTTTCGCCAATGATTGGGTATATTTTATCTAAATGCAGCTTATCTTGTGGTAGGATATATTTCCAAGACCTTACAGTACCATTACTGTTTACAAGGTGTAGATTATTAGTATTGAAATTTGGCATTTCCTTCAAACTCTTCTTGCTTACTCTTGAAGTGCCGTCATAAGAAACTACCAATTCAAAACCAGTGGTAACATCACAATGATTTACCTTCAATGTGAACTTATCGAAAATGTTATATGTAGGTCTTACCTCTTCGGGATTTAAAAACCATACTTCTATATCATCAATGTAATTACGCTGCATTATATGGGCTACACCATTACGGAAATATTCATATAACAAATGCTTAAAATAGTGCAAAGCAATTTTTGGATTCTTTTCTACATTAATGGTTAATACAAATGCTTCGTCTTTAGGTGTACCAAAATCAGTGTATATCCATCTGTTCTCTAATAATTCCAAAGTGGTCATTTTATCACCCACTAACTCTTTTACTTCATCATCTAAAAACAAACCATAAAAACCTTCACGCCTACCTATGTAGAAAGGCAAAGTGATTTCCTTAACTGGAGTTGTAAATGGGATGATATTTAATTGAAGGCTTTGCAACTTATATTATCTTTTTAATTGTTTTTTATTTGAATGTCTACAGCAATTTCTTCACAACGTACTTCATACTTCTTTTCGGGTTTTGAATACACATTTACTGATTGGTGAGAAGTTGCAAATGAATTATCATAGACAAAGGTTTTACTGCCAAACATTTTTTCCTCTATTACCTCCGCTTCATAAACTGAAAGTCTATCAACTGAATGTTTGTGAATAAGCCTTTCGATTTTTTTAATCTTATAAAGGTTTTCAACGTCTTGTGTTCTATCATCAGGCATTATCATAAACAAATAATCTCTTGCTCTGCTGATAGAAACATTCAAAATATTCTGTTTATTCAAAAACATATTTGGCGACTTGCTTATTGAAAAAGGAGGATTAAATATTGCAACTATTATATCACATTCATCGCCCTGAAAACCGTGTATAGTACCAATTTGAATTTCTGTTTTATCATTATCAATGTGCTGCTGTGCTAATAATTTTTCAATCAAAGTAGCTTGTGCTTTGTATGGACAAATTACACCAATGCGGAATTTGTCTTTGTGTGTTTTCGCTATTTGAATAGATAAGTTATTTACAAACTCCACTGTAAACAAAGCTGAGTAAACTTGGTAGTTTGATTTGTTGAGTGTATTTGGCTTGTAAATGCTTTCAAATTTGGAAACTGGAAACTTGATAATATTAATGTCTTTGAAATCAAGACCTTTTATATTTAGTGGTTTCTGTTGGTCAAGTGTTCTGTGATGCTCTAAAATACCATTGTATGTGAAATGACTAAACACATTACCAATTGTAGGAATACTGCGGTATTGCTTTTGCAGATTTACAATTTCAAACTGGTGAGGAACTGTTACTGGTTCAATGAATTTATCTAACTGAACCATTGTGTAAATATTATGGTCTTTCCATTGTTCAATTTGGGTAATTGGCTGTATTTGAAAAGGGTCTCCAGCAACAATAAAGTTTGAATCCTTCTTTTGGAATAGCACATAAGCAATACTTGCCAAATTAACCATTGAAGCCTCGTCAATAATTATATAGTCCCATTCCAAAAATTTAAGGTGTAATCTTTCATCTTGTATGTCTGGTTGAAAATAGTCGTATGCAAACCTTGCAATTGTTGCAATTGTTGTATTACGTGGCTTTGTCCTTATATCAAAGGTTTTATCTACCACTAACGAACTGTTTTCTAATGCTTCATCTGCTGTAGTACCAAAACGAAGTAACCAACGGTAATAGGTTTCATCATCACCCATTTTCTCTATAATACGCTTTGTTAGTACGTCTGCTGACTTATTTGTTGGTGTCAATACTAATACCTTCAACTCTTCTTCTCGTTGCATTAAAGGGATTATTTCATCGGCAGCTAAGTAGGTTGTTTTACCTGTTCCGGGAGGACCAAAAATGAACCTGATTTTTTCTGTTAGATTCTGCTGCAAATTATATTCATCTTCAAAAGGTAACTGGTAAAATGCTTTACGCAATTCCTCTAAAATAAATACAGGGTTTTTAATGTCAATAACAACCCTTGTAACCTTTTCTAAATTTATGTCGGTTAAATCAACTGACTTTTTAAGTTTGGCTCTTAAAGTATATTCCTTGACACTAACAACTTCTACGGTTACTGATTTTGTTTCATCACCTTGATATAGCCTAATTTGCAAATCGCCAATATCTTCAATTGATTGTGGAATATATCGGTTTGGATGCTTTAGTATTAAGGTTCTCTCTGTTCCTGGCTCTTTTTCTACTGCTGCAAACTGAATTGAAATTTGCTTGCCTTGTGAGTTGCTTTCTGAACTACTCAAATATTCTAATTCTAATAATGCCTTGAACCAAGCAAATGAATATTTCTCTGAGGTATCAATAATTTCATTCAGTTTCTCAATTCTTGTTAGGTCTTCAATAGCTGCTTCTGCCTCTAATTTTAGCTTTGCAATCTTCTTTTGATAATCTACTGAAGGTTTAGAAAAATCGTCTTGGTCTGCAACTGGTTCAACAGTTTCAGGCAATGGTAATTCTTCTTGTTTTGGGTCTTTTTTTGCTTCTGTTTCTCTTTTCTTTTTAATGCCCTTTTTTAATTTGGCAATCATTTCATCTATTTCTTCATCCTCTACTGTAACGTCTGTAGGATCATCTTCTTTCTTAGAATTTGCTGCTGCTCTTTTACGGGCTGCAATCATATTGATAAACTCGGTTAGTTCATCTTGTGTAATACCCTCGTCAATTAATTTCCTACCAAGATTTAAAGCTGCCTTTTGTTCATCAGATAATTCTAAGTCTGCATCTGGATTTTCAATACCCAAAAACTCCAATAAAACACTTGCATACATATCTTCTGTATTGTATGCTTCATTTAGTGTTTCTCTTGAAAGCTCACTTGTTGGCTTTGCAATGCCTGCATTGTCAAATAACCAACAATCATTTTTTAAGATTGATGCAAACGTAGATTCAAAAGAAGCTGAACGACTGGATGAATAGCCTTTGGCTATGAATCTGAAAGTACCTAAGAACTGAGCATTTGCGTTAGCAATGCTTCTGCCTTGAAAGTGGTAAAGCAAATAATCCCAAATAATAACAGATAGGTTCAGAGAAACATTGTTTACTGCTTCTTCTAATCCTTGCAACTGCTTATCATAAATGTATTGGGAACGTGGATAGGATAAAGAAATTTCGTAATGGTCTAAACCAAATTGTTCTTTTGCTTCTGTCGTTACTTCGGGCTGTACCTCTAATAACTTTGGTTTAGACGATACACCCAAAGCCTGTAGAAACGAAATGAATTTATCTTTTTTATTACTGGTCAAATAATCAACATAGTAATCATCTTCCAACAAATAAACGTCTGGGCAATGTGAAAAATATTCTGCTAACTTTTCATCATTAAAGTATATTTCTTGGGGTCTTGCAAAAAACCTTGTTTCGGGCTTTGAGTTATTTGTTGTTGCAATGAAAGTGATTTTACGCAAATGGTCTATGTATTCGCCTTGAAAGGATAATGGACAATTTTCGTAATAGGATAAAAAAGAATCGAAATGTCTTAGGTTTAAATCATTGTCGTTGTAATCAAAGTCACCTTCATACTGTGGTATAATTGTTTTGAATATTTCTGCCTTTAAATCGGGTTTACCCAAGCCTAAGCCTTTGAAAAACTCTAATGCCTCAACGTCCTCAATAAATGGTTTATAGATTGTATCGTAGCTTGTAGTTCTATCAGTTGGAATAAAAATATTGGGTGCAGTTAGTGAATCATTAAATGGCACTACTGCTTTGCGGTCTTGATTTAATAAAATTGGTTTCTTTACGGCCAACTTGTCTTTGTCATCCCACAATGATTTACGGCCTCCTAAATAGGCGTAAAACTTCAATAGCCATTCATCGGTCTGTTTCTCTATGAAAGTGGCTGTAATACGCCTTAATAGCTTTTTAGGGTCAAGATTATCATTGACAATTGAACTTATGTAGGTTTCTAATTGCTTGTTTGCTTGGTTAAGTTGTTTTTGTCCTTTAGTGGTGAATACCCAACCTGAATCGGGATTTTCCATTAGTAAACTAATTTGCTCGTCTGAAAACAGTTCTGCTAATTCGGGGTCGGATGCCCAATAAGCCTTTTGTGTTTTATAATACTTGCCATTTGTCCCAGGCAATAGTTGCTCTGTTTTGAACTTTTGTAAAATGGTATTGTAAAATGGCTTGAATGAAATCTTTGCTTTATTAGCAATATCACCAAAGTCTGCCTCCTTGTATGGTATTAAGTCTAAAATACTATCGGTTATAAAATTTGTCTTTTCATCTACACCCAACTGCTTTAAAAGCACAATTGCACTGGCTGCCAACTCTGCTGTTAATTGCATTATTGCTACATTCCAACTATCACCTGCCTTAATTCCTTCTCTGCTGTCTGTTAATAAAAATGGAGCTTGAATAATGAAACCTAATTTGGTATCTTCTTTAGTAGGGAAAAAACAAAATGCTTCGTAGTTAAAACCAGTTTCTAAAGTGTTGTTATCTAACACAAAAAAGCCAACGGCTAATTTGTGTTTTGATTTTAAAGTTGAGTGAATAATGTTTTGAGAGAAAAGCCAAAGGCGTTCTTTTTTTGCTTTACCGTTTTCAGTATTTACAACCTCAACTAATGATGCTTCAACTTTATCAAATGTTTTGGTTTTGATTGTACGCTTTGAATACTCACCATTTTTTGCAGTAGATACCCACTTTACTTTTTGAATGTTTGACAAAAAAAGAATTGGCTGAAATAATGATTCCAACTTTTCTTCAATTTCTGTATATGCTTCTTCTTTCGATTTTGTATTAAGGTTGAAGGGAAAGTAAAATAGGGTTTCTCCCTTTTTACGTCTTGGATTGCTGTTGTCTATTGCATTGGGAACAATGTAGTTTTCTAACTTAAAATTAAAGTTGTCATCGTAAATATGGGGTGTGGCACTGTATGCAAATACAGCCTTGAAACCAATACCAAACTTTCCTATTTTCTGTTCATCAATTTTGGTAGAATTACCAATGGAGGTAATGGCGTTAATATGCCCTAAAGTACCTTTCTCTGAATCATCATCTTCATTTGCCGGATCAGAAATTGTAAATCTAACTGAACCATTGTGCTTGAACCATAAACCATTTTCTTCAATATCAAATTCAACCCAAGTAGCTTTCGTATCATCAGCATTTTGCAACAATTCATAAACGAAATGGGCACTATCGGAATACTTCTTTATAGCTGTTTCCCAAATACCACGATATGCTTTTTTCAGCAAAACTTCAACGTCTTGCTGTTTTGTTTTTTGTAGGGTTTGTAAAAATTGTGCTTCTGCTGACATATTTGAAAATGGTGTTCAATTGTGGTTATGAAATTTTTAAATCGCTTACTGAACCTACTACTTGATAATGCACATTTTCGATTACTTCAAAATGCTTTTCAGCACAAGCAATTTTCATTCTTTCACTATCTCTTAAAAGTGTTTTATCCTTTGCTGCTTTCGGGTCTTTGGTTTCAGCAACAAAATAGATTTTGGTTTCTTCGCCTTCTTCTTTTTTTATTAAAGCCCAATCGGGATTATATGGACCTATTGGGGTTTTAATTTGGAATGTTTTTGGCAGCTTTACATAAAACAGAATATCATCCCTTGAATCGCAATCTTCGGCAAACTTCTTTTCGGGTGTGCTGAGTGAATCAATGGCAATGAAGTTGTATAATGTTTTATGTTGCTTTTTTACTGCAATAAGGTTTTCTAAATACTGTTCTATTTCGGCTGCTTCAAACAATTTCATTTCATAAACCTGCCCTGCAATTTTTTCGTACTGGATGCCATTTATTTTGATGCGGTCAAATTCATACTTGATAATACGAACAACCGTATCCATAAATAATTGAGGGTTGTTGAAAATTTCAACTAACCTATTACTCTGCAATACAATTTGAGTAATGGTATCTCTTGTTAGTTCAGTTTTGGATTGTATGTAAGCCACAAAATCGGGGATTTCATAATTGGCATCCTTTACAATTCTTTCTTTACTGCCTTTTTGTTCTCCGCCTAATTCAATCAAATTGCCTTTTGCATCTCTTATGAATTTTGCAATATTCTTTTCTCTGTAAATGACTGGCTTTTCAATTGTAGGCATTGCTTGCAATGCTGCTGCACAATTGGCCACTAACTGGCTTGTGTTGTAATCTACCTTGTACTCGGTTTTGTGTTTGATTTTATCCCACAACTCTTTAAATAAAGCATCATCTAACCACTTATCTTTTAGCTTAACTTTTTCCCTTAGTCTTGCATTTTTAATACGCCCTTCAAACTTCACTCCGCAATCTTCTTCAATCTCTTTCTGCAATGCTTTTGAAAAACTATCATAGGCTTCATTTGCAATTACTGTAAGGCGGTTCACTGCCCTGTCTAAATTTCTTGCTCCTGTTTGGTCAACGCAGAGGCGAAGCCCTCTGCCTATTTCCTGCCTTTTCTTAATATCAGATTTGGTTTCGTTGAGGGTGCATATTTGAAATACATTTGGGTTATCCCAACCTTCACGAAGTGCCGAATGGCTGAAAATAAAACGAAGTGGTGTAGCAGTATCTAATAACCTTTCTTTATCCTGCATTATTAGCTTAAAGGTTTCATCATCTGCTTTGGTTGACTTACCTTCCTTAGTATCTTTCAATTTGCCTTTATCTTGGCTAAAATAGCCGTTGTGAACTTCTTCGGCTGTGTATGAAAACAAACCTCTGTAAGCAGGCATATTTTGCCACTTAGTAAAACTTTCTTCAAACCAAACTGCAAACTTTCCTTTACTGGCATTGCTCTGTTCATCATAACTGCGATAATTGGCAACTCTATCAATAAAGAAGATTGATAAGACTTTAATGCCTTTGCTTCTTAATTCCTTTTCTTTCTTAAAGTGATTCTCAACTGTGGCATCAACCATTTCTTTTAATATCTGGTCTGTTAAACCTCCAACTGCTTGCCCTTTGTAAACTATTTTACCACTCGAAAATTCAATGAAGCCATTATCAGCATCTAATTCATTGATAACATACCCTTCTTTGTAAATATCCCAACCCTTAGAGAGTTTATGCAAATCATCACCAATTTTGGCGGTAACTTGTTTTTTTGCTACACCTCCGTTTTCGTTTACGAAAATGGAAAGTTTGGCTGTAATAGATTGCTTGGCTACTTTGAAACTATCTACACTTATAAAAGCTCCTGAACTATCATTTTTGGCAATTACCGAATCAACTTCTATTTGTTTTACTAAGCCTAAATCATAAGCCTTTACCGGGTCTAATTTGTAAACAAGATTGTAAAGGTTTTTGTGTGTAGCTGAATAACGAAGTGTGAATAATGGATTGAGATTGGTAATTGCTTTTTTACGAATATCCGTTTCCATATTTTGGGGTTCGTCAATGATTACAATGGGATTGCTCTTTTGTATGTATTCAATTGGCTTTACTCCTGATTCTCTGACCTGGTTAATTACGTTGGCATCTTTTGTGAATGAATCAATATTGATAACCAAAATTTGTATGGCATTGCTTTTAGCAAAATTGCCCAATTCGGTTAACCTGCCTGAATCGTAAACCTTGTATTCGGCTGGTTGGTTTTCGTAAATTTCCTGTAAGTGGTCGAATGTGATTTGAAGGCTTTTTAAAACACCTTCACGAATAGCAACAGAAGGCACTACTATTACAAACTTTTTGAAACCATAAACTTTGTTTAATTGGTAAATGGTACGGAGGTAAACATACGTTTTACCTGTACCTGTTTCCATTTCTATTGAGTAGTTAGGAAAATTGGCAACTACTGTTTTACCTTCAACAATACCTTTTATATCAGCATCATCATTGTACCATAATTTTTCTATACCTGCTGAAATTTCATCTGCTCTAAGTTGGTTTGTAGTTTGAGTTTTATTAAGATTTACCAATAGTTCTTCTTCGGTTAAAACAAGATTATTTGCAACACCTGTTTCGGTAAATTGCAAACTGCCTTTTCCATTATCAGAAAAAGAAAATTCAAAGTCTGAATTATTCAAAGTTTGCCCTTCAAATAAATCAACTATTGATTGTATGGCATCAAGCTGATAGGCTTGGTTTTTATCGAATTGTAATTTCATAAGTACTTAATATGATTTATCTACAAGGTCATTGAACCACTTTTTAAATTCATCGAAATTCATTTTTGTAACAACTTCCTCGTAAATCTTTTTTGAGTCGCTTAACCCTTTTACTTCTATGATTTTAAACTGAACCCTACTATCTTCATAATTCACAAGAAAGAGTTTGCTTTTAGTTTTTTGAGCAACATTCCATAGGGTAATAAACTTAAATTTATTGCCACGTTTGTCAAGGTTATTATAGTCCCAATAGAAATTTGGATGACTTGTAAATGGGGGAACACTTACACACCTCAAAAATTCAATAACTACAAAACCTTCTTTCAAGCGGAATAAACTATCTATATCACCGCCCCCAGTTTTGTTACCTGCTAAGGCTTCAATTATTAACGCCTTTACTTCGTCATCAAATTGGGGTTTATTTAATTCTTCCATTTTTTACTTTTTTAAAACTTCACTATTGAGTAATTGAAACCATTTTTTAAATTCATCAATGTTCTGATTAAGTTGACTTTGAAATTCAGCTTTAGTATCATCCATTGAACCAACTTTAAATAGATTGAACTGGTCTTTTGAATCATCATAGCAAATTAACCAAAGTGAACCTTCAGCCTTTGAAGCAAACTCCCAAACTCTATTAAGGTGCAATTGAATTTCATTCCAATTTTGGTTTGGATTGTAGTCAAATGGCTTTACAGCACATTTAATAAATTCCAAGAATACATACTTGCCGTTTAGTAGGTAGTAACTATCAATATCAGATATGAATTTTGCCTTATCACCTACAACGTCATATATTAAATGCATTGCACTGTCATCTGTTTTTCTAATAATCTTAGATTCGTTTGCCATTATTAAATTGTTTTAAATGAAATACCTGAATCCTCAAATTGTAATTGAATATTTGTTTTTACACAATCTTCATTATTAAAAATCGAATCAAGGCAGATGACACTTTTTGGATTTAGCTTTTTAATTTCCTTACAAATGCTCTGATTAATTGGCTTAGTTATTATAATTAAACTGTTATCGTTAATTGAGTACACAACAGTATTGCCTATTTTGGTTTCGACTATCTTAGAATTTAAGTCTAATCCATTTTTAATTACTAATTCAAAAACCATATCAAAGTCTGTTGACTTGTCCTTTTGTGGTTTTTTAAATAAGCGTAATTGAGTTACTAATTCATCAACTGAACCGACCATATCTCCACGCCAAATTTTGAAATTCGATTCTTTACAACTAAGGTGCTTAAAACCTAAATCAAATTGTGAAATGTCTTTAGTTTTAAATAAGTCTCCTTTACTTTTTATATCTGATTTGATTTTATCAATAGCTTTTATAATTCTAATTCTTGCAACCTCCGCAATAGTTTCACACTTTAATGCCTTCGCATTTTTTCCCGCTTGTGTTGAATCATCAATTGGTTCTGGTAGTGTAACAAAAATGAAATTTCTCTTTTTATCGTCTTCTAAATTTTGGCGTAGAACTGCTTCCGCTGTTGTGCCAGATCCTCCAAAGAAATCCAAAACAATACCCCCGTCATTGCTTGTACCCAATTGAATAAATCTTCTTATTAAATCAACTGGTTTAGGATTTGTGAAAACCTTTTTACCTACTAAGGCTTCTAAGTATGAAGTGCCATTTGCAGTGGTATCTACATCAGTCCATAGGGATTTAGAAACTCTACCTCTTTCTTGTGCCTCAGTCCAAAACCTCTTTCGTTGCGGTCCAGCTTCACCACTTGTACCAAATACAATTCGATTATCGGCAAGCAATTCTTTGTATTTATCAAAATCATTTTTCCAACTACAACCTGGATTGGGCTTATAAACTTGCCCTGTCTTTGGGTTCTTTATTTCATATAATTGATTAGGTCTTTCTCCTTCAACTTGAAAAGGGTCGGCTTTCCAAGGTCCTCTTGAATCATTATCAGGATTTTCAAACCCGTCTGGAGTATCAGGCAATCTAAATTCAAATCTGTTCTTTTTATGGTGTTCAAGATTTTTAAAGTAGACTAAATTGTGTGTATGCGATACTGATAAAAGAGCAGTATTAGTTACTGACTTGGTAGAGTTCCAAATGATATTGCCAACAAAATTTTCCTCGCCAAATATTTCATCTAAAAGTAGCTTTAAAGTATATGCTTCGTTATCATCAATTGAAACAAATAAAACACCGTCATCTCTTAATAAATTTCGGGCTATAAATAATCTCGGCAACATCATAGAAAGCCAATTGGAATGAAACTGACCATTTTCTTTTTTGTTGGGTCTAAATAAGCCCTCTTTCATCATATAGCCCTCTTCGTCCTTATCACTAAGCCGTTTTAAATATTCTTCTTTTGTTTCCGAAAATTTATCAGGGTATATAAAGCTATCGGAGCCTGTGTTGTATGGAGGGTCAATAGAAATAACCTTTACTTTACCATAATAATTTTTTTGAAGCACCTTTAATGCCTCTAAGTTTTCTCCTTCAATAAATAAGTTTTTGGTATTATCCCAATCAATAGACAAATCTTTATTCGGAATAAAAGTAGCCGTAGAGGGTGCTTGTAAAACTTTGTAGGCTTCATTCTTCCCCGCCCAATTGAGTTGATACCTTTCTGTGTCTGTATTAACAGCTTCGCCTATAAGTTGCCTTAACTGTTCTACATTGATTTTATCTTCTGTAAATGCAGCAGGGATAATTTCCTTTAGCCTTTTTATAAGGTCATCTGTTATGTTTAATGAAGTGCCTTCCATATCGTGATTATTTTGCTTTCTTTATTTTTTTAGATACTGATTTTAATGCTTCGTCTCCCATTGGTTCACCTTCAATTACGTTATACAACTGGTCGGCTAACCAAAGCATCAACAAATCTTCTTTATCGGCTTGTAGTATTTCGGCTAATAATGGGATCTGTTCTTTCTTTAATTGCCTGTCGCCACGTTCTACCTTGCTAATAATAGAAGTGTCAACATCTAATTTTGAAGCAAGCTGCCGCAGAAGCATATTCTGCTTCGTCCTTAGTTCCCTAATCTTTTCACCAAACTGTGTTGCCATTATAAATTTATTGTCTTGACAAATATTGGCAAATATAAGAAAAGAAAGGAAAAAGACTGATAAGAAAATTAGCAAAGTTGCAAACATTGCAAAGTCTGCAATGCGGACAAAGTGCAATGCCGGAAGGGCAAAAAAAAAGCCTCCCGAAGGAGGCGTTCTAAATTCTTTGGTATAGACCAGGCTTTAGCTTGGTAAGAGTGTAGCCAGTGGCGGATTTTAGAATATCATCTACTGTTCGGGCTGACATTTTGAATTTTGTGCCTATTTCAGTGGCTTCCTTTCGGGTAAACTCTTTGGGCAAAGCCTCAAAGAATTTGCGTTTTCCGTCTCCTGACTGAAACTGCATTGATTCGTTTTGCTTGGGTAGGTTATTAAACATAAGTAAGCTGTGGTCTAAATAGGTTTGCACTATCAGCATTACAGTATTAAAATCTTCATCGGTGCAATAAATGGTTTCGGTCATTTCTCCGTTTTCAAACTTGCGAAGTGCTGAAAGTATCATACAAAGCCTAAAGAATATCAGCCCTAAACGATAAACTACACCTGCTGCATCTTCACTTGTAAATGTTACTACCTCCGAAAGCATAATAGGGAATTGTGAATTGATTACAGCCCATTGTTGGGGTGTTAATTCAATTGTGGTAGGCGAATGCTCTAAAAGGCTAATCAAGTCTAAAACCTGCTGAGAAAGTGCCTCAAAATGGTCATTAAATACTATTGCATTGGTCTTGGGTGAAGGGTCTTGCCATTCAATGTTATTCTTGTAAGCATAGAATAGGAAACGGCTAAATAGACCGTCTTCTGCTGATGACAATAAACGTGGTGCTTGGGCTGGTGTACCTGTCAAGGCTACTGCTAAACAAGGATCATTTATTTCATCATATTGGTTTTCGGTCTTTCTTGTACTCGATACGGTTTCGTGATGAAATGCAGCCCTAAGAATAGTTGAGTAATCGCCCCAATCTTGTTTTTTTGCACCACTCATTGTATCGGCTTCTGTTTCGCAAATAATGCCTTTTCCGTCATTGGCTTTTAAATGTTCAATCATTCGGGCTTTGCTGCAATCGGCAGGAATAAAAACTATCTTAAATGGGGGTTTTTCGGGCTTCTCTGGGTTTGGCTCTCCTTTGGCTTTTGTTCGTTCTAATTGTTTAAAATCTACCATTTCCGCATCGTGTACTTTTTGAGCATCCCTACTTTGCTGCAATATTTTTTGGTGGTACTTATCGGCTAATCTCTTGGCATTTTTCAATACTCCTTTACCACTTGCAGCAGGTGCAATAATGAATGTGTATAGATGCGGAAATACCCTTTCTTGGAAGTACACACCCGAAACTTTAGGCAAGCAACCGCTAATTATGGCAATAGCACCAGTAAAGAAAACATCCCTTTTCCGTTTATCTGTGAAAGCCCTTGCACCCTCTTTGAGAATGTAAGGCAAGTTTTCAAACACTGCATCGGGCAATGTTGGTGTGTTTTTGAGATAATCTTCTAAAGGGTCATCATCGTTTGCAGTTTGCGAATTTGCAGACTTTGCAAACTTTGCAAATTCTTGTGTGTGTTTGGTGTAGGCACTCTTTACCGATTCTTGAATTTCTCTTTCAGGTAAGTCATAATGCTGCTTACATAATAACTCAGTATCGGATTGCGATAAACCAACTCTGTTGCAATTAGAAGCAAGAAGATAAATAAAATTGTTTCTGTTTCCATCGGTATATGTTAATTTTTGATTTGTAAATTGAATTTGTTGATTGAATAAAAAAGTAATGCTGAGGTCTTCGGGTTCTGCCTGTTCTATTGGAACAACTGGAGCAATAGCCGAAGGCGTTTGCGATTGTTGTTCTTGAATGAATTGGGGCAAAGCCACAATGAATTTCTCGTTTTGGATTGTTCGGTATGCGTTGGGGTCGTGGCTCATAAAACAAAGCCTTGTAACATCCTTGCAGCTTGGGTCTGCCTTTAGTCCTGTGGCTTCTTCGTAATACTTCTGCACTTGCAAATAAGCAATGTCGTGGTGTTCCAGTTCGGTGCTTACCTCAACAAATACTTTTAAGCCGTTGCCACTTGGACTGATGAAACAAAGTGAAGTGTAGGAGATATTACAAATGATTGCAAACGCAGTTTGCAACTGTTCCGGTGTGAGCTTGTCAAAATCTAAATGCACAAAGCCACTGTACATTTCAAGATATTGCATTTGCCTTTTCTCGGTAAATACAGCCGAAGGGGTAAAAGCCAACAACTGCTTCTTTTTGTTATCGGCTTCCGCCTTATTGCCTTGTGCAATAAGATTGCGGATTTCTTCTACTTCCGTTTTGTATTTGTCGGAAATAATGTCCTTACCAATCATCAATAGAGATTTTTTTTCTACTGGGATAGTAAAGTTTTTAAATATGGTACTACTTGCCATTTCTTTTCTTTCTTATCGGTTAAAAAAATCTATTTGCGTTTGTTTTTGAGAATGTACTCAGTAGCCATAGCATCAATTTCATCTGTTGAAGATTGACGGTTGCGTTGAAGCCATTCATCTAATTCGGAACGCTTGAAATAGAGTTTCTTTCCCTGGGGGCAGAAATGGGGAATACTCTTTGTACTTGTAAGTTTGTACAAATGTGAAGGGCTTACATCAAGGAATGTGCAAGCCTCATTAAAGTTTAATACTGTTTTTTGCAGTAAGTTTTGCTCATCTAATTTGTTTGCAATTTCTGTGAGCTTGTCGAGAATTAAATTGTCTGTTTGCATCTTTATAAATTTTATGATGCAAACTTGCCAAATGCAGTAGGGGTAAGCCGTATAGCTATATAGCAACCATATAGAAATCTATATGATTATATACCTATCTATATGTTTTACATATCGTTTTCTTTAAAAATCTTATCAATTTCTTCTTTTGTTTTCTTGGGCAATGGGTTGTTTGATTTTGAATTTGAAAGTAAACTTGCTTGTATTGGATTGCCATTTTTGGTTTTAAAATAATTGCATCTTCCAATGTTGGCATAAGTGAATTTTGGTGAAGTGATTTTTAGTTTATCTACTATGTACTGAAACAAATTAGTTTCGCAACCTATTTGTATATTATAAACCTTGTCGCTAATATTTTTGGTTAAAAGCAACTGGGTAAAATCACCCTGACTGGTAACACTTTCGTCTAATAGGTTTTTATATATGCAAAGGATTTTTACAAGATTAACCAACTTTGTTTCATCACCTTTAAAACCAAAGTTGAAAGGCTTATTGTTTGATTGTGCAATTGAGATAGGCTCTTTCTCTGTTTGAAGTTCTTGTATTGTAATTTTGTTTGCAGCCGAATCCATTTTGTACATATAGAAATCATCTACTGACAAATAAACATCGGTGAGGTAATCTTCAAATTGCTTTTGGATAGAAAAATAAAGTGCTATCAAACTATTTCTAAGGCTAATTAAAACATACTGTACAGTGCTTTCTATTGGAGTTTGCTCAGTTGTAAAACCTCTTTCTATTAATACATTATTTGCTTCATTTGCCGAAAAGGCAATACCTTTTAAAACCTTCTCTTCCACTTGAAAAGGAACATCCAATTCAGCATCAACAATAAAAGGATTATTCAAAACTTCGTTGAAATATCTTAGCGTTTCTGCTGTGATAATTGAGTGATAGTAACTTTTAACCAAGTCTGTTGGCTCTGGAATAGAAACTGAAAAGCAAAGTTGCCTTAGTTCATTACTGCTTTTATTAGTTATTGAATTGCTCAACCTATTGTATGGCTTTAAAAGCATACGCAGCAATTGGTTAAAATCATCAATTGTTTTAGGCTGCAATTTATTTGCAGCTTTCAAAATCTCCTTGATTTCTTGAATATTTGAAAAGTCCGCAGCCCAGGGCTTTAACTCTTCGTGGAGGATGCTGTTTAAGATTGTATTACTCATTATAAACCAATATTTATTTTGTTAGCTGCTACTGTTTTCTTTTCATCAATTACATTAGCATAAATCTGTGTTGTTTTTAAATGCCTGTGTCCAAGCAATTTTGATACTGTGAAAATATCAGTACCTAAAGTAAGCTGTAATGTGGCGTATGTATGCCTTGCACAATGGAAAGTAATGTGCTTTTCAATTCCTGCCTTTATCATCCATCTGTACAAATCAGCATTGCGACTATCGGAGTAAATCAAATCAGGAAATACCGGGTCGGCTGGCTTTCCTTTTTCTCCTAATAAATTATAGGCTTCATCAGATATGGGCAATGTTTCAGATCCTTTTGTCTTTTGCTGTACGAAACGGATGTAATGCCCTAACTCCGTTGATTGTTGCATTTCACTCCATTTCAATTTCTGAATATCGCTGAAACGTAACCCTGTAAGACAAGCAAAAATAAAAGCCCTTTTCATCAACTCGTTTTTACATTCGGTTTTGGCTAAGGTCTTTAATTCATCAAGGGTTAAAAACTCTCTTACTGGTTCCCCTTGTGGCAAGCCATCTACCATTTCGGCAGGGTTGGTTTTCAATATGCCATCCCTCACAGCTTGTTTGAGTGCTGCTCTGAACTTATTAAAATAACTGTATTTGGTATTGGTTGAAATTGCCTTTTTGGTTTTGGTACTGGCTTCTTTCAACAGGTAATCCCTGAAGCCATCAACAAAGGCTTTATTGATTTGGTTGAATTGTATATCTCTTGGGCAATACTTTTTCAAGTGCTTTATGGTACTATCCCAATTGCCATAATTCCCTTTGCTGTCTTTCCTCTTTTCAGCCAATGCCTCCATATACATAATGAAGTAGGTTTTTAGCTTCTCCTTATCGTGGAAATCATAAGTGCTGTTTTGTATTTCCAAATGCCTTTTACTGCGGATGGTTTCAGCTAATGCCAATATCTTTTTATTTTCCTCTTTTACTGCATTGGTTAGCTTCCCTTTTTCGGGGTCGGGTGTTAGGTATAAATTCAAATACTCATACTGGCGTTTGCCGTTGGAGTAGTACTCTAAATAAAGGCTTATTTTATCGCCTTTGAGCCGTTGTCTTAATGTTACTTTCATTTTCTTATCAGTTAAATAAATTATCAATTGAAGCCCTTTTGATGATGGTACGACTGCCCAGCTTTGCCACCGGCAAACGATTACTTTTTATCATCCGTTGAATGGTCCATCTGCTTGCACCCAAAAGGGTAGCAACTTCCAGTATGCTTAAAAATTCTTTCTCTCTTAAATTAGTGTGATTACCTGCTATCGGGTTGGATAGGGTTTCAGTAGCAACTACTGGAGAAGCGGAAACAATTTTGCTTTGTTGGTTCTTAAATTCTGCGTTTACTTTTTCTTCTCGTTTGGTTTTCTTGTAGGCTGCACTGTTGCACTTATGGCCACAATACTTCGTTGTGGTCTTTTGGGCTATGAAAGCCTTACCACAATGATTACAGAATTTAGGAAGTTTAATTGTACTACTCATTTGTTGCTACTTGTTGCAGTATGTTGCTGGGTGGTGCTACTTGGTGCATTATTTCGCCTGACTTCCATCAAACTGATATGTGGGCAACAAAATAGCCAATTGGGCAACAACTGGGCAACAAATATAAGTAAAAAAGTAGAGTTGGGCAACAAAAAAGAGAAAGAAAAGTGTACTGAAACTCAACAAAAACAGGCACTTAACAAACAAAAGAAAGTAAATTACTTTCCGATACAGAACTTAGAGAATATATAATCCAGCATATCCTCATTGCTTACTTCACCTGTTATTTCACCTAAATAATGCAGGCATCTGCGGATATCTAACGCCAATAAGTCACCGGGTATTTTATTGTCCATCCCCTGCTTAATATCATTAAGAGACGTGGAAACTTCTTTTAAAGCATGATAATGTCTTGCATTAGTGACAACGGTGCTTTCTGTTTGTATTTGTCCTGCCAATACCATATCAATCATTCTTTCATTTAATACTTCCGTATGCCTTTTCTCCTTGGCAGAGATGAATACAATATTATCAATGCCGGCATACGCCAAACGTACTTCCGCTTCATTCATTGCGTCGATCTTATTGGCAACTATCAGGTATTTTAACTCCTGTTCCCTGAATTCAGATATCCGCTCTTTTACTTCTGTCGCTGGTTCGTTAGCCACATCAAAAAGATAAAGAATAAGGTCTGCTGTCCTCATCTTTTCAAAACTCCTTTTCATTCCCTCTTTTTCAATAAGATCGCTGCTGTGTTGCCGGATGCCAGCGGTATCGATCAACCTGAAGAGTATTCCATCAATATTGATGATCTCTTCGATCGTATCCCTGGTGGTGCCAGCTATTTCACTTACAATAGCCCTGTTCTCATTTAATAAAGTATTTAATAAAGTTGATTTACCCGCATTGGGTTTGCCAATAATGGCGACGCTTACTCCATTTTTGATCACATTACCTAATTGAAAAGAATTGATAAGCTGATCGGTTGAAAAAGACAGTTCCGTAATTAATTTCTGCAATTGTTTACGGTCTGCAAATTCTACATCTTCCTGGCTAAAATCAAGTTCTAACTCGATGAGTGCAGAGAATTTCAACAGCTGCTCTCTCAGCTCTTTTAGTTTTTGAGAAAAGCCGCCTCTCATTGTATGTAAAGCTGCTTTTTGCGAAGCTGATGTATTGGAAGAGATCAGGTCTGCTACTGCTTCTGCCTGTGCAAGATCAAGTTTACCATTCAGGAATGCTCGTTGTGTGAATTCACCCGGCTTCGCCAATCTTGCCCCATATTTGATACAGGCATCAATGATCTGCTGTTGTACAAATGGTGAACCATGTGCACTGATCTCGACCACATCTTCCCCTGTATAAGATCTCGGCCCACGGAACAATGATACCACCGCTTCATCAAGAACAATATCACCCTCTCTTAAAAACCCCACATGAATTGTATGAGAAGGCTGTTTATGCAAGTCCTTTGAATGAAACAGTTGATTGATGATCTCAAAAGATCTTCGACCGCTCAAACGAATGACGCCAATGGCCGCAACACCCGGTGCTGTAGCCAACGCCACAATTGTATCATCCCAGCCCATCAGTTTATTCATTCGTCAAAAGTAGTCATCTGGGTCATATAGGTCAAATGGGGGTCAGAGAGTTTTCATATGACTAATTTGACTTGTTTGGCAGGCATTTATTTTACATAAAAAAATCCTCTTCGCAACATGAAGAGGATTTCTTATAAAAATTTATTTTCTTATTCTCCCGTTACCTGGAATGTAATGGGCTGCTTACGGTAAGCTTTTACCTGGCGGCCGTTTTGCACAGCAGGTGTCCATTTGGGTCCTCTTTTAATTACTCTTATGGCTTCTTCTTCCATACCATAACCGTGGTTTGTAATGGCTCTTACATCACTGATATTTCCTTCTTTATCCACTACAAACTGGATCACCGTTGTGTAAGTTCCCTCAGCTGCATTATTGTCAACCGGCACATTTGCATTCAGGTTTCTTTCGAGATATTGCCTCCACTTACTGTCACCACCGGGGAAAGACGCTTCAATTTCCACTTTGTCGAATATCTTATTCTCGTCGTCCTCTTTCTTTTCTTCTACGATCTGTTTTCCTTCATCAATTACTGCCGGTGTTGGTACGTCTGACTCTTTTATCCCTTCCTGCGTAATATCTGATATCTTTTTTTCTTCGAGGGTCTCAACTGGCGGAGGTGGTTTTTCCACTTCCTCATCTTTCTTTACGATAGGCGGAGTAAACTGTTTCATCTCCACCTTCGGTGGATCCGGCTGTTTGGGTGGGGGTGGCGGGGGTTCTACCTTTGGTTGTTCTTCCTGTTTTATATCCGCCAGATTTACTTCCTGCGTCTTATTTTTTCCTTTTGAGGAAGACTTTGCATTGCTTGCTAATATTGACCCCAGTAAAGCGAGCAGGGCGACGGCAGCAGTAATGATAAGGGCACGGCCTATTCGTTTGTTATAGGTCCTGCGCAGATCATAAGCCCCATACTCCTTGTTCCTTCCTTCAAAAAGGATATCAAGAACATCGGCTGATAAAATTTTATTGGCTTCCATGAGTATAATTTTTTATAAGATGCTGATAGTGTGGGTTTCCATACTTCCCGCATTATTTTTATTTTATTCCGGCTGATGCTTCTGTTAACCTTACCAGCTCTAATTCCTGGTCGAGGATCTTTACAATAGCATAGGTTTTTACCTGGTTGATGGTCATCTCATCCAGTATATCCACCATCATTTTGTAATTAGCATCCGGGCCGGGTTTAATGATAATAACCAAGTCGCGGCTAAGACAGGCATTCTTCCATTCGGGATCTTTAGCTTTATTAGCATTATCCTGCAACTCTTTGCAGATACTTTCCTTTCCCTGATCAAAATCATGAGTGTGACGGCCTATTACATCTGCTTTTTTCTTGATGATAATATCCCGTATGCCTTTGAAAGTTGTAGTCTCG
Source organism: Chitinophagaceae bacterium (assembly GCA_013140985.1). Lineage (GTDB taxonomy): Bacteria > Bacteroidota > Bacteroidia > Chitinophagales > Chitinophagaceae > JJ008. The sequence goes on along the minus strand of JABFRU010000002.1, from coordinate 61,063 downwards.
AAATTATTGACGCCTGCATCTACTTTCAACTGGCCATGATAAAAATAAACCGGGTCGGGTTTACCAGTACCAGGAGGGAAAGGTTTACCCAGCATAATAGTAAGGGCTCCTGATTCCTTTGCCTCATTTTGTTTTTTAGGATCATTCACATCCTTAGGCATCAATATCTTCATGCCTTTGGGGGTTTCCATGGTGGCTGTAAAGATGAAAAAAGTGATAAGTAAAAAACCAAGATCCACCATCGGTGTCATATCCACCCGTGTAGATAATTTTTTGGCTTTTTTTACGCCTGGCCCTTTTTTATGACCACTATCGCCACCACTGGTATCTATACTTGCCATTTTTAATGATTTTTACTGTTTACTAAATTTTTATTTACTTTTTGCCGGCATCCTGCGGTTATACTTATCAAGATCCGAATTGGTTGGCGCATTTTCCAATGAAGTAACCAGATTGAATTTTAACTGGTCATTCCTTTTAAAAGCAGCAATGACCGCCTCAATAGTTGGATAGGTAGCCATACCATCGCCTTTTACTAGATATTTAAGTTCCCGCCTTTCTTCTGCATATACCTGCTTAATTGCTCCGATCCAATAGATCAACTGGTTGTCCAGGGTATCTGTTACAGGTATTCCGGGTTGTGCAATTTTTGCCTGCTCTTCGGTTTCAAGATCCAGGAAAGAGGAAAGCTGGGAAAAGGGAACGCCAACCGCTCCTGCTTTTCTGAAACTCTCTTTCTGATCAGCTGTAAAAGTCATTTGTCTTGTTGAGCCGATCTTATCAAGGACCTTTCCTGGAATCGTTTTATCTTTCTCAGAAAGAACAGCAAAGAAAACCCTGTTAGTTGAATCGATCAATACCATCATGGCATCATTTTCCGGCAACTCTTCTGCAGAAACCGAATTAGGGATCTCCGTTTGTATCGGCTCCTTTGGTTTGAACTTGGTAGCCATAATGAAAAAGGAAAGGATCAGGAAGGCAATGTCCACAAAAGGGGTCATATCCGTATCCGTACTGTGCCTTGGCATTTTAACACTTGGCATGATATAATAATTTAGAATTGAGATGAATAAGTTTCATGATTCCATATTCAGAAACCTTGTTTTACTGTATTATTTATACAGTGAAGCAAAGCTCTGTGTCAGGGTAAAACCTGATTCATCAATGCCATAGGTTATTGAGTCAATTTTTGTTGTAAAAATGTTGTACATGATCAGCGATATGGCTGAGGTACCGATACCCAACGCCGTATTATACAGGGCCTCGGAGATACCAATCGCAAGAGCAGATGTTCCGCTACCTCCGGCATCCGTTCCCAGGGCACTGAAGGACCTGATCATACCCAATACCGTTCCCAACAGGGCCACAAGAGTACCCACTGAAGTAATGGTAGAGAGGAATACGAGATTCTTTTGCAGCATTGGTAGTTCCAATGCCGTAGCTTCTTCTACTTCTTTTTGTATAGCAATTACTTTTTGGTCAGTATTTAATCCGCCTTCGTTGATCATTTCTTTGTAGCGGCGAAGACCTGCTTTCATTACATTACCTACTGAACCTCTTTGCTTATCACACTCTGATAAAGCTGCGTCAATATTGCGGTTTGCAAGATGGTACTGGATCTTACGAACGAAATCAGAAATAGATCCTGCACCCAGCGCTTTGCGGATGGTCAGGTATCTTTCAATAGAAAATGTAAGCACCATCAGGAACATTCCGACCAATATAGGTACAATGATACCTCCCATATAAATACCAGCTAAAGGTTTGTCATGATGTGGTTTGTCATGCTTGGGCCAGAACCAGCCTTTGCCTTTTACTTCAAAATTATCGGGGTTCCCGAAAATGTAACGCCAAATCAAATAACCAGCAATGACACAAATGATAGGAGCAAGCCAGGAAATGATGTTGCTGCTTTTCTTGGGCTGTACTGATGTAGCCTTAACTGATGCAGTTGGTTTAATCTCTGCCATGATCGTTGTTTTTTTGTTTTAAAAGTTAAATACTGATTCTTATTCCGGATTTACAATGCTAATGAAAAACTTGATAAAAAATATCCCTTCCTTACAAATTTTCGGGAAGGGGCTTCAAGTTAAGGATTTTTTCAAATGCAACAACTTTCAGCATAAGAATTTGAGTGGGGTTTGCGCTGAATAGCAAGTAATTGCACCTGTGGTAATGATTTATTCATACCGCAATGCCTCAATTGGATTGAGACGTCCTGCCTTCAACGCCGGGTACAAACCGGCGAGTAAGCCAACTATCGTACAAATGATGATGCCATAAAGAACCCAATTCCACGGAACAACGAAGCCTGTTTTTAAAACAATCGAAAAAAGATTGCCCACCATCACACCCAGCAGGATACCAAACAGGGCTCCCATTATACTTATCAGTGTAGCTTCCAATAAAAATTGACGACTTACCATCCTGCTTTTACCACCAATGGCTTTTATCAGACCTACTTCTCTTGTTCGTTCAGAAACGGATACCAGCATTATATTCATCAACCCGATTGCAGCGCCTATCAATGTAATTAACCCGATAACAGTTGCTGATACGGTCAGGAACCGAAGACTGTTCATCGCCTTCTCAGCAATACTATCGCTACGGTCCAATACAAAATTGCTTTCTTCTGTTGTACTCAATTTCCTGATGGCCCTGAACGTTCCTTCAGCCTCTCCCATTGCTTCATTTACCTTCAGCAGATCTCCCGTCATCACAGCCACGACAAAAGAAAAACCAGAGGGAAAATTGCGATCAACATTTTCATAGCTGGTGATAATGACATTGTCCCGGCTGAAACCGAAAGTAGAGCCCCGGCTTTCCATTACCCCTAACACCCGGTAAGGAATGTTATTGATGCGTATAACCTTATTAACGGCCCGTTCTAATCCCTGCTTAAATAATTTTACTGCTACATCATAACCCAGTATGCAAACATTTCTTCCTGTCTGCACATCCATGCGGTTCAAATTTCTTCCCGCCTGCAGTGTAAATCCGTTCAGCAATAAATAATTCTCATCCCCGCCAAACATCATAATGTTCGGGTTGGTCTTTCTTGATTCATACGATGCAGTATTCGTACGGTTACCAAAAATGGAAATGCTTTTAGTAGCAGGAAAGTCGAAACGTTTTACAAAAAGTTCTGCTTCATCTTTTGTGATCCGCTTGCCCATACTTGATTTCCTCTCTTTCTTTTTCCCTTTTTTTGAAAGTTTGATACCATCATCATTATTTCCTCCAAAACGAATATTCCTTTCTTTGAATCGTATGGTAAATGCATTGGCGCCCATAGTAGAAAAACTTTCTGTGAATTTTTGATTCATCGCTTTGATAGCTGTGATGATGCCGATCAGGGCCATGATACCAAAAGCAATAATGGCTACAGTAAGTCCTGTCCGGAGTTTATTGCTGCGGATAGTGCGGAAAGCAAGTGAAAAAATATCACGGAAGTTCATTGTACATAAGTCTGACGGTCTCCGTCTGACTTATACAAAGATAACAAGTGGAATTGGTCAGACGGAAACCGCCAGACCAATTAGAAATAATACCAGTTCAGTAACAGGTTAGGGAAAACTCCCAAAAGCACTACCAATGCAGTCACCACAACTAATGTCCATTTAAAAGCTGGGCTGACATCGATCTTTTGTACTTCTCCATCTTTAAAATACATGGCTTGTATCACCCTGAAATAATAATACACACTCACGGCTGCCATCAATACGGCAAAGATCACCAGCCAAAGATGTTTGCCTGTACCCAAGGCAGCTTTCAGCATATAAAATTTGGAAAGAAATCCTGCAGTAAGAGGAATACCTGCCAATGACAATAAACAAATAGTAGTAGTAGCTGCCAACAACGGTTGCTGCTTTGCAAAACCATTAAAGCCCTCAAATGTGTAATCTTTCATTTTGATGAGTACTGCAAAAATGCCGATTGTAGCAAGACTGTAGGCAGTAACATATAAAAGCAACCCTTCTTTTGCATCTGCATTCATCGCATACAAAGCCAGCATCATAAAGCCTGCCTGTGCAATACTGGAATAAGCCAGCATTCTTTTTACACTTTGCTGAAATACGGCTGTGATATTACCAATGAATAAGGTAGCAACTGTAATAATAGCGATCAGCAACTGCCATTGAGATTGCAATGTTCCAAATGCCTCATCAAACAAACGAATGAATGCAATGAATACAGCAGCTTTGACAATAGTGGCCATAAAAGAAGTAAACACTGTCGGAGCACCATCATATACATCCGGTGTCCAGAAATGAAATGGCGCTGCCGATACTTTAAATGCCATAGAGAATAATAACAATACCATTCCCGCTACCAGCAATGGCGATGCTGTTCCCTGGAAGGAACTGACCCTGGTTGTATCAAAACTTCCCTGTGCCCCATAAATGAGTGCAATGCCCATCAGCATAAGGCCGGTAGAAAATGCACCGAGTAAAAAATATTTTAATGAAGCTTCGTTGCTTTTCAAATTTCTTTTATCACTTCCTGTCAAAATATAAAGTGGTATAGAGATGATCTCAATACCGAGGAAAAGGATCAGCAATGATCTGAAGGAAGAAGTAAGGGTGATGCCGCAAAGAATAAAAAAGATCAAAGCAAGGTATTCTGCATAATTGACACCTACTTTTTCCATATCCCGTGCTGAAAGCAGCAAGTACAATATGGCTGAAACATAAACGATCGTATTAAACAGCAATGCGAAGCGATCGAATTCGATCATCCCTTTGCTGTCAATATTAAAAAATACATTTCCGCAAAGCTCCAGAACGTTTACAATCAGTAACAATACCATACCGGCAATGGCTACATTACGTACAGCGCTTTTCTGCTTCAGCAAAATGCCGCTGAACATCATGACAACACCTAACACAGCTGATATGACTAATGCGTTCATACTTCTTAATTAATTCCCGGCTTAAAAAATCTGCCGGATATAAACTGCGAGATCTCTTCAGTTATATCCAGCAATAATTGCGGATATATTCCCATGGTAAATATCAACAACACAATAATTCCCAATGCGAACTTTTCATACCCCTTAATATCTGCAGACACTCCCGTTGAAACGACAGCAGATACTTCTCCATAAAATATTCTCCGTATCATGTTCAATGTATATACTGCACCGAAAATGATACCCAACCCTGCAAAGACCATGAACAATATGGCATATAAATAACTTGTCTTTGCATTCAAAAGGCTGTTGAACATTAAAAATTCACCTGCAAATGCATTGGTCAATGGCAATGCAATATTGGCCAATGCAATGATCACAAAGAATATTGCCATCGCCGGAGCCTTGTGTGCCAGCCCACCCAGTTCTGATAATTTTCTTGTACCAAATCTTCTTTCAATGATCTCCACCATGATCCACAAACCAATAATATTGATACCATGGTTGAACATCTGGATCATTACTCCCTGCAATCCGCTGAGATTTTCGGAGAATATTGCCATGCACATCAATCCAATATGTGCAATAGAAGAATAAGCGACAAGTCGCTTTATATCATCCTGCCTGATGGCGATCAATGACGCATATACTATCCCAATTACCGACATTGTCATCACCACATCACCCCATCCATGCGATGCAGCAGGTAATACAGGCACTAACCAACGAATGATCCCTACCAAACCCATCTTCACCATTACTCCGCTCAGCACCATCGTTGTCGCAGTTGGTGCTTGTTCATATGTATCAGGCTGCCATGTATGAAAAGGAAAGATGGGCATCTTGATAGCAAATGCAATAAAGAACAACCAGAATAACCAGCTTTGCTGACCATTGGTTAACGCAACTTTGTAAAATGCCTCAATGGCAAAAGAGCCGCCTTCTGTACGGGATTGGATATATATTATACCGATCAGCATCAGCAGCGAGCCGACGAATGTGTAGATAAAGAATTTGAAAGTAACCGCTATTCTTCTTTCACCACCCCATTGCGAACAAAGGAAATACATAGGTATCAAGGCGAGTTCCCAGAAGAAATAAAATACCAATGCATCCATAGCAACAAACACACCCATTAACCCGGCCTGGGCCAATAACATCAACGCAAAAAAATTATTTGATCTTTTGTATGAGTTATCCCAGGTCGCAATAAATATCAGGGGATAAACAATAGCAGTCAATAAACACAGCAATTGCCCCATTCCATCCAGCTTTACAGAAAAACTGCTGCCTAATGACGACAGCCATTCACAATTCTGCTGCAGGTATGTAGAGTCTTTGATCAATAACAATCCTGTCAAAGAAATGCCCAGTGTAATGATCCCGGAAAATAAAGCCCACGACTTTACCTGCTTTTCATTCTTTATAAAAAAAGCAGCGAATCCTGTCAGCAAAGGAATTAATATCAGTAAAACTGGAATCATATTATTTTCTCAAAAAGAATTGAACTAAAAAAATGATCACCATGCTCAGCACCATCAGCAGCACATAGCTTCCCACCTGGCCACTTTGCAATAACCTGAATTGCCGGCCACCATAATTCACCATTCTGCCTACGCCATTTACCAAACCATCCACTACCAATTTCTCAAATACATTTTTCAGGAAACCTCCAAAATTGTGCAGCGGCTTTACAATGATCTTCTCATAGAACTCATCCACATACCATTTATCTTCCAGCACTTTTGCAAAACCTGTTGCTTCTTTACGTTTGTAATTTCTGTATTGCCGCCAGGCAACAATGATGGTAATACCGACCAGCACCGTTGACAATCCCATCAGCATATATTCTGTAGAATGAGAAACAGGATGCCCAGCTCTCTGGGCAATGACCGGCGATAAGAATTCAGTGAATTTATCTCCGCCCTTCACTATTGCATCCGGGATACCGATCAATCCGCCAATGATTGAAAGCACAGCAAGAATGATCAACGGAATGGTCATCGGCGCAGGGCTTTCATGTATATGATGCTTTTGTTCTTCTGTTCCTCTGAATGTACCGCTGAATGTGATGAACAATAAACGGAACATATAAAATGCAGTGAGCAAGGCCGTGAATAAGGCAACGCCATACAAAATAATTCCTTTTATGCTGAAGCTGCCGTCATGTGAGTCAACAAGCAGCGCATTCAGCAGTATGGCATCTTTCGAAAAGAACCCGCTGAAAGGCGGAATGCCAGCAATAGCAATACACCCGATCAGGAAGGTGATGAATGTTATTCTTATCTTTTTACTCAATCCTCCCATGTTGCGGATATCCTGTTCACCACTCATGGCATGGATGACACTACCGGCAGCAAGGAACAATAATGCCTTGAAAAATGCATGCGTCATTACATGAAACACACCGGCACTATAAGCGCCAACACCCAATGCAAGAAACATATATCCCAACTGGCTTACGGTAGAATAAGCCAGCACCTTCTTAATATCATTTTGCTTGAGTGCAATAGTAGCGGCGAGTAATGCTGTTGCCAAACCAACAATCGCTACGACATTCATCGAAACTTCAGAAAGAGAATACAACACATTGCTTCGGGCAATCATATAAATACCGGCTGTTACCATCGTAGCCGCATGGATCAATGCTGATACAGGTGTAGGACCGGCCATTGCATCGGGCAACCAGGTATATAATGGTATCTGTGCACTCTTACCGGCAGCGCCGACAAAAAGCAGTAAAGTAATTATTGTTGCATCTGTTCCACTCAGTTTTGGTGCGAAGGCGAATACTTCGCCATAGTTTACACCCCCTGTTTTGGCGATGATCCAGAAAATAGCAATAAGGAAAGCAAGGTCACCGATTCGGTTCATCACAAAGGCTTTGTTAGCTGCTTTGTTATATTCATTGTTCTTAAACCAGTACCCGATCAGCAGGTAAGAACAAAGTCCCACTCCTTCCCAACCAATGAACATGATAACATAGTTGGCGCCCATTACCAGCAAGAGCATGGAGAACACAAACAAGTTCAGGTAAGAGAAATATCTGCCGAAATGCTCCGGCTTCTCTTCCTGCATATAAGAAGTAGAATAGACATGAATAAGAAATCCAACACCTGTTATTATTAAAAGGAATAAAGAAGACAGCTGGTCAATTTGAAAAGCAAAAGGGATGGTCAACTCTCCGACAGAAATAAAATTGAAATATTCAATTGTACCGCCGTCTCCATTTTTTACCTGCAAAAACATCACAATGCTCAAAGCAAAAGATACGAGAATGGTTCCGCAGCCGACAACACTTATCATCGACTTGGATAAATGCTTTCTCAACAAACCATTGATCAAAAAACCAACCAATGGCAGCAAGGGGATGAGGTAAACGATATTTAAAGCATTTTTCATATTTAAACGACCTTAAAACCCCCTCTTCCGGAGGGGTTTGGGGAGGCTTTTAATGTTTTAACCTGTTCAAAAAATTCACATCCACCGAATGAATATTGCGATACATCATCACGATGATGGCCAATCCCACAGTTACTTCTGCCGCCGCTACTACCATGATAAAGAAAACAAATATTTGTCCCTCAGACCCTGTATTCAGGATAGCTTCTGTTATTGGCAACTTTTGATCTGCTGCCGCTTTTATTGCTGCGTAATTATGCATCTTCGAAAAAGCTACCAATAGCAGGTTCACCGCATTCAACATCAGTTCAATGCACATAAAAATGATGATCGCATTGCGGCGTGTCAATACACCTACGATCCCAATGCTAAATAAGGCCAGCGAAAGAATTATATAATGCGTAATTGGCATATCACTCTTTTTTTCCGATAACTACGGCGCCTACCATGGCGCTTAAAAACAAAATGCTGCTTATTTCAAACGGCACTACATAAGTGCTGAATAATTCCTTCCCTAATCTTTTGATGAATCCTACATCACCTCCTTTCACATCTTCAATTGTACTTGCACTCTCTACATTCTTTAATGACGCAACCAAAACCAGTAACAAACAACCGCCGGCAATAGCACCCGCCATTTTTATCCAGCGGTTCTTTTGTGGTTCTGTTTCCCTGTTCAGATTCATGAGCATGATAACGAACAGGAATAATACCATTATAGCACCTGCATATACAATGATATTTACGACAGCAAGGAACTGTGCACTCAATAAAATATAGTGACCGGAAATAGAAAAGAAAGTAGCGATCAGCCAAAGCACACTGTGCACCGGGTTCTTGCTGGTGATCACCATCAGGGCGCTGAACAAAGCAGCCACTGAAAGTATCCAGAATAGTATCTGTGTAATGGTGATAGTCATTTTCTCTTAAGCCGTCTCTGGTATTGTTGGTTCTTTTTTGATCTTGTTATTATCCGCCTTCTCCCCCAGCGCCTTTTGATACGCTTCCGGTTCATTCACCGGGTGCGGGATCAGCAGGTCACCCTTTTTATAAATAAATCCTTTTCTCGCATAGTTAGAAGGTGCAATTGTCTGCGACAAATAGATCGCATCTTTCGGACAGGCCTCTTCACACAATCCACAGAATATGCAACGCAACATATTGATCTCGTACTTTGCTGCATATTTTTCCTCCCGGTATAAATGCTCTTCTCCCGGCAAACGTTCTGCTGCTTCCATTGTTATTGCTTCGGCAGGACAAGCCACCGCACATAAACCACAAGCTGTACAATTCTCCCTTCCCTCTGCATCACGGTTCAGCACATGCAATCCCCGCCACACTTTCGAAACGCTTCTCGTTTGTTCAGGATAATTGATCGTTGCCTTCTTCCTGAACAAGTGACTGATCGTAATTGCCATGCCCTTCATGATATTCCAGAGATAAATGCTCTCCAGAAAGGTCATCGGCTTCCGATCCACTTGCTTAGCCCTGTTTGTTAACTGCACACTCATTTTAAAAATTTGCAAATATATATTTATCAGTCCGGAAGTCAGTAAGTCCGCAAGACCGAAAGACGTTTTCCGAAATTTTAATAATTTTTCAAATAAAATGACACTGTCTCTCAGACTTTCTGTCTATTTCTTCAACAACAATATCACTGCTGCCGTAATGATCATATTCAACAACGCCAATGGTATTAATTTCTTCCATCCCAGGTTCATCAACTGGTCATAACGGAAACGGGGTATCGTCCACCGTATCCATAAGAATACAAAAAGGAAGAAAGATATTTTCGCCATCAGCACACTAAAACTTATGACCGTCATCCAAAATGAATTCAATCCCCACGACGCTTCATTCACAAATGGAATATCGTATCCTCCGAAATAAAGTGTCGCCATCACTGCACTGCTGATGAACATATTGATGTATTCAGCAAACAAATAAAAACCCAGCTTCATGGATGAATATTCCTGGTGATAACCAAAGTTCAGTTCATTCTCTGCTTCCGGAAGATCAAATGGTGTACGGTTACATTCCGCCAGGGCACACACAAAAAAGATGATAAAGCCAAGCGGCTGATAAATAATATGCCATCCATTCTCTATCTGATTACCTACGATCTCACTCATCTTTAATGAGCCTGTCATAAATAATACAGCGATCAATGCAAGTCCCATGGGCAATTCATACGAAACCATTTGCGAAGCCCCACGAATAGCCGCCATCAATGAAAATTTATTATTCGATGCCCAGCCCCCGATCATTATTCCATATACACCGACACTCACAATACTGAATACTAATAAAATTCCCATATCCACATCGGCCACCTGCATCGCAATTACATCGCCGCCTTTTGTAATAAACGGGGTGGCCCAGGGGATAACTGTACTCGTCAACAATGCAGTGATCATTGCCAGTGCAGGTCCGAGTATAAATAAAGGTTTATTCGATGCTAAAGGAATGATCTCTTCCTTGAAAAATAATTTGCCACCATCTGCCAATGGTTGAAATATGCCAAACGGCCCAGCTCTGTTTGGGCCACGACGATCCTGCAACCATGCGGCTACTTTTCTTTCTGCATAGGTTGTGTACATAGCAATAAAGAACGACAACCCGATGATGCCGAAGATCAGCAATGATTTTTCTAAAATTAACCACCAGTCTATGACTAATAAATGCATGTTCGTCTATGATTTTCGTGAATCGTCAATGGTGAATCGTGAATAAGATTCACTCCGCCTTGGCAATTCACTATTCTTCTATTAAAAATTCATACTCTTGTTCAACATTCCAGAGAATTTCGGCATCATCATATCCGCCAAAACCTTTTGCCCATATTCTCACTTTATCAAAGTCCAGTTTTTCGTCTTTACAAAACTGTTCTGTCAGCTTCAACGAATCACCTTCTTCATTTTCCAACTTCTCATCAAGAAAATCAAAGAATTTTTAAAGGAGTTGAGCAGGCATAGGTAAAAGAACAATTTTATTTTCTCTTCCCTTTTCCTTCAACTTTCCTAATGCTTCTTTTCTTTCATCTTTATCCATTAAAAAACTATTTCTTTTCAAAATCCTTGCTCGTTGCCGGGCCCTCGATCAGACTTAAGTCGACCGAAGGATCATTCACCTCACTCACATCATGTATATCCATTAATAATTTCGGCTCTCTTCCGCCCATTACATCGGCCAGCATTTCATGTGGTCTCACCAGACCGGGATATTTTCCCTGCGAGATCACTGAATGCCTGCTGATATTCGTTAGTCCATCAATTACCCAATCACTTGTTTTCTTTTTATCAAAGCGACAAGTATTGCAAATCCAGCCCGGCTTGCCATCATAATTCTGCACCTCATTCCACTGATCTTTTCTTGCGGTTACCCGCAACACTTCATCTCCTCTTTGCCATAATGTTACTTTACCGCAGCATGTAGAACAGTCACGATGTGCATCTACAGGTTTTGTGAACCAGACCCTGTTCTTGAACCGGAAAGTTTTATCTGTCAATGCACCAACAGGACACACATCGATCATATTCCCGCTGAAATCATTGTCAATTGCTTTGGAGATATAGGTTGATATCTCTGCATGATCACCCCGATCCAGTATTCCATGTACTCTTGTGTTAGTTATTTGATCGGCGACATAAGTACAACGATAACAAAGAATACATCTTGTCATGTGCAATTGGATGTAAGGACCGATATCTTCTCTTTCGAATGTTCTTCTTTTGAATTCGTATCTCGTTCCTTCTTTACCATGACTATACCCAAGATCCTGCAGATCACATTCACCGGCCTGGTCGCAGATAGGACAATCCAACGGGTGATTGATCAATAAAAATTCAACCACCCCATTTCTGGCATCAATTACTTTTTCACTAGTAATATTTTTTACGATCATGCCGTCCATTACATTGGTACGGCAGGAGGCAACCAGTTTTGGCATCGGTCTTGGATCTGCCGTTGAGCCTGCAGCTACCTCAACCAAACAGGTGCGGCATTTACCACCACTGCCCTGCAATTTGCTGTAATAGCACATTGCAGGCGGAGTAACATCACCACCGATCTGCCTTGCTGCATTTAATACAGTAGTACCCGGTTCGACATCAATAGTGATGTTGTCGATAGTTACCTTGAATAATTTTTTTTCTTCGCTCATAGTATGATCTTTCAATAAACTATGCTGGTGTTGCTATTTTAATCGGGTCTGCATATCCCGCCAATCCATAATTCCTTCTTTGTGCATCATCAGGATTAGTAATATGCCACTCAAACTCATCCCTGAAATGTCTTATTGCTGCTGCTACCGGCCATGCTGCTGCATCACCTAACGGACAGATCGTATTGCCTTCGATCTTTCTTTGTATATCCCAAAGCAGGTCAATATCACTCATCTTTCCTTTTCCTGTTTCTATGTTCCATAATATTTTTTCCATCCAACCTGTTCCTTCACGGCAGGGAGAACATTGTCCGCAACTTTCATGACGATAGAATCTTGCCAGTGTGAAAGTGTGGCGAATGACACATTGCCTGTCATCCAACACAATGAAACCACCGGAGCCCATCATTGAACCTGTCTGAAAACCGCCGTCAGCAAGGCTTTCATAGGTCATCATTCTTTTTTCGCCTTTAGCTGTTGTCAATAAAAGATTGGCCGGCAAAATAGGAACGGATGATCCTCCGGGAATACAAGCTTTTAGTTTTCTGTTATTGGGAATACCACCACAATACTCATCACTGTAAATAAACTCTTCTACACTGATGGTCATATCAATTTCATAAACGCCCTGCCTATTGATATTACCGCAGGCGGATATCAGTTTTGTGCCGGTTGATTTTCCAATTCCAATTTTTGCATATTCTTCTCCGCCATCATTGATGATGGGAACAACCGCAGCGATCGTTTCAACATTATTTACCACTGTTGGACAATCCCATAAACCTTTTACTGCCGGGAAAGGAGGTTTGATCCTTGGATTACCTCTTTTACCTTCCAGTGATTCAAGCAATGCTGTTTCCTCACCGCAGATATAAGCGCCGGCTCCACGCTGCACATATATCTCGCAATCGAAGCCGCTGCCTAAAATATTTTTTCCCAACCAACCATTGTTCTTTGCTTCTGCAATAGCTTGTTCGAGTATATCAACGATCCATGCAAATTCGCCTCTTATATATATATAAGAACGATTGGAACCAATGGCAAAGGAAGATGTGATCATTCCTTCTATCAGCAAATGCGGAATGAACTCCATTAAATAACGATCCTTGAAAGTTCCGGGTTCTGATTCATCTGCATTCACCACCAAATATCTTGGAACGCCTGCCGGTTTGGCAAGGAACCCCCATTTCATTCCGGTAGGAAAACCTGCGCCGCCACGGCCGCGAAGTCCGCTTTTCTTCACTTCCTCCGTTACAGCTTCCGGGCTCATTGTTTTCAATGCCTTTTCTACGCTGCGATAACCACCTTCACGGCGGTACACATCATAAAGCCTGATGTTCTCAACATTGATCTTATCTAATAATAATTTTCGTCCCATATACTTGCGAGGCGAAGCCGAAGCAATCTCCTCAATTTATTTTTTGTTACCAGCGACATTAACACAGATCATCGTCTGTTGCGTCGCACTTTTCGTCGTCCCGAACTTTATTCATCAATAATATCGCCCCCTACGGGGCTAACAAATTCCAAATCTTTACTCATCTACCAAAATATCGCCGCTCTGCGGCTTTCCTTTTAATCCTTATCAATTCCGCAATCATAGTTCTACCTTATTGCCTGCCTGGCAAACAATATCCATCTCTTTCCCTTCTTCACCCACACTTCCAATACTTTTAGATGATACGTATTGGTGTTGCCATTCATCGTTACATTATAATCACCTGCAAATCTTGCATGAGCCATGTTCCCGTTCACTGTTACCCGCATACTGTCCTCTTTGATACTGTTATACTTTATATAACCTGTTTCCAGGTTATTGATCATATCATTCTTTGTTTCTATCCAGCCGTTGCTATGTCCATAGCTTAGCGCCTTATCTGTTTGCTGGTTGATAGAAACCGTATTTTTATTCACCAGCGCCTGGTGAAATTCTTTCAGTGTCGTAACCAGCTTTGCTGAATCTGTTCCCCGTTCTTGCGGGGCAGGTTGTGCCTTTGCAAAAACAGATACCAACAAAAACAGTATGGTCAAAGATCTTTTCATTATCAATTATTCGTGGCTGCGCTATTTCTGCATTCTGCAATGAGCGCATCCACTTTCTCTTTGGTCAAATGCTCTCTATAATTCTTTCCTAACTGCATCATTGGGGCATAGCCACAGGCGCCGAGACATTCCACTGTTTTCAAGGTGAACATTCCATCAGCCGTTGTTTCTCCCGGTTTGATGCCGAGTTTATCATTTATATATTTTATGATATCATCACTTCCGTTCAGCATGCAGGGACCGGTCTGGCAAACTTCAAACATGTACTTGCCAACAGGTTTCAAATTGTACATACTGTAGAATGTCGCCACTTCATATACTTCGATCGGTAAAATATCCAGCAACGAGGCAACATAGTCCATTGCTTCTGTACTTAACCAGCCACCAAATTCTTTTTGCGCCAAATGTAATACAGGTATCACCGCACTCTTTTGTTTCCCTTCGGGATAAAAAGCAATGATCCGTTGTACTTCTTTTAATGCGCTATCTGAAAATTTTACACTCATTATAATTCTTTATGCATCTAATTCGCCTGCAATCAAATTCAAACTACTCATCGTCATGATCGCATCACTCAGCATGCCGCCTTTTGTTAATTCCTCGTAAGCCTGGTAATAAATAAAACATGGCCTGCGGAAATGCAAACGATATGGTGTTCTTCCTCCATCACTGATCAGATAAAAACCGAGCTCACCATTTCCACCTTCTACTGCCTGATAGACTTCGCCTTTTGGAATCTCTGTTTCTCCCATTACGATCTTAAAATGGTAGATCAGTGCCTCCATCTTGGTATATACATCAGCTTTCTCGGGTAAATAATATTCCGGCACATCTGCATGATATACTTCTGCTTCAGCTCCTTTAAACTCCTGCACTTTATGATAAGCCTGTTCGATAATGCTTAAGCTTTCCCACATTTCTTTTTCTCTTACCAGCCAGCGATCATAATTATCGCCGGTAGTACCAACAGGTATGTTGAATTGAAAATCTTCATATGAGCTATAGGGTGTATGAACCCTTACATCATAATCAACACCGGCAGCACGGAGATTAGGACCAGTGAATCCATAGTTCAATGCTCTGTCAGCACTGATAGCGCCGGTACCCATTGTTCTTTCCATGAATATCCTGTTACGCTGAAAAAGATTTTCAAACTCTTTCAGCACTTTCGGATACTCTTTCAAAAATTTTTCGAGCTTTTGAAAAGCGATGTCATTGAAATTTCTTTCAAAGCCACCGATGCGGCCGATATTAGTTGTCAACCTTGCACCGCAAACTTCTTCATATATTTCATAAATGAGTTCCCGGTATTGCATCACATATAAGAAGCCGGTGTAAGCTCCGGCATCAACACCTACAATAGAATTACAAATAAGATGATCGGATATTCTCGCCAGCTCCATGATGATGACACGGAGATAATCAACCCGCTTCGGCGTTTTTACTCCTAATAATTTTTCGCAGGTGAGATGCCATCCCATGTTATTAATGGGCGATGAACAATAATTCAATCTGTCGGTGAGTGTGGTGATCTGGTATAATGGTCTGCGTTCTGCTAATTTTTCAAAAGCCCGGTGAATGTATCCTATTGTTTGTTCCGTAGAAACAATTCTTTCGCCATCCAATTCAAGGATATTTTGCATCACCCCATGCGTAGCCGGATGGGTTGGCCCCAGGTTCAGCGTGGTGGTTGTTTTCTCAATCGACCCCTCTGGTAATTTGATATGATGTTCTGTCATTTTTTATCCTCTTCCAAACATTTCATCATCCTTATCTATTCTTGTTTGATCTTCTAATGGAAATTCTTTCCGCATCGGGAAGTAATCCATCTCATCCACATTCAATATTCTTTTCAGCTTGGGATGACCGACAAAATTCACCCCATAAAAATCATAGGTCTCCCTTTCCATCCAGTTGGCTGCAGAAAATAATCCTGATGCAGTATAAACATCCGGTTTATTGATACCCGTAAACACTTTGAAACGAATGCGGATATTATCTGTAAGGTTATGAAGGTGATATACCACTGCTAATTCTTTTCCTGTATTATTGGGATAATGCACAGCGGTAAGATCAGTCATGAAACGAAACTTCAACTCTTCATCATCGTACAAAAAATTCAGCACCTTCAGGTTGATTTCTTTTGGCGCTTCAAATGTGAGCATGCCATAAGGTTCTTCAAAATTGGAAACCTGTTCGCTGAATTTTTCGGTGAGCCGTTGTTTTATTATTTCGTTTGTTAATTCCATCCTGTTTTAGATTTTGGATTTTAGATTTCTTTCAATCTAAAACCGGCAATCAAAAATTCTTATTGTATGCCGTAACCTTCTAAGAGTGCTTTATACTTTTCTCCATTTCTTCTTCTCAGGCTTTCTTTGCCTACCAGGTCCTGTATCCTCATTACACCATCAATGATGGCTTCGGGCCTTGGCGGGCAACCCGGCACATATACATCCACCGGTATCACCTGGTCTATTCCCTGTAACACACTATATGTATCAAAAATACCTCCGCTACTTGCACAAGCGCCGACAGCTATCACCCATCTTGGTTCAGCCATTTGCAGGTAAACTTGTTTTACAACAGGTCCCATTTTTTTTGCAATAGTTCCCATCACCATCAGCAGGTCACATTGTCTTGGAGAAAATCCAACCCTCTCGCTTCCGAACCTGGCCAGGTCATAATGCGAACCCATTGTGGCCATGAATTCGATGCCGCAACAGGATGTAGCAAATGGCAGCGGCCAAATAGAATTTCTCCTTGCAAGCCCGATGGCCTTATCAAGAAATGTAAGATGAAACCCCTCTCCCATAACACCTTCCGGCATTTCTGCCATGCTGATGTCGGCCTCCAACGGTTTTTTTATCAGGTTATATGATACAGGACGAGCCATATTTCAATTATTTAATTTGATGATGTGCCGATAGCCAATTAAATAACAACACAACAAACTTAACGTTCATCAACACATTGGCTAATTTTCAAATCGTCACATCAATCCTCCCACTTCAAAGCACCTTTTTTAATTATATAAATAAATCCACTAAAGAAAAATCCAACAAATATTACTACTGCCCAAAAACCGCTCCAACCTAAGTCTTTAAAATTTACTGCATAAGGATAGAAAAAGATCACTTCTACATCAAAGAGTACAAACAAAATGGCCGTCAGAAAATACTTTATCGCCATTGGCTGACGGGCATCGCCATGTGTTTGAATTCCGCTGGCAAAGTTCTGCAGTTTGTCAGAAGTTTTCCGTTTTGGCCCCAGCATATGCGTCACAAACAGGAGAAAAGCGACCAAACCGACAGCAATTAACACCTGGATGGCAACGGGAAGATAAGACCCGGAATCAGTACTTGTTTGAAGCAAATAAAACATAGGTTTCCTGCCGGCAAAAATAAGGCGTGAGCCTAAATTACCCTAATTAAAATACTCTTAGCACTAAGGGATAACATAAAAGAAAAATCCCCCGCCATAACAGCAAGGGACTTTCTTTTGTAAAAGAAGAAAACCTTCTTTATTTATTTCTTCACGACGGCTTTTGTCGTGGTTGTTGCTTTAGGTTTTGCCGCCGAAGGCTTATTGCCTGTTGCTTTTGCAGGTGTAGCTCCTTTTGTCGGTGTTGCGCCTGCTGGTTTTGTTCCTTTTTGTTGTAGCATTTTCCTGATCTGGTCCATGTATTCTTCGATCTTAACAGCATTGGCTGTATCACTATCATGCCACTTCTGGAAATAAATCAGCGACTTCTCATAATCCTTTGCATCATTGACATAATACCCGCCTAAAAATCTTGAAGCACTGATATATTGCTTTTTGTATTTCACCGTATCCTGGAAAACGAAATCATGCAGCTTGATCGCATCAGGAACGGCAATACTGTCCTTTCTTACGGTATCAATGATCTGGCTGTTATTAAAGGCCCACTCGTAACCATATATCTGGTCAGTGAATTTGTCGTCCCTCATCACTAATGCCTTGTCCCTGGACCTGGGATAATCCTTACCGAAATAGTAGGCCACGGTAACATCAAAATAATCATTAATCGTTGGCTTAGGTTTTGTTTCAATGAGTTTTTCTAAAACCGCCGCTTCCGTATTACGTTTCTTTTCGTCTTTAAATTTCTTGGCTATATCTTTCAGCATATCAACCTTGGAAGTTATAAGTGTATCAGCATTGACAGCAGCCATATATGCATTGAATAAGGTAATAGAATCGGCACCGGTTTTACCCAATATATCGGCATACATCTTCAGGTCGAGCGGGGTAATATCTTCCTTTTTCTCTCTATTAAAATACAAGTTCGCATTTGTAAGTCCATTTTGATAATCCCCCTTATCAAAGTAGGAATAAAATAGTAGCTTATATATCCGAGGTTTTGCTTTGGTGCCTGAAACAGTCAATACATTATTGGCCTTGGTAATGGCACAATCAAAATCTTTACTTACATAACATAACTGACCATTCAGGTATTCATCCTGGATATCTGCCTCAGGCAATTTACTTTCTTTATACTTCGTCAACTGGTTGTTTGCTTCTGTAAAATTTCTGCGAAGGAAATGATACCAGAACAACTCATAGTATGCATCAGAGAATTTTGCATCCCTGGTTATAGCTTCATTCAGGTATTTGAGCACAAACTCCCAGTTCTTCTGAGATTCAAACAATTTGGCAAGGCGGATACTGGCCACTGCAAAACTGGGATTTACTTCCAAAGCTTTGTTATAGGCAGTGAAAGCTTTACCGCCACCTGTTCCTTCACCAGCTTTTCTATAAGCGTTTCCTAACTGGAGCCATGCCTCGGTGTTCTTCAAATCTTTTGAAGTAGCTGATTCCAATAATTGAACAGCCCAGTTAAAATCTCCTGTTTTGGAATCAACAATGGCTCGGCCAATGGCTGTTTGTATTATTGGGTCATCGCCTTTTCTCGGATTGCGGGTAGCTGTTATAGCAGCTTCAAAACGTTGGCGGGCATCATTGTTTTTATTGTCCAACAGATCGGCATGACCAATACCTACCATCATCAATGGATGATTGTTGGTTGAAATCAACGCCTTTTCATACAACTGGCGGGCTGCTGTATTATCATCCATATTAAAATAAGCCTGCCCCAGCCAATAGATAGCATTTGCATCATTCGGATTAACTGCTATCAGTTTTTGAAAAACATCGGTAGCACTCTTATACCGCTTAGCATATAGGTGCCCCATCCCCTCCTGGATGGTTTGTGCCATAACCCCTGTCATCATCAACAGGGCGGCGAAAATTGTGATAGTGGTCTTCTTCATTTTACTTTCTCTTTTACAAATTATAAATATAACCGAATTATTGTTCTTCAACCTCTACTGATCTGATGCCAAAATTTTTTAAAACCTGCGGCACCAAATATGCTCTTCGAAAAATTAACTGCCCTATATCTCCGCTCATGAACGCTGCAAAACCAAATCCAAGCCCTTTGTAATTCTCTTTAAGGGTATAAACCAAATCCCGTACCAGCGGATAGCTCTTTGTGTAAATGTTTTGCTGGTAGGCTTTAACAAATCCAATTCCTTTATAAGAGCTTTCAATACCTGCTACTCTTACTTTTTTTAAAAAACTCAATTGTCCGGGATCTTCACTGTTACCTATCCAGCTAACTCCAATAAAGCCTATAGCATCGGGAGTTTTGGAGACATAATCAATCACTCCTTCGCTGCTGCGGGCAGCTACTGCTTTAGATGTCAATGAATCACCCCGTAGCACAGAATCGATGATAAAACGTACCGTACTGGTTGCTTTTACACCATCAAATACCGGAATTAAATTTTTCTTAAACCTTCCTTGCAGAATAGCCCTCAGGTCATCCATCGTAAATAATGAATCCGGCGCTTTAGGGTTTACTATTACAGTGATTGCATCTCTTGCCACTACCAAACTTTCAGGAGATATATTGAATGAATCAACTATAAATTGTTTTTCATACTCATTATACCTACGGGTAGCAATGATCATCCGGATACTGTCCACTTCAAGATCTTTGAAACATTCCGCTTCAGGCTTATAAAGAACTTTGATCTTCGTTCCGGGTTTATTGGATTCAAATACCTGTACCATCTCATCAATTACAGGTTTAAAAGATTCATCAACACTTATTGTAATGGCCCCCTGACCCGGTCTGTCAGGTCTTTTGTCTTCTTTTGTTCCGCAACCGGTCAACCACAGCAGGCAAACTACCAAAAAAAGCAAATACTTATTACTCATCCTTCGGCATTCACTCATCAGAAATAATTTTTCTTGTAGCCCCTGTATATTCTCCATACTCCGTATAATAAAGACATAACACCAAGTACCTTATCAAGTAAGTCGGGATCCCTTAAATAATCATTGAGCACTGTATTGATGCGACCCCGGAATAAAAAGAACAACCCGATCGTTATAAATACGATCCCCATTGTATAGTCGAGCATGGCCCTCATATTCGAGACCTGCTTCCTTTTTTTCTTTTCGTAATCCTCTAACATCAATGTGTATTTTCAGGGCAGGCAAATTAGCCAAATTTTATTGTTCTGCGCCGATAAATGTGACAGGTAACATATAGCTAACAGGCACATTGATACCATTTTGAAGGGCAGGTGTCCACTTGGGCATTCTCTTACAAACCCTTACCACTTCCCGGTCAAATTCACCACCGGCACTTGTTACAATTTCAAATGTATTGACAGAGCCGTCTTTATCTACTTTAAACCTGATTAGTACAGTTTTCTTTTCACCTTCTTCCAAATCGGATGGAGCCCGGAGGTTGCTGGCCAAAAATCTTTTCAAAGCCTCCGCTCCGCCGGGGAATTCAGGACTTGTTTCCTGTGGTTTAAATTCAACCACTGATTCAGTAGGCCCATTTATATTGCCATTGCCAACAACAACAGGTTCTTGTTTCTTTTGAGGAATACCGTCATCAGGCTTTCCCTTTTCTTTTGTATCTGATATCATCTTATCATCCATAGCTGTTACAGGAGGAAGTGGATCTTTTACCTTATCATCAGGTTTGATCTCGATCTTGCTGGTGAATTTTTCCCTGGCAACTTTTTTTTCTACCGCCTTAGATCGTTCTTTAGGCTTAACTTGTTCTTTGGGTTTATCGGGTTCCTTTATTTTTTCTTTGGGTAAAACAACCTCTCTCAATTGCACAACATTCTCTTTTTTCCCTGTAGTTACAGGCAAACTGCTTTTCCTGTTGAATGTGACCAGGAATACAAAAATCAGGATAGCCCCCATGGCAGCGATCAATGCTGACAGCAAACGTTTATCATACTGCCGGCGAAGTGCATAGGCTCCATAATCTTTATTTCGTTTCTCAAATAAAATATCGAGAATATCGGCTTTCAGAATTTCTTTGTTTGTCATGGTGCTGTGATTTGACAATTAGATGTGAGTTGTTCTTTAATTCCATAAGTTCATCACCTCATCATTCCTATCTTTGTTGCCATGAAAATTTTAATGGTTTGTTTGGGTAACATTTGCCGAAGCCCATTGGCCGAAGGAATTTTACAGGACAAAGCTTTTAAGGCAGGTTTAACATGGAGCATCGAAAGCGCCGGCACCAACAGTTATCATACCGGCGAGCCACCGCATAAGCTTTCTCAAAAAGTGGCGAAGCTCAATGGGATTGACATCAGCAAACAAAGAGCAAGAAGATTCAAAGCAGAAGACATAGATGATTATGATAAGATTTATGCCTTAGCTGAAGATGTATTAAATGATATAAAAAGAATTGCCGGAAAAAAATTCAATCATAATAAAGTTGAATTACTGATGAATGAGATATATCCCGGTAAAAATATGGATGTGCCCGATCCCTGGTATGGGCCGGAGCCGGGCTATCATGAAGTATATAGTTTGATAAATGAAGTTTGCGGAAAGATCGTTGAGAAATATTCAATAGGCAATAAGCAATTGGCAATATAAAATGACAAAAACTACTGCAGGTTTACCACAAGGCACCAGGGATTTCGGACCGGATGTTGTTCGTAAGCGGAATTATATTTTCAATACTATACGATCTGTATTTGAATTATCTGGTTTTGAACCATTGGAAACACCGGCGATGGAAAATTTAGAAACATTGATGGGAAAATATGGAGAGGAAGGAGATAAGTTGATATTTAAAATATTAAATAATGGACTTGACAATAAAGAGAAAGAAAAACAAATAAGAGATGATTTTGAAAAAGTATTAGAAGGAAAAAATATAAAAGGCATTACAGAAAGAGCTTTAAAATACGATCTCACCATTCCTTTTGCCCGTTACGTTGCAATGAATCACAACCAACTCACTTTTCCTTTTAAACGCTACCAGATACAACCCGTATGGAGAGCAGACCGGCCGCAAAGAGGAAGATACCGGGAGTTCTATCAATGTGATGCGGATGTGGTGGGGAGTAATTCTCTATTGAATGAAGTTGAGTTGGCCAATATTTATGCTAAAGTTTTTATGCAGTTAGGCATCAAAGGTTTTGAGTTAAAGATCAATCACCGAAAAATATTGACGGCATTGGCAGAACTCTGTGGCGGCGCTGAAAAAATGAATGATATCGCTGTAGCCATTGACAAACTGGACAAGATCGGCCTGGAGAAAGTAAAAGAAGAATTAAGTGCAAAAGGATTGACGGCACAACAAGTAACTACCATAGAAAATTATTTGAACATTACCGGCAGCAATGAAGAAAAAATAAATTCGTTAAAAAAATTGTTTGCCGATAATGAAACTGCCAAAAAAGGAATTGAAGAAATTCAGTTCCTGGTCACCTCACACCCCACAACTCACAACTCACAACTTACCATTGATCCCACACTTGCAAGAGGTCTCAACTATTACACCGGTATCATTTTCGAAGCAAAAGCCCCGGCTGAAGTAAAAATGGGCAGTATCGGCGGCGGCGGTCGCTACGATGATCTTACAGGATTATTTGGAGTACCAGATATACCCGGTGTTGGAATTTCATTTGGTGTTGACCGCATATATGATGTGATGGAAGAATTGAAACTATTCCCTGCTGATGTACATGCAGGCACACAGGTTCTTTTCTTCAATTTGGGAGAAAAAGAAAGTCAACGGTCATTTGGACTGGTGCAACAATTACGGCAAAAAGGGATAAGAACGGAATTATATCATGAATCAGCTAAGTTTGACAAACAATTCAAATATGCGGAGAAGAAAAATATTCCCTGGGTGGTTATTATCGGCGAAAAAGAAATAGAAAGCGAAACCTGCAATATTAAAGACCTGCGTACAGGACAGCAACAATCTATTTCCTGGCAACAACTCATCAATGAATTTCAATTTTAAATGATCATAAAACAAAGTACAAAACCATGAGACCTTCAATCAAGAATTTATTAGTACTGGCTCCTGTAATTTTTTTGCTCGCCAGTTGTGGTGGCAAAAAAGCATCGGTGCCGGTTCCTAAAGATGCGGCTATTGTGATGCACTTCAACATGGCATCACTTAGTTCCAAACTTCCCTGGAGTGAAATTAAAAGTGCTGAATGGTTCAAAATGATCGCTGAAGAGGCTGAAGAAGATGAGGAAATGACACCTCTTCAAAAAAGCCTTTTGGAAAACCCCGAAAACTCCGGCGTTGATCTTAAAAGCGATCTCTATTTTTTTATGCAGGTAAAAGGCAAGAATGCTTATGCGGTAGTGTCAGGAAAGCTAAGTGACGCGAAAAAATTTGAATCGACCATCCAGGGTATAAGTGAAATGCTGAGAATTAAAAAAGATGGTTCCATCAGCTACTTAGGCAATGAGGAAGGCTGTCTTACATGGACCAGCAACCGATTTATTTTTGTGGCTCCTACCAAAGCCCCTGGCAGTGATTTTGGCCCCCGCAGGAGATATTATGATGAGGAAGATGAAGATGAAGACAGAGACGAAGAGCAGAATTTTGAGAGTCTTTTACAATTTGCAAAAGATGTCCATGGTCTTAAGCAATCTAACAGCATTAGCAGCGATTCACATTTTTCATCGTTGATGAAAGAGACAGGTGATATCCACCTGTTTTTTGCCAGCAATGCTTTTATGCAGGATGCTATGGGGCCTTTAAGAATGCTTAAAGCCTCATCATTGCTGGAAGGAAATGCCGCCGGACTTGCTATTAATTTTGACAATGGCAAAGTATCCGTTAATTCCAAATCATGGTATGGCAAAGAACTCGGTGAGCTGATGAAGAAATATCAGCCCGGCAACCTTAATGCCGATATGCTGAAAAGGATCCCTTCGCAAAACCTTGCCGGTGTATTGGCTATGAATTATCCGCCGGAAGGAATAAAAGAATTTATTAAAATTCTTGGTGCTGAGGGTTTAGTGAACGGTTTCATGAGCGAGGCGGGGGTAAACATTGACGATTTTGTAAAAGCCAATAAAGGTGATGTCATGGTGGCCGTATCCGATTTTTCAATAAAAGAAAAAAAGATCACTACACAGATAGGCGATGAATCTTATACATACTCCGATACAAAACCTGATGCCAATATCCTCTTTGCCACTTCTGTTAAGGATAAAGCAACTTTTACCAAACTGATGGATGCTGTAAAAAAAGAGATGAATAAGAATAAGAATGAGGATATGGAAACAGGTGAAGAAGAGCCAAAATATGTGCTCACCGATAGTTGGTTTGTGATGGGTAATAACCAGGGAACCATAGATAGTTTTGCGGCAGGCCGCAATACAAATTCCGCTGCTTTGATAAGCCAGATCAGCGGGCATCCTTTTGGTGGTTTTATTGACCTGCAAAAAATATTCGCAGGAATTTCATTTCCGGAAGAGAAGGGCAACTGGAGCCTAAATGAAAGGATCCTGCTGGCAGCTCAAAACTGGGAAAACATTATTTTCTATGGCGGAGAAATGAAAGATGGGGCCACCACAGGTTATTTTGAAATTAACCTGAAAGACAAGAGTACTAATAGCCTGAAACAGTTTTATAGTTTCATAGGTCAAATGGTCGGTGAACAAAGAAAGAATCTTATGTATAGGGATGAAGAAGTGGATATTCCGCCACCTGCTGTGATGGATTCACCCGTTGTCGAACCGAAAATTGAGAACAAGAAATAAATAAATTTATTATTTCATAAAAGCCGTAATGACAGTTCAAACTGCCAGCGGCTTTTTTATATTTGATTAATGCTGTTCCGTATAAATAATGTGTTGCCTTCTTATTTTGAAGTTAACCGTAAGGAAAACTCAGAAGTATGGGGCAAGGATCTGTCTTTTACAAAAGGTGAACTGGTCAAGATCGTTGCCCCTTCCGGCAGCGGCAAAACTTCCCTTATTCATTTTTTATACGGAATGCGTAAAGAATACAGCGGCAGTATTACCTATAATAGCAAAGAACTGAATGCTTATACCATTGAAGAGACTGCTGCGTTACGGGCAGGTCCTTTCAGTATAGTTTTCCAGGATCTGCGGCTTTTTCTCCGGCAAACTGTATTGGAAAATCTCGAAGTGAAACGGCAGCTCAACCCTTATCACAATGCTGATAAAATAAGTGAAATGGCCGGGCGGCTTGGTATTGATAATAAATTAAGATCAGTATGCGGCAACTGCAGTTATGGCGAACAGCAACGTATTGCTATAATCCGTTCATTGCTCCAACCTTTTGAATTTTTATTGTTGGATGAACCCTTCAGCCATTTAGATAATGCCAATGCTGAAAAAGCTATGGCCTTACTGCTGGAAGAAGCAAAAGCAAGAAATGCCTGTATCCTTTTTGCCGACCTTGAAAGATCTGATATATATCCTTACACCAGAATCCTGCACCTGTAAAAAATGAAAGCATCATTCAAACCGATAAAACCTTTATTGCTCAGCGGCACCAGTAAAACAAGCCGGTGGTTTTCCTTTATCGGGCTGGGCATTGGTGTATTGCTATTATTATGTTGTGTGCAGATGTTCATTAATCTCCGGCAGCTTAACAGGAAAAGTGCGGTCCGGAAAAACGGTTATGATTTCATTGCTATAAGAAAATCAGTTACCAATGAAACGATGGGAAGACCTGCGCTGAATATGTTTTCCGTAGAAGAAACAGAAGAATTGCACAAACAACCTTTTATTGATGATGTGGCCCCGTTACTGGCTAATAACTTCCGTGTCCGATTAAGCGTCAGCCGTTTATTTGATTTTGAAACTGACTTTTTTTTAGAATCGATCGATAACAATTTCCTGGATACGCTTCCACCCTCTTTTCACTGGAAAGAAGGCGATGGCACCATTCCTTTGATCGTATCTTCTGATTTCCTAGAGCTTTATAATACCGCCTTTTCACCAGGATATGGATTGCCCCAGGTTTCAGAAGCCACCATTTCTTCGCTGGTACTTACCATTACTTGTTTTGACAGACAACAAAATCCGATAGAGTTCAGCGCAACAGTAGTTGCGCTCAGCGACCGGATCAACTCTTTCCTGGTGCCGAAAAGTTTTCTCGATTGGGCCAATACTGAATTTGGCGGCAGCCCTGTTATCAAAGCATCAAGGCTCTTCATCAAAACAAAAGATGCCAACAACCCGGACTTCCTGAATTTTCTTGATCAGAAAAATTACCGTATCAATAAAGACAAAACAATGTTTGGCAGAGCCAAGCAGGTGATACAGGGTGTTGTTACAGGTCTCGGTATTTTCGGCGTGATGGTGGTGGTATTGGCGCTGATGCTTTTTTCTTTTTACCTGCAATTGGTAGTAGCAAAAAGTAAAGACAACCTGCGATTGCTGCTCACCATTGGTTATTCACCGGGCTGGCTTAGTAGAAAAATGGCCGGCAGGTTCATCCCGGTTTATGTATTCGTCATACTAATTGCACTTGCTGTTACACAGGTATTGCAATGGTACTTTCATCATCGTGTGATGCAAAACCGGCCGGAACTGTCATCCGTTGTTCATTGGTGGCTGTTGGTATTAACTATTATGCTTCTATTCTTATCTGCCTTCTCAAATTTCCGGATGGTAAAAAAGATATTGTATAATTTTTACAGGCATTCACAATAAAAGGAAGCAATTGCTTCCTTTTATTATCAAGAGTATTAGTTATCACCGGAATTTCTGCACCTCATTTCTTTTTCTCTCTTAGCAGGAGGATAATATGTTGTATATGTTGTAAATATCCAGATACCGTTTTGCTGTTTCTTTCCATCCATTACATAACCCGCCGCTTCGATATGTACCCCATTTACTTTTTTATCATCGCCTCTCCTGAAAACAGCCGAACCGCTGAATTCTACAACAGAGAAAGAGTCAACACCTAACTGTACTAATGCTGAAGTGCCTGCTGCTGAAGACATAGACAAAGCGCCTCCGCCCAATGTCACATCTACTGAAGGAACCACATTGCCATCAGGGAAAACATAGGTGCCGGCATATTCCTGTAAAGAATCTGTTTGCGCATTCACAGTATAAAAGCCTGTGATAAGGACGAAGGATAGAATAAGTTTTTTCATGTGCGGTGTTTTTGATTTGAAACGTAAATTAAGAAAGAAAGTTACAAAGAAAACAATTGTTATAACTTTTCATAAATGATCGCAGCGCCCTGCCCTACTCCCACACACATAGTGGCCAGCCCATATTTGCTGTTAGTTCTTTTCATTTCCTGCAATAACGTAGTGGAAATGCGGACACCACTGCATCCCAGCGGATGACCAATTGCTATAGCGCCGCCATTAACGTTCACTTTGTTCATATCCAGTTGAAGATCCCGGATACAGGCAATGGATTGAGAAGCAAAGGCTTCATTTAATTCTACAAGATCAATGTCCTCAATTTTTAATCCTGCTCTTTGCAACGCCTTTTTTGTAGCTGGCACAGGCCCGATACCCATAATAGCAGGATCGACACCGGCGACAGCCATGGATACAATTTTCGCCAATGGCTTCACTCCATATTTTTTTACAGCTGCTTCGCTTGCCAGCAACATGGCTGCTGCACCATCATTGATACCGGAAGAATTTCCTGCCGTCACCGTTCCATCTTTGATAAAGGCAGGTTTTAATGCCGACAGTTTATCAATAGAAGTTTCTCTTGGATGTTCATCAATACTTACCGTTATTGTTTCTTTCCCGTTCTTTACTTCAATAGGGCTGATCTCATCATTCCATTTGCCTGCATCTTTTGCTTCAAAATATTTTCGTTGAGATGAGAAAGCAAAAGCATCCTGTTCTTCCCTTGATATCTTCCATTGCTTCGCCACATTCTCTGCCGTTTCTCCCATTGTATAAGGATGATACAATTCAGATAATTTAGGATTCACAAATCTCCATCCCATTGTTGTATCAAATACTTCTGCTTTCCTGTTCCATGCTTCATTGCTTTTACCCATTACGAACGGTGCTCTTGTCATACTTTCTACTCCACCTGCAATGATCAGTTCTGCATCACCGCACATAACTTGCCTTGCTGCATCCATGATAGCCTGCAAACCGGATGCACATAAACGATTTACTGTATTGCCTGCTACTGATACCGGTAAGCCTGCAAGTAAAGCCGCCATTCTTGCCACATTGCGATTGTCTTCACCTGCCTGGTTAGCGGCACCGGCTATTACATCTTCAATGGCATTCACATCAACAGAAGGATTTCTTTTTAATAACTCCTTTATTGCATGAGCCAGCAGGTCGTCCGGACGGATGGTGCTTAATGCGCCCCCGTATTTTCCAATGGGAGTTCTTATGGTATCAATTATATAAACAGGTTGCATACTATTGAATCAATCATCAAAAATAATCAAGAACAGCCAATCGGCCCTGCTAATGTACCTTTGCCCGATGCAGAAGACGAAATTGCGAAATATAAGGACGCTGACCCTGGGGGAGATCGAAGAATATTTTGAAGAACTGGGTGAAAAGAAGTTCAGGGCCAAACAGGTCTATGAATGGCTTTGGCTGAAGCCTGTGCAGAGTTTTGAAGGCATGACCAATATCAGCAAAGAGCTTCGCAATAAACTAAAGGAAGATTTTACATTACCCGGTTTAACAATAGATGCCACACAATACTCCGCTGATGGTACTGTAAAGAGCCGTTTCAAAACACATGATGGGCATTTGGTGGAAGGTGTGCTGATCCCTACTGCATCAAGATATACAGCCTGTGTTTCTTCGCAAATTGGTTGTTCGCTGAGCTGTAAATTCTGCGCTACAGGCTATATGGAACGCAAAAGGAATCTTGACTTTGATGAGATCTATGACCAGGTAGCCCTGATCAATCAACAATCCGAAAAGATATATGGAAAGAAACTGAGCAATATTGTTTTTATGGGAATGGGTGAGCCATTGCTGAATTATAAAAATGTGATGCGATCCATTGAACGCATTACTGCTACTGATGGAATGGCGATGAGTCCAAGAAGGATCACTGTATCCACTGCCGGTGTAGCCAAACAAATAAGACAACTGGGAGAAGAAAATGTACGGTTCAAACTGGCCCTGTCATTACATGCTGCCAATGATGAGAAACGTCATGAGATCATGCCGATCAATGATACAAACAACATAAAATCATTGGTGGATGCACTGAATTATTTCTACAAACAAACAAAAAATGAGATCACATTTGAATATATATTGTTCAAGAATTTTAATGACTCATTGAAGGATGCCGATGAGCTGATAAAATTATACCGGCAGGTACCCGTTGATCTTATCAATATCATCGAATACAATCCTATTGACTTCGCCAAATTTGAAAAGCCCGATGAAGACAAGGTGGAAGCTTTTATGGAATATCTTACAAAACACCGGGTCAATTCCCGTCTCCGCCGTTCAAGAGGAAAGGATATTGATGCTGCCTGCGGTCAATTGGCCAATAAAGACAGCCATTAATACCCAATTTTCACCATTTACGAAGATTTTCCTATTTCCCATTAAACCCCTTATATTCTTATGGGTCAGTAATCCGTTAAAATTATTTCACAAACAGCCCTGCCGAAAGTTTCCATACTCCTTCGGCGTCCAAAACAAAAATATAATAACCATGAAAAAGATTATTGGATTATTCCTGTTGGTTGCCATTGCAGTTGTATCTGTAAATGCCCAGGAAATACCTGAAAGAAAATCTGAAAAGCCGCATATGATGCATAAGAAAAGACATCATCACCGGATGGACATGAAAGAATTAAATCTTACTGAAGATCAAAAAACACAGTTCAAAGCTCAACGAGAAAGTTTTAAAAAACAAATGGATGAGTTAAAGAAGAATGAGAACATCACTGTGAAAGAATGGAAGAGTAAGATGGAAGCATTGAAGAAAGAGAATAAGGAAAAAATGGATGGCATTCTCACTGCTGAGCAAAAAGCCAGGTTGGAAAAATCAAAAGCTGAACAAAAGGAAAAGATGAAGGAAATGGGGAAAGAGAGAGCTGAAAAAATGAAGAAAGAGTTAGGATTAAGTGATGAACAATCTGCCAAACTGGAAGCTAATCGTAAAGAGATCGGCGAAAAGATGAAAAGTATCCGGGAAGATAAAGCGTTGAGTGAAGAACAAAAGAAAGAAAAGATAAAAGAGGTGATGGAAGGCAATAAAGAAAAAATGAAAGAAATCCTTACTGAAGAGCAACAAAAAAAGATGAAAGAGATGCGTCATAAAGGACATCATGGTCCAAAAGGTGAAAAGAAAGAGCCTGAAGCCGCAAAAACGATTTAATTTGATCCGTTCATTAGGAAAACTGCCCCTGACTTTTTACGTCAGGGGTTTTCTTTTTACTACCTTTCTTCATTGCTTATCTTTGCCCTTCCTGTTGTAAAACAGCAACTACTACATGAAAAAGAGATCAGCCCCCAACAAAAAGAAAGGATTGCCACAGCAATTCAGCAAATTTTCTCAAAAGAAAAGTAATGCTGCCATCAAAGAACAATTCAAACAGGAAAAAAGAAAGTGGAAGAAAGAACGGGAAGATTTTTTTGATAAAAAGAAGGCCGAAGCAAGAGGTCAGCGGCCAGATGTGAGGGGTCAGAAGTCAGACGTACAATCACCGGTCTCTCATCTCAGGCCGCAAACATCAGATCTCATGCCTTTGAATAAATTCATTGCTCATGCCGGTATAGCTGCAAGAAGAGATGCCGCGGAGATGGTGAAGAAAGGATTGGTAAAAGTAAACGGGCAACTCATAACAGAACCTGGTCATAAAGTAAGCGCCAAAGATGAAGTGAGAGTAAATGGCAAAAAGATCTTTCTTGCAAAAAATCTTGTTTACATTTTATTGAATAAGCCCAAAGATTATATCACTACTACTGATGATCCGCAGGGAAGAAAAACAGTTATCGATCTGATCAGTAAAGCAACTGGTGAAAGAATTTACCCGGTTGGCCGCCTCGATAGAAATACTTCCGGTGTCTTATTGTTGACAAACGATGGAGAACTGGCGCAAAAACTTACTCACCCGAGCAATGAAGTAAAAAAAGTTTACCATGTTACATTGAACAGGCCTCTTGATAAAAAAGATTTCGATCAAATATTAAAAGGCGTTACGCTGGAAGATGGCACTGCCAGTGTAGATGTGCTAGCCTATGCAGATATCAAAGACAAAACACAGATTGGAGTAGAGATACACAGCGGCCGCAACCGTATCGTTCGTCGCATCTTTGAACATTTGAAATATGATGTAAAAAACCTCGACCGGGTAACATTTGCCGGGCTTACCAAGAAAAATGTAGAAAGAGGCAAATGGCGTTTCCTGAATGAAAAGGAAGTACGGGACTTAAAACATTTTAGCAAGGGTAAATAAACCATTGATTCCACTGATTTAAACGATTACTATGAAAATTGCCGCTGATTGGGTAGTTTTTGAAAACGATGATCTTGTTGCTTTCAACAAGCCTTCCGGGTTACTTTCTATTCCTGACAGGGAAGGAAAAGAAGTTTCATTAAAAACATTATTGAAAGAAAAATATGGTCAGATATTCACCGTTCATCGTTTGGATAAAGATACCAGCGGAGTGATCGTTTTTGCAAAGAATGAGATCGCACATAAGTTTTTATCCAAACAATTTGAAGAAAGACAAACCAAAAAGATCTACCAGGGATTAGTTATCGGTTCTCTGGTAGAAAAAAAAGGGACGATCGATGACCCGATCGCAGAGCACCCGGCGTTGAACGGTACCATGATCATCCACCGCAAAGGCAAAGAGTCACTGACGGATTATGAAGTGCTGGAAGATTATCGTATTTATTCTTTTATTCAATTCAGGATACATACCGGCAGAACGCACCAGATAAGAGTGCATATGATGAACATTGGCAACCCCATTGTTTGCGATCCTTTGTATGGTGATGGCAAACCGGTGTTGGTTTCTTCATTGAAATCAAAATTCAAGCTGTCAAAAGATATAGAAGAAGAAAGACCGATACTGGGCCGGCTTGCATTGCATTCATTTCAATTGTCATTCAAAGATGTCAATGGAGAAATGATCGAACTGGAAGCTTCTCTTCCAAAAGATATGAGAGCAACGTTGCAGCAATTAGCCAAAAGAAAAAAGTGAAAGGATTGGCCACGAAAACACACTAAATCACACAAATTTTCTTCGTGTTGATTCGTGTGATTTAGTGGCTAAAAAAATCTTTAGTCGAGATTAGGTTGTGGTGTATAGCGTAAATAAGGTTTTATCACTTTTACTCCCTTCGGAAATTTTTTGATCGCATCTTCCGTTGTAACGGCAGGAACAACGATCACATCTTCTCCCTGTTTCCAATCGGCGGGAGTGGCTACACTATACCCTGCTGTTAATTGCAATGAGTCAACCACCCTCAGCACTTCGTAAAAATTTCTTCCTGTTGATGCAGGATAAGTTATCATCAGTTTAACGGCCTTATCAGGACCAATAACAAATAATGAACGAACGGTAGCAGTGACCGAAGCATTTGGATGGATCATGTCGTAAAGCGTTGCTACATTCCTGTCAGCATCCGCAATGATGGGAAAGTTGACAGTGCAATGCTGCGTTTCATTAATATCTTTTACCCAGCCCTCATGTTTATCCAGCGGGTCAACACTTACAGCCAGCACTTTTACATTGCGTTTTGCAAATTCTTCATTCAGCAATGCTGTTTTACCAAGCTCTGTTGTACAAACAGGAGTATAATCAGCAGGATGAGAAAACAAGATACCCCAGCCGTTACCAAGGTATTCATAGAAATCAATTTCCCCTGAAGTAGTTTGAGCTGTAAAGTTGGGAGCAGTATCCCCGAGACGTAGTGCCATAGTATAAGTTTTAGATAGCGAAAATAAATCAAAAATATTATCCTACTAATTTGATAGACTTATTATTAATTTATAAGATCTTTCAGCGTCCTGTTTTCAAGAATATTCAACGATGCGTCTCTCACTTCCACCATCATATCATGCAGACGGCAGCTTTTTTCATTGCAATCCTTACAGCGTTCATAAAAATACAGGCTGACACATGGCAGCATTGCAATAGGGCCATTCACTAATCGTATCACATGAGCCACTTTTACTTTTGATGGATCTTTTTTCAGAAAATAACCGCCACCTTTCCCTTTTTTACTGTCGAGTATCCCGGCTTTTTTTAGCTCAAGTAAGATATTCTCTAAAAATTTAAGAGGGATCTTTTTCTTTTTGGATATATCTGCAATTAGTACGGGGCCCTCATCACACCGTTCGGCGAGATACGCCAGGGCCTTAAAAGCATACTGTGATTTTTTGGAAAGCATCGTATGATTTATCGTTCAAGAACAATAGTATAATGAATAGGTGAGTTCTTTTTCAACATAGCCGATACCCCGCAATATTTTTCCAATGAAAGATCGACCGCCTTTCTCACTTTTTCTTCATTTTCATTGGCTGATTTAAGTTTATATGTAATATTTATATCCTTATAAACTTTGGGGTGTTCATCTGTTTGATCGGCTTCTACTTCGATAATAAGGTCTGAAAATTTCACTCTCATTTTTGTAAGTATATCCACTACATCAATGCCCGAGCAGCCGGCAATAGCAGATAAAAGCAATGCCTTCGGCCCATGTCCATTCTTGTGTGATCCGTCTATTTTAATCTGGTTGCCTTCATGATCCGCTTCAAATTCATGATCCTTTTTCCAGGTGGTTGTTGTTTTCGCCATATTATTGTTTCAACTGGTGTTTTTTATTTTGAGATACATTTTCCAATGTCCAGTCGATCCGTTTGGCAAAAATATGCTGTCTTACCTGACAATCTTGTTTTTTACAAATAGCACATTGAGAGTAAAGGCAGGCGTCAGTATGAACAAAGATTTCCAATGACTCCCCGAAATTTTTTCTTATCAGCAGCGCCAATGCATCGATTTCCAGGTGAGCTTCGTTCACATTCAAATACCAGGGAACAGTAAGATGGCAATCCACATGCAGCACACTACCATATTTTATTACCCGGAGATTATGCAGGTCTATCCAATTATCCCTTCGGTTCGCATTCAATATTTCCACCATCCGGCTCAATAATTTTACATCTGCCTCGTCCATGATACCTGCAACGGAACTGCGGACTATATTATACCCGGTAAAAATGATAAAACAACCAAACAGGATAGCCACCACACTATCGATCCATGCATACCCGGTAAAATAGATCAGCGCCAATCCTGCAATGATAGCAATGGTTGACCATGTATCCGTTTGCAAATGTTTTCCACTTGCAATCAATGCTGCTGAATTATTTTTTTTACCTGTTTGCGAACAGTAATATCCAATTCCAAAATTTACTATAGCAGTAACGCCAACTAATATCATCCCGAAATCAATTTTGTGCAATTCAACCGGAGTAATTAGATGTTGTATCGCCTTGTAAAGTATGATAGCTCCTGCAACGCCGATCATAGTTCCTTCAATAGCAGCAGAAAGAAATTCAGCTTTGCCATGCCCATAAGGATGATCCCTATCCCTTGGTTTGGCTGCTACATATAAACTATATAAACCAATGAATCCTGCTACTACATTCACAATGCTTTCCAGAGCATCTGTCAATATCGAAACAGAATGGGTGGAATAATAGGCCGTAATTTTTACTGCCAGCAGCAACACAGAAATTACTGCCACCCATTTTTGAACCTGTAGATTTTGTCTTGCTTTTTCCAACGATGATAGATTATTCCATACGTTCTTTTACAAATTTCATCCATTGTTGCCGGGCATAGATGAGAAATTCAGTGGGTGCCGATGCAAATCCTTTTTCGGATTCATAGCGACCGGGCAGCATCATAAAATCTTCATCAGGTTTAAAGTTTGGCAAAGTTTCCAGGTTAACATCTTTCTCCGTTACTGTAAAACTGTCTTCCGGTGATGACCTTAACCAGCTATATCCATTTAAAGAATATTTTGAAGTTCCTTCATAGATGATCAGTTTCATATTAGAAGGCGATACATCGCTGCGACAGGCGGTCCGGTATGCGACCGTAACTTCCAGCAAACTATCTTTATCCAGATCGGTAACTGTAATGGCATCTTTTATAAACTCATTGGTTATATCAAAAGGACAAGCTTTTACTCCGCCATCATTCTTCCAAACCAAAACATAGCCTGTATCCTTTTTTACATACTGCGCCGCATGCAGTTCTGCGGTTTGTCCTTCTTCGCCAAATTCATTTTTCTCTTTATCATCATATGGCTCAACATAAGATGTAACAAGAATATTTTCTCCTGACTTGTCTGTCCATTGCCATGCTTCATGGAATTTCCCTTTTATAGGCAATGATGAAGGCAGTTTTTCGGCAGACATAGCAACTGGCCATATTACCACAACACTGTTTCCCGCTTTATCTGGTGACTTACAGCAAAAAAGGCAAACAGCAATAACAGCAACAAGAGTGTATCTCATATAGATTATTTTAAGTAGCCGAATATACTGAATAAAATTGCGGAGTTATTTTTTTGTGCCCCTGATACGGCGGACAAATCTTGCGATCCTTGCGTAAAATTCTTTATTGAAAAGATGAGAGTCGTGCATGGCTTTATATGTAAGGAAGACCCCAAGCGGTGTTAATATGAAAGTCGCCATCCACATACCCATGAAAGGCGTCAGCGTACCTTCTTTCGCAAATTTTTCTCCTGTGGTGCTGGAAAAATAAAAGATCATAAAGAAGATGATAGCGAAAATGAGCGGTGTACCCAATCCCCCTTTGCGGATAATAGATCCTAACGGTGCTCCTATCAGGAACAAAACAAGACAGGCCAGTGAAAGAGTGATCTTGCGATGCCATTCTATTTTATGTCTTCTTAATATTCTTTCTTTGTCGTTCAACGTACTGCTGAATGATTCGGCATTGATGCGAAGTGAATTGGCGAGATTCTGCACTTGCTGATCCACTGTGGCCTTTGCTGAATCAGGCAATATATCATCAAACTTCCTGGCGGTTGTATTGAGAGCGGCCTTACTTATCTTCTGGTTCTTTTTAGATGCAGAATCAAATATTCCTGCGAACCTGACCATCCTGTTTATGTCTGCACCAGACCGCTGACGGGTTTGCCAAAGGTCTTTGCTCAGCGAATCAATAGCGACCCCTAATTGCCGGATGCTATACATCTTTTCATTGTTCTTGTTTACGCTATCATTTGTCCAGTTGATCTCAAATGAGCTAAGATCAAATTGTTTTTTATATTCTTTGAACCCTATGCGTACGAATTCTGTATTCTTTGTTTCGTAGGCATCACCTCTTTCCTGGTATCGCCAACCGTCCTTCAGGTCAAATTCAAGAAAACGTTTATTACTACTCACTCTCATTACCCCGCTTTTGGCGATAATAAAATTGTCCTGCAACTGATTACTTTGTTCATAAACGATCACATCTTTTATGATACTGTCATTGTCTTCTTTTTTCCCGATTTTGACAGCAAAGCCCGGTATCTTATCATAAAACACTCCTTCCTTCAGATCAAACGCCGGGTTGGCATTTACAATATCTGAAAGCAGTGTTCTAGATTTTAATGTAGCAATTGGAATAATCGAATTGGAAAAAAGAAAAGCGATACAACTGATAAAAAAGGTGATGATGAATAATGGCCGCATGAAACGCAGCAATGAAATACCAGCCGATTTGATGGCGACCAGTTCAAAACTCTCGCCCAGATTACCAAATGTCATTAAGGAAGAAAGCAAAACGGCCAGCGGCAATGCCAACGGTACTAATACAGCGCTTTGATACCAGATAAATTTCAGAATGATGCCCGTGTTGATGCCTTTTCCGACAAAGTCATCAATGTATAACCAAAAGAACTGCATCACCAGCACAAATAGTGTGATAAAAAAAGTGGCCACGAAAGGTCCGATAAAGGCCCTGATGATGAGCTTATCTAATTTTTTGAACACTTATCTTTAAAATATGAATCAGGCAAAAATAAGGCTTTCAGCAAAGGAGGCAGAACTCGTTTTGAATACTGATTGGATTTTAACAAAGAATGAGATACTCAAAAAATCAAAGCAATTACTGGAAGCTTTGATGGAAGAGCAACAGAAATTTATCGGGTCATGCAAATATCTTCCTGCTGAAATATTAGTTATCCCTGCCAAAATATCCAAAGGAGAAAATTATAAAGGTCTTCCTTACCTGGTGTTGGATCATCCCCGTTACTTTGATAAAGAAAATATTTTTGCGATCCGCACCCTCTTTTGGTGGGGAAATTTTTTCAGTGTTACACTTCATCTTGCCGGCAAGCATAAAAAGAATTATGAAGAAAGGATATTGTCCGCTTTTCCATTACTAAAAGAACAGGCTATTTATTGTTGTGTGAATAATGAACAATGGGAACATCATTTCGAAAAAGGTAATTACCGTCTCATTGAAGAAATGACAACTGCGGATATCAAAAAGATTTTTTCAGAAAAACCATTCATCAAGCTGGCAAAAAAAATATCATTGGAGGAATGGAACAATGCTCCTCAAAAATTGCTGAATGATTTCGGTTTGTTTATTAAACTGGCGGGTGAGTAATATCAATTGCCCAACCGATGAAATAATTCTTTCACCTGGTATTCCCACAACCTGGTTTGATCCTTGATATCCTTTTTCTCTGCAAAGTCTTTGATCACCAAAATAGTTTGATTGGTGATATCTGATTTTTCAATCCGGAATTCAAAGTATTCATCTTTCGGGGCGGTTTGCCAATGGAAGCGGATGAATTTATCCTGCTCGCTTTCCATCAGGTCTGCTTTTTCAAAAGCGCCATTCCATCCAAAAAAGAATACATTGTCTCTCTCATCTACTTTTTCTGCAAACCATTCACCCAAACCAGCCGGGGTAGAAAGGAACTCATATAGTATAGAAGGGGAACAACGAACCGGGAACTCTAAAGTGTATAATTGTTTACTCATTCTTCATTCGTCAACCTGTGCGACGGCTGCAATAATAAAAAATAAATGATTGTGGCAAAGTATTTTTTCGTTTATTTTTCATCTATTTCAATGGGTGACAGTCATTTCAAAATAAAACCAGCTGCCAATCGTTAATAACTTGTCAAAATATATTTGGCTCATATAGGCAATTAGTTTAAATTGCTCTGAAGTTCAATACTTTCTGAACAACAAATGACATTGTGGTGGGTATTTTTTGAGTCATAAGTGACCGAAATAAAGATTCTTAACCCTTAAAATACACCATTTAAACGCCATACCTATGAGCATGAGACAACTCAAGATCACGAAGTCTATTACGAACCGTGAATCTCAAAGCCTGGAAAAGTACCTCCAGGAAATCGGCAAAGTAGAATTGATAACCCCTGAAGAAGAGGTAAAACTCGCCACCCTGATCAAACAAGGTGACCAGAGAGCTTTGGATCGTTTGACCAAAGCAAACCTGCGTTTTGTTGTATCGGTGGCAAAACAATACCAAAACCAGGGCCTTTCTCTTCCCGATCTTATCAATGAAGGTAATCTTGGCCTGATCAAAGCCGCCCAGCGGTTTGATGAAACAAGAGGTTTTAAATTCATTTCTTACGCTGTTTGGTGGATCCGCCAGAGCATTCTCCAGTCTTTGGCAGAACAATCCCGTATTGTAAGGCTTCCGCTCAACAAAGTAGGATTGACCAATCGCATTCAAAAGGCTTTCTCCTTGTTGGAACAACAGTATGAAAGGGAGCCTTCAGCAGAAGAGCTTGCTGAAATGCTTGGCATGGACCTCGAAGAGGTTTCCTCAACACTCGGCATCAATGGTCGCCATGTAAGCATGGATACACCTTTATCCGAAGGTGAAGAAAGTACTTTGCTGGATGTAATGGAAAATCCCAATGCTGAAAAAGCAGACGGAGAGCTGATTCACAACGAATCACTGAAAACAGAGATCGACAGAAGTCTGAAAACATTGACCGAGAGGCAAAAAGAGGTTATCTGCTTTTTCTTTGGTATCGGGGTGGATCATCCCATGAGCCTGGAAGATATTGGCGAAAAATTCAACCTGACAAGAGAAAGAGTAAGACAGATAAAGGATAAGGCCATCACAAAGCTTAAAACCTCCAATCGTTGTAAACTTTTAAGAACCTATTTAGGCGCATGATATAAATCTACTCTGACCTATCTTTGCAATCCTATTTTAAAGTGAACATCATGATGTTCACTTTTTATTTTGTGACAGATGAAAATGATTTGCTGATATGTTCAATAGTTTACAGGAAAAATTAGAAAGTGCCTTTAAAAATTTAAAAGGCCAGGGTCGTATCACCGAACTGAATATCGCATCGACATTAAAGGATATCCGCAGAGCCCTCGTAGATGCTGATGTAAATTTTAAGATCGCCAAGGAGTTTACTGACAAAGTAAAAGACAAAGCCATTGGCGAAAAGGTTATCAATGCCATTTCTCCCGGTCAGTTAATGACCAAAATTGTGAAAGACGAACTGGCAGAGTTGATGGGTGGACAAGAGGCTACGTTCAATGCCAAAGGGAATCCGGCTGTGATCCTTATCGCAGGGCTACAGGGCTCCGGTAAAACAACTTTCAGCGGTAAACTGGCCAATTATCTCAAAACAAAAAAAGGACTCTCCCCTCTTCTTGTTGCAGCCGATATTTATCGCCCTGCTGCAATGGAACAACTAAGAGTACTCGGTGAGCAGATCGGCGTAGATGTTCATATTGAACTCGAAAGTAAAGATGCTGTTGCCATTGCTCAAAATGCGATCAAAGAAGCAAGAAGTAAAAATAAGAATGTCGTCATCATAGACACGGCCGGCCGTTTAGCGGTCGATGAAGTAATGATGACCGAGGTCGCCAATATCAGGACCGCTGTCAACCCCCAGGAAATTTTATTCGTTGTTGATAGTATGACCGGCCAGGATGCCGTGAATACTGCCAAATCATTCAATGATCGCTTGGATTTTACCGGTGTTGTTCTTACCAAGCTCGATGGCGATACAAGAGGTGGTGCTGCTCTTTCGATCAAATACACCGTGAATAAACCCATTAAGTTTACCAGCAGTGGTGAAAAGATGGATACACTTGATGTGTTTTACCCCGAAAGAATGGCGCAACGGATATTGGGCATGGGTGATATCACTTCATTGGTTGAAAAAGCACAGGAGCAATTTGATGAAGAACAGGCAAAGAAACTAGAAGCCAAGATCCGGAAGAACAAATTTGATTTTGCCGACTTCAAAACTCAACTGGAAGCCATCAAAAAGATGGGCAATATGAAAGATATGCTGGGAATGATACCCGGTGTTGGAAGTAAAATAAAGAACCTCGATATAAACGACGACTCCTTCAAAGGCATTGAAGCCATGATCAACTCCATGACACCCGAAGAAAGGGCCGATCCGGACCTGATAGACGGTAATCGCAAAAAACGTATTGCCAGGGGATGCGGCAAAGACATCCAGGAAGTGAACAACTTCATGAAGCAGTTTGACCAAATGCGGGGCATGATGAAGAACATGAATAAAATGAACATGCTCAGTAAGATGATGCCGGGAATAAGGAAATAGTCGGAAGTCAGGAATCGTTAGTCATTAGTCTGCAATACTTTCTCATTCCTTATTTCTTATTCCTTATTTCTCATTTTTCGCTTATCTTCGTCGCCCGGTTTCAACCGGACTTAAACAATTATTGTTAACAACGTTAAATTTCTATTTAATGTCAGCCAAAATCCGTCTTCAAAGACATGGGTCTAAAAAAAGACCCTTCTACTTCATCGTAGTAGCAGATTCCCGGGCACCTCGTGACGGGAAATTCATCCAGAAATTAGGTACTTACAATCCACTGACCGTTCCGGCTACTATTCAGCTGGATCGCCAGAGAGCTTTGGATTGGTTGAACAAAGGTGCTACACCCACCGATACTGTTCGCCGTATTCTTAGCTTCAAAGGAGTATTGTATCTGAAACACCTGCTTCGTGGTGTGAAGCTGGGTCTGTTTGATGATGCTGCTGCCATGGAAAAATTCACCAAGTGGAGTGCTGAGCATGACGCACAGGTAAAAAAACGCCAGGAAGAATCTTACCGCAACAAAAGAACCAGACGTCCGATGCCAGGTCGCAGACCTGAGAGAAAGACAGAAGGTAACGGCGGTGGTGAAGGATAAAATGTCCGGTCCTGAAAGTTCATTGATCCCGTCTCGCCTAAAGCCAGACGGGATTTTTTTGACCATTGATTTCCGGGTTAAAAAGATTTCGCTGATTATTTTTATGTAGCCGGCTGTATTGCTACTATTGCTACTATCAACTTCGTTCCCGCCAGGGCGGGACTCTTGTACGACCGGTTCGCTTTTCAGCACTAATTTCGCATTACTTCATGACCGAATATTTTAATATAGGAAAATTTGTTGCCATTCATGGATTGAAAGGTGAGTTATTACTGAAACATGAATTGGGTAAAAAAACTTCACTCAAAGGATTGCAGGCAATTTTCATTGAAGAGAAAAAGAATTCTTTTATTCCCTGGTTCATTGAAACGACAAAGGTCAAGTCGGATGATGAGGTTTATATAAAACTGGAGGGTGTCAATACCCGGGAAGCAGCCATAAGACTTTCCCGGAAAATAGTTTGGCTCACTGAAGCCGATCTCAAAAAATTTGCAGCTAAAAATTCACCGGTCTCATTGTTAGGCTATACTATCATCAATAACAATGAACTGCTTGGTGAAATTCTCGAACTGATCGAACAACCACATCAACTACTTTGCCGGTTGGAAATAAGAGGTAAAGAAGTACTGATACCATTACATGATGATTCTTTGCAAAAAGTAGATCATAAGAAAAAGCAAGTGATGGTGGAGTTGCCGGATGGCTTATTGGATATCTATCTTACTTAGGCCCTTTAATAAAATCCGCCAGCAATTTCATCCGGTAGTAAAGATTACTCAGCATTAATGAAATATTGTTCTTCACTTTTTCGACACTGTTCTTATTCATTTTCTTGATATTCTTCAGCTCTTCTATTTTTTCATCTATCTTATCCACTAACTGATCAGCCTCCCATCCAATGTATTTTTTATTACGGTCATCTTTTATATGATAAGGTTCGATCTTCCCTGCTTTTAATTTCTTGAATTTAAAATTTGCATCTACTGCTTTTTTAACAGCATCATTGTTCAGCATGTCTATCATCACATCAGCAGACACTTCATTGAGATAAGCATTATGAAAAATATTCAGGTTGTTACGCAGTTCTCTTATCACCTGTTTCTTCAATACATCATTGGTCTTGCCTTCTTTTGTCAGGTAAGTTAAGATGTCTTTTAACGGACCAATCCCTGCTTTAAGCCATTCGAGGTTCATAGATCATTAAAAATATAAAAAAAAGGGGCAGTATTGCACTGCCCCTTTTACGAATGATTTAACCATCC
Organism: Chitinophagaceae bacterium; assembly: GCA_013140985.1. Lineage (GTDB taxonomy): Bacteria > Bacteroidota > Bacteroidia > Chitinophagales > Chitinophagaceae > JJ008. The sequence goes on along the minus strand of JABFRU010000002.1, from coordinate 17,780 downwards.
CTATCAATTTATTTTTACCAGTTTGGTAGTTCGTTTATAAGAATCATTATAAATGGTCACATCATATACTCCGCTTGGAATACGGCTGAGGTCAATTGTCCAGTCTATTCCACTCCAGGTGAATTCTTTTTCATATACCACCTGTGTAAGGAAGTTTGCGATCCTCAAAGTGTATTTGCCATAAGGTCCGAATTTCACCAATGCTTTCACTATTCCTGATGTAGGATTAGGATAAACAATAAAGTTTGGACATGGTGATTCAAAAACAGTCATACATCTATAAGCACTTCTTCCGCAGGCCGTGTTGGTATATACACAAAGATCACCGGTAACAAAATCATCATCGAATTTCACTTTAACAGATGTGGTTCCCTGTCCCTCAAGTATTGTTACTCTCGGCGGAGCAACCCATGTATAAGAGAGGGCGAAATTAACTGCCGCTATTGAATAGGTCTGGCTCTCCAGCCTGCAATCACCGATCGCTGCACCGGTGATCGGACCGGGTGCAAGTGTAGGCCCCTGCAAAGCGAGAGTAGAAGCTGTTGAATTGGCTCCGCAAGCATTGGAAACAAGCACAGAGACCGGGCCATCAATGAACGTACCGCTGAAACTTACTGTTATCGAATTGGTACCCTGCCCGGCAGTAATCGTTACGCCTGCAGGCACTGTCCATGTATAAGTGGTCGCCGCCAATACAGGTGCGATGGAATAAACTACTCCTGTACGCTGGCATAAACCTGTGGTAGGTCCGCTGATCGCACCGGGTACTGCAGGAAGACTTGTCACGGCTAATTCTCTCGGATCATTGGTTGGATTCTGACCGCAGACATTAAAGGCTGCCACAGTAATATTTCCCGTAGTGAATGAAGTACTGTAATTAACTGTGATCGATACACCATTGTTAGGGCCAATAATAGTAGCTCCCGAAGGAACAGTCCATACATAAGAGGTTGCTCCCGGGACCGGCGTAATCGAATAGAGATTTCCTGTTGTATTACACAAATTATTTACAGGGCCAGTGATCGGTCCGGGTTTAGGCGGTACGCTATTCGTTACTGTTACAGTAGCATTGGCAGTACCTGAACAACCGCTTGCATTGGTAACAGTAACAGTATATGTTGCCGCTGTACCCACCGTTATTGTTTGTGAAGTGGCGCCTCCCGGAGACCATGAATAACTTGTATAACCAACTCCGGCATTCAGTGTTGTCGTACTCCCCGTACAGATATTCGTTAAGCCGGTAATGGTCGGGGCCGGGGCGACGGCCTGTGTGATGATCTTATTTATGCTTCCGATACAACCATTCCCATCAGTAACAGTGACCGTATAAGTTCCGGCTGTGCTCACTGATATAGATGGTGTTGTTGCTCCTCCCGGAGCCCACAAATAACTTGTATATCCTGCATTAGCGGTAAGTGTTACACTACCACCCGGACAGAACGTTGAATTACCTGTAATACCTGGAGTCGGTAGCGGGAATACAGTAACATTCACAGCAGGAGAAGTTCCGGAACAACCAAATCCATTTGTTACAATAACAGAATAGCTACCTGCAGCAAGAACAGTAAGCGTTTGATTGGTGCCTACAATGCCACTACCATTGAGCAACCATGTATATGAGGCAAACCCTGCTCCTGCATTCAATATTGTTGAACTGCCAGCACAGAATTGTACTGATCCTGTAATAGCAGGAGTTGGACCGGGGATAGTGGTCGTTATCACACTTGTTGAATCCGAACATCCACCGGTAGAATCAACAATAAGTCTTATAAATCCGGGAACAGTCATTACATAGGTTTGATTTGTACCTACTACTACGCCAGCTCCATTTTTCCATATGTATGATGTATATCCCGGGCCGGCATTTAATGTTGTTGAGCTTCCGACACAAAATTGCAATGAACCTGATATGACCGGGTGAGGAGGTACGGTTTGCGTTATGGTTCTGCTTAAACTTCCTTTACAACCATTGGCAGCCGTTACTGTAACAGTATACGTATCTGCCGTGGTTACAACGAGTGCAGCACTTGTACCCACTGTTGTTCCGGCTGAATTTTTCCAAACGTATGATGTATAGCCTGTGCTTGCTGTAAGCGTTATACTTGTACCCGGACAGAATGATGAATTGCCTGTAATGGTTGGTGGTGTAAATGGCAACAGGCTGGTGGTTACAAAAGGAGAAGTTCCTGCACACCCGGATGAATTTGTTACAATCACATAAAAATTATCAGCAGAATACACATTGACCGTCCTGTTGGTACCTATAATTGTTCCTATTCCATTTCTCCACTGATAAGATGCATAACCCGGTCCTGCATCCAATGTTGTTGAATCTCCGCCGGGACAGAAAATAAGGCTTCCTGTAATGACCGGCGTTGGAATTGGATCCAGCGTAATGACCCTGCTTGCACTTCCTTCACAACCATTAGCAGCAGTAGCGGTAACAGTGTAGGTACCAGCAGCACTTACAGTTATTGATTGAGTGGTTTGATTACCCGGCGACCATCGGTATGCTACATAACCAGCACTTGCCGTAAGTGTTAAACTACCGCCGGGACAGAATGATGAATTACCTGTGATGGTTGGTGTCGTAAATGGAAATTGAGAAGTAGTAACAGTAGCAGATGTTGCGGAACATCCGAATCCATTTGTAACTGTGACATAAAAGTTATCGGCAGTGGTTACGACAAGTGTCCGGGCAGTACTCACTGTTGTTCCGGCAGAATTTCTCCAATCATATAATGAGAATGCACCTGCGTCTAACGTAGTTGAGTTTCCTGCACAGAATTGCAATACCCCTGTTATTACCGGGGCCGGCGCAGGTGCATTGTTTACAAATACGGTAGTGGAGTCCTTACATCCCAGCGAATCAACAACAAGCTTGATCAGGCCAGAAACACTTACAGCATATGTTTGCGAAGTACCCAGTATTGTTCCGGCAGCATTTTTCCATTGATAGGTATTATAACCGGGGCCACCGTTCAATGTCGTAGTAAGTGAAGGACAGACAAACAGGTTACCTGTGATCCTTGCAGTTGGTTTTTGATTTACATTGACAGTAACCGAATTGGAAGTTAATGTGCCGCATCCTACGTTATTGATCAAACTATATGTGCCGGTTGTTTTTACTTTAATGCTGTCTGCTGTCAATCCGTTACTCCATGTATTACCGCCAACTATACTTGACTTGAGCCAAATACTATCGCCCGCACATATGTTTATCGTTCCAGCTGGTGAAATAGCAACAGAAGCCGGTGTACTTATTACCGTCACACTATCTGATGATGGAGTGCAGCCGGCAGCAGTTGTTACTGTTACTTTATAATTTCCCGGTGCATTCACAGTGATTGATTGTGTATTTGTTGCTCCCACAATGCCTGGTCCTGTCCATGCATAATTAGAATACGTTGCCGGCACTGTCATCTTTCCGATGGCTACTGCATCAATTGCATTATAACCCGGTATCTTACCGGAATTCAAGGAGATCTTTATTTGAGAAACAGGGTTGGGTGTTAACGGGAAGGTTACACGATATTTTCTGGCTACCGGCGTTAATGTAGTATCAGGTATTCTGGTAAAGACAGTATCGTAATTAAGCGTTACAGAATTTTTTACCCATACTGTATCAACCGCACCCGGGTTTGCAGTTTCGTAAATATCAATAAAATTAACCTGGTCAGGATTCGGAAATCTCAACTCAATGTATTCATGTTTATTGGGCCGGGTGCTATCCGGTTGTTCACTTAACCATGCACCGTAAACAGTACCATATGCGGGATAAACATCAGGAGTTCCCAATGCCTGGATAGCCCGGTAACCAATATTTGGATCCTGGCTGCTATAACTGATTACACTATCTGCAAACCTCTCTTCAATATTTCCTGCACTTAATATCCTTGTTCCGCTTGAACAGAGATAGATCTTACCATCAATAGCACTATCAATAAATGGTTGTGGTGATGAAGGAATAATTTCAGCTCTTATCATTAATCTTCCGAACCCGGAAGAATCAACAAGGCCCGTCCCGTCCAGGTTGGCTTTATAAAATGCTCCTGCCCGGCTCACTGAATTTTCCCACTGGGCACCTACAGGACGATAAGGAGTTGCAGATGCAGGTTGAGCAAGCCCGATATAAAAATCTTCATTTTGAAAAGCTACCGGCGTACTAAAATAGAACGAATGATAACTGTTGGTCTGTGTTGAATCCGGTGTAAATGGAAGTGATTGTGTGATCGTTCCTGCTGAATTTCTTAAAACAGCATAGACTGAATGGCCTTTGGACGATGTGGTCAGAAATACCTGTGCCGCTATCACTTTTCCGCATCCTTTCATTTTATGTTTCGTAAGCAATAATCCCGGAGATGTATCAAAACCAACCTGTGTGATAGGAGATGTTTCATCTGCATAGGCAAGCAGGTTGGGATTTACTGATTGTATGAACCCTTTTGAATTATTATTGGTCACATTTTCAGTTGGCCTTGGATCAATAGAAATAATGACCGAATCATTTTCATATTTGACCGGCACCCATTCCTTGAAGGTGATAATAGTATCTATCGCAGCCCTTACGGTGATCGAATCTATTTTAGAATACCGAAGTGCGCCGGTCTGTTTATTTTTTATGGTTAGTCGTACTCCAAATCTTCTGTCAACGGTTAATGACCTGTTGGATATTTGTGCCGATACAATAGTGGTATCCTGAAAACGGGGAGCTGTTTTTCCCAATGTCCATACAGCTAAAACAGCTACACTATCCACTAATGAAGCAGAACCAAAAATAGTTTCAGGCCGGTAATCAGAATTTGTCAGGATCGAATCCTGCGCAACAAGACCAGAATCTGGCCTGCTTGAAAACGATAAGGGAAATCTAATTGGATTCTGCCCACTGATGTTAAGCATGGAATCAACCGTTGTGCTAACGGTAATATTCTCACTTGATAAATCACCGGTTACTCTGCTGTATTCAAAAGCAACATACAGACCGCTATCGGCCGTGTAGGTATATGTGCCTGGCAGGTTCACAGAAACCAGGCCGGTTTGGTTGGGAATATCTATACTGTCATTAAATACCTGTGTCATTCCGTTGATAGCATCTGTCCATGGAATAGTTCCTTTTAACCGGTAACGTATCTTATGTGAAGTAACTCCCGGGTAGGCATCCCATGCCAGTACCGCAGTAGAATCAGTAAGTGTATTAACAGCCAAATTATAAGGGGCATAACATCTCACTGTTCCATTGGTGGTAAAGCCGGGTCCGTTTTGATAATCTCCGGAACCTGACGCACAATTTGTTTTTACCTGCCATTCATAAGTTGTGCCCGGTTGCAAATGCCTTACAACAAGAGAATCTGTAAAAGAGAGAAGATTGCTCCAATTTATAGTACCTGTTCTGCGATAGTTTACTGAATAAAATTGTGCCCCTGATGCTGCTGTCCATTTTAATACAGCTAATGTATCAGTAGCAGAAGTCTCCAAACGTAATACAGTTAATCCAGTTGGCGGGTTACATACACTGGCAATCGCCGTGGTAAAATTATCTCCTGCTATCTCAGATGAATCACCGGAACAATCACTAACTATACGCCACTGATATAATTTATTCTGCGTTAACCCTGATATATTCAAAGAAGTACTGGCCGTATTAGCGGTAGTCCATACAGCAGCATCAGTGGCTTTATAACTTACTTTGTATTGAGTAGGTGCATTGGCGGGCGCCACCCAGTTCAGTGTGGCAGAAGTAGCTGTTATACTTGTGGTCTTTAAACCAGTTGGTGGTTGACAGGCCTCAAGATTCCGGTTTGAAAAAGAGAACCGTAAAGTATCCGCAACGATTGGACATGTTGCAACGGGGATCACCTGCACTTCATATTCCCCGGGGAAAAACCGGGATGAATGAGTGTTTGTATTTATAGTTACTTCTTTCCAACTGCTGTCTATCCTGCTGATCTGATCTGCTGTATTCAGCAACCAAACTTTAAAAGCACCTCTTGTAATACTGTCCTGGGCGATTCCAATCGTAAATCCAATTTGATTAATAGCAGTTCCACCGGCAAGTCCGCTGGCCCTTGCTTCCTGTGGCCTGATAAGATAGAACTGTCGCTGTGATCTCAATGCGCCCTGCGGACCTGATTGCGGGGAATAATTATTATTGCCCGGCAACACTGTTATCTGTTGTGCAAATAAATTTGAACTCAACAACAATAGTAATTGCAGGCCTGCCAGCTTATATAATCGTTTCATTCTTTATAATTTTTATTTGCAATCATCCTGTTTTAACTACGGGCTGCATTATTACTTACTGCTTTTTTTTGTATTTATCTTTTTTGCATCTTCTATTCCCTGTTCTGTTATTGCAAGCATCTTTTTAATGATAGCCTCTTTAAAAGCAGGATCACTCTTATACTTGATCCAGACAGGATGCTTTTCGATATCCACACCACTCTCCCGCATCATTTTTTCTGCCATTACAAGAGATTGTTCTGCTTGTTCTCTTGTGAACTGATAATAAATAATATTGCTTTCATCAGGCACTATCGGGTTAACGCTGGTTAAAGGCACTGTTTTCCCAGGAGCAGTGCTGCCCGGCGATTTCAATTCCGCCATGAATTTTTCCAGCTTATCATTTGTTGCTGCGATCTGGTTTTTCAGATCGCTAACCTGCGATTGCAGCTCATCAACCACTTTTTGATTATCATTTACATTTATTCCCACTGCCACGTTGATGATACTGATAGTATTGCTCTGCGAAGTACCTGACCAGGCAATTCCCAAAATGTTTTTAATATCTGCTGATTTAATTTCAGTTGGCGTTACTGCTTTGCCGACGCCATTATTGTTCCCGTTCGGGATGATGTAGTCACCTACATTTACTTTTCCAAATACTTTTACCGGGACCTGGCCTAAAAAGGCAACTTTCTCGTAATTCTTTTCATCACCTGGCTGCGGCACATTTCCTAATACAATCGGCCTTGTTGAAATTGCCATGATCTTTTCAGCGCCACTAACGTTCTTACTGATCTTTCCTCCTTTAACGCCAACAATATCTCCAGGCATAAATTTTTCTGTTGGCTGAGCTTTGATTAAGTATTCTGCATAATCCCCGGCGCCGGATTGATAGCTCACTCCAATTCCGGCAGCTTTACTATTCTTATAATCGTTATAATTTATACCTGTAAATACCAGCGCTCCAATGGTAGCTAATTCTTTTATAATAGCAACACCCAGTTTTGTTCCGGCTGCTATGATAAAGGATGGGATCGGGGATGTGATGCAGGCTCCAAAGCCAACACATGCTGTTGCAGAGGAGAGCGACGCCGCCAGATCAACTCCGGCTACAGCAACATCATACCCGCCGGACAGTACATCAATAACCCCAAATGCAATATCCCCCTGGAATTGCCTGCTCTCAAATGCATAATCGCTATTATTATTTTCCAACTCAGTTTGAGTTTCCCCTTCGATCCGTCCCCACATTTGATTAGTTCCTGCATCCCAGAAGGAAATAAAATTATTGGCATTTCCGCGGTTGCCATTTACTTTAATAGCTATTCCCTGGCTGCTTCCCTGTACCCGCAATGGGTAGTCGCCATAATTACTCTCACTTCCGCTACCAGGATTTGCAGTGATAGTTACCTGTCCGTTTGCATTCAGTGTATCCAATGTAGTGGTGCCATCCACATTAAGATTTGTATTGAAATCAACGTTGCCCTGCACATTCAATCTTTTACCAATACCTACTCCACCTACTACGGTTACCGCACCTGTGGTTGTATTGACGGACTCACTACCATCTGAAAAAGCAACCGGAGCTTTAAAATTAACTTCACCGCTAAATCCTGCCTTTCCTCCTACATTAAGATTTCCTTCAATACCTAATCCGCCGCTCCTTATTACTAATGCACCTGTAATACTATCGATCGACTGTGTAGCATCATTGATGAATACTGATCCATCCACCTGCAAACCTTTTCTATTAGCCGGTGTAGCATTCAGGTTTCGTATATAAGCTGCATAACTATTACCGATGTGGGTAACATTTAATGCGCTGGTAAGATTGCCGGCATTTGTATTTTCCACGAATAGTGTCCTGCCCAAACCGTTGCTTTGCAGTTCGACGATATTGAATGTATTCAGGCTATTTGTACTCTGCATATATGCCATCGTTCCAATCCCGTTTGTTCTTACATCCAATATATTATTGGGATTGCCTGCATTGGTATTTTGTAAAACAGCAACCCTGCCGGTACCATTGGTCTGCACTTCCAGTACATTGGCTGCATTGACTGCGTTGGTGTTTTGCAAGAACCCGACACGACCTGTTCCGTTTGTTTTTGCATCCAGTATATTACTATTGTTAATAGCGTTTGTGTTTTCCAACACGGCCACTCTGCCTGTACCGTTTGTTTGTACTTCCAGTACATTAGCAGCGTTGGTGTTATTGGTATTTTGTAAAAGGCCTGCCCTGCCTGAACCATTTGTTTGCACTTCCAATACATTACTGTTATTGGCGCCATTGGTGTTTTGCATAAAAGCAACCCGTCCGGTTCCATTAGTTCTTGCATCAAATACATTGCTCGCATTAGCGGCATTGGTATTTTGCAATACTTCCACCCTGCCTAATCCATTTGTTTGCACCTCCAAAACATTGGCGGCATTGGCGGCATTGGTGTTTTGTATGAATTCTCCCCGCCCTGTACCGTTTGTTTGAATTTCCAATACATTGCTTGCATTTGTTGCGTTGGTATTTTGTAACAACCCTGTACGTCCTGTACCTGCTGTTTGCACTTCCAAAGCATTAGCAGCATTAGCTGTATTTGTATTTTGCAGGAATCCCACTTTGCCAATACCATTGGTCTGTACTTCTAATACATTGGCAGCATTCACAGCATTGGTATTTTGCAAAAGTCCTGTTCTGCCTGTTCCATTCGTCTGCACTTCCAATGCGTTTGCATTGTTGGTAGCATTGGTGTTTTGCATAAACCCTACCCTGCCCGTTCCGGCTGTTCTTGCATCCAGCACATTGCTTGCATTGGTGATATTTGTATTCTCAAGCACACCTACTCTGCCGTTACCATTGGTCTGCACTTCTAAAACGTTAGCAGCGTTGGTGGCATTGGTGTTTTGCAAAAATCCTGTTCTGCCTGTACCATTCGTTTGTACTTCCAATACATTACTTGCATTTGTTGCGTTTGTATTTTGTAAAAGACCAGTACGTCCCATGCCGGCTGTTTGTACTTCCAGGGCATTCGCATTACTGGTTGTATTTGTATTTTGAAGAAATCCCACTTTACCTGTTCCATTTGTTTGTACTTCCAATACGTTACTTGCATTGGCTGCATTGGTATTTTGTAAAAGACCGGTGCGTCCTGTACCGGCTGTTTGTACTTCAAATGCATTCGCAGCATTCACTGCATTTGTATTTTGAAGAAATCCCACTTTACCTAATCCATTTGTTCTTACATCAAATACATTGCTATTATTGCCTGAATTAGTATTCTGTAAAAGAGCAACTGTACCGGCTGCGCCATTGGTTGAAAACTCCATCACATTGGCAAGACTGGCAGGATTATTAATGGTAAATACGCCGCCTTTGCCTACACCTGTCATATTCATATTTACTCCATCACCAGGACCATTTGTTTGTACTCTTAATGCCGGGGAGAAGTTGATGAGACTTACGTTCTCAAAAAAACCAACATTACCCTGGCCATTCTCATTTTTATATCCTTTTATTGAAGGACCAAATGCAAGTGATTGTCCATACACTCCAATACCTGTTTGGCTGTTACCATATACTCCAATTCCACCCGGAGTTTCACCAAACACCCCGGAACCTGTTCCGTTCTGATATCCATACACACCGAACCCATTTACACCGGTTCCATTATTACGGCCAATAACACCGGCTGAGAAAGAACCGGGTGATGGAGAACTGATCACACCTCTTATAGCCGTTGCACCATTTGCTGTAGAATTGGTCAGCCCTTCATAAGCAAGGCTATTGATACCATTGCCGGTATTGGTTAGCCTGAATAAAGGAACTTCTTCGTTCTGAGATTTAATGAAAGGAAGAACTATATCTCCTGTCAGGTTGCTGTATAAAGAATATGGCACAGATATCAGTTGCGTGGTGCCAACATCTTTGAAAGTAGTACCTCCTTCCGGATCGATTTCTACCTGCATCCATTTAGTACCGAGGTTCCACAAAGCTCCTGAAATGGACCCGGCAACATTTGTTGCTCCGGCGCCTCCGACCTGTATATTGAACAAGCCAAAATTATTGGTGATCACTTTTCTTGTTTCAGTGTACACCGGGATACCCAATGCACCTCCATCCCGGATGGTGATGCGCAGCCCAATACTTTTATTTACCAGCGCATTGCCAACAGAATTGCGGGCTACCCCCTGGTAATTAAAAAAATGAGGCGCCTGCGCTTCTGACACAGCAACAAAAAATAAAAGAATTGACAGCGTAAATAATAACTTTCTCATAATAGAAGTTTTGATTTGATCGGTATTAGTATATTATAGTATTGGTTAGTTCGTTCAGTTTAGATCATCTTACCTTGACAACCCGCAAGCCACTATGTTTTAAAGTTGTTTGTGATTCGCCTGTATTAACAGGATCCGGTATCAGGGATGCAATTATGAAATAGACCCCGGACGGTAAGTGACTGATATCATAATGTTCGATATGACAACAGCCATAATAGCGGAATGATCTTCTCTCCATGATCTGCCCGAATGCATTGGTGAGATGAAGGTGCATGGTGCCGTTGGCACGGACAAAAAAGTTTACTTCAAATTTTCCGACTGTAGGGTTGGGAAATATTTTGAAATCACCGTTGTCAAAATTGGCTGTTAGAGGGGAGTTACCCGGTTTTTCTGTACAGGGCTGAAGTACTCCCTGGTAAACATAGATGGAACTATCCGCAGAGGCTTTGGTATCAATAAGCGTCAACTCGCCAATGCTCCAGTCAAAATAACGGAGATAGGAATAAGGATCAGTGTAGGACCCGCCTCCTGCATTAGTAATGCTGGGTACCACACTTTGTGACCAGCTTATTGAAACAAATAAAATAGCTGAAAGAGTAAAAAGTAATCTCTTTACCATAGTAGTTCGTTTTGGTTCTAAAAAGAAATAAATCCTGCGATTTTTAAAGGGAGATGGATTCGTGGAAGAGAATGATCAGGACTGGCTATTCAGTAAGATCAGCCTGTGAAAATAAATTCATTAATCTGATATACCTAATTTTTGGAGAAAAATATTGCTATAAAAGACAAGTGTTTGACATATTAATTCCATATTATATGGTTTATTATTAAGATACTGTGGTATAAAGTATGTACTCTGCATTTCAAACAACTTTAGGTGCTGGATAATTGAAGTAATTTTACGAATCATGCAAGACCAGTTTCATCATATTGCTCATTTCGACCTGGATTCTTTTTTTGTTTCGGTAGAGATCATCAACGATCCTTCATTAAAAGGAAAACCCGTGCTGGTTGGCGGTTATGAAAGAGGTGTGGTAGCCGCCTGCAGTTATGAAGCAAGAAAATATGGTATCCATTCTGCCATGCCGATGAAGAAAGCATTACAACTTTGCCCGCATGCAATTGTAACGAGCAGCAGCCGGGGTGATTACAGCAAATATTCAAGATGGGTGACGGAGATCATTGCCTCAAAAGTTCCATTGTTTGAAAAAGCAAGCATTGATGAGTTTTATATTGACCTGACGGGCATGGATAAATTTTTTGGCGCCAGTAAATATGCAAAGGAATTAAGACAGCTCATCAGCAGCGAAACAGGCCTTCCCATTTCAGGAGGACTTTCATCAGCAAGGTTTATCAGTAAGATGGCAACCAACGAAGCAAAGCCCAACGGCTTTTTAGAAATTCCTCATGGAAAAGAAAAAGAATTTCTCTGGCCATTGGGTATTGAAAAAATAAATGGCGTGGGCAAACAAACAGAACAGACCCTGAAGAATTTCGGCATCTATACCATTGAAGACATTGCAAGAACCCCGATAGAATTAATGGAACGATATGTGGGCAAATGGGGAGAATCACTTTGGCATAAAGCTCATGGAATTGGCAGCACTGAAATAGCCACCGACTGGGAACAGAAAAGCATGAGCCATGAAAATACTTTTGACAAAGATTATAATGATATAGAATTTTTACATGGTGAACTGGTACGCCTAACAGAAACCACAGCTTATTCATTAAGAGAAGATGAAAAACTGGCGGGTTGTGTGACCGTTAAGATCCGTTATTCTGATTTTGAAACCACATCAAGACAGGAAACCATTGATTACACAGCATTAGATGATGTACTGATCGCAAAAGTGAAAGATCTTTTTAATAAATCGTATCAAAAAGAAAGACCTGTCAGGTTACTCGGTGTTCGCTTCAGCCAGATGATACCTTTTACCATGCAAATGAGTCTGTTTGATAAGAATGTTGAAAAACTGAATCTCTTTAAAGCCGTTGATGATATCAAAGACAGGTTTGGCAGTAAAGCAGTGAAAAAAGCGGTTACTTCAAAACCGGAAGAAGGAAGTAATAAACATACTACCCGCCATAATAAAAAGAGAGAAGCGAAATGATCAATAAGATCAGTTACCTCCATTTCCATTATTGATCAGGTCGTCATTATTCACTCCTTTTTTCTTGCTTACGTTCTCAGTCAGCTTTCCAAAATTCCATGACAAACTGAAAGCCAAACCACGGAATGGAAAAGTACTTTGGCTTGTATATTGAAAAACAGGATCCGTAGTCACCAGCTTGTAGGTTCTGTCTTTTTGAAAAAAATTATTAGCGCCAACCGATACAGTTACTTTTTCTTTGAACAGTTTATATCCTGCATTGATACCATACCATATATTCAGCGGGTAACGGGTTTGAAAAGAAACAGGATTGCGGTAAAAGCCTGCATAGCCGCTTGCCGTGAATTTTTTCTTAAGCGTATAACTTGTATTCAGATTTGCATTGCCGCTAAAACCACTATTTTTTTGCGATGACAGCATTTTATTTTCCACTTTATTATAACGGATGTTTCCGTTGATAAAAACATTCCAGTCCTTATTGATTTTGGTGCTCACATTTCCATTGGCGCTGATAGCTAACTCTTTCCCGATATTACCACTGGTAGTGCTTGTAACACCTGTTGCAGGATTGAAAGCTGAATATTGTGCGATCATATTATTGCTGTACGAACCGGTGAATGTAATGCCGGCAAAAGTGCCGCCTTTATTCAATCTTGTTTGAACCGATAAACTATGAATGATCTGCGGATCAAGATTAGGATTGCCAAAAGAAATAAACAGTGCGTCATTATTATTTTTAAACGGATTCAGGTTTTGAATAAAAGGACGCTGCAAACGATCGCTGTAAGAAATTACCATCGTTAAAGCATTATTGAATTTTGTGGTGGCTTGTATGTTCGGCAACAGGTTGGTGTAACTCTGCTTTACTTTGGTCGAAGAGGAAATAAAATCTCCATCCACTTCTGTATGCTCCATTCTCATACCCAGCCTGAATGTTGTTTTCTTTATTTTAAAGGCGTAGGTTCCATAAGCGCTGTACACATTCTGATCATACCGGAACTGATCTGTATTATCCAGGTTCTGTTTATAATCTTCATTGCTGTATGACTTGATCAGGCTTTCAAAATCTGAACTGGCCTTCCTCATAATTGCTTTCATGCCCGCCTCTATTTTTTGATTTTTTGGAAGCGGCTGTATAAAATCGGATTGTAAAGTGTATTGCCTGTTCTTTGCTTCGCTGTTATTGATAACATAGCGGTCAAGCGCCACCTGGTTATCCATCAGGCTGTTTAAAAAAGTATTACTGTTACCAAACTCGCCGTTAAAGCGAACGCTGAATTCCTTCTCTTTATTATTCTTGAATTTTTTAATGTAATCTGCGCCGAAACTGGCCGTTGGATATTCGTTGCGGCTTTCCAGGTCATAGACACTCGTTGAATCCGGAACACCGGGATATTCAATGGTGATGGTTTGATGCAGCTTATTCTTATTATTACCCCCGCTTACATTCCCGTAAAAGCTGAATGTATTCAATGTGTCAACTTCCCAGCTTACTTCTGCATTTCCAAAATTCCAGAAATTGCCGTTCACCCTGTTGCCCAGCAACACCCTTTTATCGAAGGGCGCTGTAACAAAAGGAACTGTCTCCATCCGTGATGTTCCTTTAATATTATGTGAACCACCGGCACCGTAGTACATCGTTATTCCTACTTTGCCAAATTTTGCACTGAAATTAGTATTGACATTTCTCCAGCCATTGCTGCTGTAATAAGTATTGACCGATCCGTTATAACCCACTACTTTTTTCTTAGTAATGATATTGATCACACCGCCCACCCCTTCTGCATCATATTTTGCAGATGGAGTAGTGATCACTTCGATCTTTGTGATCAATGCTCCCGGGAAACCTTTCAGCGCTTCTTTTACATTTTGTGCAAACATGGCTGTCTCTCTGCCATTAAGCAATACTTTAAAATTGGTTTGCCCGTTCACTGATATATTATCATTACCATCTACACTGACAAAAGGGGTTTTTCGTAAAATATCAATCGCTGTTTCCGTTTTGGTAGCAGGGTCATTTTCTACATTGAAGACGATCTTGTCATCCATCTGTTCTACCAATGGTTTTTTTGCAACAACTGTAGCTCCCTGTAATGTCACTGAAGCCGGGGATAAGCTGATATCATTTATATCAACTGGCGAACCTTGTGTTACAGTTATGTTTTGCTTTTTTTCTGCGAAGCCGGTATGAGAGAAAGCAAGAATATAGTTGCCCGTATCTACTGCATTGAAAACAAATTTGCCCTTATCATTAGTATATACACTTCTTAAAGCAGTGCCGGGGTTACCGGCACTGAACAATTCAACTGTGGCATATTGTAAAGGTTTTTGCCCGGTGCTATCTTTTATGATCCCTGATACACTTGTTTTTGTTGTTTGCCCGGATACTATAGTGCCGGCAAGCAGGATAACTGCTAAGAGTAGTGTTTTTCTCATATCATGGCTATTAATACGAAATCTGTCGTAAGATCATGCAGAAAAAATTGACTCCCACTTTAATTGGTATAAACGGAGCAGGAAAATGATGAGTGAACAGAAAGAAATGTTAGAGCAGGTTTTTAAAAACCTCCTTTAATTCTGCCATTTGTTTTTCTCTTACATCTGCACTCTTTACAAACGTATTGTTGGAATCATCGCTGAAGCGAAGGCCATCGCATTCAAAACATATCAAAAGATATTTTACTATTTTGCCACCCTTATAATAATTGATGCTATGTCTTGGAATAAAACATTTGGCCACATCGGCAGTACCATTGGTTTTTACCCGGTTTACGATCGAAATGATTGGGGGCAACACCTTATATACCTGTACCGGTTTTACCCAAACTGTTCTTTCATCTGCGATATAATTCGAATAATGACCCGCCTTGAGTGTGTCTTTCCAGTTAGCCCCATACATTTCTTCTTTTATCAAAAACCGGCTGATCGCAAGGCTATCGTATGCGATCTGCGCCTTTAAAGTGAGGCCAGCCATAATGAACGTTGAAAGAAAAATGATCTTTTTCATGCTGCCAATTTACTAAAAACTATAAACCAGAAACCACAAACTAAAAACTATCCTCCTATCTTCGTTCTCCCAAAAACAATTCATTATGACAAATGCATGGAAAGAATACCAGGAAAAAAATAAAGACCGCTTTCTGAATGAAATGCTCGACCTGCTCCGCATCCCATCTGTAAGTGCAAAAAGCGAACACAAAGCCGATATGCAGAAATGCGCTGAAGCAGTAAAGAAAAGTTTACTGGATGCCGGTTGTTCTACAGCTGAAGTAATGGCAACCGACGGTCATCCTGCTGTATATGGCGAAAAGATCATCGATCCTTCCAAACCTACGGTGCTGGTATATGGTCATTATGATGTACAACCACCTGAACCATTGGAACTATGGACCAACCCTCCATTTGAACCAACTATTATTGATGGAAAAATATTTGCCAGGGGCAGCGCCGATGACAAAGGACAATTCTATATGCATGTAAAAGCATTAGAGATATTATCGAAGACAAATTCAATGACGACCAACATAAAATTTTTGATCGAAGGTGAAGAAGAAGTGGGTTCGCCCAACCTGGGAAAATTTGTTGCCGCTAATAAAAGTTTATTAAAAGCTGATGTGATCCTTATCAGTGATAGTTCCATGCTGAGCATGGAAAATCCTTCACTCGATACCGGCGTTCGTGGATTGAGTTATATACAAGTGGAAGTGACCGGCGCCAACAGGGATCTTCATAGCGGTACATATGGCGGCGCTGTGGCAAACCCTATTACTATTTTGGCAAAAATGATAGCAAGCTGTCATGATGAGAACAATCATATCACCATTCCCGGTTTTTATGATGATGTAGTGGTGGCAGAACCGGAAGAAAGAGCATTGATCAATAAAGCTCCGTATGATAACAAAGAATATATGGATGACCTCGGTGTAAAAGAACTATGGGGAGAAAAAGGATATACTACATATGAAAGAACGGGTATCCGTCCAACCATTGAAATAAATGGTATCTGGGGTGGTTATACCGGCGAAGGTGCAAAGACTGTGTTGCCATCGAAAGCCTATGCAAAAATTTCCGCCCGCCTGGTTCCCAATCAATCATCCAATAAGATGACAGAAATATTGCTGAAGTATTTTAAATCCATTGCACCGAAATCGGTAGAAGTAAAAGCGGAATTGCATCATGGTGGTGAGCCTTACATGACCCCGATCGACAGCAAAGGATATAAAGCAGCTGCCAAAGCTGTTGAAACTACATTTGGCAAAGCGCCGATACCGGTTCGTGGTGGTGGTAGTATTCCTATTTGCTCTATCCTTGAAAGAGAGTTGGGTATCAAAATAATTTTCATGGGCTTTGGTTTGGATAATGATAACCTGCACAGCCCGAATGAAAAATATAATATTGAGAACTATTATAAAGGAATAGAAACGATCCCTTACTTCCACAAGTATTTTGCGGAGATGAATTGATAAATTATTGTGTAATTTTTTCAAAACCCAATCTTACGGTTGGGTTTTTTTAATTTTAGGATATGTTACTCCGTAAAATATTATTGGCATTTTTAGTATTTCCTGTCATGTCAGAGGCGCAGGTTACTCAAGACACATGTTATCAAGATCAAATCGCTGACCCCGGGGAACGGGAAAAGATATTTAATGAGGCGACCATTCACCCAAGTTTTAAAGGTGGTGTTATAAGTTGGCGTAGATTTCTTGAACGAAACTTAAATACTGATAAGTTTATAGATGGCTCTTCCGATTCTGCAACGTTTAGTTTAAATGTTACAGCAAAATTTGTTGTAGACAAAACTGGCAGATTGAGCAACCTTGAAATATTGAACTCTCCCAACCCGGTTGTTACTGAAGAAATGATCCGCATATTGAAACGATCCTGCCCGTTCTGGAATCCGCCCTATTCAAGTAGTGGCAGAGCGATCAATGCATGGCATACGGAAAAGATCTTCTTTACCGTCGAAAAGCATGCTGATTTGATTTCGATAACGTTTTAATGAAAATAAAAAATCAATGCCCGAAAAAGAAAAACTCCGCATCGATAAATATCTCTGGGCCATTCGTCTTTTCAAAACAAGGACATTGGCTGCAGAGGCCTGCGATACCAATAAAGTAAAATTCAACGGTACCGCAGTAAAGCCTGCAAAACATGTAACTATCGGAGATG